>CAJYTF010000015.1 GCA_913777665.1 uncultured Myroides sp.
AAAAAGCTTAAGGTGGTTATAGCATCGGGGCTCACCTCTTCCCATTCCGAACAGAGAAGTTAAGCCCGATTGCGCAGATGGTACTGCATCTTAATGTGGGAGAGTATGTCGCCGCCTTTTTTTAGAAGTCCTTTACTGAAAAGTAAAGGACTTTTTTTTGGTTTTTAACCACAGATCTCACAGATTTATACAGGTTTTATTCTTAAGATATACAGTAATACAATTTACTTTATACAGCAATTTTGGCTAAAGCCGATTGTTTATTGTTTGGTAACATTGGGCTAAAGCTCGACGTAATTGAATAGGGATGCAGCGATTGTTGCCCTTCGGCAGGCTCAGGGTACATAACAAAAAGAGACTCGCGAAAGCCCGACCTGTAGCGGTAGCGGTTAAATTAATCATAAAAAAAACTCCTACAAATGCAGGGGTTATTGTAAATCTTTTAAAAGATCTAAGATTAAATTACTTTCGTAGCCTTTACGCATTAAAAAATCGACCCATTTGCGTTTTTTCTTTTCTAATGAAGTTTCTTTAATGTTGTTCCACTTATTTTCTGCAAGGGTATAAAAGTTGCTTAAATAGTCGGTTTCGATTTCTTTTAAGGCGGTTTTAATGTTATAGGAAGATATGTCTCGAAATTTCAATTCTTGTTCTATACGGCGTTTGCCCCAATGTTTAAACCTGTGCTTACCTCTGGCAAAACTTTTGGCAAACCGCTCTTCGTTTAAAAAGTTGTTTGCAACCAAATGATCTAAAATATAGTCAATTGCGGTTTGAAACATGCCTAACGATTTTAATTTAGCTGTGACTTCTTTATAACACCGATCTTGGTAAGAACAGTAATATTCTAATTTTTTAATAGCATCGTTAACAGAAATTCCTTGGTTGTTTTGCATTGGTTAGGTAATTCGGGCGTATTGTTAAAGAAAGAATCCTCTGTTATGAGGATTCTTTATATTATTTTTCATTATTAGTGTCAGATTCTTGATCTTGGTCTTCATCATTTTCCTCTGCAAACTGACTCATGATTTGATCGATTTCTTCTTCGGTTAGTTCTTCTTCAACTTCAATATCTTCTAATAATGATTCAAACTTTTTAATGTTCTTTTTCATTCTTTTTGAAAGATCTTCGTACTCTCCCAATAATTTTTTATACGATTTTATAACCGATTTTTGTTTTTTTAACTGCTTATTTTGCTCTTTTAGCTTTTTCTTTAATTGGTCTTTTTTCATGTTGATACGTATTTATATATCATAAAAATAAGGAAAATACTTATTATATTTAGACCAACTAATGTTAAGTTTTAAATTATGAACAAAATTACTTATTTACGTAAAAGATCGTTTACAAAATACTTTATTTCTTTACTGCTTTTTATTTCGGGTTTGTACTTCCTTATTTATATCCATTTGTTTTTTGGATTGGTTTTTAGTGTGATTGGTTTTTGTATGTTGATTACAGAAGGATCACAAATTGATTTTGAACAAAAGATGTATCGAAATATTAAATCGGTTTTTGGGATCCATATAGGTAAATGGCAAAAATTACCTACGTTTGATTATATTACGGTTTTTAAAACAATAGAAGGTAAGAAGATAAGCGTAGCAACCGCTTCAACGGTAATGAGAGATGAAGTTTATCTTATTAATTTGTTTTATGACGGAAGTAGGTATATTACTTTTTATAAATCAGAAGATAAAAATGATGCTTTTAAAATGGCAATACATTTTAGTAGAATATTAAATTTAAGGATATTAGATTCTACGGCATTGCAAAGTGTATGGGTTGAATAACAAAAAAGCCCAACTTTGCAGTTGAGCTTTCTGTACCTGAGGTGGGAATCGAACCCACACTCCGAAGAACACGAGTTTGAGTCGTGCGCGTCTACCAATTCCGCCACTCAGGCTTTTGCTTGAAATTGTGATGCAAATGTAAACACAAAATTATTTAAAACAAATAAAATGTCAAAAAAAATGCGGTATCATTAAAATTATTTTTAAATTTGCACCCACAATATAACTAACAATAATAACTACTAAATTAAGCAACAATGAGTTACTTTGAACCTGAAGCAAAAGTATTTGCATGTTCGCAAAGTACAGTATTAGCAGAAAAAATTGCAAAATATTACGGTGTAGCATTAGGACGCGTAACATTTTCGCATTACAGTGATGGTGAATTTCAACCGTCGTTTGAAGAGTCTATTCGTGGATTACGTGTGTTTTTAGTATGTTCTACTTTTCCAAGCGCCGATAACTTAATGGAATTGTTGTTAATGTGCGATGCTGCAAAACGTGCATCTGCTCGTCACATTACCGCTGTAATTCCTTATTTCGGTTGGGCACGTCAAGATCGTAAAGACAAGCCACGTGTGCCAATAGGTGCAAAATTAGTAGCTAAAATGTTAGAAACCGCTGGTGCAACTCGTGTAATGACCATGGATTTACATGCCGATCAAATACAAGGGTTCTTTGAAAAACCGGTAGATCACTTGTATGCATCAACTATTTTCTTGCCTTATGTACAATCATTAGGTTTAGAGAATTTAACCATAGCATCACCGGATATGGGCGGATCTAAACGTGCGTATGCTTATGCTAAATATTTAGAAAGCGAAGTTGTTGTTTGTTACAAACAGCGTAAAAAAGCCAATGTTATCGACACTATGGAATTGATTGGTGACGTAAACGGGAGAAATGTTATTTTGGTTGACGATATGATAGATACCGGAGGAACATTAGCAAAAGCTGCCGATGTGATGATGGAACGCGGAGCCTTAAGCGTACGTGCAATTTGTACACATGCCATTTTATCGGGCAATGCAGTAGAGAAAATAGAAAACTCATCGTTAACAGAATTAATCGTAACCGATTCTATACCGTTGAAAAAAGAAAGCAGCAAAATACGAGTGTTAAGCTGTGCCGAATTATTTGCAGATGTAATGCACATGGTACAAAACAACACATCGATCAGTGATAAATTTATCATGTAATTTTTTATTAATTTTTATATATTTAAAATGAAATCAATTTCAATTAAAGGACAAGAAAGAGAAAGCGTGGGTAAAGTAGCTACTAAAACCGCACGTAATGCTGGATTGGTTCCTTGCGTAGTTTACGGAGGAGAGCAACCAGTACATTTTACAGCTGAAGAAAAAGCATTCAAAAGCTTAGTGTATACTCCAAACGTACACACTGTTGCAATTGATTTAGGTGCTAAAAAAGTTGACGCTATTTTACAAGACATTCAGTTTGATCCGGTATCAGACAAAATTTTACACATCGATTTCTACCAGTTACACGCTGACAAAGAAATTACTATGGATGTTCCTGTAAAAGTTGTAGGTAACAGTAAAGGTGTTATGGCAGGTGGTGTTTTACGTTTAAACCAACGTAAATTAAAAGTACGTGCTTTACCAGCAAACTTACCTGATTTCGTAGAAGCTGATATTACAGAATTAGAAATGGGTAACAAATTGTACATTACTAAGTTGCCAACAAACAACTTTAAATTGTTACAACCAGACAATACAGTAATTGCACAAGTACGTATCTCTCGTGCTGCAATGAAAGCTGCTCAAGAAGCTGCAAAAGCAGAAAAAGGAGCAAAAAAGAAAAAATAATCTCATTATTTTATACAAAAAAGCCTCGAATTTATTCGGGGCTTTTTTATTGGTCTATTTTTTATTTGGGCAATTCCGCCGAGGCGGATCGGGCTTTACGTTACAATCTTTTTGTTCGTTCCTCACAAAAAGGATTTTCAAATGTGTTCCCTGAGCTTGTCGAAGGGTAATCCCTTTTGCAAACAAAAAAGCCATTCCCAGTTAAGAATAGTCGTTTTTTATTTAAGCTTGTAAAAATAATTCTGCGGGTAAATTAAAATAATCTCGTAAGCGTTTAGCTATTTTAAGCGTTAATGCTCTTTTGCCTGAAAGTATAGAAGAAACATAGCCTTTGCTGCCAATGATTGGTTCTAAATCTTGGTATTTAAGTCCTTGCTCTTGCATTTTTTCTTTTATAATATCCAAAATATCCATTTGCGGCAAAACATAATGCTTGTTGTCATAATCTTCGATCAACAAAATGAGTAGTGCAAGCTCGTCATTTTTAGCTGTATTTAAATCCGCATCAAACAATTCCATTAATCGTTCGTTTGCTTTGTTGTAATCTTCTTCTGTTTTTAAAATAGTCCAATTCATAATCATTTGTTTTGTTTGAAGTTATTGATATTTACATCATATTTTACTGTTTCTACATTAATTTGGTCGTATTCATTGTGTGTTCCAAACCAAATAACATAACAAGCTTGTTGTGTAAAATTAACCGAAACAACAAGTCTAAAATCATTGCCTTTTATATTAAAAACAACCCTGTTACTACCTACGATACTTGCATTTCGATAGACACTTTTAATTTCATTGAAATTTTTAAATGTTGTTTTAGAGAACTCGTTTTCCCAGGCAATTAAGGATTTTTCGGCTAATTGATACTTAGCGATATAATAATGTAAGGTTCTTTTAACTAAAACTTTCATAATACAAAGATAAAAAAAATGTTCACAAATTGTAAACTTGTTTTTGGTGCTTTATTTTAGATAAATCTATTTAATTGATTTATCCGTTACTTCAAGTGATTTTTGTAATGAAATAATTGAAGATTATATCAATAAATCTCTAGCTTTCTTTCAATTTTAAAAATCAAAAAAGCCGAAAGTATAGTAGTTACTTTCAGCTTTTTTATTGGTCTATTTTTTATTTGGGCAAATCCCTGCGGGTCGGGCTTTACGTTACAATCTTTTTGTTCGTTCCTCACAAAAAGGATTTCCACTTCAATCCCTTTTGCAAGCAAAAAAGCCATTCTCGGTTAAGAATGACTTTTTAATGTATTTAATAAATTTTTATTACTCAATTTCAGAAACTCGAATCGTGTTTACCATTCCTTTTTCGTTTAAAGGCATCGACGCTAAATTAATCGTATAATCGCCTTCAGTTACGTAATTGTAATCTTTCGCTATCTGGTTAATGTCTTCAATGGTAACATCGGTGCTTTCGTATTTATCGTACCAAAAAGCAGTAACACCCCAAAGTAAACTTAACTGCGTAAGCATATTTTTGTTTGATGTGTACGCTAAAATATGTGCATTTGGTCGCCAAGCCGAGATTTGAAACGCGGTGTAGCCAGAATTGGTCAATGTATTAATAACTTTTGCTTCAATATCGTTTGCCATAATGGCTGCATGGTAGCAAATAGATTTGGTAATAAAACGCTTGGTTTTAATTTTAGGATCGTTAACAGGTAATTTAATCAGTTCAGAATTTTCTACACTGTTAATAATCTGTGTCATTTTTTCGATTACCTGAACAGGATAATTACCCACCGATGTTTCTCCTGAAAGCATTACCGCATCAGCTCCATCCATTACAGAGTTTGCAACGTCGTTCACTTCGGCACGGGTAGGTGTTAAGCTGGTAATCATTGTTTCCATCATTTGTGTGGCAATAATAACTGGAATACGAGCGTATTTTGCCTTATGAACCAATTGCTTTTGAATCAAGGGAACTTCTTGTGCTGGGATTTCAACACCCAAATCGCCACGAGCAACCATTAAACCATCGCAATGCGATACAATTTTATTGATGTTTGCAACCGCTTCCGGTTTCTCAATTTTAGCAATAATCGGAATTTTATGATCAGAATGTTCTTCAATCAATAAACGTAAATCTTCTAAATCGTCTTCTGTCCTTACAAAAGAAAGCGCAATCCAATCTACGCTTAATTTAATCGCGAAAAGAGCATCCTTAATATCTTTCTCTGTTAAAGCCGGTAACGAAACTTTTGTGTTAGGTAAGTTTACTCCTTTTTTAGATCGCAACGGACCACCTTGTACAACAACGGCTCTAACTTCATGAATACCATCTGTGTCTAACACCGTGAAAATAAGTTTACCATCGTCTAACAAAATACTTTCACCTGGATTTACATCTTGAGGGAAACTTTTGTAGGTCATGTACACTTTTTCGGCTGTGCCTAAAAATTCTTCTTTGGTAGAAAAAGTAATAATATCTCCCTTTTTAAGAACAACTTCATCTTTCATTACGCCTACGCGTAATTTTGGACCTTGTAAATCGGCTAATATAGAAGTGTTGTAGTTAAATTCGTCGTTTAACTCGCGAATAATTTTAACCTTATCCTCAATGTCAAAATAATCTGCGTGCGAAAAGTTAATTCTAAAAACATTTACACCAGATTCAATCATTTGTTTAATTATCTCTTTGGTGCTGCAAGCCGGACCTAAGGTTGCGACTATTTTTGTTTTTTTTCTTGGTAACATATTAAAAAATTAAATTTTTTTGTGATTTTATATTTAAAGAATCAATATCAACAACAAATTGGGTAGATATGTTCTTTATGTTTTGAAGTTTTTCTAACAAATTGTCTGTGTCAAACAAAAAATCAGTGTTTTCAATCAGAATAAAAAAGTCTATATTTTTCCATTCGGGTATCAGATAATGCGTTGCTGCAAACAAATCTTCGTTGTTTTTAAACAAAGAGTACCCTTCGTCGGTATCATTTTCTGTATAATTCGATTTGTTTTCGAACAACCGCCAAATTAAATGGTTTTTATGATCTTGATACAAAAAACTCCGAAAAAAAGCAGTTACATTTTCTGTCAGCGATATTTCAGGAAGCACTTTTTTAAACTGCACACCCAAATATCTGTTTAAAGAATACGCCATTTTGTAATCGGGCATGTTAGATTTTATGGCAATTAGAACAATATCGTCCTTATCGTCATCAATAAAATCCAGTTTGTGTAAAACTTCGTTTGTATTTTTTTTCTGCGGCGTCATTCTTTAACAAAAATACAAAATTTAAATGCTATTATTGACTGAA
The DNA here is from genome assembly GCA_913777665.1 of uncultured Myroides sp. Lineage (GTDB taxonomy): Bacteria > Bacteroidota > Bacteroidia > Flavobacteriales > Flavobacteriaceae > Flavobacterium. The sequence continues at coordinate 6,895 of CAJYTF010000015.1, forward strand.
ACGCAATATTTAATCATTTTTTAATGATGCTGTATTTGATTTTGCAATGCAAAGTAGGCGCGATGAGCCGCTTTTTCTTCGGCCTTTTTCTTGCTTGTGGCGCGTGCACGTGCAATAACCACTTCGTTAAAATACAGTTTTATGTAGAAATGTTTTACGTTGTCTTTTCCGTTATCGTCGCAGTTTTCAAACTTAAAAGTACATTTGTTTTTCTGGCAATATTCAATAAAAAGACTTTTGTAGCTTGATATTTTATTTTCCAGATGTTCCAGATCTTTAAAATCGATCAAGATATTTTTGTAGATGAATTTTTCGCAGGCAGTAAATCCGCAATCAACATAAATGGCGCCGATTAAAGCTTCTAACAAATTACCGTTGATGTTATCGCCAAAGTTGTGGATATTGGCTTTTGTTCGAACCAAATCAATCAAATGCAGTTTTTTGCCAATGCTGTTTAGGTACGATCTGTTAACGATTTTCGATCGCATTTGGGTAAGGTAACCTTCATCGCCTTTTGGAGCATTTTTATATAAAAACGCCGCAATGACCGATCCTAAAATAGCATCACCCAAAAACTCCAAACGCTCGTAATTTAAAGGTTCGCCTGTTATACCGATTTTGTTAAGCGAACGATGTGTAAACGCGGTTTCAAAAAGCAACGGATTTTTTGGCTTGTATTCGATTATTTTCGAAATTTCTGAACAAAAAATCCCGCTATCATTAATAGGGGATTTTTTTGTCAGTATTTTTTTAAGCCAATTCATGCTTAATTAGTTTTCTAATTTTTTAACTAAAACACAAGCATTGTGTCCGCCAAAACCAAACGTATTACTCATTAGAACCTTAACATCGCGTTTTTGTGCTTTGTTAAACGTAAAGTTTAGTTTAGGGTCAATGTTTTCATCATCGGTAAAATGGTTAATTGTTGGAGGAACGATTCCATGTTGAATTGCCAAAATACAAGATATAGCTTCTATAGCGCCGGTTGCACCTAATAAATGCCCGGTCATTGATTTTGTTGAATTCAAGTTCATTGTATAGGCGTGTTCACCAAAAACCTCTAAAATTGCTTTAGATTCTGCGATATCACCAAGCGGAGTTGATGTTCCGTGCATATTTACTCCATCAACATCTGTCGGTTTTAAACCGGCATCGCGCAAACAGTTTAACATTACATTTTTAGCACCTAAACCTTCTGGGTGTGGAGCTGTAATATGGTGAGCATCTGCACTCATACCACCGCCACCAATCTCACAATAGATTTTTGCGCCACGGGCAACTGCATGTTCGTATTCTTCTAAAACCAAAGCACCTGCACCTTCACCTAAAACAAATCCGTCACGGTCTTTATCCATTGGTCTTGATGCTGTTTTTGGATCATCGTTTCTTGTAGATAAAGCGTGCATAGCGTTAAATCCGCCGATACCTGCAATAGTAACTGCAGCTTCAGATCCACCCGTAACAATAACATCTGCCATACCTAAACGAATGTAGTTAAAGGCATCGATAATTGCATTGGTAGATGATGCACATGCTGAAACCGTTGTAAAGTTTGGTCCGCGCAGGTTGTATTTCATAGAAATTAATCCACCGGCAATATCTGCAATCATTTTAGGAATAAAGAACGGATTGAATTTTGGCACACCGTTTCCTTGGTTAAAATTGGTAACCTCGTCTTGGAAAGTTTGTAAACCACCAATTCCTGAACCCCAAATTACACCTGCACGGTCTGCATTCAATTTATCGAAATCAAAATTTGCATCTTCCATAGCTTCGGTTGCAGTAACCATAGCATATTGGGTATAGCGATCCATTTTTCTTGCTTCTTTCCTGTCGATAAAATCTTCAACATTAAAATCTTTAACCTCACAAGCAAATTGAGTTTTAAAGTTAGAAGCGTCAAAATAGGTAATTGGCGCTGCGCCGCTTACTCCGTTAATAAGTCCGTCCCAGTAAGCTGCAACGTTATTTCCAATAGGAGTTAGGGCACCTAAACCAGTAACAACAACTCGCTTTAAATTCATATAAGTACATTTTAAATAAAAAAATAAAAACCCAAGTTTCTAAAAAGGCGAAACATTGGGTTGCTATAATTTTACAGATTTAGATCTAATTTAATTTAATCTTAAACTTTGAAAAAGAAAAATAATAACACCCGTGCAATAATAAATTTACTGCACAGGCTTATTAGTTATTATTTTTTAGCCTCTTCGATGTAAGAGATAGCTTGACCAACAGTAGCAATGTTTTCAGCTTGATCGTCTGGGATTTGAATATCAAATTCTTTTTCAAATTCCATGATTAGCTCAACAGTGTCTAATGAATCAGCTCCTAAATCATTTGTGAAGCTTGCTTCTGTTACAACTTCGTTTTCGTCAACTCCTAATTTGTCAACGATAATTGCTTTTACTCTTGATGCAATGTCTGACATAACCTTTTCTATTTTTTAAGTTTAATTGTTGTGGCAAAAATATAAAACTTTAATTTAAAACCACACTTTTAATTGTTTTTGTAACTGCGAAGTTAAAAAAATAATTTTTAAATGGATATTTTTTTCGATTTTTGTGCTGGTTAAATTAATTATTTAATCTTTAATATCCAATAAAAAGTATCGTAATTATATGAAAAACATTGTTTTATTAGCTTCAGGATCGGGAAGTAACGCAGAAAATATCATTAAATATTTTAGAGAAAAAAATAGTTTGCACAACTTTCATATTATTACCAATAAAAAAGATGCTTTTGTTTTAGATCGAGCTAAAAAAATGAATGTTTCTGCCGAAGTAATTACAAAAAAGCAGAATGATGAAGGAGTTTTGCTTGATAGAATTACTGAGTTAAAGCCCGATTTAATTGTTTTAGCAGGATATTTATTGTTGTTTCCTGCCGAAATTGTGGCTTTGTATCCTAATAAAATAGTGAATATCCATCCGGCGCTTTTACCAAAATTCGGCGGAAAAGGCATGTACGGAAGTTTTGTACACGATGCCGTTGTTGCCAACAAAGAAACCGAAACCGGTATAACCATTCATTTTGTAAGCGAACATTATGATGAAGGTGCGGTGGTTTTTCAGGCTAAAACGCCGGTTGCTGAAACCGACACGGCTTTAGATGTTGCAGCTAAAGTTCATGAATTAGAATACGAGCATTTCCCGAAAGTAATTGAAAAATTGTTGAACGATTAAAACGATGTTCCAACACCTATAAGTATTTCGCCAATAAAATCTTCGGCTTCTTCGCGGTTTAGTAAACGACGAATACACTTTTCGCTTAACCACAGTTTAATAACATCGGTTAAAATATTGTGTGGATCTTCAAAAATAATATGATCGACTTTAGTACGCACTTTAGCCGATTTTTTACTTCCAACTTCGGTTATTTCCAATCTATTGAATAATGGTTTCGAAAATTTGTATTGCTTTTCCAGATACAGGTTGTTTTTATCATAACTGCCAATTTCAAACGATAAAGAATCATCAACAGCAAAAATAAGATCGTCTTCAAAAACATAATAATCATTAATAATTACTTTGTTTCTTAAATCGATATCGGTATGATTGTAATCGTGACTGTCCCAAAGTCTTGCAAGGGTATCGTTCGGAATATCGAAATAAATGGTATCGTTTTGTAAATATTGTGCGTTACTTTTCGTAAATAAAAAAATAAATAAAAGAGTTAAAAGTGATTTCATGGTTTTTAAAAATTTGTTTCTTTGTCAATAGCTGGATCAATTGATACTCTTTTGTAAATTTGTCTTTCTAAAAAAAAGATTTCTTGTTGAAGGGCAGTCTTTAACGCCCAGAATTTCACAACTTCAGGTAGGTTATCGCTATTTTCTGTAAACTTGAATGTTTTTTTTACCTTTTTTAAAGGAATCCATTTTTCATTCCCTTTTTCTCGAACCGATATTTTTCCTACGATTGAAATTTTCATTTCGTAAGTTTTTTCGTCTACTACAAGTTGTTCATTATTATAGAAACCTATTTCGGAAAAGTTGTCATTTTTTGGTTCAAAAAGATAACCATCCTCAAAAATAAAATCTTTATGAACCGCCTTGTTTTCAAAAACATCATATTCCATTAAAATTTCATAATCAATCCACAAACGACCAATTCTATTGGCTAAATTATAATCAAAATTATAAATAGATGTATTATTTTGAGCAAAAATTGGAAACGATAAGAAGATGCAAAATAAAAGTATAAGTTTTTTCATGATTTAAGATTTTATATCCTGTATAACAAAAAAAATGCCAAAATAGAATTGTATTTTTGCGAAAACTGAAACTACATGCAACCCGAAATTCTTTTATATACCGATGGTTCATCGCGCGGAAATCCAGGTCCGGGTGGTTATGGTGTAATACTTCATTTAAACAACACCAAACATTACAAAGAGTTATCAAAAGGATATCGAAAAACAACCAATAACCGTATGGAATTGTTGGCTGTGATTGTTGGGTTAGAAGCTTTAACAAGAGATAATTTAACGGTTTTAGTAGTTTCAGATTCTAAATATGTAGTAGATTCGGTCACCAAAGGTTGGGTTTTTGGTTGGGAAAAGAAGGGTTTTACAGGTAAGAAAAATCCCGATTTATGGTTACGATTTTTAAAGGTTTATCGGAAACATCAGGTAAAATTTCAATGGGTAAAAGGGCATAATAACCACCCAATGAACGAACGTTGCGATTTCTTGGCGGTTCAAGCATCAAAAGAACCTAAATTACTGATAGATGAATGGTACGAAGAAAACGAAAATTAAGTGTGGATATAAATAATTATCAAAAAATTGTGCATGATGCTATTTTGGTGTAAATTTACATCAAATGTAAAATTATGGCACGACAAAGTATTTCTCTTACAGAACCTAACGATCAATGGTTAAAAAATCAAGTTGATAATAAAGAATATGCCAGTAAAAGTGAGTTGGTTAATGATTTAATTAGACAAGCTCGCAAGCAAGAATGGATAAAGGAAAAATTAGAAAAAGCTGAAAAAAGTGGATTTACCACTGACAGTAAAGAAGAAATTTTAAAATTGTCTAAAGAATTGCTTAATGGCTAAATATAAGTTAAGTAATGCTGCTAAAGAAGATTTGATTAGAATTCATCATTACGGAGTTCAAAGATTTGGTATGCAGCAGGCAGATGCTTATTTTAACTCTTTCTTTGATCATTTTGAAATGATTTCTCGGCTACCTTTATCTTTTGAATCAGTCGATTTTATTAAGAAAGGTTATCGTCGGTGTGTTTGTGGTTCAGATGCTATTTACTATAAAGTAACCAATAATGTTGTTGAAATAATGACAATTATTGGAAAGCAAGATTTTGAAAATAAACTTTAAATACCGTATTTCTTCGCTTTAAATAAACGAAAATTAATCTATGTTAATGAATAACAAACGTGTTTGCGTATTAGTTGGTTTCGTATTATCTTTGCATCTTCATTTACTAACAACTATATGAACAAATTATTGATTGTAGGAACGGTTGCTTATGATGCAATTGAAACACCTTTTGGTAAAACCGACAAAATTCTTGGTGGAGCCGCAACTTATATAGGTTTATCGGCATCGCATTTTAATGTAAAATCGGCAATTGTTTCTGTAGTTGGAGACGATTTTTCTCAAGAATATTTAGATTTATTATCAAGCAGAAACATTGATATTTCAGGAATCGAAATCGTAAAAGAAGGCAAAACTTTTTTCTGGAGCGGTTTATATCATAACGATTTAAATTCGCGCGATACTTTAGATACGCAGTTAAACGTTTTGGCAGATTTTAACCCGATTGTTCCAGAAGATTTTAAGGATTCTGATGTTATTATGCTGGGAAATTTACATCCTAATATCCAAATTGGTGTTTTAGATCAATTAACATCAAAACCAAAATTAGTTGTTTTAGATACCATGAACTTTTGGATGGATTGTGCCTTGGAAGAATTAAAACAGGTTTTAAAACGTGTAGATGTTCTTACAATTAACGATGAAGAAGCACGCCAACTTTCTGGTGAATACTCATTGGTGAAAGCAGCAGAAATTATTCATACCATGGGACCAAAATTCGTGGTGATTAAAAAAGGAGAACACGGCGCGTTACTTTTTAACAACGACCAAGTGTTTTTTGCACCGGCATTACCTTTAAAAGAAGTTTTTGATCCAACCGGAGCAGGCGATACGTTTGCCGGCGGTTTTTCGGGCTATTTGGCACAACAAGGCAATGTTTCGTTCAATAATATGAAGAACGCGATTATACATGGTTCCAATCTGGCATCGTTCTGTGTTGAAAAATTCGGAACGCAGCGCATGGAAAGTTTAGAAAAAGAAGAAGTAAACGCACGTTTACAGCAGTTTAAAATGTTAACACAGTTCGATATAGAACTAGCGCAATAAAAACAGAAAGCCCAAATTATGGGCTTTTTTTGGTTTAACAACAATAACACAACAACATACAACAATGAGCGACGCTATAAAACACGAATGTGGTATTGCACTTTTAAGATTAAAGAAACCGTTGTCTTTTTATAAAGAAAAATACGGATCAAGTTTTTATGCAATCCAAAAAATGTACCTGCTAATGGAAAAGCAGCACAACCGCGGACAAGACGGGGCAGGTTTGGCAAGCATTAAGTTAGATATGGAACCGGGTGAGCGTTATATCAGCCGAGTTCGATCTAACAAAACATCTCCAATTCAAGATATCTTTTCGCAAGTTAACGGAAGAATCAATCAAGAGTTAGAAGAAAATCCGGAATGGATGAACGATGTTGATGCACAGAAAAAACACATTCCTTATTTGGGCGAAGTGTTTTTGGGGCATGTACGTTACGGAACTTTCGGGAAAAATAACATAGAAAGCGTACATCCGTTTTTACGTCAGAACAACTGGATGCACCGTAACCTTATCGTAGCCGGAAATTTCAACTTAACCAATGTTAAAGAGTTGTTTGCTGATTTGGTTCGATTAGGACAACATCCAAAAGAAATGGCTGATACCGTTACGGTAATGGAAAAAATTGGTCATTTTTTAGATGATGAAGTAGAAGATCTGTACTTTGAATTACGCGATAAAGAAGGTTTGTCTAAAAAAGATGCTTCTCCGGTAATTGGCGAGCGTTTAGATATTGCGCGTATTTTACGCAGAGCGTCTAAAAACTGGGACGGTGGTTTTGCAATGGCAGGTATGTTGGGTCATGGCGATGCGTTTGTATTGCGCGATCCGGCAGGAATTCGTCCGGCGTTTTATTACGAAGACGAAGAAATTGTTGTGGTAGCATCAGAACGTCCGGTGATTCAAACCGCATTTAATGTTCCTTTCAACGAAATTAAAGAGTTGGATCCTGGGCATGCAATCATCATTAAAAAAGACGGACAGGTTTCTTTTGAAGAAATTTTAGAGCCTTTAGAAAGAAAAGCATGTTCGTTTGAACGTATTTATTTTTCAAGAGGAAACGATGCATCGATCTACCAAGAACGTAAAATGTTAGGTAGAACCATGATGCCTATGATTTTGAAGGAATTGAATAACGATGTTGAAAATGCTGTATTCTCTTACATTCCTAATACTGCCGAAGTTTCGTATTTTGGAATGGTTGAAGGTGCGCAAGAGTTTTTAAATCAACAGAAAACCGAGCGTATTCTTGCTTTGAAAGATCAGTTAACGCCTGAAAAATTACACGAAATTCTTTCTAAAACCATTCGATCAGAAAAAATTACCATTAAAGATGCCAAGTTGCGTACCTTTATTACAGACGACAGCAACCGCGACGATATGGTAGAACATGTGTATGATGTTACGTATGGTGTAGTAAAACCAACCGATACGCTGATTGTTATTGATGACAGTATTGTGCGTGGAACTACCCTGAAAAAATCGATTGTGAAAATGTTAGATCGATTAAATCCTAAAAAAATCATTGTAGTTTCATCGGCTCCGCAAATTCGTTACCCTGATTGTTATGGTATCGATATGGCTAAAATGGATACGTTGATTGCTTTTAACGCTACTTTAGAATTGTTGAAAGATCGAAACATGTATCATATCATCGACGAAGTTTATGCGAAATGTAAAACACAAGAACATTTGCCAGATGCTGAAGTGACAAACTTTGTTAAAGAAATTTATGCACCGTTTACCGATGAAGAAATTTCTGATAAAATCTCTGAAATGTTGCATCCAGAAACCGTAAAAGCCGATTTAAAGATCATGTTTCAAACGGTAGAGAATCTGCATGTGTCTTGTCCTGATAACTTGGGCGACTGGTATTTTACTGGAAATTATCCAACAGCAGGTGGTAACCGCGTAGTAAACCGTGCGTTTATGAACTTTGTAGAAGGTAACGATGCAAGAGCTTATTAAGATTATAAAAAATCCTTGTCAAACCGCACTCGATGCGGTTTCGCATCATATTTATTCTCTTGTTAGATGCTGAATCAAGTTCAGCATGACCGGGAAGTTAAAAATAATTATCATTTATTAAAGCATCAGGTGAAAATCTTGATGCTTTTTTGTTTACCTCAAAAATCAATCGGTTTACCTGCATTCAAATAAAATTTTCTCTGGTTTTAAACTTTGGCACGGCAATTGGAATTCACTAATCAAACAACAAGTTTAAAACATAAAAAATTAGAAATCATGAGAACAATAATTACACTAGCAGTATTAGCTTTAGGATTAAGCGGATTTGCACAGCAACGCCAAATGGTAAGAACCGATAACAGATACCAAGAAAACCGTTACAGCCAACAATATAACAACAGATACGGAAACTATAGTTTTTCTCGTTTAGATTTATCAAACCGCCAAGAACGCATGTTGGTTGATATTTTGAAAGACAAACAAAACGACGAACGTTATATTATTAGAAAATACAGAAATCCAGAGCAAAAACTACGTATGTTAGACCGTGAGTACGATCGTAAAATTCAAAATCTGTTAAGCAGATCTCAATACGATAAATGGAGTAGAATTTATGCATACCAATACGAAGCTTATGGAAACAAACGCTGGTCATAATCAACCTTTATATTTTTTAAGATGAAATCCCGATACTGATAAGATTAGTAATCGGGATTTTTTTGTTTTGATATGTTGAAAATAAAAACTCCGACAGAGTTCTGAACTCTGTCGGAGTTTAATTTATAAATTACAGCTTAAAAACTATCTATTCATTAAATCTTCAATTTCGGCAGCTTCTAGAGGAATGTTTTTCATTAAATTCAATGGCAATCCTTGGTTTTGAATTACGTAATCGTCTTCTAAACGAATTCCGAAACCTTCGGCAGGAATGTAAAAACCAGGTTCGTTTGTAAATACCATTCCTTCAACAAAATTATCGGTTAAAATTCCGTAATCGTGTGTGTCTAATCCCATGTGGTGCGATGTTCCGTGCATCATGTATTTTTTATAAGCCGGCCAGTCTGGGTTTTCGTTTTGCACATCGGCTTTGTCTAATAATCCTAAACCTAATAATTCAGACGTATATATTTTGCCTAATTCTTTGTGGTAATCGTACCAGTTGTTGCCGGCAACCAATAAGGTTTCAGCCGCTTTTTTACAACGTAAAACAGCATCATAAACTTCACGCTGACGCGCGGTGTAACGTCCGCTAACAGGAATCGTTCTTGATAAATCAGATGCGTAGTTAGCATATTCTGCGGCAACATCAAACAAAATTAAATCGCCGTCTTTACATTGTTGGTTATTTTCGATATAATGCAACACATTCGCATTGTTACCACTTGCAATAATTGGCGTGTACGCAAAACCTTTAGATCGGTTACGTAAAAACTCGTGCGCAAACTCCGCTTCAATCTCATATTCCCAAACACCAGGTTTTACAAAACCTAAAATTCTGCGGAACCCTTTCTCGGTAATATCACAAGCCTGTTGAATCAAAGCAATTTCCTGTGGTTCTTTTACCGAACGTAAACGCTGTAAAATCGGGTTTGATCGTACATATTGATGTCCCGGAAAATCATTTTTCATTTTCTTGATAAAACGATCTTCACGCGTTTCTGTTTCAACCGAAGCACGGTAATGTTCGTTATTATTAATGTAAACATTTTCTGCTTCAACCATCATTTTTCTGAAAATAGTAGGGAAATCAGAAAGCCAATAAACCGTTTTGATGCCCGAAACTTCAAAAGCACGTTCTTTGGTCAGTTTTTCGCCTTCCCAAATAGCAATATGTTCGTTGGTTTCGCGCAAAAACAAAACTTCGCGGTGTTTTTCTTCAAAAGCATCAGGGAAAATAACTAAAATAGATTCTTCTTGATCAACACCCGATAAATAAAAAATATCGCGATGTTGTGCGAAAGGTAAAGTAGAATCGGCAGAAACCGGATAAATGTCGTTTGAATTAAATACGGCTAAACTTTGTGGAGCCATTTGACCAACAAACTTTTTACGGTTTTTTATAAAAAGATTTCGGTCTATTTGATGATATTTCATAGTTTTGAACTTTAAATACTTTGATTTTATCAAATTTACATCTTATTCTTTTTCATCAATTTAAAAAATACTAAAAGTTTTATGAAATTTCTTACAGCTTTATTCTTGTTAACCGTTTCGGTTGTTTCAGCCCAAGTTCAACCTTACAAAATATTTACTTCGGAAGGAAAAGAAGTATCGTTTGAAAAAATGAGTAAAACCCTTCAAAAAGCAGATGTTGTTTTGTTTGGCGAATTGCACAATAATTCCATAGCACATTATTTTCAGGTAAAAGTCGCAAAAAGTTTACATACCGATAAATCTAAAAAATTAATTATTGGAGCAGAAATGTTTGAACGTGATCAAGCGGAAATTTTACAGAATTATGTAAAAGGAAAGATTGATGAAAAAGAGTTTGAAAAAGAAGCGCGTCTTTGGAATAACTATAAAACTGATTACAAGCCGTTGTTGAATTTCGCTAAAGAAAACAATATTAATTATGTAGCAACGAATGTTCCGCGCCGTTATGCAAGTCTGGTTTACAAAAAAGGAGTAGAGGCTTTAGATACTTTATCAATACAAGAAAAATCGTGGATTGCACCTTTGCCTTTTCCGTATGATAAAAACCTGCCGGGTTATGTAAAAATGATGGAGATGTTTAAAGACAGCAACCACGCAAACGAAAATTTTCCAAAATCGCAGGCAATTAAAGATGCTACAATGGCTCATTTTTTAGTGACCGAATTGCAACCGAACAGTATTTTTCTACATCTAAACGGATCGTATCACAGTGATAATTTTGAAGGAATTGCTTGGTATGTAAATAAATACGATAGAAATTTAAAAATACAGACTATTAGTGTTGTTGAACAAGCTAATGTAAATAAGCTGGAAAAAGAACATTTAAAAAAGGCAAGCTATATCATTGTGGTTGATGCTGATATGCCAAAAAGTTACGAATAATTTGGCGGAATGGCATATTTGCTGTAAAAACGTCAATTTGTTTAAACTGATTATAAATAACGAAATAAACCAATTAACATTTTTTTTGTTTTTATAATTAGCTGTATTTTTGTGTGATTTTTTAAAAAGAAAAACTAGTAACATTACATTATGGCAAAATCTGCACTATTAAAGTCGTCAATCGGTAAAAAATACTGGATGGCACTTACGGGGTTATTTTTATGCTTGTTTTTGGTAGGTCACTTAGCAGGTAACTTGCAATTGATTTTTGGAACCGATTTACAGTTCAATCAGTATGCGTACTTCATGACATCAAATCCTGCGGTAAAAATTCTATCTTACCTAACGTATTTTTCAATCTTATTCCACGCGGTTGATGGTATCATGTTAACCATTCAAAACAAAAAAGCACGCCCAATAGGATATGTAAAAAACAATGCAGCAGCAAACAGTACATGGCAGTCAAGAAACATGGCGGTTTTAGGAACATTAATTCTTGTTTTTATTGCTACGCACATGACTAATTTTTGGGCAAAAATGCACTTTAGCCACATGCCTTTGCAACAGCAAGAGGTTGTTATGGAGCCAATGCCTGGGACAAAGTTAAATATGATGGTTTACAATACTACTACAGGTAGTTTTGTTTCTCAACAACAAGTTGAATCAGGTGAATTAGAGATTAGAAACAATAAAGAGTTCTATTTAAAAGGTACAGATGTTAAATTTGCCGAAGGATATAAAGATTTATACAAAATCACTATAGAATTTTTTAAAGATCCACAATACGGATTAATTTTTACAATTTTCTATGTGTTTTCAATGATTGTGTTGGCATTTCACCTAATGCATGGTTTTGCAAGTGCATTCCAGTCGTTAGGTGCTAATAACCCTAAATACAACGGATTAATTAACGGGTTGGGTAAATTTTTTGCAATTGTAGTTCCATTATTGTTTGCAATTATTCCAATTTACATTCACTTCATTAAATAATCTATAAAGAAGATTGATTATGGCATTAGATAATAAAATTCCTCAAGGTTCTATTTCATCAAAATGGACCGATTATAAAGATCATATAAAATTAGTTAACCCTGCCAATAAAAGAAATATCGACGTAATTATCGTTGGTACAGGTTTAGCAGGTGGTTCTGCCGCAGCTACATTGGCAGAATTAGGTTACAGTGTAAAAGCTTTTTGTTACCAAGATTCTCCACGTCGTGCCCACTCTATTGCAGCGCAAGGTGGTATCAATGCAGCTAAAAATTATGCTGGTGATGGCGACTCTATTTATCGTTTGTTTTACGATACAGTAAAAGGAGGCGATTACCGTGCACGTGAAGCAAACGTTCACCGTTTGGCAGAGGTTTCTGTAAACATTATCGACCAGTGTGTGGCTCAAGGTGTGCCATTAGCACGTGAGTACGGTGGTTTATTAGATAACCGTTCGTTTGGTGGAACGCAGGTTTCACGTACATTCTACGCTAAAGGTCAAACAGGGCAGCAATTATTATTAGGAGCTTACTCTGCAATGAACCGCCAAATTGGTCGTGGAAAAATTAAAATGTACAACCGTCACGAGATGCTTGATTTGGTAATCGTGAATGGTAAAGCACGTGGAATTATTGCTCGTAACTTGGTTACTGGCGAAATCGAGCGTCACTCTGCACACGCAGTAGTTATTGCAACAGGTGGTTACGGAAACGTTTTCTTCCTTTCAACCAACGCAATGGGATCTAACGTAACAGCAGCTTGGAAAGCACACAAACGTGGTGCTTACTTTGCAAACCCTTGTTATACGCAGATTCACCCAACATGTATCCCGGTTACAGGTGATCATCAATCAAAATTAACGTTGATGTCAGAATCATTACGTAACGATGGTCGTATCTGGGTTCCTAAAAAATTAGAAGATGCACAAGCAATTCGTGAAGGTAAAAAGAAACCTACCGATTTAGCTGAAGAAGATAGAGATTATTACTTAGAGCGTCGTTACCCATCATTCGGTAACTTAGTACCTCGTGACGTTGCTTCGCGTGCGGCTAAAGAACGTTGTGATGCTGGTTTTGGTGTAAATGCAACAGGCGAAGCGGTTTATTTAGATTTCGCAGCAGCTATTGAGCGTTACGGTAAAGAACAAGCTCGTATTCACCATTTAGATGAAAATGATGCGAAATTGGTTTACGATTTAGGTCAGAAAGTGGTTGAAAACAAATACGGAAACTTATTCCAGATGTACTACAAAATTGTAGACGAGGATCCGTACAAAACGCCAATGATGATTTACCCTGCAGTTCACTACACAATGGGTGGTGTTTGGGTTGATTATAACTTAATGACAACTGTTGAAGGATGTTACTGTATTGGTGAAGCAAACTTCTCTGATCACGGTGCAAACCGCTTAGGAGCTTCGGCTTTAATGCAAGGTTTGGCAGACGGATACTTTGTATTGCCTTACACCATTGGTGATTATTTGGCAGATGATATCCGTACAGGAAAAATTTCTACCGATTTACCTGAATTCGTAGAAGCAGAAAACAATGTACGTTCTATGATTGATCATTTTATGAACAATAAAGGCGCGCATTCGGTTGACTACTTCCACAAGAAATTAGGGAAAATTATGTGGAATAAAGTAGGTATGGCTCGTAACGAACAAGGTTTAAACGAAGCTATGGACGAAATTGCAGCTTTACGCGAAGATTTCTACAAAAACGTTAGAGTATCAGGTACAGCAGATTCATTCAATCAAGAATTAGAAAAAGCATTACGCGTTGCCGATTTCTTGGAATTAGGTGAACTGTTTGCAAAAGATGCGTTACACCGCGAAGAGTCTTGTGGTGGTCACTTCCGTGAAGAACATCAGTCGGCAGAAGGTGAAGCAGAGCGTGATGATGCAAACTTCTCTTACGTTGCTGCTTGGGAATACAAAGGAAATCCTCGTGAAGCAGTTCTTCACAAAGAGCCTTTAGTATATGAAAACATTAAAATGGTAACTCGTAGTTATAAATAATTTTATGAAAAGTTTCTATAAGCTTATTTCTATAATAATAATATTTATTTCGGGTTTATCATATAGTCAAAAAATAGAACAGCAAACCATAAAAAAACCTACCGAAGGAAAATCGTTGGTTTATTTAATACGTTCAAATGGTGTTGGTGCTGCCTTGAATTTTAGGGTTTATGATAGTGAAACATTTATTGGGAAAATAGCAGCTGGTACTTATGTTATTTATGAAACAGAGCCTGGAGAACATGTGTTTTGGGCAGCTTCAGAAAACAGAGATTATGTAAAGGCTAATTTAGATGCTGATCAAGTTTATGTTATTGATGTTGAAGGAAAAATGGGGATGGTTTTAGCAGCAGTTAATTTGAATCCTTTAGATCCTAATAATAAAAAAGATCAGAATAAATTTTATAAGGTAATTAAGAAGCATAAGGAATTGGTGTACGATGCAAATTCTTTAGAGTTAGAAGATAAGTCGGAAAATGTTTCTAAAGCCATGGCTAAGTATAAAGAGTTAGCTGAAAAGAGTAATAATAAAATTAGAAGTTTATCGGCAGATCAAGTTTTTCAACATGCTAATAAACCACAGAAGAATAATTCAGATAGTTAACCAGGTCGATCAGTAGTCATAGGTGTATTATTGGTCTTTTGACTAAAAAAACTTAAAGAAAATGAATCTTACATTAAAAATTTGGCGTCAAAAAAACGCAAAAGATAAAGGTCAAATGGTCGATTATAAAATCGGCGGTATTGAACCTGATATGTCATTCCTTGAAATGTTAGACGTTTTAAATAACGAATTAGTTGAAAAAGGAGATGATCCCGTAGCATTCGATCACGATTGTCGTGAAGGTATTTGTGGTATGTGTTCTTTATTTATTAACGGTGAAGCACACGGACCAGATCGCGGTATTACAACTTGCCAGTTACACATGCGTAAGTTTAAAGACGGCGATACTATTTATATTGAGCCATTCCGTGCAAAAGCATTCCCTGTAATTAAAGATTTAGTGGTTGACCGCGGATCTTTTGACCGTATTCAGCATGCAGGTGGTTTCGTATCTGTAAATACATCAGGAAACACGCAAGACGCTAACGCATTACCAATTCGTAAAGACAATGCAGATAAAGCGTTCGATGCTGCTACATGTATTGGTTGTGGTGCTTGTGTGGCAACGTGTAAAAACTCGTCGGCTATGTTGTTCGTTTCAGCTAAAGTTTCTCAGTTTGCTTTGTTACCACAAGGTCGCGTTGAAGCTACAGAACGTGTTTTAAACATGGTTGAAGCTATGGATAACGAAGGTTTTGGTAACTGTACTAACACCGGAGCTTGTGAAGTTGAATGTCCTAAAGGAATTTCTTTAGAAAATATTGCACGTATGAACCGTGAATACTTGTCTGCATCGATTAAATAATCAGATATAAAATATTTTAATATAAAAATCCGGACTTATGTTCGGATTTTTATATTTTCAAAAGATACAAATTAGATAATATTTATATCTTTAAAGATATGAAAACAGCATTAATACAATTCGATATTCTTTGGGAAGATAAACAAACCAATTTAGAATATATTCAAAATAAAATCTTGAATTTATCTAACGATATTGACCTTATAGTATTACCCGAAATGTTTACTACCGGTTTTACCATGAATCCCGAAATGGTTGCCGAAGAAGAGCAAGGCGATACATTGCAAATCATTCAAAAATTAGCTTTAGATAAACAAACTGCCATTACGGGTAGTTGGGTTGTAAAAGAAGATAATAACTATTATAACCGCTTGTTTTTTGTTTTTCCCGATGGATCTTACCAAACCTACAATAAACGCCATTTGTTTACATTGGCAGGCGAAGAAAAGATTTACAAACCGGGTAATGAAAAGTTAATTGTATCATATAAAGGCTGGAACATTTGTTTGTTGGTTTGTTATGATTTACGTTTTCCGGTTTATTCGCGAATTGTAAACCAGAATTACGATGTATTGATTTATGTAGCATCTTGGCCCGATCGCCGAATCGATGCTTGGGATGCTTTGCTAAAAGCACGCGCTATTGAAAATATGAGTTACGTTGTAGCTGTAAACCGCTGCGGAATTGATCCAAATGAAGTAGAGTATTCAGGGCATTCACAAGTAATTGATTTTATGGGGAAATATCTTGTAGAGTCAATTGTTGATGAGCAGATTTGCATAACAGATCTTGAAAAAGATCCATTACAAACTGCCCGACAAAAATTTGCTTTTTTAAACGATGCCGACGATTTCGAACTAAATTAAAAGCTTATTTGTATTCATATAAAATTGAAAATCAATATTCTAATAGAATTCTAATGTGAGCTTAAAACAGGATTTTGTAACTTTAGGTTGAATGTAAAAATTATAAGCCTATGGAAACTAAATTGAAAGAACTAAAGAACGTTAGAGCCGAAAATTGTGTAACTATTATTCTTAATACGCACAGAACATTGCCCGATAACGAAAAAGATGCCATTCAACTAAAAAATTTAATTAAAGAGGCAGAAACTAAATTGCTGGCTGTTTGTCAACAAAAAACAGCAGAAAAGCTAACTGCTAAAATCCACGATTTAGCCGCAACAATCAACCATCGGCACAATTTAGAAAGTTTGATATTGTTTGTAAACGAAAATGTGTCAGAATTTGTAAGACTTCCAATATCTGTTGAAGATCGTGTGGTGGTTGGAAACAGGTTTGCAATGCGCGATTTAATTAGAGGTTTACACAACCAAACAAACTATTATGTGTTGGTTTTAAACAAAGACGAAGCCCGATTAATAGAAGCTTCAAACGATAAAGTTGTAAAAGAATACGGATTTCCTTTTCCGTTTCAAAACCAACTTTCGCAAACTTCCTTTAAAGCCGAGCCTTCAGACGCTGGTAGAATAAGAAATTTAACCTCTGAATTTTTCAATCAGGTTGATAAAGTAGTGAATAAAGTACACAAAGATAATCCGTTACCTATTTTAATTTCAACCGATGAGCAAAACTATCATGATTATGTAAGAATTGCCGATAAACCAGATAACTTCTTTCCTGAATTTTTAAGCCGAAGCAGACAAACAGAAAGCGATCATGCTATTGTTACTGATGCGTGGGAATTGGTTCAAAATTTAAAAAGGAAACAAAACAACGATCGAAAAACCGATTTGCAAACTGCTGTTTCGGCAAATAAGTTTATAAGCGATACTACCGAAATATTTCATGCCATAAAGCACGGAAGGGTACAAACATTGTTTGTTGAAGAAAATTTGTTTCAGCCCGCAGTGATAACGAATGATACAGTTGTCTATGTTTCAGAAGATACAAACAATTCTACCGAAATGATCGATGATATTTATGACGAACTCATTGATTTAAATATGGATTTTGGTGGCGATGTGGTTTTTCTTCCAAAGGAAAGCTTGACTAAATTTAATGGTTTTGCTGCCATGACAAGGTATTAAACTAATTTTAATAGAACAAAAAACACCGCAGTTGCGGTGTTTTTTTATGGCATAACCAATGTTTCGTTTAATTCCCAATTGGCTCTTATGTCAAATTCTTTTAAAAAGTTGATTACCTTTTCGGGTTGGCGTTTTTCCAGATAACTTCCCGTGTCCCATTTCTTATTGCCGTTGGCATCTTCAATAATCCTAATAAAATATTTATCGGGTTCAATGGCTCGGAATTCTATCGAACTTTCTTCGGTTATATATAAGTAATCATACAGTTTTTCATCTTTGGTCAACAATTCAAAAATAATAGGATAGTTCACTGTTCCCGAAAGTGTAAACGAAATGTTTCCGTAATCGGTTAATTTTCCGGTTTGGAAACGTTGAATCATCTCGGTTTTTAAAGTATTATCGTAAAAATCCGTCACACTGTTGGGTTTTAAAAACACGGTGTATTTTTCATCTTCTACCTTATCAAACAAAATTTTTACCAAATTGTTTAACGAATCGGTTTTAATAGTGAACGGAATTTGAAGCGAATCTTTCCCAATTACCTGGATTAAATCGTTAGAAATTGTTTTAAAAGGCGTATTTGTAGTAAACGAAATGGTATCTCTAAACTGAATCGATCCGCTTTTGGTAAATTTAACCTGTAATGTATCAATTGGTTTTAAAGTTCGTTGATTTACAGTATGAATTTTCTCGTAATCTGGAGTTTTAAATTTAAACTGAAGCGAATCGTACTTATCCGTCGGAGTAAAAATATAAATAGAATCTTTTCCGGGAACTTTCTGAATGCGCGATGCAATTGATTTATTGTTTCCTAAAGCAGTTACTTTTAAATTTTTGGTGTCGCCTTCGTAAGCAGCCAACCATTTGTTTTGACTCACCATTGATGGTCGGTAAGCTGTTGTTTGTTTGGTTTCACTAAATAATTTTACATTAAAAACACTGTCTGTTGGTAAGGTGATTGGTGTTGGATGAAAACCTATTTTATCTGATTTTGGATCGAACTTATAATTACTGTTCTTTTCTTGCAAGGCAACTAGGTAATAAGTGCCGCTTTTCAAATTTTCCAGATCGGTAGTAGAAACGCTGTCTTTTGCACTTGCTACATACAAAGGTTTTTTCTTGTAAATGGTAGAATCGTTAAATCCTGCGGTTTCGTATAAAAGTAAATTTACCGTACCACTTGATTTTTTACTGTAAGCATCTTCAAAATTGGTGGTCAGTTTTAATGAATCGATGTAATCTCCCGTAGAAAAAACATATTTGTAGTTCGTGTACGGATTTCCCTCATTATTATCCTGAATACTTTCTCCAAAATTAAAACTGTACGTTGTATTTGCTTTAAGCGTATCAAAAATCTTGATTTTTATAAATTTACTTGGATAACCCATTGGTGTAATTTCAGGCTGCGTATCCATTGGTGGCGAAATAATCAGTTGCTGGTTTACCTTGTTCAGCTTAACATATTCATCAAAATTTATCTGAATTGTTTTTTCGTTGAAATGTGTGCTGAAATTTTCTGGATTGGTCGATAAAATCACGGGTGCCAACGTATCTTTCAGTCCGCCAGTAATGGTTCCGCGTTTCGCACAATTGGTAAAAAGCACTAAAGTTAGTATCAAGAAAAAACTAAAATATCTTAAAAATCTCATCAACTTAAATTTACCTTGCAAAGTAACTATTTTTATTTGATTTTTTCAGCGTGTATATGCCATAGTTAATATGCTTATTTTGTTGGTTGAATTTTTTAAGATGCACTTACCTGCAATTTCTAAAGTAGATCCCGTAGTCATAACATCATCAATCAGCAAAATGTTTTTGTTTTGTAGATGTTGATATTTTTCGTTCACAATGAACTCGGTTTTACTTTCGGCACGTTGCCACATGCTTTTCTTGGTCTGCGTTTTGGTTTTCGATGTTTTAATAAGATAATCTTTGTAAAACGGAATATTCAGTTGCTTGCTTAATTCGTTCCCAAAACCATCTAACTGATTGTAGCCTCGTTTTTTCTCTTTCGATTGATGCAACGGGATACAAACAATAAAATCGACCCAGCTAAAAACAGCATGATTTTTTAAATGTTGTAAAGTAAGCGTAGCAAAAAACGTAGAAATCTGCTGCTGATTTTTATACTTAAGTTCATGGAGTAATTTTTGCACGACGCTTTCTTCAGAAAAATACAAAGTTGCCAAACAATGTTCTACCAACAGCTTTCCGTAAAAACGGCGTTTCATTTCGGTATCGCTGTTTATGGTTGGCGGAATAAAATCCAAACCAATCAAACAATTGCTGCACAGCATATCATTTCTCCCGTGCAAAACTTCATCGCAACCATAACAAAGGTGCGGATAAAATAAATCAAAAACATCGATAATTGCCCACATTACCAACAAGTTTTATGTACCTTTGCGTTAATATACAATAAAAAAACAATATTGTTCAACTATTTGTTTTACAAATTTTAACAAACTGCAATTTTAGTATTTTTGCACTATGGCAAAACAAGACGACATTTTTAAAAATGTAATTTCGCATGCAAAAGAGTATGGATATATTTTTCCATCGAGCGAAATTTACGATGGTTTAAGCGCTGTTTACGATTATGCGCAAAACGGAGTAGAATTAAAAAAGAATATTCGTGAGTACTGGTGGAAATCAATGGTACAAATGCACGAAAATATTGTGGGGATTGATGCGGCGATCTTTATGCATCCAACCACATGGAAGGCTTCGGGGCACGTTGATGCTTTTAACGATCCGTTAATTGACAATAAAGATTCTAAAAAAAGATATAGAGCCGATGTTTTGATCGAAGATTACTGCGAGAAATTATGGCAAAAAGCTCAAAAAGAAATCGAAAAAGCAAAAGGTCGTTTTGGAGATGCTTTTAACGAAGAAGAATTTATTACGACAAATCCGCGAGTTGTAGAATATCTTTCAAAAAAGAAGGAGATTTTAGAACGTATGGCATCTGGTTTAGATTCGGGCAATTTGGAAGATGTAAAAGCCTTGATCGAAGAATTGGGCATTGCCGATCCTGAAACTGGTTCAAAAAACTGGACCGATGTTCGTCAGTTCAATTTAATGTTCGGAACAAAATTAGGAGCATCTGCAGATACAGCGATGGATTTGTATTTACGACCAGAAACCGCACAGGGAATTTTCGTAAACTTTTTAAACGTTCAAAAAACCGGACGTATGAAAATTCCGTTTGGAATTGCACAAACAGGTAAAGCATTTCGTAACGAAATTGTTGCACGTCAGTTTATTTTCCGTATGCGCGAGTTCGAACAAATGGAAATGCAGTTTTTCGTAAAACCGGGCGAAGAAATGACCTATTACGAATATTGGAAAGAAACCCGTTTAAAATGGCATTTGTCGTTAGGTTTAGGGAAAGAAAATTATCGTTTTCACGACCATGAAAAGTTGGCGCATTATGCGAACGCAGCAGCAGATATTGAATTTAACTTCCCGTTCGGATTTAAAGAATTAGAAGGAATTCACTCGCGTACCGATTTCGATTTAAAAGCGCACGAACAACATTCAGGTAAAAAGTTGCAGTTTTTCGATAACGAAACAAATTCATCTTATGTGCCGTATGTTGTAGAAACATCGGTAGGATTGGATCGTATGTTTTTATCGGTTTTCTCAAAAGCATTGCAAGAAGAAACTTTGGAAGACGGATCAACACGTACCGTTTTAAAATTACCAAGTGTTTTAGCGCCAACAAAAGCAGCTGTTTTGCCGTTAATCAAAAGAGACGGATTGCCAGAAGTTGCCCGCGAAATCATAGAAGAGTTAAAATGGGATTTCAACGTAGCTTACGACGAAAAAGATGCAGTTGGTCGCCGTTACCGCCGTCAAGATGCATTGGGAACACCATTTTGTATCACGGTTGATCACCAAACATTAGAAGATAAAACCGTAACCATTCGCCACCGCGACACCATGCAGCAAGATCGTGTTTCTATTGCCGAATTAAGAAACATTATTAATGAAGAAGTTTCTATGCGCAACTGGTTACAGAAAATGAAATAGTATAAAATATTGAATGTTAAAAGGTTGAACGAAAGTTCAACCTTTTTTTATTATATTTGAATAAAAACTATCATTTATGAAAAAAGTATTGTTAATTATAATGTTTTGTAGTTTAATTACCAGCTGCGAAGATCCGGATCCGCTTCCAAGTGGTATTGCTACAAATGTATCAGGTAAATTTACCGATTTTCACAAGTATCCAATTATAAGGGCTAAAGTTAAGATAGGTGAGTACCGTTTTGAGCGTAATTATACTAACGGTGGTGTTGATGTTTTTCAACGTTGGATTGATTCTACTTACACTGATTCCGAAGGTAAATACAAATTACCCTTTACAACCACAGGAAATGGAACTTCTTATAAATTGGTTTATGAAAACCCTGAGCCTCATGAAGAACAAACATACATGGGATTTCAAGGAGGTGGACGCGTAAATATAGATCCGCTTGGTAAAGATTTTGTATATAATTCTGATAATTTCTATAACTTATATTCTTGTGATGTATATCTTGATTTAACAGAAGTAACAGATTTTCCAATTTACGTAGATCATTTATATACTGCTCACGATTATTTAATCAAAATTCCAGATGTTGATACTTATAAACTGCGTATATATATTGTGAAAAATTGGTTTTCAAAGTCTGATTTAAAATTATATAATACTATTGGTAGGTTTAATTATAAATTAGAAAGTACAGATGAAAACGAATTAACAGAAATCCATTTAACGCTTTCAGATTCAGATTTTATAAAATAAGTAAACAGTCAAGAAATATACCATGATAAAAAAGTTACTTTATCCTTTAATTTTAAGTGTTGCGATGTCTTTTAATAGTGTCGCACAAACTCAGCAGGTTGAATTAATGAACAATGAATGGTACGTTCACAAAGTGGTGTTAAGTGGTGTTGAACATTTAGCACCTATAAATCAAGAACGTGCAAATTGGCAAGTTAATACTAGTGAGTTTTTGTTCAATGCAGGCGCTATTTATCTGTATTTTTGTACAAGTTGCACTTTGCAGGGTATTAATTTCCTACCTAACAATGAATTTAATGTTGATGATATGGTTTGTTTGGCAATGAATGATTGTAACAGCCAATTGGGTAATGGTAATACAGATTTTTTGGGTAAGTATTACGATGTTTTTCAGGTAAATCAACCCGGTACAGTTTTTCAGTATGAAGTCACCAATGTAGGTTCATCAACCAAACAATTAAAAATAACGAATGCAAATGGAGATGAAGCATACTTTTACAGTTCAAAACTTTCTGTAACAACGAAAGAGTTTAGTAAAGTAACACTGTTTCCAAATCCGGTTGAAAGCAGTTTGAACATTAATTTAGAATCAGTTCCCGAAATGAACTGTAAATTTATCTTTTACGATATATCTGGAAAACAGGTTAAAGCAGTAGAACATTTATCGGCAAAAACAATTTCAATCGATACAAATGATTTACAAAACGGAGTTTATATCTTAACGATTTTAAATGATAAAGGAATAGTTCAAAAAACAGAAAAGATAATCAAGAAATAAAAAATCGCCCTAAAGGCGATTTTTTATGCTATAACTTAAAAGTAATAATAGATCTTGGCGAATGGTTCATTAAATCTTCGCTGATGCTGCCGTTCAATAATCGGGCAAAGCCTTTTCTGCCGTGTGTTCCCATTGCAATTAAATCGGCGTTCACGCGTTCTGCAAAATTTAAAATACCTTTTTCAATATCTAAATCGTTGTAGATAGAAAATTCGTAATCATCTAAATTAAATTGTCTTAAAAATGCGTGTGCTAATTCTTCGGCAACGTGCGTTGGCTTAAAATTGTTCGGCGTATTCACCATCAAAAAGTGCGGAGTAGAACCGTTTAACTTTAAGAAATCAACAATTTTTTGGAAACCTTGTGCGGTTTCTTCTGTAAAATCATTTGCAAAAACAACTTTATCAAAATTTACTTCGGTTTCATCGCCTTTAATCGCCAACACCGGAATGTTCGATGTACGGATTACTTTTTCGGTGTTCGATCCTATAAACAATTCTTTAAAACCGCTGGCACCATGCGATCCCATTACAATTAAATCGATATTGTTGGCTTTTGCCACTTCGGTAACCTCGTCAAACGTACGTCCTAACTTTAAAATTTGCGAAACATTTAAGCCGCTTAGTTCTTCAGACAACGATGTTTGCGTTAGTTTAGCTTCGGCATGTTCCTTAAAAAACATAATTTCAGGTACATCGTATCCAGGCTGAATCATGTCCATAGCTTCATGCGGCAAATCAATTATATGTAATAAAATAATTTCAGCGCTCGATTTTCTTGCGATACCAGCAGCAGCTTTTAAGGCAATGTTTGCTTGTTCAGAGAAATCAGTAGGTACTAAAATCTTTTTCATCTTGTATAGTTTATTAGGTTAGTAAATGTTTGTGTTAATTTTATAAATATACTTATAATATTCATAAATAACCAAAAAAATCAATTACTTAAATAAAATTTGTATATTTGCAAAGTTATTTATTGTTAAACTAAATAATGAGGGGACATAATTGTCCCCTCTTTTTATACAAAAGATGGATTTTAAAAGTAAAGTTAAAGATTTATTAGAAGAAGGTTTGGCAGAACATCCGGAGCTTTTTTTGATAGATTTTTCTATTTCGGCAGATTATAAAATTTCTGTGGTTATTGATGGCGATAATGGTGTGAATTTGCAGGATTGTATCGATGTAAGTCGCAGTATAGAGCATAATTTAGACCGCGAAGAGCAAGATTTTTCGTTAGAAGTAGCTTCGGCAGGGGCAACAGCGCCTTTAAAATTTCCACGCCAGTATAGAAAGAACATTGGTAGAACTATAGAGGTTACAACCGATGACGACAATAAAATAGAAGCCAAGTTGATTGATGCCAACGAAGAAGCTATAAAATTAGAATGGAAAGCACGCGAGCCTAAAAAAATAGGCAAAGGCAAAGAAACCGTTGTTAAAAACGCTGAAATTCCGTACATTAGCATCAAAAAAGCAGTAGTAGTTATATCATTTTAAAAAAATACAGATAATTTCATGGATAATATTGCATTAATTGATTCGTTCTCTGAATTTAAAGATTTTAAACATATTGACAGAGTTACCCTTATGGCAATTTTAGAAGATGTTTTTAGAAATGCATTGAAAAAAAGATTTGGGTCAGACGATAATTTCGACATCATCATTAATCCTGATAAAGGAGATATGGAGATTTGGAGAAACAGAATCGTTGTTGCCGATGGTGAGGTAGAAGACGAAAATTCTGAAATATCATTAAAAGAAGCACAAAAAATTGAACCGGATTTTGAAGTAGGCGAAGAAGTTTCTGAAGAAGTTAAATTGTTCCAATTAGGTCGTCGTGCCATTTTAGCATTGCGTCAAAACCTAATTACAAAAATTCAAGAGCACGACAGTACCAATCTTTACAAGCAGTTTAAAGATATGGTGAACGAAGTGTATGCTGCCGAAGTTAGCCACGTGCGCCCGAAAGCAGTTATATTGATCGACGAAAACAATAAAGAAATCATTTTGCCTAAAGAGAAACAAATCCCATCAGATTATTTCAAAAAAGGCGAAACGGTTAAAGGAATTATCGAAAGTGTTGAATTGAAAGGCAACAAGCCGCAAATCATCATGAGCAGAACATCGGAATTGTTCTTAGAGAAATTATTCGAACAAGAAATTCCGGAAATCGCAGACGGTATCATTACCATTCACAAAGTAGTGCGTATTCCTGGCGAAAAAGCAAAAGTAGCTGTTGACAGTTACAACGAAAATATCGATGCGGTTGGTGCCTGTGTAGGTGTAAAAGGATCTCGTATTCACGGAATTGTTCGCGAATTAGGAAACGAAAACATCGACGTGATCAGCTACACAAACAATGCAGAATTATACATTCAACGTGCGTTAAGCCCGGCAAGAATAAACAATATATCAATAAACGAAACAACAAAGCGTGCAAATGTTTTGTTAGATATCAGCGAAGTTTCAAAAGCAATTGGTAAAGGTGGTCAAAACATTAAATTGGCAAGCCTACTAACTGGTTACGAAATAGATGTGATAAGAGAAGGAACACAGGTTTTAGAAGAAGACGACGTTGAGTTGCGCGAGTTCTCAGATGAAATCGATGCGTGGGTAATCGATGAATTTGTAAAAATTGGTTTAGATACTGCAAAAAGCGTATTAAAACACAGTGTAAGCGAATTGGTTCGAAGAACAGATTTAGAAGAAGAAACGGTAGAAGATGTTTTAAACATTTTAAATGCTGAATTTGAAGACTAATTAAACACTACAACAACAACACAACGCACAAAAATATACTAAAAGGATCGTATGTCTGAAAATAGAATAATAAGAATAAACAAAGTTTTAAGAGAATTAAATATTTCTCTCGATAGAGCCGTGGAATTTTTGAAGACCAAGGGGTTTGAAATTGAAGCCTCTCCGAACGCAAAAATTTCAGACGCAGAATATGCTGCGTTAGATAAGCAGTTCTCGGCAGATAAAGGGAAGAAAGAAGCTTCGAAAGAAGTGAGTGAAGAAAAAAAGAAAGAAAAAGAAGAATTGCGTTTAGAACGCGAGCAGGAAGACAAGCGTAAAAAAGAAGAAGAAGACAAGCGTAAAAGAGAAGAGGAAAAACGTAAGAAAGAAGAGGAAGAGCAACGCAAAAAAGAAGAAGAAGCAAAACGCGAGCAAGAAGTTATTAAGGCTAAAGCGGCTAAAGTGTCTTCTATTAAAACAGTTGGTAAGATAGATTTAGATGCAAATTCTAAAAAAGCACCGGCTGCCGATTCTAAAAATTCTTCAGACGATACAAAAGATCCTGTTAATGTATCAAACAAAAATACAGAACCGGCTAAGGCTGAAAAAGTAGAAAAAACAGAAGCAAAACCACAGGTTGAAAAAACGGCACAGCCAGTAGCTAAAGAAGCTTCGGCTGAAAAGCCGGCAGAAACAGAAAAACCGGTTCAAAAGGCTGCTGAATCAACCGAAGCAAAAGCTGAAGGAACTTCTACAGAAGAAGGTCAAGAATCTGAAATCATAAAAACGCAGTACCAAAAACTTTCTGGAACTACTTTTACTGGTCAAAAAATTGATTTATCTCAATTCAACAAACCTAAAAAGAAAAAAGAAGATCCTAAAAAAGACGGTGCAAAACCAGGTGGTGCAAATAACGCAGCGAACAACAAAAACAAACGCAAGCGTATAGAAAAACCAGGTACACCGGGTGCAACAGGGCAACAAGGTAACAACGCCAATAAACCAGGTACGCCAGGTCAGGGTGGTCAAAACCGTCCGGGTCAGCAGGGTGGAAACCGCGGCGGTCAAGGCGGAAACTCTAAGTTCCCTAACAACCGCAACAATGCTGGTGGAAACAAAAATTTTGGAAACAGAAACCAACCGGCTGTAAAAGTGGAGCCTACAGATGAGGAAGTAAAAAACCAAATCAAAGAAACGTTAGAGCGTTTACAAGGAAAACAAAACAAATCAAAAGCTGCAAAATATCGTAAAGACAAACGTGAACTTCACCGTAAAAAAGAAGAAGAAGCACGAGCAGACGATGATTTAAAAATATTAAAAGTTACCGAATTTGTAACAGTTGGTGAGGTTGCCACTATGATGAACGTGCCAATTACACAAGTAATCGGAACATGTATGTCGTTAGGTATCATGGTTACCATGAACCAGCGTTTAGATGCTGAAACATTAACAATTGTTGCAGACGAATTTGGTTACGAAGTACAATTTACAACTGCCGATATCGAAGAATCGATGGTAGAAGAAGTTGATGCACCAGAAGATTTACAACCTCGCGCACCAATTGTAACGGTAATGGGTCACGTAGATCACGGTAAAACATCGTTATTGGATTATGTTCGTAAAGCAAACGTAATTGCAGGCGAATCGGGTGGAATCACACAGCACATTGGTGCTTACGGAGTAACTTTAGAAAGTGGTCAGAAAATTACATTCTTAGATACACCGGGTCACGAGGCGTTTACTGCAATGCGTGCACGTGGAGCTCAGGTTACCGATATTGCAATTATCGTAGTTGCTGCCGATGACGACATTATGCCACAAACAAAAGAGGCAATTTCGCACGCACAAGCTGCGGGTGTACCAATTATTTTCGCAATTAATAAGGTAGATAAGCCAACGGCAAATCCTGAAAAAATTAAAGAGAAACTGGCAGCTATGAACTTCCTTGTTGAAGAATGGGGTGGAACGTATCAGTCACAAGATATTTCGGCAAAATTTGGTCAAGGTGTTCCGGAATTGTTAGAAAAAGTATTGTTAGAGGCTGAAATGTTAGAGTTGAAAGCGAACCCTAACAAACCGGCGGTAGGTACTGTTGTAGAAGCGTTCTTAGATAAAGGTCGCGGATATGTATCAACAATCTTGGTTCAAAGCGGAACATTGAAAATTGGTGATTACTTGTTAGCAGGTAAAAACCACGGTAAAATTAAAGCAATGCACGATGAACGCGGAAAAGCTGTTAAAGAAGCAGGCCCTTCTCGTCCTATTTCAATCTTAGGATTAGACGGTGCGCCAACAGCAGGTGACAAGTTCAATGTGTTCGAAGATGAGCGTGAAGCAAAAGCAATTGCAGCAAAACGTACACAGTTAATCCGTGAGCAATCGGTTCGTGCACAACGTCATATCACATTGGCAGAAATTGGTCGCCGTATTGCTTTAGGTGAGTTTAAAGAGTTGAACATCATTTTAAAAGGAGACGTAGATGGATCGGTAGAAGCGTTATCAGACTCGTTCTCTAAATTATCAACAGACGAAATTCAAATCAACATTATTCACAAAGGTGTAGGTGCAATTACCGAATCTGATGTATTGTTGGCTTCGGCTTCTGATGCGATCATTATTGGTTTCAACGTACGTCCAATGGGTAATGCCAAAACAATTGCAGATAAAGAAGAAATCGATATCAAAACATATTCGATCATTTACGACGCGATCGATGATATTAAAGATGCAATGGAAGGAATGTTGTCACCGGAATTGAAAGAGGAAATTACCGGAACAGCAGAAATCCGTCAAACATTCAAAATATCTAAAGTTGGAACAATTGCAGGGTGTATGGTTACTGATGGTAAGATCTTCCGTAACTCTAAAATCCGCTTAATTCGTGAAGGCGTTGTGATTTACACAGGTGTTCTTGATGCGTTAAAACGATTTAAAGACGATGTAAAAGAGGTTTCTAAAGGATACGATTGTGGTATCCAGATTAAAAACTACAATGATATTAAGGAATACGATATTATTGAAGGATTCCAAGAAGTTGAGGTTAAGAAAACTTTGAAATAATACAGTTTAATTGATAGATAAAAAGGAGTCGGAAGGCTCCTTTTGTCATTTTGACAGATTTTGAACCAACGCTATCGTTTGGCTTAAAGTTTGATTGAATCTAAATATATAAAATAAATACGCATACATTAAAAAGCAGAATTATGGGATTATTATTAATGGGAATCATTATGCTTGCCAGCTGGTTAGTGGGTTGGCAGCTAAAAAATAAATTCGAAAAATATTCAAAGGTTCATTTAAGAAACGGAATGAGCGGTGCAGAGATTGCAACAAAAATGCTACACGACCACGGAATTTACGATGTAAAAGTAATTTCTACTCCGGGTAGGTTAACCGATCATTACAACCCAGCAGACAAAACCGTAAACTTAAGTGAAGCTGTGTACAATCAACGCAATGCAGCCGCTGCCGCAGTAGCTGCGCACGAAGTTGGGCATGCGGTACAGCATGCAACTGCTTATAGCTGGTTAACCATGCGTTCTAAATTGGTGCCTGTTGTTAACATCGCATCACGCTTTATTTCGATCACATTAATTGGTGGTATTTTATTGCTAAACACATTTCCGCAATTATTACTTATCGGGATTGTATTGTTTGCTTTAACTACAGTATTTTCAATTGTTACCTTGCCGGTAGAGTACGATGCAAGTAACCGCGCATTAAAATGGCTGGAAACCAAAAACATGGTAACAAGAGAAGAATATGCCGGCGCATCAGATTCACTAAAATGGGCAGCACGTACGTATGTTGTAGCAGCCTTGTCATCAATAGGAACCTTATTATACTATTTAATGATTTACATGGGAAGAAGAGAATAAAAAAAGCGAGCATTGCTCGCTTTTTTGCTTATTAAAACCAAGGTTTTCTGTTTCTGATATACGTATTGTAAAAATCAATATCAGATTTGGTCAGGTAGATAATTCCTTCAACCAAACCAATGATCGTAGTTGCAGCCAAAATAAAATATCCAATTAAAAAACATGCTGTAACATAACCAACCAATCCTAACACAAGTAGAATAATACCTTCGGTATTGTATCCTAAAACAAACTTGTGAATACCTAAATGTCCTAAAATAATAGCTAAAATTCCGGCTAATATTTTTTTGCTGTTTGCCTCTTGGATATAAGGCGGAGATTGGTGGTACTGGTTTTGTTGCTGATAATAGTTTTGCTGGTCGTTATACTGATTTTGCTGTTGATTAAAATTAGATTGCGTACGACCTGTATGCCATTGTTCTTCTTTTCTTTCTTCTGAATTTTGATTTTCCATTACAATTAGGTTATTATTTTTGTTAAATATAGCAATAATTTTATCAACTATAACCTGTGCCAATTTTTCTTTACTTTCAATGGTCCAGCCGGCAATATGTGGCGATAGCAGAACGTTATCGGCAGCAATCAGGTATCTAAAAGCATCAGGAAGTTCGTTGTCTGAAAACATATTTTCGAACGATGATTTTTCGTATTCCAAAACATCTAACCCTGCACCTTTAATCTTGCTCGATTTTAAAGCATCAACCAAATCGTCTGTACAAACCGATTTTCCGCGTGCCGTATTTATCAACCAAAACGGTTTTGTAAAACCATTGATAAAATTCTGGTTTACATAATGATGCGTGTCGGGAGTTTCAGGCGTGTGTAAACTCACAATATCACTGTGCAGTTGCAAATAATCTAACGAAACCTGTTGTGCATTCCCATCGCCCATATTGGGTTTAATATCGTAACAAATTACCTTGCAGTTAAAGCCTTTCAAACGTTGAGCAAACGCTTTTCCCATATTGCCGTAACCAATAATCCCTACCGTTTTTCCTTCAATTTCAATACCTCTATTTTCTTCACGTTTCCAAACACCGTTACGCACTTCTTTATCCACATACGATAATTTGTTTGTAAGGTTTAAAAGCATTCCCAAAGCATGCTCGGCAACGGCGGTTTTATTGCCTTCAGGAGCAGCAATCAGTTTTATGCCTTTTTGTTCCGCGTATTCACAATCGATATTTTCCAAACCGGCGCCAACTCTTCCAATGAATTTTAGGTTAGTAGCGGCATCTAAAAAAGCACGATCAATCTTAAACCGGCTGCGTAAAACAATACCGTCATACTGATGGATTATTTGTTCAATGGCGTCTTTTGGAGCGTAGTAGTTTTCATCGTTTTCAAATCCCGCAGCGGTTAGCTGTTCAATTAGCAACGGATGATTTTTATCAAGGTGTAATATTTTCATTAAGTATT
This sequence comes from uncultured Myroides sp., assembly GCA_913777665.1. Taxonomy (GTDB): domain Bacteria; phylum Bacteroidota; class Bacteroidia; order Flavobacteriales; family Flavobacteriaceae; genus Flavobacterium. Next base: position 38,364 of record CAJYTF010000015.1, read on the forward strand.
CAATCCTTTATTTTATCAAACTAAATTAGATAAAAATTTTCATTAGATCGATTTAAAATATTTTTAAATAAACTTTCATTTTTTTTTGAAAGTTTAAAAACTTTGTTTTACATTTGATCTATGGAATTCAAAGAAGCAAAAAATAAATTCGTACAATCGTGGGGAGCTTTAGGTTCGCAATGGGGCATTAATAAAACCATGGCACAGATTCATGCGTTGTTAATGATTTCTACCGAAGCAGTTTCTATGGAAGGAATTATGGAAGAATTACAGATTTCGCGAGGTAATGCTTCTATGAATTTAAGAGCTTTAATGGATTGGGGAATTGTTTATAAAGAATACAAACCGGGCGAACGAAAAGAATTTTTTATTGCCGAGAAAGATTTAGACGAATTGGCGGTAAAGATTGCGAAGGAGCGAAGCAAACGCGAGATTAAACCAGCTTTAAAGGTATTGAAAGAAGTTTCTACCATTAAAACGAATAAATCAGAAGAAGAAAAACACTTTGTGGAGCAAACCGGCAAATTATACGATTTTGTATTGAAGGCTGATAACGTGTTGGACAAGGTAACCGAATATAAAGACAATTGGCTGGCAAAGCTGGTGGTTAAAATTATGAAGTAAAATCAATCAAATTTTTTTAAATAAAACTTTCAAATATTTCTGAAACTTTAAAATAATATAAATTATGAAAGCAATTAAAATATTAAATACAATAGCGATTGGAACTCCGTTTGCACTTTTTTTGATAGATCTTATAGTTCAAGGTGGATTCTCAATTTTTGCATTACTTTCAACCATGTTTACTGGTTTTGTACAAGTGATATTAGGACTCTTTCTTATGATACGATTTCCAAAGAATATCCACTATAAATCATATATAATAGCAGTTGTTTTATACTTCTTAGTAGGGCTTATGGTTGTCTTTTCTGATTCTAATAATGATGGTTTTATATACATTTTTTACATCATACCACCTTGTTTAGCAGTGTATTTATCTATACTAATTTATAGTCGACCAAATAACGAACTATCACAATAAAAACTTTTGATATGAAAAAAATGGTTATTGCAGCAGGAACCGGTTTTTTAGGAACCGTCTTAATAGATTTTTTCAAAGAATCGTATCAAGAAATTATAGTGCTTACGCGCGGTAAATCACAGCATAAAAATAAAATACAGTTTGTTCATTGGAACGCGAAATCGCTTACGGGTTGGGAAAGTGTATTGGAAAACGCCGATGTGCTGATAAATTTAGCAGGAAAATCGGTTGATTGCAGATATACTGCAGATAATAAAGCTGCGATACTTTCTTCTCGTATTGATAGTACCCGAGTTTTGAACGAAGCAGTTTTAAAATGTAAAAATCCTCCAAAGCATTTTATCAATTCATCTACAGCGACGATTTACCGACATTCAGAAGACCGACAGATGGATGAATATTCAGGTGAAATTGGCAATGATTTTTCTATGAATGTTGCCAAGTCTTGGGAAAAGGCTTTTTACGATGTTGAAACCGATAAAACATTGAAAACGGCTGTTAGAACTTCAATTGTTTTGGGTAAAAAGGGTGGCGCATTTATCCCTTTAAAAAAATTGACACAGTTTGGATTTGGAGGGAAGGTAGGAAACGGAAATCAATTTGTGAGCTGGATTCATGAATTAGATTTTGCCAAGGCAATAGCTTTTATAATCGATAAAAAACTGACAGGAAACATTAATGTTGTTTCATCTAAACCGGAACGAAATATCGATTTTATGAGGAAGCTTAGACAGGCTGTCCGTATTCCTTTTGGAATTCCTATCTCGAAAACTATGTTGAAGATCGGAGCAAAAATTATTCAAACCGAACCGGAACTGGTTTTAAAAAGTAGAAACGTAATTCCTAAACAATTAACCGAAAACGGTTTTACATTTGAATATCATGATATACAAAAAGCCTTTAAAAATCTGTTGTCATGAACTATAACATTGTTGCCTATTTCTTGTATTTCGCGATCACTTTTTTAATCATTGTGAAAGTCGGACGGATATGTTATCAGAATGGAAATGTCTTTGTATCGCAATTAATTCCTAACCATGAAGACTTGTGTAAAAAGATCAATCATTTGTTGTTAATAGGTTATTATTTGTTGAACATTGGTTATTGCACCATGACCATCATCTCGTGGGAAAAAATAGGGAGTTTTACTCAACTGGTTGAAATCATCAGCTTAAAAACATCTCTTATCATTTTGATCATCGCATTAATGCACTATTTGAATATTTTATTACTTACAAACTATATCAAAAAATTAATTTAAAACTGTAAATTATGGAAACTACCAAAATTTTAATCGGTTACGCAGTATATCTGCCAATAGCGTTGTTTTTAACCTACTATGTATCTAAAACGCTTTTTAAAAACAGTAAAGTTTATATGTTGGATATTTTTAAAGGAAGGGAAGAAATAGCCTTTGCTACCAATAAATTGTTTGAAACTGGATTTTATCTTCTGAATATTGGCTTTGCTTTGATGATTTTACAATTGAATTTGTATAATGATAGTTATCAACTGCTGATTGAAAAACTGAGTTACAAAATCGGGGCATTTTCTATTTATTTAGGATTAATGCTTTTTATAAACCTGTATTTCTTTTTTAGAGGGAAACGTAAAGCAAGTCAGGCACAAGTTGTTCAATAATAAAACGATCCGTAAATATAATTTTTGATTCTAAACCTCACAGGTTTTTAAAACCTGTGAGGTTTTATCGTAAGCTAAAACCCTAAAATCATTTTGGCAATGGTAAAGTAAATCAAAATACCAAAGATGTCGTTGCTGGTGGTAATAAATGGTCCGGTTGCAATTGCGGGATCAATACCGTTTTTATCAAGCATTATCGGGATAAAAGTTCCAATTAAGCTGGCAAGAATCATTACGGTAACCAATGCCAATACAATGGTTGACGATATTTCGTACGATGTTCCCATGATAAAATGCGTCGCCAATAAAAGTAAAACTGCTAAAACGGTGCTGTTTAAAAGTGCCAGCAACATTTCTTTACCCAAGCGTTTCCAAAGTGAGCCCGACAAACTGTTGTTTGCCAAACCTTGTACCACGATTGCCGATGATTGTACCCCAACATTTCCTGCCATTGCGGCAACCAAAGGTGTAAAAAAGAATAATGTTTGGTATTTGTCCATGGCATCGCTAAAACCTTCGGAAATATTTACGGCAATAAAACTCCCGATTAATGCCAAAAGAAGCCAAGGCAAACGTGCTTTTGTAAGTTCCCAGATGCTGTCATCGGCTTCAACGTCTAAAGAGATACCCGCAGCCATTTGGTAATCACGATCGGCTTCATCTTTAATAACGTCAACGATATCGTCAATGGTAATTCTACCAACCAGACGTCCGGTTTCATCAACAACGGGAATTGCCTCTAAATCGTACTTTTGCATAATGCGGGCAACTTCGGTATCTTCGGTATCAACCTTTACAAAATCAACCTTTGGTATGTAGATTTCTTTAACTTGTGTGGTGGTAGATGAGGTAATAAGATCTTTTAACGACAATCGACCTTTTAAGCGGTCTTCGTCATCAACCACATAAATTGAATGTACGCGAGAAACATTTTCTGCCTGTTTGCGAATTTCCTGAATACACGTTAATACATTCCAGTTTTCGTTTACCTGAATGTATTCTTTCGCCATTAAACCTCCGGCAGTGTCTTCGTCGTAACGCAACAATTCAACAATGTCTTTGGCGTGTTCAAAATCTTCTAATTCCGAGATTACCTCGTCTTTCATTTCTTCCGACAGTTCGGCAATAATATCCACCGCATCATCGGTATCCATTTCGTCTAACTCTTCGGCAATTTCTTTGGCAGAAAGGTTGTTTAAGATTTTTTCACGAACTTCTTCGTCTAATTCCAATAGAATTTCAGAACTGATCTCTGATTCAATGATGCGGAAAAGATAACCTGCATCTTCGCCGTCTAATTCGTTCATCAATTCTGCAATATCAGCAAAGTGAATATCCTCGAGCCTGCGAAGTATTTCGCGTTCGTTTTTTTCGGCAATTAAGCCTTCGATCTCTTGGATAAATTCTTTACTGATTTTAAATTCCATACGCTTCTATTTTTTGAGTTAGTGCGATAAATTCTTCTACACTTAATTGTTCGGGACGAAGGTTAAAAACCGCATCGTCTTTAATTTCTTCTGATATAAAACTTTTTAAACTGTTGCGCATTGTTTTTCTGCGCTGGTTAAATGCCGATTTTACTACGGTAAAAAACAGTTTTTCGCTGCATGGCAGACTGTAATTTTCTTTGCGGATCATACGCATTACACCCGATTTTACTTTTGGCGGCGGTGTAAAAACGTGTTCTGATACAGTAAACAGATATTCGGTATCGTAAAAAGCCTGTGCTAAAACCGATAATATTCCGTAGATTTTACTGCCTTTTTTTTCACAAATGCGTTCGGCAACTTCTTTCTGAAACATTCCCGAGAATTCCGGTATCTGATCGCGCATTTCTAAAACCCTGAAAACAATCTGCGTGGAAATGTTGTACGGAAAGTTTCCTATAATGGCAAACGGCTCTTCATTAAAAATCTTCTTTAAATTGTATTTTAAAAAATCTTCGCCAATAATGTGGTTGTGCAACTTTGGGTAGTGTTTTTCCAGATAGGCAACCGATTCGGTATCAATTTCAACCACAAAAGTTTCTACCGGTTTTTCTAAAATATACTTTGTTAGCACGCCCATGCCCGGACCAATTTCCAACACCTTATCATAACCGTTCAGGGTAAGTGTATCGGCAATATTCTTTGCTACACTTTCATCGTTTAAAAAGTGTTGACCCAAATGCTTTTTTGCCTTTACTTTGTCTTGATTACTCATGCTCGCTAATAATTTCAAGATCGGTACGGAACGTTAGCATTTTATCTGCAAACAATTCCAAACCTTCGCTGCGTAATAATGGAGCGTGATTTTCTTTGTAATCTTCTAACGCTGCCTGATTTTCTGCAAAATACTGCACCGAATAGGTAACCCCGCCCATATCTTCATCAACCAAAACCTTTACCAAACGTGCCGATTTAAAACAACCGGTATTCAGCATGTCTTTAATGTGTTTGGTCTGCATCCAGTTAAGCCATTGTTCGTGAACAGACTCGTCTATATTTATGGTAACATTGTAAATAATCATAATTTGTTGTGATTTATTTAAAAACCAATGTCATTTCAAGTGAAGCAAAGTGATTGTTCTGAAATCTTAAAGATTTTCTTTTCGCTCTGCTACATTCGAAATGACATTAAAGTTGTTATTTCTATTTAAAATTAATTAATGATATCGAATCCGCAGTAAGGTTTTAACACATCGGGTATTACGATACCTTCGGGTGTTTGGTAATTTTCTAAAATACCTGCCAGTACGCGGGGTAAAGCTAACGATGAACCGTTTAAGGTATGTGCCAGCTGCGTTTTTCCGTCTTTACCTTTAAAGCGTAATTTTAAGCGGTTTGCCTGAAATGTTTCAAAACAAGAAACCGATGAAATTTCCAACCAACGATCTTGTGCTGTTGAAAACACTTCGAAATCATACGTTAATGCCGATGTAAAGCCCATATCGCCACCACATAAACGCAAAATACGGTAAGGTAATTTTAATTCGTTCAAAATTTCTTTTACGTGTTCTACCATTCCGTCTAAAGCCTCGTACGATTTTTCTGGATGTTCAATACGAACAATTTCAACTTTATCAAACTGGTGTAAGCGGTTTAATCCGCGAACGTGTGCACCGTACGATCCTGCTTCTCTGCGGAAACAAGGCGTGTAAGCGGTGTTGCAAATTGGTAGTTCGCTTTCGTTTAAAATAACATCGCGATAAAGGTTTGTAACAGGAACTTCGGCAGTTGGTATCAAATACAAATCATCTGCAACAGCATGATACATTTGTCCCTCCTTATCAGGAAGCTGACCTGTTCCGTAACCAGATGCTTCGTTAATTAAATGCGGTACTTGTACTTCGTTGTAACCTGCTTCGGTATTTTTATCTAAAAAATAACTGATTAGTGCACGTTGCAATTTGGCACCTTTTCCTTTATAAACCGGGAAACCTGCACCTGTAATTTTTGCACCTAATTCAAAATCAATAATATCGTATTTTTTTGCCAATTCCCAATGTGGTAAAGAACCTTCTGCCAAAACAGGAATTTCGCCTTGTTCAAAAACCGTTAGGTTATCTTCAGGAGTCTTTCCTTCTGGAACAATAGCTGCAGGAGTATTCGGTATTTGATACAATTGGTTGGTAAGCTCGTCTGTAAAAGTATTTAAACGCTCTTTTAGATCGGCAGTTTTATCTTTAAGCTTTGCTGTTTTTTCTTTTAAGATTTCGGCTTTAGATTTTTCGCCGTTACGCATTAAATCACCAATTTCTTTGGATAGCTTGTTCGATTCTGCCAAGATGTTGTCTAATTCAACCTGTGTTGCTCTGCGTTGTTCATCTAAGTCTATAACTTTCTGAATCATTTCAGTAGCATCAAGATTTCTTTTTGCAAGGGCTTTTACCACTTGTTCCTGATTTTCTCTAATGTAAGCTATCTGTAACATAAATAAATAATTGTTAAACGGCAAATTTACAAAAATTCTTTGTGAATAGGTAACTATTGCGTTAATAATTCTTTGGTTTCAATGTGGTTGAACTTCAAAGAAATAATAGTATTTTTACGCAAATTAGTATCTTTATGAAAAGAGCATTTTTTGTTCTGGCTTGCGGTTTGTTCACGCTGTCTTCGGTGGCGCAGATCTCGGCTAATACACAAGACGAATACCGTTTGTACGAAAAACAGGCGGCAGAAAAACGTTTGGCATTTAAACAGAATCCTAACACGTTTAACTACGATGTAAAACATCAGAAACTGGAACTGAATGTAGATCCATCTCAATACTATATAAGTGGTACGGTTACCACGCAGTTTGTACCTAACCAGAATTTGCAGACCATTGTTTTCGATTTAAGCCATGAACTTACCGTTAGCGCGGTAACACAAGGTTCACAGTCGGCTACGTTTACGCAGGCAAATAACGAACTGGTAATACAGCTTCCGCAAACAGTAGTATCTGGTACGCAGGGCGAAGTAAAGATAACCTATGCAGGCACACCGCCAAGTGACAACGAAGCTTTTACGCAGAGTTATCATAACAATACTCCGATAATTTGGACATTGTCTGAGCCTTTCGGAGCAAAAGATTGGTGGCCTTGCAAACAATCACTAAACGATAAGGTTGATGCTATTGATATCTACCTTACAGCTCCATCGGCAATGGTTTCAGTTGCTAACGGGGTAGAACAGTCACAGGTTACAAATCCCGACGGTACAAAAACGACCCATTTTAAACACAATTTCCCAATTCCGGCGTATTTAGTAGCCATTGCAGTTACCGATTATCAAATTTATAATCAAACGGCGGGTACTGTGCCTAATACGTTTCCGGTGGTTAATTACCTGTATCCTGAAAATTATAATTCAAGCGTAAGTCAGCTGGCGGTTACCTTGCCAATTATGGATGTTTTTGAAGGATTGTTTGGAACGTATCCGTATCATACCGAAAAATACGGTCATGCCGAATTTGGATGGGGTGGAGGAATGGAACATACCACCGTTTCTTTTATGGGTGGATTTTCCCGCGGATTGATCGCTCACGAATTGGCACATCACTGGTTTGGAAACAAGGTTACGTGCGGAAGCTGGAAAGATATCTGGATTAACGAAGGCTTTGCAGAATACATGGCAGGTTTGGTTGTGGAACATTTAGACGGACAAAATCAGTTTGTGAATTGGAAAGGCGGAAAAATCAACAGTATTACATCGGCACCGGCAGGGAATGTTTACTTAACCGATGCACAGGCATTAGATTCTAACCGAATTTTCAGCAGCCGGTTAACGTATAATAAAGGATCTATGGTGGTGCACATGTTGCGTTATGTTTTGGGTGATGAGGATTTTTACCAAGGAATGCGCAATTTCTTGAACGATCCGGCAATTGCCTATAATTATGCCGTTACTACTCAGGTAAAACAACATTTGGAAGCCGCATCAGGCAAAGATCTTACCGAATTTTTTAACGATTGGATTTACGGAGAAGGATATCCTTCATACCAAGTAAATGCAGAAGTTTTGTCGGCAACGCAAACCAAAATCACGCTGTCGCAAACTTCATCTCATGCAGGCGTATCGTTTTTCGAAATGCCTGTTACTTTACGCTTGACAGGTGAGAACGGACAAACAGAAAGTGTAGTTTTACAGCACACACAGAACAATCAGCAGTTTGTTGTTGATACCAATGTGGGAACGGTAAGCGGTATCGAAATAAATCCTTTTAACGATATTGTAAGTAAAGACAATCAGGTAACTTTTAAAGAAGTTTCAAACCCTGTGGCAGAAGAATTAAAAGTATTTCCAAACCCAACAGAAACAACTTTTCAGGTAGAAATCCCTCAAAAAATGAAAGTCGATGCCATGAATCTTTACAACGTAAGCGGAAAATTGGTAGCGCAGAACATTAGCAATCCGTATCCTTCAGAACAATTAGCAAGCGGTATGTACGTTCTGGAAATTAAAACAGCCGAGAAAACCTATCATAAAAAAATTATAAAAAATTAAAATGAACCTGTTGTTTGCCAAATAGTAACCTTAAAATAGTACATTTGTGCAACACAAAATGAAAGTATTGTAATTAATGGACATATTAGTTAAGTTATCGCAGTTTTTATTAAGTTTATCTTTATTAATTGTATTGCACGAGTTGGGGCACTTTATCCCCGCGAAATTATTTAAAACACGAGTAGAAAAGTTCTATCTTTTCTTCGATATAAAATTCTCATTATTCAAAAAGAAGATCGGCGAAACCGTTTACGGAATCGGTTGGTTGCCATTAGGCGGTTATGTGAAAATTGCCGGAATGATCGATGAAAGCATGGATACCGACCAATTGAAACAGGATCCACAACCGTGGGAATTCCGTTCAAAACCGGCATGGCAGCGTTTAATCATCATGTTGGGCGGTGTAACCGTAAACTTTATACTGGCGTTTGTTATTTACATAGGTATGACGTGGTATTATGGTGATCGATTCGTAGCAAATGAAAGTTTAAAAGACGGTGTTTGGGTACTATCTGATGATTTAAAAAAAGCAGGAATGCAATCGGGAGATAAAATTGTATCTATTGATGGCGAAAAATTATTACGTTTTGATAAAGCACAGGCAAAAATGCTAACCGCTAAAGAATTGGTGGTGAACCGCAACGGTGTGGAGCAAGAAATTAAATTGCCTGTTGATTTTGTACAAGGAATTATAGAAGACAAAGGCGGCAAACTAATTGTACCGCGTATGCCTTTTATTGTAGCCGGATTCGATGATGCTTCGCTTAACAAAGAGATGTTAAAAGAACGTGATTTTATAGTATCGATAAACGGAACTACTATTACTTATTACGATCAAATGGAAGGCTTTTTAAAACCTTTTGCTAATCAAACGTTACCAGCTGTAATTAAAAGAGATGATGTTGCGCAGAACGTAACATTAAAAGTTGATAAAAACGGAAAAATTGGTGTGGCACCTGCCATGATATCGAACAAAGATGCCGAAAAATTAGGTTTGTTTGCTTTAACCACCAATCATCATAGTTTTATAGAGTCGATACCAATTGGTTTACAAACAGGTGTTGATCAGTTAGTAGGATACGGGAAACAATTAAAAATGATTGTAAATCCTGATACGGGAGCTTACAAAGGCGTAGGCGGATTTAAAGCGATATTTGATGTTTTTCCGAATACTTGGAGTTGGGAAATGTTTTGGAGCATCACCGCATTTTTATCGATTATGTTAGGGGTAATGAATTTATTGCCAATACCTGCGTTAGACGGTGGTCACGTATTGTTTTTATTATACGAAATGATTTCGGGCAGAAAACCAAGCGATAAGTTCTTGGAATATGCACAAACAGTTGGTTTTGTTATACTTATTGCTTTATTGTTGTTCGCCAACGGAAACGATATATTCAAAGCCTTAACAGGCAAGTAAAAAAAATAACGATTTTTTAAAAAAGGTGTTTGCAAAAAGGAAAAATCGTTCTATATTTGCATCGCAATAAAGGTAACACACCTTCCTCCTTAGCTCAGTTGGTTAGAGCATCTGACTGTTAATCAGAGGGTCCTTGGTTCGAGCCCAAGAGGGGGAGCAAAGTTGCCAAAGCAACACCTTAATTTTATTGCAAAATAGAAAACTTAAAATTTAAGTTTCCTCCTTAGCTCAGTTGGTTAGAGCATCTGACTGTTAATCAGAGGGTCCTTGGTTCGAGCCCAAGAGGGGGAGCAAAATATACAAAGCTTTACAGAGATGTGAGGCTTTTTTTGTTTTTAGGATATGCTTCTTTTTAGGTTCGAGCACCTGCTTAAAAATGATGGGGCTTTAGTTAATTTTTACAAAAATACGAATAAAATAGAAAAAGCCCTACTTCTGTAAGGCTTTTTGTTTATTTATACCTTTTTAGGCGGAAGGTCAAAAGCAACGGCATTGTGTTCAAAATGCCCTTTATGTGCCCCGTCGCAAAATGGTTTGTTTTTAGACAAACCACATCGGCAGATCGAAAGTACTGTTCTGCCTTGCAATCCGTAAGCGTTTCCATTTTTATCTACGATTTCGAAATCTCCTTCAATTTTTACCGATCCATTATCATTAATAGTAAGTTTTGTTGTTGACATAGTTGTATGGGTTATTAGTTTACCACAAAACTATGGATAATGTTGATGATTTTTACCCGCAGCACTCAATTTAGAAACGTTCCTTTTAAGAGTTCAAGGATCAATATTAATCAGATAAAACTACCTCCGTTTTTTTATATTTCTAACCAAAGCATCTACCACGCCTAAAATAACTACTTCGTCATTTTCATTGATTATTACAGAATTAGTGTATTCTGGGTTTAATGCTACCAATTTAGAATTTATTTTATCGTATCGTTTTAAAGTGTATTCCGATGAATTGATCGATACTACCACATCATCGCCGTGTTGAGGTTCGTAATCTGATCGTAAAATTAAAATATCGTTTTCCAGATAATCAGGATACATCGATAAACCTTTTACGCGGTTTACAAACGTAGATTCAACTTTGGAAAGATACAGCTCGTCTAAACTTATACGGTCGTTCAAAAAATCTTCTGCAGGCGACGGAAATCCGGCATTTACACCCTCACGTAATTGCACGTAATGCTTCTTGCCATCGGTATTAATGGGTAAATATTCTAATTCGCTGCCAAATTTTATAAACTGTATCATTGTACTTCTAAAATATCGTTCCATTTGGTGGTGTAGTTCGGACTTAAATGATCCTGACGCATTTTCCACGTTTTGTCTAATGCCTGCGACCCCAACTTTAATTTTTGTGTTCCGTATTTAGAATTCAATTTGTCCATGGTATCCATAATTTCACGATGTTTAAAAGGTTCTTCTTGGAACAAATTAAACTGTTTTTCGTTTTCCGGAGCAATTCCACCCACAATAACTCCCGCTTTTTTGTAATGGAAACCGGTTTTAAAGATAATGTCTAATCCTTTTTTGGCGTATTTGGCAATTTCAATATCAGAATTGGTCGGGTACGGAATACTCACATTGATTGACCTTGAATATTGTTCCTGTTGCTCGTTAAACCTATTGGTATAAACAAAAACAGTTACCAATTGGCAGGTTACCTTTTGTTTGCGCAGTTTGGCGGCACATGTTACGGCAAAAGTGGTAATGCGTTCTGCAAGATATTCCTTGTCGGTATAAGTGGTATCAAAAGATCGGGTGGTTGCGATATGCTTTTTCGATTGCAATTCTTCTAGTTCTAAAACCGAAATTCCTTCTAATTCTTTCTTTAATCGAAGTCCTACGACCGAAAACTGCTTTCTTACATATTCATCGGGAAGTTCTGTAAAATCAATAGCTTTGTGAACACCTTTGCTTTTTAGTTTTTTAGACATGCGCCTGCCAATTCCCCAAACATCTTCAATATTCAGCCATTGCAGTGCTTTTAGGCGTTTTTCGTCGGTATCTATCAAATAAACACCTTCTAACTGCGGAAATTTCTTAGCGATATGATTCGCTGCTTTTGCCAAAGCTTTAGTAGGAGCGATGCCTATACAAGTGGGAAGAAGTGTTTTTTGTAAAATCTCTTGGCGTATTTGTTTGCCACATTCATCAAGTGATTGGGTAGAAAAATTATTGAAATGCAGAAAACATTCATCAATAGAATATACTTCAACTTCTGGCGTATAATTTTTAAGGATGCGATACACCCGGTTGCTCATATCGCCATACAAAGCGTAATTCGATGAAAATACGTGAACGCCTAATTCCTTAAACTTGTTTTTGTATTCAAACGCAGCGGCAGCCATGGGAATGCCTAGTTTTTTAGCTTCGTTAGATCGCGAAATAACACAACCATCGTTATTACTTAAAACAACAATGGGCTGGTGGCGTAAGGTGGGCTTAAAAATCCGCTCGCAACTTACATAAAAATTATTACAATCAACTAAAGCATACATTTTACAAAATTATCAATTTATAAAACGCAATAAAGTTAAAAAGGTGTCGTTCTAAATTACGCAAAGTAAATCTGTGTAATAATAGGCGTAATGCTTATATTTGCCGGCGTTAAAAGGTAGTCACAATACTTATTTAAGATTAGTGACACCAGTATAATCAAAAAAACAAATTTATTAAATGAAAAAACTTTTAAGAAAAATCTGCATCTTATCTATGATGACAGGTTTTGGGTCTGTGTATGCCCAAGAAAATAATCAGGTTTATTTAGGATTGGGAATGGGATTAGATTACGGCGGTGTTGGTGCTAAAGTAGAATATCTTCCCGTAAAAAATGTTGGTATTTTTGCAGGATTGGGATTTAACTTATTGTCTGTTGGCTGGAATGTAGGTGCTACCTATAAAATTATGTCCGATAAAAAAGTGTCGATTAATCCTATGGTTTTCTACGGATACAATGCAGTATCTAAAGTTTCAGGAGCTCCTAATTATGATATGACATCGTACGGAGTAACATTCGGGGCGAATGTTGATATTAAAATGGGAAAACAAGGCAATAAGTTAAGCGCAGGAATTTTTGTACCCGTAAGATCAGAAAAATTTATGGATAACTACGATGCAATGAAAAATGATCCAAGAGTATTCTTAGAATCTAGCTTAATACCGGTAGCAATTAGTGTAGGTTACAATTTTAAACTGAACTAACGAGAAGGATTTCAAGTTATAATGAAAGAAAAAAGAGGTTGCGGTAAAAACCAGCAACCTCTTTTATTAACCAAAAAAAACACTTATGAAGTCACAAATGTAGAAACTATTACCAGTAAAAAACTTAATGTAGATTAATAAATTTGATTTTGGTGTAATTTTTTTTGATAATTAATCTCTATCAATAAAACCCATTAATTGGCATAAATTTTGCAAGATATATTGCCGAGAATGAACCGTAATCTTTATAATATATAGAGATTTTCTTGTTAATAAATTAGGTGTTGACTTAAAAAATGAGTGCGGTTATCGTAATTCAGGCGGGTGTAAAAACCCGCTTTTATTTTTAAATACGCTTTTATTGGTATTTATGTTGTACCTTCACAAAAATAATAATACCATGAAGTTAGATTATATGTTGCAGGTTACAAAAGTAAATAATGGTTCAGATACCATTTTACGATTGAAAGAGGTAGGTATTAATTGCGAAGTTTTTTTTAATAAATTACAGCAGATAAAGTTCAATTTAGATACCAATATATTTATTGAATTTATCAACAAAGCGGGTGTGGATAATTTCTTCGATAGTAATGGGGTTCTTAAAAAAGGATCCGAATTAAATGAATTTAGAGTTAAAGTTGATTATTATTACCTTGCAGAATCAACACAAACCAAGTTAGATGGTTGTATTCTTTTCTAATAATTCAAGTACTTTTCTTAAATAACCAATTAATCAAAACTTTTTCGTATCTTTGTAATGAATTATTTAACAGGCTTTTGTATTTGCCTCTTCTGAAACAGTCTAAAACATCCATTTTTTCTCTCTCAGTTTTGCTTTTTTCAGTTGCCACATTTTAATTTTAAGAACATTTAGTTGGCAGATCAGCATTTAATCATCTTGATTTTTATCGATTGATATCAAAAAATATTCTGTTTTTAGAAAGATCTAAACAAATAATATTAATTGACTGAACTAAATACCTCATTATTTTAATGGATTGTAAATAAAGCAAAAAAGAATTAGTAACAGCTTTAAAGTAGCGTTTTAACAACGGATGATTTGTTGTTGAATGTATCTTGAAAAGTATCTTGATACTTAATAGTAAGAGATTAAAGATGCCGGTATTCCGGTAAAAGACATGAATTTTAAAGATTTAAATATTATACCGCCTATCATGAAGGCTGTAGAACAAGCCGGTTACACTAAGGCTACCGATATTCAATACCAAACAATCCCTCATATTTTAAGCGGTAGCGATGTTATTGGCTGTGCGCAAACAGGAACAGGTAAAACGGCGTCATTCGCTATTCCGGTATTGCAATTGTTAAATCAAAAACCGGCGGAAAAAAAGGGTATCCGTACCTTAATATTAACGCCAACAAGAGAACTGGCAATACAGATTAGCGAAAATTTTGAAACCTACGGAACGTTTCTGCAACTAAAGCATTTGGCAATTTTTGGTGGAGTACCGCAAGGAAAACAAGTAGCTGCTTTGAATAAAGGAGTTGATATTTTAATTGCAACTCCGGGCCGACTTTTAGATTTGATTGCACAAGGTTGTATTAAATTATCGCAGATTGAAATATTGGTGCTTGACGAAGCCGACCGTATGTTGGATATGGGTTTTGTGAACGATGTAAAAAAGATTCTTACCAAAGTTCCGACAAAAAGACAAACCCTGTTCTTTTCGGCTACCATGCCCCAAGAAATACGCAAATTTGCTCAATCAATCTTAAACAAACCAAAAGAAATAAACGTAACACCGGTTTCATCAACCGCACAAACCGTAAAACAATCGGTTTATTTTGTTGAAAAAGCAGAGAAGTTAGATTTGCTGATTAACATTTTAGAAGATCAAACCATAAATCGGTCACTGGTTTTTGCAAGAACAAAACACGGAGCAGATAAATTGGCTAAAAAGCTGATAAAATCGGGTATTCATGCAGCGGCAATACACGGAAATAAATCACAAAATGCCAGACAAAAAGCATTGGAAGATTTTAAAAGTTCTAAAATCCGCGTGTTAATTGCTACCGATATTGCTGCAAGAGGTATTGATATTGACGAGTTACCACACGTAATTAATTACGAATTGCCAAATGTGCCCGAAACGTATGTGCACAGAATTGGTAGAACCGGGCGCGCAGGTTACGAAGGCGTTGCAATTTCGTTCTGTGATACAGACGAGAAAAAAGATTTAAAAAACATTCAGAAACTTATAGGCTTTACAATGCCTGTAGCTTCGCAAAATATCTAATTAAAAAATAAATTATGGCAGATTCTTTTTCAAAAAAAGAAAATAACAAGAAAAAAAGTAAAAAATTACAAGACAAACAGTTAAGAAGAGAAGAGCGTAAAGACAACAACAATAAAGGAAAAACGCTTGATGATATGATTGTTTATGTGGATGTGAACGGACATTTTACCGAAGTTCCACCGCATTTACAAAACAGAGAAGCCGATTTAGCAAAAGCCAAAAAGGCACAAGAAGATGCAACGGTTGATCCGGATGCAGATTTTACCGGAATTGTAACCTATTTAAGCGATAAAGGTTACGGTTTTATTACCGAAGAAAAAACGGGCGAAAACATATTTTTCCATGTTGGACAAACTACTCAAACAGTTGAAAAACATAACAAGGTAACATATAAAAAAGAAATGACTCCGAAAGGATACAGAGCCATTGATATAAGAAAATAACAATTAATTTAAATAAAAAAGATGCACGAAGGCACAGTAAAATTTTTCAATGAAACTAAAGGTTTTGGTTTTATTTCACAAACAAACGGTAACGAAGACGTTTTTGTACACAATTCAGGTTTGTTAGACAATGTACGTGAGAACGACACAGTAGTATTCGATATTGAACGCGGACAAAAAGGATTAATGGCAGTAAACGTTAAAAGAAAATAACAGCTGTTTTATTAAAATTTAACGGGGTGTGTAAGCAATTACATACCCCGTTTTTTATGGATTTATTTTAAGATCAAACCTAAAATTTATATACAAACGCATTAATATTCATACCTGCACCAACCGATGCAAACAAAACAACATCGTCTTTATTAATTTGGTGGTTAGGTAATTCGTTGTTTAAAATCATGGTGAGTAGTGACGGAATAGTAGCCACGCTGCTGTTTCCCAGTTTATGAATAACCATGGGCATGATGTCTTTAGGAACAGTTTGGTTGTAAAGCTGATAAAATCGGGTCACTATTGCCTCATCCATTTTTTCGTTTGCCTGATGAATAATGATCTTTTTTAATTGATCGATAGAATATCCGCTGTCATCGAAACATTTTTTCATGGCATTTGGAACATTCAAAAGTGCAAACTCATAAATCTTTCTGCCGTTCATTTTAATAAACTTAATATCGGGGCAGCTTTGGTTGTTGTACGATTTTCCAAAATACAGATAATCTTTCTCTTTCATTGTGAATGATGCTGAAAGATGCGATTTTATACCCGAACCGTCTGTACTTATTTCCAGAATCGCCGCACCTGAACCATCGGCATAAATCATACTGTCGCGGTCGTGAATATCAACAACACGTGAAAGCGTTTCGGCGCCAATAACCAAGCAACGTTTCGCAATACCCGATTTAATAAAAGCATTTGCCTGAATCATGGCTTCAATCCATCCCGGACAACCAAATAGCATATCGTATGCCACGCAAAAGTTGTTTTTTATTTTTAGAAGATGTTTTACGCGCGATGCCAAGCTTGGAACCATATCAGACTGAACCGTTCCGTAGCGAACATCGCCAAAATTATGTGCGAATATAATATAGTCTAAAGTTTCAGGATCGATACCCGCATTTTCAATGGCTGCCTGTGCTGCGATAAATCCTAAATCAGATGTAACCTGATTATTCTGCGCATAGCGCCGTTCTTCAATACCGGTAATCTCTTTTAATTTATCGGCAATAGTTGCGTTGTCTTGTAGTAATGTTTTTCCACTTTCATCTAAAAATTGATGTTCGTCAAAAAATAAATTAGTTATGGTTTGTGTAGGAATATAGTTTCCAACTCCAATTATTTTGCTTGTCATTTAACATATCACTTTCTGCAATAAACTTTTTATGTAAAGAAAAAGTAAAGTGATTAGTAAATATAACTATAAAAAAGCAGATTTTAGTATGTAACAGCATATTATAATCACAGATCATAAAAGCAATTTCTTTAAAAAATAAAATATAAACGTAAATTTACCTTTGTAATAAAATAAGCATGTATCCGTATCACAATAAAATAAAGCAGCGAATTAAAAATGGCGAATTAACAAGTTTTGAATTTGTAGAGAAATACAAAAACATTAGTCCGTGTTTGCTGTTGTATTTTAGTACCGAACCTTTTGTAAAACCTGTTAGAGAACATCGATTCGAAGAATACCGTTTGCTTTTGAATATCAATGAAAATCAGAAGTAATGCGCGGTTTTAAATAAAAGTAACGTTTCTTTTTATATATCTCTTAACAATTCATTCATATAAACAAGGTTTTACTTAATAGTTCAATAAACTTGAGTTAACCTTTAAATTTTGTTCGATAAGTAGTTTTGTGCAAATAATTTTTTGAAGCCAAAACTATAAAAATGAAAAATTTTTACATTTTAGCCGCATCTTTAGTAAGTGCCTTAACATTTGCTCAAAATGGGGTAATTGCCGGAAAAATTACAGATGGAGACAACAAGTTTTCTTTACCCGGAGCAACAATTAAAATCGAAAATTCTAACCGCTACACCGTATCAGACCAAAACGGAGGTTACGAATTTTTAAGCCTTCCAGAAGGTACTTATACCGTATATGTAGAATATATTGGTTATGTAACTGCAGCGCAAGAAGTAGTAGTTACAACAAACGCAACAACAACCGCAAACTTTCAGCTTTTTACAGGATCCGAAGAATTAGAGGAACTTGTAATTATAGGAGATTTTCTTCGTGGGCAGGCAAAAGCGTTAAACCAACAGCGTAACAATGCTAATATTACCAATATTATATCAAGTGATCAGGTTGGGCGTTTTCCAGATGCCAATGTAGGTGACGCGTTAAAACGTGTACCGGGAATCACGATGCAGAACGATCAAGGTGAGGCACGTAACATCATTGTTCGTGGATTATCGCCAGAACTAAACTCTGTAACGTTGAATGGCGACCGTATTCCGTCTGCCGAAGGAGATAACAGAAATGTTCAAATGGATTTAATTCCATCGGATATGATTTCATCTATCGAAGTAAATAAAACCTTAACTCCCGATATGGATGCCGATGCTATTGGTGGATCTGTAAACCTTATTACTCGTGCCGTACCAAACCGTGAGCGTATTTCGGCAACATTATCGGGTGGATATGCGCCAATTCGTGATAAAGGTTTATATAACGCAGCGTTTATTTATGGAAATCGTTTTGCTGATAATAAGTTAGGAATTATCGCTTCGGGAACGTGGCAGTCGCAAAACTTCGGTTCTGATAACGTAGAGGCTGTTTGGGATAAAGACGATAACGGCAATGCGTATTTAACCGAAATGGACATTCGTAAGTACGATGTGCAGCGTGTTCGTAGAAGTGCATCGTTAAGTGCAGATTATGTTTTTAACGAAAACAACCGCATCGATTTCACAGCTATGTACAACTGGCGCGATGACCGCGAAAATCGTTACAGAGCGCGTTACCGTGATTTGGAATTGCAAGATGATGGCACGTATATTGGAGAAATCCGCAGAGAAACAAAAGGTGGAATTGATAACAACAGAAACAAAAATACACGTTTAGAAGACCAGCGCGTAATGAATGTTTCGTTACGAGGAGAACATTTATTATCGCCAAAATTAGATATGGATTGGGCAGTTTCTTACTCTAAAGCCAGTGAGGATCGACCAAATGAAAGATATATCGATTTCCGTCAGCAAGATGTGGTAATGGAACAAAATATCGGCGATGGAAATAATCCGTTGGTATATGCTGTTGGTGGCGAAGATCCTAATAATTTCGAATTAAGAAAAATCACAGAAAATCACGATTATACACAAGAAGAAGAAATTGGAGCGAAATTAAACTTCCGTGTACCAATGTCAATCATTCAAGATCAAAAAGGACGTTTACGTTTTGGTGCGCGTTTACGTTTGAAAGATAAAAAACGTGACAATATTTTCTACGAATACGAACCATTAACTCCGTTTGGAAGCTTGGCTGAAACGCCAAATGTAAATTGGAGTGGTAGCGGATACAATCCGGGATCGCAATACGCACCGGGATATTTCCCTGACCGTGCTTTATTAGGATCGTTAGATCTAACAAATCCAAATTTGTTTGAATCATCTTTACAGCCTTCTGAATTCTTATCATCAAACTACACAGCGAAAGAGCGCATCACTGCAGGATATTTACGTTGGGATCAAGATTTTAACGAGAAAACATCGTTAATTGCAGGTGTTCGTTTAGAGCATACAGCTATTGAGTATACTGGAAATTATATTATGGACGAGGAAGATTTGGTAGGCGAGATCAAAAATGAAAACGATTACTTAAACGTACTTCCAAGTGTTACATTAAAACATAAGGTAAACGATAATTTTATTTTACGTGCGGCGGTAACCACAAGTATTGCGCGTCCTAACTACTACAATTTGGCACCTTACGTTAATGTAATTCCTGCCGATACAGAAATTGCTGCGGGTAACCCGAACTTAAAGGCAACGTATGCTACGAACTTCGACGTAATGGCAGAAAATTACTTTGAAAACATTGGTATTGTGTCTGCTGGTGCGTTCTACAAAAATTTAGATAACTTCATCTATACGTATAATAACACCATTTTTACACAAAGTGATTTTGCTGCACAGTTTCCTAATGTATCAAACCCTATTCCTGCAGGTGAAAACTGGGATTTTACACAAGCAAGAAACGGCGATAAAGTTAGTGTTTACGGTTTCGAAGTTGCTTTTCAACGTCAGTTAGATTTCTTACCAGGGAAATTCTTTAAAAACTTTGGTTTGTATGCCAACTATACCTTCACAAAATCTGAGGCGAAAGGAATTACAAACGAAGACGGAACCGCGCGTACAGGTTTAGGTTTGCCACGCACCGCACCGCACATGCTTAACGGATCATTGGCTTGGGAAAACAACAAATTCTCTGCACGTATATCGGCTAACTTTACATCGGCTTATTTAGATGAAATTGGTGGAAACGAGTTTGAAGACAGTTATTACGACAAGCAGTTCTTTTTAGATTTTAATGCTTCGTACAAGTTTACTCCAAACTGGCGTGTATTCCTTGAAGCAAATAACTTAACCAACCAACCGTTGCGTTACTATCAAGGGCAAAGCAACCGCATGAAACAAATGGAATATTATCAATCTCGATTTACATTGGGAGTTAAATATGATTTTTAATGAAGAATAGACATCCATTCTACATATTATTTTTATTAGTCATTAGTTTTTATTCGTATGGTCAGGAGCGTCCTGATCATACGCTTAATAAAACGGTTCATCAACATGCAGATATTCAGGCTGCAAAAAACGGAATTGCGTTTTTGGCTATCGGCGATTTTGGTCGTCACGGCGCTTTCACACAGAAAGAAGTTGCTCGAGATATGGGAACAATTGCCGAAATTTTAGATATGAATTTCACCATTTCTGTTGGCGATAATTTTTATCCTACAGGAGTTCAAAGCACACAGGATTATCAGTGGTTTTCATCGTTCGAAAACATTTATACGCACCATTTATTGCACGAACCTTGGTTTGTTGCTTTGGGAAATCATGATTATGAAGGAAGTGTTCAGGCACAGATCGATTACAGTAAGATTTCAAGAAGATGGGAAATGCCCGATCGTTATTTTGAACGATTAATAGAAATTGATAAAGGCAAATTTTTACAATTGTTGGTTATTGATACTAATCCGTTTGTTACAAAATACAAGGCAAATCCTGAAAAATATTTAGGGATAAACGATCAGGACACGAACGAACAATTAAAGTGGATCGAAACCAAATTAGCAAATAACGATCCTAAAATTGTTTGGAAAATCGTCGTAGGGCATCATCCGCTTTATTCGGGTGGAAAACGCAAAAACGAGCAGGAAACCAAAGATACCGAGTTGATTTTTGAACCAATTTTAGAAAAGTATAAGGTTGACGCTTACATTTGCGGACACGAGCACGATTTGCAGATCATTAAAAAAAGCAACAAAAAAGTAATGCAGTTTTTATCTGGTGCGGGCAGTGAATTGCGTGAAACCGGAAAAATAGAAGGATCGCTTTTTGCCGAAGCCGTTCCAGGTTTTATGGCATTTACCCTAACAAACAACATTTTGAAAGCTTATGTAATTCAATCAAACGAAAAAGATTTCAAAGTAATTTATCAAACCGAAATTAAAAAATGAAAAAAGTACTATATCTTTTAGCGGTTACAGCTTTAGTAACATCTTGTAATTCTTCAAAATTGGCTCCGGTAGCAAAAAATGCACTAAAGCCAACAGTTGTTACACAGGCAACTCCGCACGATACCGACGATCCTGCTATTTGGATCAACAAAGCAAATCCCTCACAATCGTTAATTATCGGAACCGATAAAGAAAAAGAAACCGGTGGTTTGTATGCGTTCGATTTACAAGGAAAAATTGTAAATAAAGTATATCCAATGGATCGCCCAAATAACGTGGATATCGCATACGGATTAATGTTGAATGGGAAAAAGGTTGATATCGCAGTAGTTACCGAACGTAAGAAAGATCAGATCCGTATATTTTCGTTACCTGATTTAAACCCTATTGATAATGGAGGGATTGCCGTTTTTGACGATTCTGAACAAAAAGATCCAATGGGTATTTCGTTATACACGAATCCTTCAAACGGAAAAATATATGCGATTGTCGGCAGAAAAGAAGGTGTTTCTGGTGAATATTTGTATCAGTACGAATTAACGGATAATAAAGGAACAGTTACGGCTAATTTGGTGCGTAAATTCGGAAACTATTCGGGCAAAAAAGAAATTGAAGCCATTATGGTTGATAATGAGTTGGGATATATTTATTATGCCGATGAAACCCAAGGGATAAGAAAGTATTACGCCGATCCTGCAAAAGGAAATGAAGAATTAGCATTCTTCGGTCAGAAAGATTTTAAGCGCGATCACGAAGGTATTGCTCTTTATAAAACCAACACTAATCAAGGTTACATTTTAATATCAGATCAGCAGGCAAATAACTTTGTAGTTTATAAACGAGAAGGCGAAAATGGTAATGCAAACGATCATAAAATGATTGCTAAAATTCCGTTTTCTACCATTGAATGCGATGGGGCAGATGCTGTTAATTTTAATTTCGGCGGATCATTCACCAACGGAATGTTAGTTGCAATGAGCAACGGTATGGTTTTTCACTATTACGACTGGAACATCATTCAACAAGAAATAGACAAACAGGCAAAATAGTTTTGGTTGTGTTTTAAATAAAAAGGCTGTCTAACTAAAGACAGCCTTTACTTCATTATGTGTATTAAGATTACTTTTTGATTATTTTGTATGATGCATGTGTACCATCGGCAGCATAAACATTTATAATGTATAAGCCGTTTGCAGCATTTTCAAGATTAATATTTTTCTTGTTGGTTTTTAAAATTCTTTGACCAGATGTATTGTAAATTTCAATTGATTTTACGTCGATCTCTGTATCGATAAAGAACATACCTGTTGTTGGGTTTGGATAGATTTTTACTTTATCAGCATCGAATGTATCCGAGCTTGCTGCAATATTTACAGTAACAGTTAGTTCTCCGAATTTTAAAGGATCATCTACAGAAGTAGCTCGAATAATAGCTGTTCCGTTTGCTAAACCGGTAACAAGACCTGCGTTGTCAACAGTTGCAGAAGTACTTCCTGAGTGTACTGACCAAGTTACTGCTTGGTTAGCAGTTGTAGGTGTAACTGCCGCTTGTAATTGTAATGTTCCATTTGCAGTGGTAATTGTTGTTGAAGCATTGTTTTGTGCTGTTACAACTACAGTGTTAACCGCTACAGCTGTTTTGTAGATACAACGAACCGCATGACCTTGCCCTCGCATTGCACCTGCTGTTGGATTTGCAGTTGTTGATCCTATGTAAAAATATTTACCACCTAAATTTGAGGTAGTTGAACTCCAATAATAACCTCTTTGATCAACAAAGGTATAATTTCCTGTAGAAGAACTTCTGTAACCCGAAGCAGGTAACTTTAAATTACTCGCAAATGCTGTTGTAGGGTTGCTAATATTTTCTGCGTTTTTAATTGCTGTCCAATCTGTATCAGCAGGCATAACCCAACCAGTTCCTATTGCTTTACAAGGATCACAACCTTCTGTTGATGATGTATTCGCAGCTGTTAAAGCAGACCAAGTATCTGTTAGGGTTCCACCATCCCACCAATCTGTTGTTGATCCTATAATGAAAGATGTACTTGTAGATGTTAAACCTGAAGGATTGTTTGGTGTTGGAACAGCAGCTGTTGTTGATGTTCTTTTCTCATGACCATCATTCCAACGTCCCCATTGAAAAATATCGCCATAACTATTTGTATCGGTCATAGAAGTTGCAACTTGCGTACTTCCTAAGTTTTGTTGTAACCAAATTTGATTATCAGCACCACGAACAGTGGTTAATGTTTTCGATACACCATCGTAAGTAAAAGTAACACACCCTGTATCACCTGGATTTGGACCTGGGTCAGCACACACTACTGGTGTTGTACCATTTGTGATATTCAATGTATAATCTTCCACCTGGCCTCTTGGAAAAAAAGGATTAGCACAAGGTGCAGGTGAAGGTGCATTCATATTTTTAACAATTCTCATTCTAGTTGAACCTAAAACAGCATCATTAGGTATATTGACTGTATAGACCATTTCTACATTATCTAAACCAGTACTATTAACAATTGCCGTTGTATGTTGATGTTTTTCTGGCTGGTTTGTTAGTACTTGTTGTGCCGCAGCATTTGCCGGTGTTGAATTAGAAAAAACACCGTCACCATTCCAATCGAAATAAATTGTGAAGTAATTTGTGAAATTTCCGTTAGTATTACCCTTAATTTTTAAAACATAAGACTGTCCACGTTGTACATTCATAGAAATAGAAGAAAAATCTTCATAACGTGGTGTGGTTGTAGAAACAATTGCAGACGATGAGTTGTTGATTGACCCTGCACCTGTACCAAATTGTACTAAAGTTATAGGTTCCGCAGGCTCATTAACAGCCCAACCACTGTATGTAGGGGCGCAATAAGTTGGTGTTTGTGCATTTATTGTTGATGTGGATAGAAGAAAGAATCCCAGCATCAATTTAGAATAAAAATTCTTCATTTTTAGATAGATTAAAATGTTTGGAACAAATTTATTTGTAATAAATCTAAATAAAAATAATAAAAGTAATTTTTGCGAATTTTTTAATTTTAATTGAATTAACAATTCAGTGACATAAATATGTTATAATAAAATTATTTATAATGATTTTAAATAGTTAATATTTTTGATGATTGATATTTGATTTCTCCAGTAAACACTGCATTTAAAGGATATAAAACAATCATCGAACAGACTTTCAATCAATACCAAACAAAAAAAAGCAACCTAAATAGATTGCTTTTGTATTAATGTATCCTCGACAGGATTCGAACCTGCATCATCAGAACCGGAATCTAACATTCTATCCAATTGAACTACGAAGACATTATTTGTTATGCCGTTAATAGCTTTTTAACAATGGTAGAAATGGTTTTTCCGTCTGCCGATCCTGCTAATTTGGTATTTGCCAAGCCCATTACTTGTCCCATAGACTGCATGCCTGCAAAGTTTCCTTCTGCAATAATTTCTTTAATTGCTGCTTCAACTTCTGCTTCTGATAATTGTGCCGGTAAAAATTGCTCAATAACTGCTGCTTGTGCCAATTCTGGTTCAGCTAAATCGTTTCTGCCTTGTTCAACAAAAATACTTGCTGCATCTTTACGTTGCTTTACTAATTTTTGTAGCAATTTAATTTCATCGGCTTCTGTTAATTCTGCTGAACTTCCAGATGTTTGTGCCAATAAAAGTTCCGATTTTATCGCTCTTAAAGACTCTAAAGCTACTTGATCTTTTGCTTTCATTGCTTCCTTTAAAGCAGTTGTTATATTTGTTTGTAAACTCATTTTGCTAAAAAATTTAAGAGTGACAAATATAATTAAAAAACCTCAAAAAGAAGTGCTCTTTTTGAGGTTAAGGTAAATATAAATCTAATTTAATTAGTCTACATTGTCGTGTAAAAATGAGTTGTTAGAACGCAATTGTAAATCATTGTTACGGTCGGCTGAAACCGATGTACGCGATACATTGCTTGCGTTATTTTGTGTTAAATCAACACCCATACGTTTGTAAGCCGGCTCTTTTTCCAAATCGTTGATCTGGTTAGTAGCGGTGTTAAACTTATGGTTAAACTCTTTCATTTTGCGTTTGCGCTCTTCAGCTCTTTCACGTAAAATATCGTTAATCGAAGTTTCCATTGGCGAATTTTCATCAACAATTACACGTTGTGTTTGTTGCACAAACGCTGGTTCTTCTGTTCTAATGGTAAACGAAAACGATTCGTCTTCTTTAACAGGCTCTTCAACCGTTTGTTTTGAATTCATCAACTGTTCTTCAACTTCCATATAATCGCTTAAATCGTATCGAATGATCTCTTCTGATTTTTCAACAGGTTGATTTTGCTGTACAAGATTTTCTTGAACATTGTTCTGCTGAATCTCAAACGAAAATTCATTTCCAACCGATTCAAATTCACTTTCTTGTTGTTGTAAATCAAACGTAAATTGTTCTGCCATAACATTTTGCGTTTCAGAAACAATTTGCTTTGGCTTTACAATGACAAACGTAGGTTCGTTTACAACAATATTGCGAATGTCAACCGTTTTAACGATGTTTTGTGGTACTTCTGTTGTTTGTTGAACGCTTTGTGGTTGATTTTCTGTTACAGAACTAATGTTTTGAACAGGTTGAACCACATTTTGAACGATATTAGTAGGTTGAGTTTGAACTATTGTTTTTTTTTCAACCTCGTTATTTGGCTGGTTTCCCATATCATCGTCTAAATTATAAACGATTTTTGGAGCCGACTGAAATCCCGAATTACTTTGCAAAGGTTGCTCTGGCGTTGGCGCATTGGTAAAAGCAGGCGCATTGTTTCCAGATAAATCAGCAGTTGCTTTTTGCTCTTCGCCTAAATGATGAATAATTTTACTTTTATTCTCATCGTTAGCGTTTACAATCAACTTTTGTTGCTCAACGTTAAAACCTGTTGCGATAATGGTAACCGAAATAGCATCGCCTAAAGCTGTATCTTCACCAACACCCATAATGATGTTTGCATTGTGACCTGCTTCCATTTGAATGTGGTCGTTGATTTCACCGATTTCATCAATCGTGATTTCGTTTTCACCAGAAACAATCAATAATAATACGTTTTTAGCCCCGGTAATTTTATTATCGTTCAATAAAGGCGAATCTAAAGCGCTTACAATTGCTTCTTTTGCACGGTTTTCACCACTTGCTTCTGCCGATCCCATAATTGCTGTTCCCGAATTAGATAATACGGTTTTAGCGTCTTTTAAATCGATATTTTGCGTGTAGTGATGTGTAATTACTTCGGCAATTCCGCGAGATGCTGTTGCTAAAACTTCATCTGCTTTAGAGAAACCTGCTTTAAAACCAAGGTTTCCGTAAACTTCGCGTAATTTATTGTTGTTGATAACAATTAAAGAGTCTACATTTTTGCGAAGGTTTTCAACTCCGCGTAATGCTTGTTCCTGACGTACTTTTCCTTCAAACTGAAAAGGAATCGTAACAATACCAACAGTTAAAATATCACGGTCTTTAGCTAACTGAGCAATAACTGGTGCAGCACCTGTACCGGTACCACCACCCATACCGGCAGTTATAAAAACCATTTTCGTGTTAGAATCTAAAAATTGTTCAATTTCTTCGATACTTTCCAAAGCAGACTGTTGTCCAACTTCTGGGTTTGCACCTGCACCTAATCCTTCTGTTAAGGTTAAACCTAACTGAATTTTAATAGGCACCGGACTATTGCTTAATGCTTGCGCATCGGTATTACAAACTACAAAGTCAACGCCTTTAATGCCTTGATTGTACATGTGATTAATGGCATTACTACCACCACCACCAACTCCAATTACTTTAATTACATTCGATTTGTTTTTTGGCAAATCTGGAGAGAATGCTAAATTTTCAAATACTTGATCCATATGTTTGCGGTGTTTTTCTTTTTACTCTGCTTTATCAATAAAATCTTTAAACTTCTTTATAAATTTCCCAAGGAAACGGTTTTCAATATAAGCCGATGTTCCTTGTTCCACATCTATCTGCGATTCTTCTTTATTTTCGGTTTGATCGCTGCTTTGTTGTGGTTTATCGGTAATGGTATTCATTTGAATACTGCTTTTTGGTTCAACCGGTGTACCAATAGGTTCCGCTTTTGGTTGGATTTTTACTCCGGGATGTTCTTGTACATACAAACGACTGCGTGAGTTGTTAATATCGCTTTCCATCATCAATCCAACAGCTGTTGCGAATAATGGACGTGATACCAATTTTGCCGATTCGCCTGAAATATGTTCGTTAGGATAACCAATACGGGTATCAATTCCCGTAATATATTCCACTAACTGTTTAATATGTTTTAGTTCTGATCCACCACCAGTTAAAACAATTCCTGCAATTAACTTTTTGCGAGGATTATCGTATCCGTATGCTTTAATTTCAGAAAAAACCATATCGATAATTTCTACAACACGTGCATGAATGATCTTTGAAAGGTTTTTTAATGAAATTTCTTTTGCTTCCTGACCACGTAAACCCGGAATTGAAACAATTTCGTTATCCTTGTTTTCACCTGGCCAAGCCGATCCGAAACGTATTTTTAATTGTTCTGCCTGTTTTTCAATGATCGAACAACCTTCTTTAATATCTTCTGTAATAACATTTCCACCAAAAGGAATCACAGCTGTGTGACGAATAATTCCGTCTTTAAAAATGGCCAAATCTGTTGTTCCGCCACCAATATCGATCAATGCTACACCAGCTTCTTTTTCTTCCTGACTTAAAACTGCGTCTGACGATGCCAAAGGTTCTAATGTTAAACCTGATAATTCTAAACCTGAATCTTTTACGCAACGACCAGCATTACGAATAGAAGCCGACTGACCCACAACTACGTGGAAACTTGCTTCTAAACGGCGACCGTACATACCGATAGGTTCTTTTATGCCGCCTTCTTCATCAACCTTAAACTCTTGCGGTAATACGTGTATTATTTCTTCGCCCGGTAACATGTTTAATTTTTGTACTTGGGCTATTAACTTGTCAATATCAATTTCTGAAATTACTGTTTCCGGCTTATCGCGCGTAATGTACTCCTGGTGATGTATACTGCGAATGTGCTGCCCGGCAATTCCTAAAACTACATCGTTGATTTTACAGCCCGACTCTGCCGATGCCTGTGCCACCGCATGTTGAATTGATTGTATAGTTTGCGTAATATTGTTAACCACACCACGTTTTACACCTAAACTTTTTGCGTTACCAATACCAAGAATTTCGAGCTTGCCATACTCGTTTCTTTTACCTACCATTGCAACAATTTTTGTTGTTCCAATATCTAATCCTACAGCAATGTTTTCTTTATTCATATCCTTTTATTTCGTGCAAACTACTTGCTCTGTAAATCTTAAATTAACGTTTTTGTAATAACCTATAAGGGTATCGTTTTTAGAGTAATGTACAAAAGCTTTGTAATTGTCAAACTTTTTCTCAATTTCTTTTAAATACCCAAATTCAACCATGTAATTGTAATCGCGAACGGTTAATATCAATGATTGATCGGGATTTATCTTGATGCCCGTTATAGTTGTTTTTAAAAATTCGTCGTTACTTATCGTGTTCAACAAATCAGAAAAAACCTTTTTGTTTTTTGGTTTTAATTCGCCATAAACCACCGGCACGTGAGCGCTAAACTGGTTAGATAAAGGCATTTTATTGCCGTTTTCATCAATATAAAACGATCCGGTACCATTCATTACCCTTGCCATTGCCTTTTTCTGGGTAACTTGGGCGTGTAATTTTCCGTCTACATCAACAAATACTTCCGATTTTGCAATCATTGGATGTTTGTTAAGCTTATCTTCGATCTTTTTTAAGTTCAATTCGCTATTCACAATTTTTGAATCACGGGGGAATGTTTGAATGATCGATTTTTCTACCATTTCCTGCGTAATAAAATGATTGTCAGAACTTAAAAGTTTTACATCAATCTGTTCAATGTAGCGTGCGTTGTTTCGTTGGTTAGCAAAGGCTACCAAAGCAAACAGGGCGGCAATTACAAACGCCAAAAATACATCGAACCAATTGATTTTTTTAATCATTTTGTCAATTATTTTTTTCTAATTCTGTTTTAATTTCATCTACCATTTCGCCTACATCGCCTGCGCCGATAATTAAAAGAACTTCTGGTGTATTTTCTGTTAAAAAAGATACTAATTCTTCTTTAGGCAACAAAATTTTAAAAGGCGATTTTATCTTATTTATTAACACTGTAGAATTGATGTTTTCTATCGGCAACTCGCGTGCTGGGTAGATTTCAAGCAAAACCACATTGTTGAATGTTGATAAGCTTTCAGCAAATCCTTCCATAAAATCTCTTGTTCTAGAGAATAAATGAGGTTGAAACACGGCTGTAATCTTCTTATTTGGATACATTTCGTGTACTGCCTGACTTACCGCTTTTATTTCTGTTGGATGATGTGCGTAATCGTCAATCATCACTAATTTTTCGGTATTGATTTTAAAAGAAAAACGACGTCGGATTCCTTTAAAACTGTCTAAACCCGATTTTATTTCTTCGTTGCTTAAACCATAGGTTTTTGCCATTGCAAATGCCAGTGAAGCGTTTAATACATTGTGTTCTCCGGGCATTAACAATTTTATATCGGTAATTTTTTCGCCTTTAAAATCTAAATCAAAAACTCGTTTACCGTTTTCGAATCTTAAATTATAAGCATTGATAACAGCTGTTCCGTTTACCGAAACTTCTGTTCCGTTGATGTTTTCAATTCCTTGCGCAATAAACAATTTGTCTTTATCGCTTATTTTTGATGCAAATTCTGCAAACGATGATTTAATGGCATCATTGGTTCCGTAAATATCCAAATGATCGGCATCGTCTGAAATTACACAGGCAATATTTGGATGCAGGTGCAAGAAAGATCGATCAAACTCATCGGCTTCTACAACCGTAGCGTCCGTTCCGTTACCAATTAAATTGGTATCGTATCCTTCAACAACTCCGCCTAAAAATGCAGTAACCGGAGCGTTTGCAGCAACCAGAATATGCGCCAACATGCTCGATGTTGTTGTTTTTCCGTGTGTACCCGCAACTGCTAACGAAAAACTGTTTTGAGTAATGATACCTAAAACTTCGGCACGTTTTTTAACTGCAAAACCATTATTTTGAAAATAATTAAGCTCTGTATGATGTTTTGGAACAGCCGGTGTATAAACCACCAAGGTGTCTTTGGTATTTTGATAATCTGCTGAAATATTTTCTAAATCGTCGGTGTAATGAATGGCAATCCCTTCGGCTTCTAACTCGTGTGTTAACTGCGTAGGCGTTTTGTCGTAACCGGCAACGTTTTTGCCAATACGCTTAAAGTATCGGGCAATAGCACTCATGCCAATACCGCCGATTCCTATAAAGAATACATTATGTATGTCTTTTAAATTCATTACTTAATCAACTTAAAAATTTCGTTTACTATATCTTTTGTAGCATTTGGTAATGCTAATGTTTTAATGTTTTTTGACAATGCTTCGGCAACCTGATCGTTTGTTAACAAGCGAAGCATTTGTTCTTGAAACTGATGATCTAATTCAGCTTCTTTCAACAAAACGGCTGCATTTTTATCGGTAATACTTTTGGCATTTTTTGTCTGATGATCTTCAGCAACGTTTGGCGACGGAATAAAAATAACAGGTTTACCTACAATTGCCAGTTCTGAAACCGATGATGCACCGGCACGAGAAACAATAACATCGGCAGCAGCGAACAACAAATCCATTCGTTCTATAAAATCGTACACAAAAATATCTTCGTTGTTGTGGTATTTCTTATAATCGTTGATATAAAATTTACCGCACTGCCAGATTACCTGAACGTTTTGCTCTTTAAAAAAAGACAATTCTTTTTCTACCAACTGATTTATTCTGCGGGCTCCAAGACTTCCGCCTAAAATAACAACTGTTTTTTTATCAGGGTTTAATCCGTAGAACTCTTGTGCTTCGTTGCGTTTGGTATCGATCGTTAATAAATCCTGACGAACAGGATTTCCTGTTTTAATGATTTTGTTCGATTTAAAATAAGTCGATAATCCGTCATAAGCCACACAAATTGCGTTTGCTTTTGATGCCAGCATTTTATTGGTGATTCCCGGATACGAATTTTGTTCTTGTATAACTGTTGGAATATTCATTTGCTGCGCTACTTTTACAACCGCACCGCTTGCAAATCCGCCTGTTCCAATAACAACATCGGGCTTAAATTCTTTGATGATTTTGCGCGATTTCATTAAGCTTGATAAAAACTTAACCGGGAACAGGGCATTATCAACCGAAATTTTTCTTTGAATGCCAGAAATCCATAATCCTTTGATATCATAACCAGCCGCAGGCACTTTCTGCATTTCCATTTTATCTTGTGCGCCTACAAATAAAATTTCGGCAGCAGGAATCTGTGCCTTAATTTCGTTTGCAATAGCAATTGCCGGATAAATGTGTCCGCCTGTACCGCCGCCGCTAATAATGAATCTTGGGTTTGGTTTCATAATTTATTTGTTTAAAACTGCATAGATCGGATTGTCGTCCGAATCGTTTTCATTCTTTAAATCTTCTTCTGCCTGTTGCTCTTCCAGAATTCGTTTAAACTCGTCTTGTTTTTTCTGTTGATTTGCCAATTGTTCCTTAACCTGTTCTTCTTTTCTAGAAATACTTAAAATAATTCCTAACGATACACATGTCATCCAAATTGATGTTCCACCGGAACTAACCAATGGCAAAGGCTGACCTGTTGTTGGGAAAATTTCAACTGCAACTCCCATATTGATGAATGCCTGAAAAATGATCGAGAAACCCAAACCAAATGCGAGATATTTTCCGAACAGATTAGGTGCTTTGTTGCTGACAACCAAAAATCGGAAAAGCAATAGTATGTAAACGATTAATATAGCCATTCCACCTAAAAAACCGAATTCTTCTACAATAATGGCGTAAATAAAATCGGATGATGATTGCGGTAAAAAGTTCTTTTGAACACTTTTTCCAGGGCCAACACCAATCATTTGACCTTGTGCAATGGCAATTTTAGCGTTTTCGATCTGATATCGGTCTTCGTCTTTATCTTCAGAACCAAATCGACTAAAACGAGCTTCCCATGTTTTGTAACGCGATGGTGCCATATCTGGGAATGCTTTAAACATACCAATAGCCAAAACAATTGCAATGGCTCCTGCCGTAATTATTTTGGTCATATACTTCATTGGATACTTACCAACAAACAATAACAAAGCAATGGTAAATAAAATAATTGCTGCTGTTGATAAATTCGATGGTAATACAGGACCAATGATACATAATGTTGGAACACCTAACCACAATAACGACCAACCAAAGGTATATTTTTCATCGGCAAAGCGCCATAAAAACCACGAAATATATGCGATTAGCGCAATCCAACCCAATGATGACGGCTGAAATGAAATATTTAACAACGGAATTTTTAACCAACGACTTGCATTTGCACCGCCAATCATCATTCCTTGTGCTGCGGTTATTAGCAATAATGCCGAAACGGGAACCCAAGCTACCGGAGCAATATATTTTAATCGATCGAACGGAATGCGGTGTACAAAAAAGATGATCACAATTCCCACAAAAATATGTCCGAAGTGTTTAAACAACAAACCTACAATAGAACCTGTTCCAACAACGTGCACCAAGTTGGTACTTGCGCTAAATACAGGCATAAACGAGAATAGGGCAAGTAGCACAACGTACGCCCATATAGCTTTATCGCCTTGAAATTGGGATAATAACTTTCTCATTTTGTTTATAATTTTTGTACTTCGTTTTTAAATTGAGTTCCACGATCTTCATAGCTTGTGAATAAATCGAAACTTGCGCAAGCTGGCGACAATAAAACCGTATCGCCTTCTTCTGATGCTTTTGATGCCAATTTAACAGCTTCTTCCATTGATGAAGCTTCAACAATTAAATCAACAATTGGCGAAAACGCGTTGATGATTTTTGTATTATCAATTCCCAAACAAATAATGGCTTTCACTTTTTCGTGAACAAATGTCATTAGTTCGTCGTAATCGTTTCCTTTGTCAACACCACCAACAATCCAAACGGTTGGTGTGTTCATACTTTCTAAAGCAAAATATGTTGCATTAACGTTAGTTGCTTTAGAATCGTTTATGTATTGTACTTTATTAATTTTAGCAACTTTTTCTAAACGGTGTTCTGCATTTTGAAAATTTGATAAACTTTCGCGAATTGTTTGTTTGCGTACGCGCATCATTTGCGCAACTAATGTAGCAGCCATGGCATTTTTTACGTTGTGTTTACCTTCTATTGCAATTTCGGCTACAGGAACCGTCATTTTTTCGTTGTTTATCATTGCTATAATGTTATTATCTTCTAAATAAGCACCTCTTTCGAACTTTTTTGTTAGTGAAAAAGGAACCAATTGAGCTTTTGTTTGGTTGTTTTTTAGCCAGTTGTTAATGGCTTCGTCGTCTGCATCGTAAATCAAATAATCTTTTTCGGTTTGATTCATTGTGATACGAAATTTTGATGCAATGTAATTTTCGTATTTATATTCGTATCGATCCAAATGATCGGGACTAATGTTTGTAATAATGGCAATGTGCGGATTGTAATTGATATTTCCGTCTAACTGAAAACTGCTTAATTCTAATACAAACAATTTTTCTGGATCAATCGCCACTTGTTTTGCATAACTCTCACCAATATTTCCTGCCAACCCCACATTCAACCCTTCTTGCTTTAACAAGTGATAGGTTAGCATTGTTGTGGTGGTTTTGCCATTGCTGCCCGTAATTGCGATTGATGTGTTTTTTGCAAACTGATACACAAATTCAATTTCGGATATTACCTTGATGCCTTTCTCATGCAACTTTTTTACGATGGGCGCTTTATCAGGAATTCCCGGGCTTTTTACAACAACATCAGCATTTAAAATTTTGCTTTCGGTGTGCTGTTGTTGTTCCCATTCGATCTTTTCTTCGTTTAATATCTTCTGATATTTTTCATTGATCGATCCAAAATCAGAAACAAAAACCTCGTAACCTTCTTTCTTTCCTAAAAGTGCTGTTCCAACACCACTTTCTCCTGCACCTAAAATTACCAATCGCATGCTATCTTAATTTTAATGATACAACACAGAAAATTGCCAAAAAGATACCTACAATCCAAAAACGGGTTACAATTTTACTTTCGTGATAGCCTTTTTTCTGGTAATGGTGATGCAATGGCGACATTAATAAAATGCGTCTGCCTTCGCCATATTTTCGTTTGGTATATTTAAAATAAGCAACCTGCATTACTACCGAAAGGTTCTCTGCAAGAAAAATTCCGCACAAAACAGGAATCAACATTTCTTTACGAACCGCAATTGCCAAAACGGCGATTACTCCACCAATGGTTAAACTTCCGGTATCGCCCATAAAAACCTGTGCCGGAAAAGCATTATACCAGAGAAAACCGACGAGCGCACCTACAAAGGCGGCTATGAAAACTGTCATTTCCCCGGAATTGGGTATGTACATAATGTTGAGGTAGTTTGCAAATACAAAGTTACCCGACACAAATGCGAAAATCCCTAAAGCCACAACGGTTATGGCGGATGTTCCTGCGGCGAGACCATCGATTCCATCGGTTAAATTGGCTCCGTTTGAAACTGCCGTTACAATAAAAATCACAATTGGTATAAAAATTAACCAGATGTAATTCTCGTATCCGTCGCCCATCCACGAAATCAACTGTCCGTAATTAAACTCGTTATCCTTAAAAAACGGAATGGTCGTAGTGGTTGATTTAATATCAAACTTACTTGTTACGCCGGTTTCCAACAAAATACTCGGTGTGTCGCGCACGGTAATATTCGGATGGAAATAGAAGATCGCTCCTACAATTACTCCCAAACCAATTTGTCCTACAACTTTAAATTTTCCTTTTAAACCTTCTTTATCTTTCTTAAAAACCTTGATATAATCGTCTAGAAATCCAATAACACCCATCCAGATTGTGGTTAAAATCAAAACCAAAACGTAGATGTTTTCTAATCGAGCCAAAAGCAAAACCGGAATTAACGTTGCCATGATAATGATGATACCACCCATTGTTGGCGTTCCTGCTTTTTCGTTCTGACCTTCTAAACCTAACTCACGAACTGTTTCACCAATTTGCTGTCTGCGCAAATAACTGATGATTTTTTTACCGAATATTGTTGATATCAATAAGGATAAAATAAATGCCATTCCCGAACGAAAGGTGATGAATTGATATAATGCCGATCCCGGAAAATCGAACATACCATCTAAATATTTTAGTAAGTAGTATAGCATTTTACTTATTGAATTCGTTTAAAAATTTGATAACTTCCTCTAAATCGTTAAAGTGGTGTTTCACACCTTTTATTTCCTGATAATCTTCGTGACCTTTGCCTGCAATTAAAATAATATCGCCTTCTTTAGCCATTTTACAGGCTGTTTTTATGGCTTGGTGACGGTCTTCTATTGTTAGATATTTGTTGGTATTCTGTGCTTCTACACCGGCTTCCATGTCCTTTAAAATTTCAAAAGGATCTTCGTTACGCGGATTGTCTGACGTTAGAATAACCGTATCACTCATTTCTGTTGCAATGCGCGCCATTACGGGGCGTTTTTCTTTATCGCGATTTCCGCCACAACCAACAACTGTAAATAATTGTTCGTTAAACGTGCGAATTTCTGCAATGGTTTTCAGTACATTTTCCAACGCGTCTGGCGTATGTGCGTAATCTACAATTGCGGTGATTTTGGTTTTTGATACAATAAATTGAAATCTGCCCGAAACACTTTTTAATGTACTTAAGTGCAGCAAAATTTCTTCTTTAGTTAAGCCTAATTCTAAAGCGGTTGCGTAAATCGCCAATAGGTTTGATGCGTTGAATTTTCCGATTAATTGAACCCAAACTTCCTGATTATTGATGTTTAACAGCATACCGTTAAACTGACTTTCAATGATTTTACCATTTATATCGGCAACATTCTGTATGCTGTACATTGTTTTCTTTGCACCACAGTTTTGCAACATAAAAGCTCCGTTTTTATCATCGGCATTACTTATGGCAAAAGATGTTTTAGCTAATGAATCAAAAAACGATTTTTTTACATTGCGATACTCTGCAAATGTTTTATGATAATCTAAATGATCGTGCGATAAATTGGTGAAAATTCCACCTTTAAAAGCTAAGGCATCGGTACGTTTTTGCGCAATTCCGTGCGAGCTAACTTCCATAAAACAATAACTGCAACCCGCCTGAACCATTTGGTTTAAGTAGTTGTTTATTGATATAGAATCGGGTGTGGTATGCGTTGCAGGAAATTCTTCATTTCCTACCAATATTTTTACGGTTGATAACAAACCAACTTTATAACCTGCTTTTGTAAATAACTGATGCAATAAGGTAGCAATAGTTGTTTTGCCGTTTGTGCCTGTAACACCAACCAAAGACAATTTTTCTGACGGATTATCGTAAAAATTAGCTGCGATAAACGCTAATGCTTCATTGGCATCGACAACCTTAACGTAGGTAACATCATCTGAAAAAACTGCAGGATCGTCTTCATAAACTACTGTAGTTGCACCGTTTTCAATGGCTTTTTCAATATAATCGTGTCCGTTAGAAATAGTTCCTTTTTGTGCGATAAACACACAGTTCGGAGTGATCTTTCTTGAATCAAAGACAATATCAGAGATTTCTATATTAGTAGAACCTCTAACAGCATCTATCGATACTTTATATAATATGCCTTTTAATTTTTTCAACTTAATTCTAATGTAATTATTTGCTGTTTTGTAATTTTTTCTCCGTTTGGCACCGATTGTTTGGTTACTTTTCCAAAGCCTACAATCTGTACTTTTAAACCTAAATTTTCTAATATGGCTACGGCATCCATTGCAGGTAAGCCAACTACGTTAGGCATTGCAGAACCCGAATGTTTTACGTTTGCGTAATATTTTTTATAACTTTTTACTGCCGCTTGTGACGGAGTTTCTATGTTTTTGATTTCTTTTAACGAAGGCACATCGGTAAAAATCTTTTGTGCGATACGTTTAAAAACCGGTCCGGCAACATCGCCACCATAATAACTGTGTTTTGTTGGGCGATGGATCACTACAATACATGAATACTTAGGATTATCGGCAGGAAAATATCCTACAAAAGACGATGCATAATACATTCCGCCTCGGTTACCATAATTCATTTGCGCTGTTCCCGTTTTACCAGCCATTGAAAAATCTTTGGATTGTAAGCCTTTTCCGGTACCTCTTAAAACCACGTTTTTCATGATTGCCTGCATTTCTTTAACCACTTTTGGTTTTACGATCTGCGGGTTAATTACTTCTTTGTCAAAAGTTCTGATTACCTGATTTACATCGCGAATTTCCTTTACAAACTGTGGTTTTACCATTTCGCCGTTGTTGGCAATTGAATTATACAGCGTTAGCGTTTGCATTGGTGTTACCAAGATTCCGTAGCCGTAAGCCATCCATGGTAAGGCAATTTTACTCCAGTTTCTATCGCCCGGAACAGGAATGTACGATTTTGGTTCGCCTTTAAGATCCAATCCTAAAGTGGCGTTGAAGCCAAAATCTTTCATTTTATCTGTAAAATCTTTCGGATTGTCTTTGTACGCTTGATTAACCGCTTGCGTAACCACCGTGTTCGATGAAACTTCAAACGCACGACCTAAAGAAATTTTTCCGTAACCACGACGGTTAGAATCGCGAACCTGTCTGCCCGAAAAAGTTACAATTCCGTTATGGGTATCGTAAATTGTTGCAGTATCGGCTTTTCCGTCATCTAACAACGCCATATAAGATGCCAGTTTAAAGGTAGATCCCGGATCATGACGTTCTAAAACGGCGTAATTTACTGTTTCGCGGTACGATCCATCGTCAATCTTTCCAAGGTTTGATATCGCTTTTACTTGTCCGGTATTTGTTTCCATTACTACCACAGTTCCATGATCGGCTTCGTAATATTCCAAAGAACTTAATAATGCGTGGTGCGCAATATCTTGAATGTAAACATCAATTGTTGTGGTAATATCGTAACCATCTTGTGGATCAATCTCATTTTCGTCGTGAATTGGTTTCCAAAGGTTTTTAGACATTTTCTGAACCTTACGCTTGCCTTCTTTACCTGTTAAATAATCGGTAAAAGCAGCTTCGATACCTTTCCTTGTAATGGTTTTATCGTCGTTAACACGTTCGTAACCTATGGTTCTGTTAGCAATCATACCCATTGGATATTCGCGAACATGCACTTGGTTTACAATCATTCCGCCTTTGTACTTTCCCAGATTAAACAACGGAAACGATTTTAGTTTCATGTACTGCGTGTAGCTTAATTTGGTAGCAATATGTACGTAGCGTTTTTTGTTTGAACGTGCTTTGCGGAAATAAGACTCGTATTCGCCTGCTGATTTTTTTGGAATGAACTTGGCTAATGAATCTGAAAAACCGCGTATGTTTTGTTCGAAATGTTCGTTTGATGGTGAATAAGGATCAAAATAAACCGTGTATTTAGGAATAGATGTTGCCAGTAAACTACCATCGGCAGAATAGATATTTCCGCGATTTGCAGGAATAATCTCGTCTTTAATAGTTAAGCTGTCTGCTTTGCTGCGCCATTCTTCGCCTTCTTTAAATTGAATAATGCTCATTTTTAAAAAAATGGCAATACCAATGGCAAGCATTCCAAAGAAAACAAAGTAAATTCTGTTATTTTCGGTTTTCTTCGCTAATCCCATATCTCATACCACTTTTTTTCTTTCTCGATAACAACTTTTACTTTTTTTGGTGGAGTCGATGATGGTAAAATCTGGTAAAATTCCATTTGTTTTGCCACATTCGATTCCATTCTTAATTGCATTAATTCTGATCTTTTATCAACAAATTCTGACCGAAGTTCTTTAACCTGTTCGGTTAAATCTTTTACTTTCATCATTTTTTGTTCGTAAAAGTGGTTGTTTGCAATTAAAACTAAGGTCCAAAAAACAATATAGATTATAAAAAGCCAATTTTTCAACGATTGCCCTTCAACCAAAAATTTTGCTTTTATTATATTGTTTAATCCCATTTTACTTTTTTTCTGCTATTCTTAATTTGGCACTTCGTGCACGATTGTTCTGTTTAATTTCTTCATCGGATGGAACGATCAATTTTCCAATGGTTTCAAAAGGAACTTCAAATCTCCCGAAAAAGTCGCGTTCCGGTTCACCTTCAAACATTCCGTTTTTAATAAAGCGTTTTACCAAACGATCTTCTAACGAGTGATACGATATCACGCTTAAACGTCCGCCCGGTTTTAGTATTTCTAACGATTGTTCCAAGAATTCTCTTAAAACATCCATTTCTTGATTCACTTCGATACGGATTGCCTGATAAATCTGCGCTAAAATTTTATTGCTTTTATGTGCAGGTAAAAAACGCGAAAATATTTTTTTTAATTGTTCTGAATTTTTTATAGGTTCTTCTTTTCGTGCGGTTACAATTGCTGCAGCCAAGCCGCGTGCATTGTTTAATTCGCCGTAAGAGAAAAACATTTTGCTTAATGCGACTTCGTCATAATCATTGATTACTTCGTAGGCAGAAAGACTGTTGTTTTGGTTCATACGCATATCCAGATCGGCATCAAATCGAGTTGAAAACCCGCGTTCGGCAACATCAAACTGATGTGATGATACCCCGAAATCGCCCAAAATACCATCGACCTGCTTAATTCCGTATACACGTAAGAAACGTTTTATGAAACGGAAATTTTCATTTATCAATGTAAAACGATCATCGTCAATGGCATTTTCCAATGCATCTGTATCCTGATCAAAAGCAAACAATTTTCCGTTGGGTCCCAAATGGCGCATAATTTCTTTTGAATGTCCGCCGCCGCCAAAAGTAACATCAACATAAATTCCGTCGGGCTTTATGTTTAAACCGTTAACCGTTTCTTTTAAAAGTACGGGGTTGTGATATTCGTATTCGTTATGCTCCATAATTATTTATTGATCCCATCACTTCTTCGGCTAAATCGCCAAAGTCTATTTCTTCATCATTTACAATTTTTTCGTATAAATCTTTATCCCAGATTTCAATCAGGTTAATTTTCGATGAAAACACCACGTCTTTAGAAATATTTGCGAATTCAACCAAATCTTTACTTATTTGTAAACGTCCGGCGTCATCGATATCAACTATCTTTACACCTGCCATAAACTTGCGAATAAAGGTGTCTGCCTTGCGGTTAAAACGGTTTAATTCGTTTAATTTTTCTAACATTTTGTTCCATTCGTTCATTGGCCAAAGTTCTACGCATTTCTCATAAACAGAGCGCTTTAAGATGAAGCCGTCGCCAATTGAAATCAGTTGTTTTTTTAATGCAGCAGGTATCAACACCCTTCCTTTGGTGTCAATTTTACATTCGTATGTACCTACTATTGGTTGCATTAAATTTCTACATTAGATTAATTACAAAACAAAAGTAATTAAAATTTTACCACTTCCTACCACTTTTTACCACTTTGTTGATAAGTTTTTGATTATACGTTATGATTTTGTAAGTAATTGATTATAAGGATTAAAATAATTTTTAAAGATTTTTAGGCAAGCGTAAAAAATATATAAGTATCTTTCAAAATAAATGTAGATTTACCACGTAAAAATGCAAAACATTTAAATAACTAAAAGGGTTAGGTTGGGTAGCTTAAATATCAATTAGTAATTAAACTACTTTAACTTTACACGATTTTTTATTAATA
The DNA here is from genome assembly GCA_913777665.1 of uncultured Myroides sp. Lineage (GTDB taxonomy): Bacteria > Bacteroidota > Bacteroidia > Flavobacteriales > Flavobacteriaceae > Flavobacterium. The sequence continues at coordinate 79,822 of CAJYTF010000015.1, forward strand.
TCGTATATTTGTACGAATTGAAATCGCATATATGGAGCGAAACATAAAAGAAGAAGGAAAATTTAGATACGTTGAAATTGGTGAAGGTACACCAATTGTTATTTTACACGGTTTAATGGGTGGGTTAAGTAATTTTGATGGTGTATCAGATTATTTTCCGAAAAAAGGATATAAAGTGGTTTTACCAGAATTACCAATTTATACCTTAAATATATTAAAGACAAACATAAAAGCTTTTGCAAAATTTGTACACGATTTTGTAAAACATAAAAAATACGATAAAATTATTCTGTTAGGAAACTCGTTAGGTGGTCACATAGCGTTGTACTTTACCAAAATGTATCCGCAGTTAGTAGAAGCCTTGGTAATTACCGGTAGCTCTGGTTTGTACGAAAGTGCAATGGGCGATTCTTACCCGCGCCGTGGCGATTACGAGTTTATAAAAAAGAAAGCCGAAGATGTTTTTTACGATCCGGCGGTTGCTACCAAAGAAATTGTTGATGATGTTTTTACAACGGTTAACGACCGTATGAAGTTGATTAAAACACTAACAATTGCAAAAAGTGCCATTCGTCATAACATGGCAAAAGATTTACCAAAAATGCACACCCAAACTTGTATTATTTGGGGGAAGAATGATATTGTAACACCACCCGATGTTGCTGAAGAATTTCACGAACTGTTACCAGATTCGGATCTTTTTTGGATTGATAAATGCGGGCATGCAGCCATGATGGAAAAACCAGATGAGTTTAATGAAATTTTAGACCAGTGGTTTGAAAAAAGAAATATTAAGTAATTATGAAGATTAATACTGCTGAATTTATTATAAGTAATTCGGATGTAAAGAAATGTCCAACCGAACCTATTCCTGAATATGCTTTTATAGGAAGATCAAACGTTGGAAAATCTTCACTGATTAATATGCTTACCAACAACAAAAATCTGGCAAAAACATCGAGCCGTCCGGGGAAAACACAGTTAATAAATCATTTTAAGATTAATAGCAATTGGTTTTTGGTCGATTTACCTGGATATGGTTATGCTAAAGTTTCAAAATCAACAAAAGCGATCTTTCAGAAATTCATCACCGAATATTTCGAGAAGCGTGAACAATTGGTAAGTGCTTTTGTTTTGGTTGATATTCGTCACGAAGCACAAAAGATCGATTTAGAGTTTATAAACTATTTAGGAGAAAGCGGTGTTCCGTTCGGGATCATCTTTACAAAAGCCGACAAGATAAGTAAAGGAGCTATTCAAAAACATACAGCAGCTTACAAAAAAGCGTTACACGCTAATGGTTGGGAAGAAATACCGCCTTATTTTGTAACATCGTCTGAAAGTGAATTTGGTAAAGATGAGGTGTTGAACTACATTGATCAGATAAATCAAGATATATTTAAAAACAACAGTTTTGTATAAAAAAAGAGTTCCGAATTTGGAACTCTTTTTTAGCTATAAATCGTAAATAAAAGTGTAATGGTAAGCGCCAAAATACCTAAAGCAATATAATATTTTTTATTCAGGTTGAATTTACTTACCAAAGCCACTATTAAAATAAACAGTGGCAAAATAAAAGTGCCGGCTGCAAAAAGCAAAGCACTGATTTCGTACAAAGCTCCAACAACTGCATACTTATAAACATCTATGTTGTGTGCAAAATTCCAATACAATAGAATTAAAAAACTTACTATTAAAATAGCATTTGCTGTCTTTTTGTTTTGTGCGATGTTTTTCATAGGATTTATTTTTGATATCTGTAAAGATAAAAAATTAACCCGGAATTTGTTCTGTTAAAACCAAACCTCCTTTATTATCATAATAAGTACAAGTTAATGCATCTAAATCAACAATCCATTTTTCAACACCTGTTTCAGCACAATGGTTACAAAAAGTGAAATAATCTGTTTCGCCTTGTTGATGAATCTTTAATAAACGGGCAAATTCCTCTTTATTCAATTCATTTGAAATTGTTAGATCATCATATTTTGGTTGCGATGCGGTAGAAAAACCGTTTAGTCCGTTATAAATTGTGTGGCTGTCTTTTACCCAAGTTTCAAAACTTTTTACGCCCATTTTTTTAATTTCCTGAATATACTTCGGAAAATCGGCACCCGATTTTACTTTTGCGTGTGCTTCGTGAATTTCGTTTACTGTAAACATTTTTCTAAATTTTAGAGGTACAAAATTACAATAAAAAAAACATCTCTAATTAAAGAGATGTTTTAGTTTTTATAGTTTTTTAATTATCTAATTAAATGCTTTTGCAATCATTACCAATGAATTTTTATCGGTAATACCAGACTGTCGCCAAACCATTGCGCCGTTTTTGTAAACCATTAATGTTGGTTCGGTCTTTATGCGCAGGGCTTCAACCAGTTCCGGATTTTTTATGGTATCAATATTAATAATGGTCAATTTTTCGCCCATTTCTACTGCTACCTCTTCTATAATTTGTTGCATTTGCTCGCACTCTGGATTGTGTTCAGCAGTAAACTGAATTAAAACCGGAATGTTTGAGTTTATTAAATCACCAAATTTTGACATATCACTCTTTTTTCTATCAATACAAAATTATAATTTTTCGGTAATTAACCTTTTATTATTTGCTTTTTTTTAGTTCTAAAACGGTAATTTCAGGCCAAATACCAACTCTGCCGGAATATGCGTGAAATCCAAAACCGCGGTTCACGTAAATATACTGGTGACCTTTGTTGTACAAACCGCCCCATTCAGGATAAATATATTCTGCCGGACTCCATTCTAAAACGCTTGGAATATCAAAACCGAACTGCATACCGTGCGTATGACCCGATAAGGTTAGCTGATATTTCTGCTGATGATTTACAATCTCGGCATCCCAATGAGATGGATCATGCGTCATTACAATTTTAAAGGCATCGGTAGGAACATTTTCTGATGTTTTCTTTAAATCACCCGCTTTTTTAAAGTTCAATCCCCAGTTTTCAACGCCTAACAAATAAATAGAATCGTTGTTGTTTTTTAAAACCACGTTTTCATTTAAAAGCAGTTTAAAACCACTTTTCTCGATATTGTTTTTTATGGCGATGAAATTTGCTTCTTTAGCAGCTTCGGTATCCCATTTAACGTATTCACCATAATCGTGATTTCCTAAAACAGCGAATTTGCCATACTTTGGAGTTTTAATTTTTTGCAATGCTTCAATCCACGGGTCGGCTTCGGTCGCCAACGTATTTACAAAATCGCCTGTAAAAAGTAAGATGTCGTATTCTTGAGCATTGATCATTTCGATCCCTTTTTCAATCGCCGCTTTATTATCCCAACTTCCCACATGTAAATCGGATATCTGTAAAACCTTCAATCCGTCAAAACTATTAGGCAGATCTTTAAAAGCAATAGTTTCTTCGCGCACTTTAAAATTGTATTTCCCTACAAAAACTCCATATATTATTGAAAGTGTAAGCAAACCAGCAGCTGTTAATACAATTTTGGTTAACAAACTACTGCGCGAATTTTTTATGATCCTTTTATAGATGAATTTATTGCTTGTCCATCGCGTAAACCGGAACATATCTTCAAAAAACAACGGAATGCTTATAAGTATTTTCGGTAACAGAAAAAGCAGTAATAATGCCATTACATGCATGCTTTCTGCGGTTTGTCCTTTAGATTGATCGCTGCCTTTAAAGTAAAAAAACAGGCTTGCAATTATGGTAACCAATAAAAGCAGATAAGCAAAAACAACCGATCTTTTTTTAGTGAATTTATAAATAAGGTGGCAGGTGTAAACTTCGCCAAGTATTATGAAAAGTAGAATAACGTATATAAATTTTTGAATCATTCTGTTTTAGTTTGAATCAAAAGTACACCAATTTGATTTTTTATCGAATACCGTTTTTAATACTTTAACAGTTTTTGGTTTTTAGCTGTAGTTTTCCAACACAAACGAAACTAAAAACCTACAACTCACAACTTTTTTGTACTTTTGATGCTCTTGAAACAGTTAGTATGAACAACCAGAAACGTTTATTTCTTTTAGATGCCTACGCGCTTATTTTTCGTGGGTATTACGCATTTATAAAAAATCCTCGCATCAATTCCAAAGGCTTAGATACATCGGCAATTATGGGTTTTATGAACTCGTTAATGGATGTTATAAAACGCGAGCGTCCCGATTATTTGGCAGTCGCTTTTGATAAGGATGGAAGCCAGGCACGATGCGAAATTTTCCCGGAATACAAGGCAAACCGCGATGAAACACCTGAAGCTATTAAAATTGCCATACCTTATATTCATGAGATTTTGCGTGCCATGCACATTCCGATTATCGAAGTTCCGGGAATTGAAGCTGACGATTTAATTGGAACGTTATCTAAAAAAGCAGAAAAACAAGGTTTTCAGGTTTTCATGGTAACACCCGATAAAGATTATGCACAGCTGGTTTCCGAAAATATTTTTATGTACCGCCCGGCACGTATGGGCAACGGTATAGAAATTTGGGGCGTTAAAGAAGTGCAGGAGAAGTTTGAAGTAAACGATCCGTTACAGGTAATCGATTTCTTGGGAATGATGGGTGATGCTGTTGATAATATTCCGGGATTACCAGGCGTTGGCGAAAAAACAGCAAAAAAGTTTTTGGCTGAATTTGGTTCAATGGAAAATTTGTTGGAAAATACCGATAAGTTAACTGGTAAAATGCGTGAGAAGATTGAAGCTAATAAAGAAATTGGTTTGCTTTCAAAAAAACTGGCACGTATCTTTTTAGATTGTCCGGTGGAGTTTGAAGAAGAGTTTTTTAGGTTAGATAAACCCGATGTGGAAAAAACCGAAGCGATTTTTCAAGAGCTAGAATTCCGCAGAATGAAGGAACAGTTCGAAAAGATTTTTGCAGATGAAGTTGTAATGACACAGCCAACACCAATTGGCAAGCAACCTGTAAAAAGCATCGATCAGTTTTCGCTTTTTGAAACAGGCGATACCGAAATTAAAATTACCGATGAGGGTTACTATAAAACTTTATCGAACACTGATCATTTTTATCAGCTGGTTCAAGGAAAATTTGCGGTACAGTTATTCGTAAAAACCTTATTGGAGCAAACCGAAGTTTGCTTTGATACTGAAACAACCAGTATCGATGCGAATTTAGCAGAATTGGTAGGGATGTCGTTTTCGTACGCGAAAGGCTCGGCATATTACATTCCGTTTCCGGAAAATCAAGCCGAAGCACAGGAATTGATCGAAATTTTGCGTCCGTTTTTAGAGAATAATCAAATTGTAAAAATCGGTCAAAACTTAAAATACGATATTAAAGTCCTTAAAAATTATAACGTAGAAGTTAAAGGCTTTTTGTTCGATACCATGATTGCGCATTACTTGATAAATCCCGATATGCGTCATAATATGGATGTTTTGTCGGAAACGTATTTGCAGTATCAGCCAAAATCAATCGAAGAATTAATCGGTAAAAAAGGCAAAGGACAAAAATCTATGCGCGATGTTTCGGTTGAAGATGTAAAGGAATATGCGGGTGAAGATGCCGATGTTACCTATCAATTAAAAGAAGTTTTTGCTCCGAAATTAGATCAAAGCAAAACGAGAGAATTGTTTGATAAAATCGAAAGTCCATTGGTTTCTGTTTTAGCTGAAATGGAATCGGAAGGAATCAGGTTAGATGTTGATTATTTAAAAGCTCTTTCCATAGAGTTATCAGCCGAAGCTCAAAATCTTCAAACAAAAATATTTGAAACAGCCGGCGAAGAATTCAATCTGGCATCGCCAAAACAGTTGGGAGTGATTCTATTCGAAAAATTAAAAGTAGGTTTCGGTAAAATCAAAAAAACAAAAACAGGGCAATATGCAACGGGCGAAGAAGTGTTGAGCGATTTAGCGAAAGACAACCAAATTGTTCGCGATATTTTAGAATGGCGCCAAATTGTGAAACTGCAAAACACGTATGTTGATGCGTTGCCAACACAGATAAACCCTAAAACGGGTCGCGTACATACCGATTATATGCAGGCAGTTGCGGCTACGGGACGTTTGAGTTCTAACAATCCGAATTTGCAGAATATCCCGATTCGTACAGAACGCGGACAAAAAGTTCGTAGAGCATTTGTTGCCAGAGATAAAAACCATGTGTTGGTTTCTGCCGATTATTCTCAGATTGAATTACGAATCATTGCCGCTTTAAGCGAAGAACCAAACATGATTGAATCGTTCAATAAACACGAGGATATTCACAGATCAACCGCTGCAAAAGTTTTTAATGTGGCGTTAGATGAGGTTACGCGCGAACAACGAAGCAATGCAAAAACGGTAAATTTCGGAATTATTTACGGCGTTTCGGCATTTGGTTTAAGTCAGCAAACAAGTTTAAGTCGTGCCGAAAGTAAAGAATTAATTGATGCGTATTACGCAACCTATCCAAAATTGCGCGAATACATTAATACGCAAATTGAATTTGCTCGTGAATATGGATATGTACAAACCGTTTCGGGGCGTCGCAGGTATTTAAAAGATATTAATTCGCAAAATGCTGTGGTTCGTGGCGGTGCAGAACGTAATGCGGTGAATGCGCCTATACAAGGATCGGCCGCCGATATTATTAAAATTGCCATGATCAATATTCACAACCGATTGATAAAAGAAAACTTGGAGACCAAAATGTTGTTGCAGGTACACGATGAATTGGTTTTTGATGTCCCTAAAACAGAATTAGAAAAAGTAAAACCTATTATTAAAGAAGAAATGGAAAACGCTTTTAAATTAGCCGTTCCGTTAGAAGTGGAAATAGGCGAGGGTGTAAATTGGTTAGATGCGCATTAATAAAATTGAAGTTTATAAAACATAAAAAAGCCGCTCATAACGAGCGGCTTTTCATTTGTTATTAAAACTAAATTACTTTTTCACAATTTTCACAAACTGGCTGTTTTCTTTCGTTTTGATCTTTAACATATAAGTTCCAGAACTTAAACTGCTAAAATCTAACTGAACAGTTTGATTGTCAAAATCACGTTTAATGACCATTCTTCCGTTTAAATCAAACACTTCTACATTTGTAATAACATTTGCATAAGTAATTGTTAAAAGATCGTTTACCGGGTTAGGGTAGTATTTCAATTTACTTAAATCAAAATCATTTACACCTAAAACAATAATTGTTTCAATTGGTGTAGGTAAACTCGGACATCCGTTTGCACCGATAATCACTGCATAATAGGTTGTTCCGTTAACCAAAGGCATATCCTGATTTAAAGGATTAATTCCATTTAATGCATCATCATAAGTAATGTACCATATTACATTAGGTTCATCCATAATTAAATTGCTTATTTCAGCATAATCTGTAAATGTTTGTGGCGATGTACCTGTTGGACTGTTGGGTCTGCTGTTAATGGTAACTTGTACCTGCGTTCTTGCAGATTCACAACCGTTTTCAACTCGAACCACAAAATAATATCCGCTGATTAAAATATCGGTTAATGGCAATTCGGTCGTAGAACTACTGTTGATAAACCATTTGTGCGATACTCCCGTAGGTTCAGAAACAGTTAAATCTGCCACTGTTGATCCTTCGCATAATGTAAATGGAGCTACAGCCGGAGCTGATATGTTTGTTACACGTACAGCAACCGGAATTTTTGGCGATATACAGTTACCTTCTTGCTGAGCCAAATAATACGTGCCGCTTACTAACACATCTGTTGGTTGTAATGGCGTAGTTGATGCAGCAGTACTATACCAAAGTGCTGTGGCATTAGGTAAAATGTTTGCCGATAATTGAGCCACAGTTCCACTGCCACAAATGTTTTGAACACCCGCTGTTGGAGCAGGAACAGTACTTTGTGCACTTGATACGGTGATTGGTACGCGCACAGATTCACAATTGTTTAATTTTTGCGATACGTAATAAGTTCCGCTAACAATAGCATCGGCATTAGGTATAGGTGTTTGCGATGTTGCAGACGGATACCATACTAATTCTGAACCGCTTATTTGATTTAGATCGATACTTCCATAAGTTAAATCTCCACATACGGTAATTGTTTGCGCTGTTAATGCTGGAAGTGCTGTTGTGTTGATCGTTACCAATACGGCGATTCTACCCGATTCGCAATTTCCTAATTGTTGTGCTGCATAATAGGTAGTATTATCCACTAAAGGATGTGTACTTGGCAGAGCAGTTGTAGAAGTCGCAGAATCATACCAGTTTATTTGCGATCCGCTTATACCTGTTGCAGTTAAATCGGCAATTGTTCCGGCACCGCAAATTACCTGAGTAAATGATGCTGTAGGTAAACTTAATGGTGTAATGGTAGCTGTAAACGGAATACGTGCCGATTTACATGAACCTAAAACTGCTTCTACGTAATAAGTACCTGTTTGTGAAATAGTGTTGATTGGGGTAGTTGTTGTAGCATCATCATAAAAGACTAATGTTGCACCTTGATGTCCCGTTACAACTACATCGGTTACAGGTGTCACATCACAAAATGTTTGACCTTGAACAATTGGTGTTCCAACGTCTGCAACATTAATAGTATAATCTACACTTGTTGAACAACCGCTCGGAGCCGTAAGTAATGCTGTATAGACCTGTGTTCCACCTAAGCTTTGTATGGTGTAAACCGTTAAGGCATTTGTTCCACTTGTGTATGGAATTGTTGTAGCCGCATCTAAGTACAAGTTTGCAGCAGGCGACCATGTTACTTTTGATTGTTCTAAACCGAATCTTAAATCAAGGCGATCTGTTGTTCTTGTTCCGCTTACAGGATCCGGATCGGTAGCGCTTGAACTATGCAATCCAACATTATTGCCTGTAACAGATGTAAAATAGGTTTCTGCATTGTTACCGCTGCCTATTCCTTCTTGTGTTATTTGAACAATGATGTTCGATTGACCATCCCAATAGAAAGGTGTGTTTAATACCAAATTCTGAATACCTTGGAACGTATGTATGTGCGTTGCTGCAGAGTAAACCGTATGGAAGTTTCCTATAACAAAATTATTGTCAAGGAAAGTGGTATTTGCAGTCAACATCATTTTTACGGTATAATTGTCGTTGGTCAAGCTCGCTCCTGAATTTATCGTTTCAAAAGCTAATTCAGTAATATAGCCTGCGCTTGTTAAGCCTTGTGCTAATAATTCGGCAGCGCTGTAAATATATTGTTGTTTAGAGAATTCTGCACTTTGTACAAAAGCTGATACTTCGCTTGTTGGTGATGTAGTTGTTGCTAAATTACCAATTGTAATTGTGCCTGGTATATCTTCCAATACATTAAGTTCGGTAACAGTATTTTTACATACATCATGAACAGTTGCTAAATTAGAGTTTGGTTCTGGTTTGATACCTGAAGTAACCAAAACTGTTTTTATGTGCTCACAAATTCCGTTCGATTGACTTGCTGTTAGAGTATATTCTTGCTCTTGGTTGGTGTTGAATGTCCATCCGTTTACTTCATCACCACTAACTCCTGTACTTGGTGTCCATACAAAAGTATCGTATCCGCCTAAATTGGTTGTTATTGTCACCGCATTAGTTAAATCTCCTTCGCATGAAACAATCTTATCTGTTGATAATTCAAAAGCAGGTTTAGGTGATATGGTAACAGGGACTTCAATTCTTGGAGTTGTACAACCACCGCCGCCAATTTGCCAATTGTAGAAATAGTAATAATAACCGGCTAAAAAGCTGTTACCTGTAATGGATAATTCATGAATTGAGTAAGGATAAACTGCACCTGAAGTGTTTCTAAACATACTAAATGTACTGTCGGTTTTCATATAATAGTCGCCAGGTGTTAATGGTATATCTAAAACTACTTGTTGTGGAGTAGCGGTTCCGCTAACAGTTGTGGTTACTGGAATAGAAGCGACTTTAACATTAGATGATGTATAGATATCAATTGTTCCGCTTGAACCTACAGCACCTGGGTAAATATCAACGGAATGTAATGTAAGATTAGAATGAACAGTAAAATACATTTCGTAGCTTGATGCTGTAGCACCACCACCCGCCATGCTGGTATCAGTCGGACCAACAAATGTTGGTGCCGAAATAGTATCACCCGCAGTAACCCAATAACTGGTATTTGCAGATAAAGAGGGCGTTGTAAATGTTGGACCTGTGTGTACTAAATTTCCGTCTTCTTCGGCATCAAACCATTGAACGATTCCTGAATCGAAAATTGCCATTAGTTCTACCGGACCATAACCGCAGATTACAGCTGGTGGAGCAGCAATTAAATCAGGATAATCACATGATGTTTGCAGATCTCCTCCATAAGCCCAAATACTTTCATCTGTAGCAGAACAAATCACTCTTACATAAACGCTGTATCTGGTAGTAGGATTTAACCCTATAGCATTTATAGATGTAACGCCTGGGGCTGTTGTTCCCACGAAATCGGCACCTGGATCTCCCGGGTTACCTGATTCACGTACTTCTACTTCGTAAGCTATGCCACTAACGTTCATAAGATCTGTCCAGCTAATCGTTGCGCCGTCTTTCAAAACATTGCTAATTATAATATTTTTTGACAAAACAGGTTTACAAGAGGGAGTATCTTCATAATAAACATCATCGATATGTACCGTACCTGCCGATGTTGTTCCGTTATGTGGTAAATTAAAACCGAAGTAATCATCGGTTGTTTGAGGGAAATACACGGTATATTCCTGATACGTTGTGCCACTTACCAATATGGTATCCAACACGGTGAAATTAGCTGCTGAGGTAGTACCGTCAGCGGTGAATACTTCTAGAATTTGTGGATTGGTACCTGTGCTTCTTGCTGAGAAGCGTACTTGTTTAACCCAATTACCGTTTCCTAAATTATCTGTCTCTGGGGAAATTAATCTTAAATTTTGACCTTGGTTCGTAGTTGTATTTGTACGGTACATTCTGTACGAATTGCTTGGTGATTGTGCATTTGCTGCATTCACATAGCCATAACCTGTTGTAACTACTTCGTCAACATAGCTCCAGCAATACGGGAAGTTATTGTTTGATGTTGTGCCTGTTTCAGTAGTATCAAATCCTTCGTAGAAATTTCCGGTAACTATTCCGCATAACGTATAAAAGGTTAATGGAAAAGTAGTCCATATTCCGTTGGTTGATCCACAAATACTTCTAACATAAACAACATATTGGGTAGCAGGATCCAACCCGGTAATGTTTACAGATGTTCCGGTTGTTGTTCCGCTTGTTTTTAAACCTACAGCTCCGGAACCGGCATCGCCAGAAGTACGTATTTCATATTCGTAACCAGTAACTCCAGTTGCTAAAGAAGCGTCCCAAGATATGGTTGCAGTGTTTCCGGTAATAGCGCTTGCATCTATATTCATTGGGAAAATACAAGGCGATAAATCTTCGTAGTAAACATCGTCTATTACTACCGATGATATCGCTGTAAGACCATTATATGCCATTCTAAAAGCAAAATAATCATCGGTTGTTGCAGGTAGCGGAACTATGTATTCCTGATAAGCAGTATCGTCTTTGTATATTGTAGCTATCACTGTGGCATTTGCAGTAGTGGTATTATCTGCTAACGATATTATCTCTAATTTGTTGGTATAGCTTGCTAAGTAAGATCTAACCGAAAAACGCAACTGTTTAGTGCCATTTCCAAGATTATCTGTTTCTGGCGAAATTAGAACAAGTTCCTGGGCAGCATTTGTTGTAGAATTGGTTCTGTACAATCTGAACGATTGCGTTGGTGATTGTGCATAGGTAGTACTATTTAATACATATCCGTAGCCTGTTGTAGTAACGTCGTCTATGTAACTCCAGCAATAAGGATACGTTGCGTTAGATGTAGATCCTGCCGTTGTTGTATCGAAACTTTCATAGAAGTTTCCGGTAATAACGCCGCACAAGGTATTAAAAATCTGTGATACAGGATTCCAAATTCCTTCTGTAGTTCCGCATATACTGCGTATATAAACTGTATATTCTACCGAAGGCGATAAACCTGTTACAGTAGTAGAAGTCCCTGTAACAATGCCGGTTGCACCCAATCCGGTTGTTCCCGATCCTGGTGCACCAGAAGAACGAACTTCGTATTCATATCCTGTAACGCTGGTTGAAACCGACGCAGTCCAAGACAAATCTGCACCTGTCTGTGTTATGTTTGTTACTGTTAAGGCTGTAGGGAAGAAACAATCTGCTAAATCTTCGTAATAAATATCATCTAAATGAATGGTAGATAGTGTTGTTGTTCCGTTATGCGCCAATCTAAAACCAAAATAATCGTCGGTAGTCGCAGGTAACGGAATAATATATTCTTGATAGGTAAGATAATCAACATTAATAGTTCGTATCACAGTAAAGGTAGCGTTTGCATCGTCGCCGTTTGCGGTTACTATCTCTAAATTGTTCACATTCGTAGCTGTGCCGGCACGAACAGAAAAACGTAATTGTTTGGTTCCGTTACCTAAATTATCGGTTTCGGGCGAAATTAAAATTAAATTCTGACCTTGGTTGGCAGTAGAATTGGTTTTATATAAACGATACGAATTGTTTCCCGATTGTGCATTTGCGGCATTAACATAACCATAACCCGTAGTTGTAACTTGGTCAACATAGCTCCAACAATTTGGGAAATTATTATTTGATGCTGTTCCGGTAGCGGTAGTATCAAATCCCTCGTAAAAATTGCCTGTAACAACACCGCATAGTGTTTGAAAAGTTATTGACTGTGGATTCCACCTACCCGTTGAAGTTCCACAAACACTTCGTACATAAACTGTATAATTTACAGATGGTGACAAACCTGTAATGTTAGCTGAAACACCAGCAGTATTACCTGATGCTGCTAAGCCGGTTGCTCCAGAACCAGCAGCACCACTTGATCGTACCTCGTATTCATAACCAGTAACATTTGGATCTATCGAAGCAGTCCATGAGATAGTAGCTGTATTCTGGGTAATAGCAGAAACAGTTGCATTTGTAGGGAAAAAACAGGTTTCTAAATCTTCATAAAAAACATCGTCTATAAAAGCATAAGGATAATTTGTAGTGGTAGAACCATTATGCGGAACCCTAAATCCAAAATAATCATCAGTTGTAGCAGGTAATGGAACGATATATTCAGAATAGGTGTTACCTGTAATATCAAATGTAGCTAAAACGGTAGCTGTGGCTGCAGAAGTGTTTCCGTTTAACCGCACAACTTCTAATATACTTGTAACGGTTGTTGAGTTTCCGCGGGCGTAGAAACGTACTTGTTTTGTACCGTTTCCTAAATTAACTGTTTCTGGAGATACCAGCGTTAAATCTTCGTTTACATTTGCTGTAGAACACATTCTGTAAAACCTGAAAAAATTTGGAGGTGATGTTACGGTTGTTGTTGAAGAAGCAGTGTATCCGTAACCTGTTGTAGACATATTGTCAATGTAACTCCAGCAATCGGGGACAGAAGGATTTGTTGTGCCACCGGTAGGCGTAGTGTCAAAATTTTCACTAAAGTTTCCTGCTATTGCAGTACATGTAGGTTGTGCATGCGTTTCATTGAACGCTAATAACGCCAAAATTAAGAAGGCTTTGGGCAGTAGCCAACTAATCTGACGTTGAAAAAGGGTTAGTTTCTTTTTCATTTTTTAGATTATTATATGTTGTTAGTAATCTATAAAAATATTATATTTAATTTAAAAAAATAAATAAAAAGGCACTTTTTCTGTTTTTTAACATTAAAAATGGTGATTTTAGTGATATTTTCGTAATTGTACTGATTTTAAGAGATATATTTTTGTGTTGCTGATGTTTTACTTTGTCAATACATCTAATCAGTCAAGTTAACCTTAGTATTGATTTACTAAAAGGTTTAAAAATCATGCAATTCAAAAATAAACCCTACAAATTTGTATAGTAAAATAAATTGTTTAATTTTGCACTCCCTTTATTGGGAATGGAATGTTTAATTAAAATTAATTTATTGTGGAAAGTTTAAGCTACAAGACAGTATCAGCAAACAAAGCAACTGTTCAGAAAGAATGGGTTGTTGTAGACGCTGACGGTCATAACTTAGGACGCCTTGCATCAAAAGTAGCAATGTTACTTAGAGGTAAGTACAAACCAAGTTATACACCTCACGTAGACTGTGGTGATAATGTAATTATTATCAACGCAGAAAAGATCAACTTAACAGGTAACAAGTTGAATGACAAAACGTACATTCGTCACACAGGTTATCCAGGTGGTCAAAGAGAATTAACAGCTAAAGTAATGCAACAAAAAAATCCTGCATTATTAGTAGAAAAAGCTGTAAAAGGAATGTTACCTAAAAACAAATTAGGTGCGCAATTATTCCGTAATTTAAATGTAAATGTTGGTTCAGAGCACAAACACGAGGCTCAAAAACCTAAAACCGTTAATTTAAACGAAATTAAGTAATGGCAGTTATTCACAAAATCGGTAGAAGAAAAACCGCAGTAGCTCGTGTTTATGTTACAGAAGGTTCTGGTAACATCACAGTGAACAAAAAAGAATTCGCAACTTATTTCCCAACGGCAACGTTACAGTACAAAGTTATGCAACCACTTTCTATGACAGAAAATGCAGAAAACTTTGACGTTAAAGTAAATGTTTACGGTGGTGGAACAACAGGGCAGGCAGAAGCTGTACGTATGGCTATTGCACGTGCAATGTGTGAAGTTGACGCTGAAAACAGAGCAATCTTAAAACCAGAAGGTTTATTAACGCGTGACCCACGTATGGTTGAGCGTAAGAAATTCGGTCAGAAGAAAGCTCGTAAGAGATTCCAATTCTCTAAACGTTAATATTTTATATTATTATTTAATAAAAAATCTAAGTTTTTGTTGTCGCTGGCCGAGGTCAGAGGTAGTTTAGCATCTAAATGGGTTAGAGATTGAAAGATTAAACGATTAAACGATTGAAAGATTAATCAAACATCTTTAAATTTTTAAATCTTTAAATTTTAAATCCAAAAACACATTGCTAACACAAGAACGTAAACTATTACAAAAATGGCAAACAAAGTAGAAGTTAAAGAATTACTAGAAGCAGGTGTACACTTTGGACACATGACTAGAAAATGGGATCCAAACATGGCTCCTTACATCTATATGGAGCGTAATGGTATTCACATTATCAATCTATATAAAACAGCAGCTAAAATCGAAGAAGCTAACGAAGCTTTAAAGAAAATAGCAGCATCAGGTCGTAAAGTATTATTCGTAGCGACTAAAAAACAAGCAAAAGATATCGTTGCTGAAAAAGCAGCAGCAGCAAACATGCCTTACATCACTGAGCGTTGGCCAGGTGGTATGTTAACTAACTTCGTTACAATTCGTAAAGCTGTTAAAAAAATGGCTTCTATCGATCGTATGAAGAAAGACGGTACATTTATGACTCTTTCTAAAAAAGAGCGTTTACAAGTTGACCGTTTACGTGCTAAATTAGAAAAGAACTTAGGTTCTATTGCTGATATGACACGTTTACCGGCTGCATTATTTGTAGTTGATATCAAAGCTGAACACATCGCAGTAAAAGAAGCTCAAAAATTAAACATTCCAGTATTTGCAATGGTTGATACAAACTCTGACCCACGCGAGGTTGATTATGTAATTCCAGCAAATGACGATGCTTCTAAATCAATCGATAAAGTATTATCTTTAGTAACTACAGCTATCATTGAAGGAAATTCTGAAAGAAAATCTGAAAAAGAAGAAGCTGTAAAAACTGAAGCACAAACTACTGCACAAGAGTAATCTTAACAGTATCTTAAAGTCGTTATGCTGATGGTTTCATATCTTTGAATCTATCACTAACGACTTTTTTCTTTTTAATAATAATTCATTTAATTCTTATACAATGGCAAATATTACTGCTGCAGACGTAAATAAATTAAGACAAGTTACAGGTGCCGGAATGATGGACTGTAAAAAAGCTTTAGTTGAAGCTGAAGGAGATTTTGATAAAGCAATCCAAATCTTACGTGAAAAAGGACAAAAAGTTGCTGCTAACCGTTCAGACCGTGAGTCTAGCGAAGGTGCTGCTGTTTCTTTTATCAACGCAGATAACACTAAAGGTGCTATTATTACTTTAAACTGCGAAACTGATTTCGTTGGTAAAAACGAAGCATTCGTTGCTTTGGCTAAAGAATTAGTTGAAAAAGCGATCAATTTCGATTCTAAAGAAGCTTTCTTAGCTTCTCAATACAACGATTCAATGACTGTTGCTGAGAAATTAATCGAGCAAACTGGAGTTATTGGTGAGAAAATCGAAATCGGTGGTTTCGAAATTTTAGAAGGTGCTTTTGTTGGAACGTACGTTCACGGAAACAAAATTGCTGCTTTAACAGCTTTATCTTCTAAAATTGATGGTGCAGAAGCTTTATCAAAAGATGTTTCTATGCAAGTTGCTTCTATGGGTGCAGATACATTATCTTACAAAGATTTTGATCCTACATTCGTAGCTAACGAAACAGCTGCACGTATTGCTGTGATCGAAAAAGATAACGAAGAATTGGCACGTTTAGGTAAAACATTGAAAAATGTACCTAAATACATTTCTTACGCACAGTTAACTGATGCCGTTTTGGCTCAAGCAGAAGAAGATGCTAAAGCAGAATTAAAAGCAGAAGGTAAACCGGAGCAAATTTGGGATAAAATTTTACCAGGTAAAATCGCTCGTTTTATTTCTGATAACACTACTTTAGATCAAGAAAAAGCGTTATTAGACCAAAACTTTATTAAAGACGATTCTAAAAAAGTTGGTGATTACGTTAAAGGACACAATGTTGAAATCGCAGGATTTAAACGTGTATCTTTAGGATAATTTACAATTTTTATTGATACTAAAAACCCCAAATTCATTTGAGTTTGGGGTTTTGTTTTATAATAGAATTTAGTCTAATATTTTTATGATTTCAATGTAACAAAATGTTTTATTTTGATACTAATATAAAAAAATATTAATGAAAAACATAATACTTCTATTCGCCTTGTTTTTTGCAGGGTTGATAAACGCGCAGAATATAAAAATTGAGGGAGTTGTTACTTTTGAAGGTGAACCTATTCCAGAAACTTTTATTACCGTTAAAACCAGTCAGGTTTATAATGCTACTACAAACGAGGAAGGATATTTCTCTGTCGAAATTCCTGAAAATTCAACGCAATACACCATTATTTGGGAACATTCGCAATTTAAGGCTCAAACAAAATCATTAAAATACATCGCCGATCAAAAGTTAGATTTGCAGTTTACTGAACAACAAGACGAAGTTTTAGACGCAATCGTAATAGATCAAACCAATAAAAATATCCGCAGATTTGCAGATAAAACGGTGGTTGATGTAGAGAATCTCACGGTTTTAAATTCGGGCAGTGTGTTTGATGCAGTGAATAAATTACCCGGAGTTTTGGTTACAGCCAACGGACAAATTGCGCATAACGGAAAGCTGGCAACTATATTTTTAGATGGCGAACCTACGGGAATGAGTGGCGATCAACTGACAAACTTTCTTAAAAATCTTCCAGCAAACACGGTAAAAAATATCGAAATCATCGATCGTCCGGGAGCAAAATATAGTGCAACTTTCAATGGAACGATCATTAATGTTATTACCAAATCGGCTAAGATAGAAGGTGTCAGCGGAAGTTTTATGCAACAAAACACAATAAATAGTCGTATTAAAAATACAACGTCGGTACAAATCATGTTCAAAAAGAACAAATTCAGCTGGAATGTGAATACCGGTTACACGCACCACGAAGGCAATACCAATTCGTTAAACGAATTTAGTTATATGAGTAACGGCACGCCCATTAAAGCACGCGAAAATTACTGGAATAACCAATGGTATCAAAATTATTATGTGAGAAACAACTGGCAGTATAAAGTGAGCGATTTAGCCAACTTAACGCTTAAATACAACTTTAACCATACGTACAGCAAACCGCAAACGCACGGCAATATGTTTAATGCCTTTGGCGATACCGAAACCGCATACAAACAGCGAACATTGGGAAAAAGCAACAACAATATGCACGAAATACAGTTTGTTTATTCGCAAAAGTTAGATACCATTGGAACCAATTTTACGCTGACATCGAACACCGAATTCCAAAACAATACCAACAGCAATCAGTTGTTTGTGGAGGATGAAATGCGATCGACAATTTTGGCTGATAATAATTTTGTGTACAGCCAAACCAAAGCCGATTTTGAAACACCTTTTAAAGCCGTTAACGGAAATTTATCGTTGGGTGCACATTATACGCATTCGGTTTCAACCAATAACGGATCGTACATTTGGGATCAGGCGCGAAACTACATTCCGTACGATTTTAAATACACCAACAAAGCCGCTTATGCAAGTGTATCAAGCAATATTAGTTCGTTAATGATTTCGGCAGGTTTGCGATTAGAAAATCTAACCTATCAGTCCGAAACCGCTGTCGATTCCTTAAATTTAAAGCAAGATTATACCAATCTTTTCCCTACGGTTACTTTAAAATATCCGGTAATGTCGGGCGTTTATTTAAGTGCGGGTTACAGCAAACGAATGAATTTGCCGGGAGCGCAAGCATTTAATCCAAACGTAACTTCGCAAAACAGTTTGTTGGTTTCAAACGCCGGAAATCCCAACTTAAAGCCGGAAATCAGCCATAATATGAATGCCACATTAACGGTTTTCGATTATATTTATTTCAGTTACAATCTATCCAAAATGCCCAATCAAAATGTGGTGTTTTACGAAATTACTCCGAATGGTACGTTGGAATCGAAATCGCATAATATCGAAAATGGAATATCTCAAAGTTTCAATATGGGATTGCCAATTCCTTACGCCATGTTTACCAAAGGAATTAAAAATATGATTAATGATAGAAACGGTTTAAATATCGATGAATTATCGTTTACCTATTTAAATGCAGGATATTTTAAAACCACGTATGATGATGTGATTCCGAATCGATTTCAAAAAGGAGCGTTCTATATTTTTACTTATTCACAGTTTTATTTAGGAAACAATTCACGCGTTTTTGTTACGTATTATAACATGTTTAAAGGGGTGATGAATTTATATGAACTAAATAAACCGGCACAAAATTTAAGTATTACCTTCAACAAAAAGTTTTGGGATAATAAGCTGAATGTAAATGTGGGTGTTGATAATGTATTGAATACCGACGGTTTTGATGTGAATGTTTTTGGAAACGGTTTGCAAATGCGCACCGAAACCTTAAACGAACGCCGTATGTTTAAAGTGGGATTAACCTTTAACTTTGGATCTTTTAAAGACCAAAACCAGCAGATGTTTCCACAAGGGACACCACCTTTTAAAACGAATTAATTATGGAAAAAATAAGATGCAATTGGGTATCAAACGATGAACTGTATATAAAATATCACGACGAAGAATGGGGAAAACCTGTTTATGATGATAAAGTTTTATTTGAATTTTTAGTGTTAGAATCTTTTCAGGCGGGTTTAAGCTGGATCGCCATTTTAAAAAAGCGCGAGAATTTTCGTAAAGCGTTTGATAACTTCAACGATAAAAAAATCGTGAAATACAGCGATGCCAAAATTGAAGAATTGTTGCAGAACGAAGGTATTATTCGTCATCGCGGTAAAATTGAATCGACTATAAACAACGCTAAAGTTTTTCAGGAAATTCAAAAAGAATTTGGTTCGTTCTCTGATTATCTATGGAAATACGTTAACGGAAAACCGATTGACAATAAACTGAAAAGTATTAAAGATGCCGTTGCCAAAACAGAAATATCCGATGCTTTGGCAAAAGATCTAAAAAAACGCGGTTTTAAATTTATGGGATCAACTACCGTTTATGCTTTTATGCAGGCGATTGGTATGGTAAACGATCATATTACTTCGTGTTTTTGTTATAAAAAGGTGTGATTAATTTATGTTTCTTTTTCAAAGCCACATGCTTTACATTTTCGAACATTTTTATAGTATATGGGATAGGTTTGAAACATAAACGAAATAATCATTGCAAAAAATCCTTTTATATTTTTGACAGATTTATAATTGTTATAAAAAGTATTACTGCCGCAATTCTCGCAAGTGATATTGGATTGATTTTGCTCTAAATAAATGTTTTCTTCTTGGATTATTTTTAAAGCGGTATCAAAATCTTCTTTTTTAACTTTTAATTTAATTCCACCAACAGCAAAAGAATAAAGGGGATTGGTTGCTACAACACTTTCATCTTGTAAAAAGCAATATATAGATTCACTTTCTAATTTTGTTTTTAAAAGGTGAGCTTCAATATAATTGTCAAAAGTTTTTAATGTTATCAATTCCATTCTTTTCTGAATTAGAAATAAAAATACAAAAATTACTCATTATAAGTTACAAGAAGTTCCTTATTCAAAATCTGCATAAACAAATCACGCGGAATTTCTTCGCAACCTAATTGTGCTAAATAATCATTGTAAACCTGACAGTCAATAAGCTGATAATTCTCTGCTTTTAGTTTTTTGGTTAAATGTATAAATGCAATTTTAGAAGCGTTTGATACTTTAGAAAACATACTTTCGCCACAAAAAATATGTCCTAAATCAATACCGTACAAACCGCCAACCAATTCATTGTCTTGCCAAACCTCAACCGATTTTGCATAACCCAGTTCGTGTAATTTGGTGTAAGCTTCCAGCATTTCATCGGTAATCCAAGTGCCTAATTGTCCGTTACGTTTGGTTTGCTGACAGTTGGTGATCACATCTTTAAAAGCAGTATTAAATGTTACGTTAAAGATATTTCTATTGATGATGTTTCGGGTAGATTTTGATATCTTTAGCTGATTTAAAAACAAAACCATTCGTTCTTCGGGAGCAAACCAAGTGATTTCCTCACCATCTTCAAACCAAGGAAAAATACCGCTTCTGTAAGCTAAAATTAATCGATCGGTTGATAAATCGCCTCCAAAGGCAACAATGCCCGACGAATGGGCGGTTTCAACATTAGGGAAATAGAGTTCTTTGGTAAGTTTGTACATTTTATGATATTTGAAACCACATAGCCACATAGCTTTTACCACAGATTCACAGATATTTAATAATTACCTTAAATCGTTGGATGTAATTCAAAATAAATAAAAATTAACCACATAGGCGAATAGAATTATGACTAACTGTTAATGATAGGATAGAAAATTTCATTATTTTTCATATAGTTTGCTATGCGAAAAGTAAAACGTCTGTCATAATCTTTTAAAACATAAAAAAAAACTATGTTTCTATGTGGTGAATTCTTTGTAAGATTTTTTAAATTAAAATCTGTGAATCTGTGGTTTTTACGGCTTAAGATGCTTAAATTTCTATGTGGTTATAAATTAAAAAATCCCGATTACAAATGTAATCAGGATTCAAAATTATCGTTTTTCTTTCAATATTAAAAAGGCAAATCGTCTTCTGCTTCTTGATTTTGATTAAAATTCGGAGCAGGAGGAAAGCCTGAATTGTTGTTATTTGCATAACCGCCACCTTGGTTTTCAAACGGATTTGGTTGCCCGTATCCTTGACCTTGTTGTGGTTGTTGATTATAACCTTGTTGCGGTTGACCGTAACCACCACCTTGTGGAGCACCATAACCTTGTTGTGGTTGGTTGTAGCCTTGTTGCGCTTGTGGGCGATCGATTCTCCAACCTTGGATCGAGTTAAAGTAACGTGTTTCTCCTTGCGGATTAACCCATTCTCTACCACGTAAATTGATGCCTACACGAACTTGTTCGCCTGGTTGAAAACTGTTCAATAAATCGCATTTATCTTGCGTAAATTCAATTAAAATATGTTGCGGATATTGCTCTTCGGTTGTTACAACCACTTCTCTTTTTCTAAACGTTGGACTTACATCTTGTACAGGACCAACCATTTTAATTCTTCCTAAAACTTCCATTTGCTATTTTTTTACTGCTAAAATTGTTTTCCAAGCCAATGTTACTTCATTCAAACTTAAAAATTCTTTAGCTTTTTTATAAATTAATTCGCTGTTATTATTGTTAACCCAATCTGTAATTTCAGGGTTTTCATTTAAAAATGCTTCAACGTCATTGGTAGTTGGCAGTACTTCTACATTGCCTAAAATACCTAAATCGTTCCCTGCAAATATACCACTTTTTTTTGCATCTTCGGGTATCGCATCAACGCCAATTCCTAAAGTGGTCAATGGTTTTTCAACCTCGAACATTCCCGGTGTGGCGCGTGTGTACCAGTTGCCGCCCATACGAGCAATCAAATCAATTTTATGCTGATCGATACCACCTTTACCATCTAAAACATCTTCAGAAATATGAATTTTTACTACTTCGCAAATAATCATATTTCCGGCACCACCCTGATCGCCCAAAGCAATAATATCGTTCACTTTACATTCTAACTGTACCGGACTTTCGGCAACTCGGAATGGTTTCACCACATCAGAAGGTAGTTTTGTAAAGCCCGATTTTATAAATTCATCAACCCCGTCGCCATATTCTGTAGACGATAACGAAAGTTGCTGCACCATATCGTAATTTGCAATGTTTACAACCACTTCTTTAGTAGCTTCGCAGTTTAACAGCGTGTGTTTTACGGTGTTGTTACGAACGCGACGTGCCGGTGAAAAGACCAGAATTGGCGGGTTAGAACTAAACAAATTAAAAAAACTAAAAGGCGATAAATTCGGATTTCCCTCTTCATCAACCGTACTGGCAAAAGCAATTGGGCGGGGACCCACAGCTCCCTGCAAATATGCCTGAACTTGAACCGGAGTTAAATCGGTTGGATTAATGCTTAACATACATAAATTGGTTTAAACAAATATAAGTATTGCACTGAAAATTTAAGGTTCAATTTTCAAAATATTATCAACAAAATAACGTTATAAAGCAGTATCTTGCTAAACGCATTTCAAATTTTACTGCATGTCAATACTTAAAAGAAGTTTGTACACCCGTTGGTTTCTGTTGATTTTTTCGCTAGGAATTTTAATTTTAATTCTTTGGAATACGTATTTGCTTTTCCAGACATTTAAGCATGAAGAACGTGTGAAAATGGAGATTTGGGCGGAAGCAAATCAAAAAATTAGTGATGAATCTGATTTAGATGCTGATATCGAACTTCCATCAAATATTCTCATAAAAAATACAACTATTCCGGTAATTTTAGTTACCAGTACAGATAGTATTAGAAATTTTTCAAACTTACCTAAGGAGGTTGCAGAAGACACCGTTCTGATACGAAAGATGCTTCTTGATCTTAAAAAACAAAACGCACCTATCGAAATTGTACACCCAAGCGGAAATCAATATCTCTATTACGGGAACTCTTCTTTAATCACCAAGCTAAAATATTATCCATTGGCATTAGTTGCTATTTTGGTTTTGTTTGGATTGCTAGTTTACAGTTATTTCCGCGCCAGTAAAATGTCGTCTGAAAATAAGTTGTGGGCGGGTATGGCAAAAGAAACGGCACATCAAATTGGTACGCCGCTTTCGTCGCTTTTAGGTTGGATCGAAATTATGAAGTTAGATGATATGGATGAAAATATCATTGGCGAAATTCAGAAAGATGTTGATCGATTGCAAACAATTGCCGACCGTTTTTCTAAAATAGGATCTGAACCTAATCTGGAGTTGCTGAATATTGTGGAAGAAACCAAAAAATCGTTTGATTATTTACAGTCACGCAGTTCTAAACAGATTAATTTTAAGTTTGAAACCAATACCGATATTGTGAATTTAATGTTGAACCCGACCTTACACAGTTGGACCATTGAAAATCTTGTAAAGAATGCTATTGATGCCATTAAAGGAAAAGGAAGTATTGAAGTCGAGATAAAAAACAACGAAAATACCATACAAATTTTAGTAAGCGATACCGGTAAAGGAATTCCTAAAAATCAATTCAAAAAAGTATTCGAACCTGGTTTTTCGACCAAAAAACGTGGTTGGGGATTAGGACTTTCACTTACCCAGCGTATTGTTCAAAAATACCATAAAGGATCAATCCGAGTTTTAAAATCTGAAAT
This sequence comes from uncultured Myroides sp., assembly GCA_913777665.1. Lineage (GTDB taxonomy): Bacteria > Bacteroidota > Bacteroidia > Flavobacteriales > Flavobacteriaceae > Flavobacterium. Next base: position 103,805 of record CAJYTF010000015.1, read on the forward strand.
TGGTAAAGGAACCGTTTTTTCTATTCAATACAAGAAAATTTAAAACTTTTATACCGTTAAAGACATGGTTAGAATATGAAAATATCTGTTGTCTTGTTTAAAGAAGTTTTTAATAATTCCGTTTTCTACAAATCCCATTTTTCGATATAAATTCAATCCCGCTTCGTTTTCGGTATAAACCTGCAGCCAGATCAGTTCTAAAATTGGGTTGCTTTTTGCCCATTCAATTACCAACGAAAGTAAAGCTGTACCCAAACCAATGTGTTGCCACTCTTGCAGCATACCCATACCAATTACAGCGGTATGTTCCATGATTTTTCTGCGACTTCCGGTTAAATCGATATTTCCGATAATTTCACCTTCATATTCAGCAACCAACAGTAAAGAATTGTCATTAATTAAAAAAAAATTGATCCATTCTTTTTCTTGATCGACCGTTAATTTAATTTCACTTTCAAGTTTTGGAATATACTTGCTGGTAGGAATATAGATTTTTACACAGTTTAAAATATCCTCAGCATCAGAAACTTTTGCCTGTCTTATTAGAACGGTTTTTGAATTTTTTAGCGTGATTTGTTTTGGTTCGAATTTCATTATCTCAAAAAATCTAATTACATCTAAAATACAAAAAATCCCTTTGAAATTTCAAAGGGATTCATTTTATAAATTCGCAGCTATTTGTTGGGCTGTTTCTTCAAATTCTTGTTGTGATAACGATGCTTTGCGTTGAAAACGCATATCGTCCATATCTTGTAGCGGAATTAAATGTACATGCACATGAGGTACTTCTAATCCAACAACGGCAACACCTACACGCTTGCAAGGAATCGTTTTTTCTATGGCTTTCGCTACATCGTAAGAAAATTCCATTAATCGGGTGTACAATCCTTTTTCCATATCAAAAATCTTGTTGATTTCCTGTTTTGGAACGCACAATGTATGACCTTTTGCGTTTGGATTGATATCTAAAAAAGCAATAAACTCATCGTTTTCTGCTACTTTGTGCGATGGAATTTCTCCGTTGATGATTTTAGTGAAAATACTCATAGCTTAAAAAATTAATCTCTTGTTATTTCTAAAACTTCGAATTTTAATGTTCCGTTTGGTACGCTGATTTCTGCAATTTCTCCAACCGATTTTCCTAACAAACCTTTACCAATTGGCGAAGTTACTGAAATTTTTCCCGCTTTTAAATCGGCTTCGCTTTCTGCAACCAGTTTGTATTTAATTTCCATTCCGTTGGTTTGGTTTTTAATGCGCACGGTAGAAAGCACCAAAACTTTTGAAGTGTCTAATTGCGATTCATCAATTAAACGGGCATTGGCTAAAATTTCTTCCATTTTAGCTATTCTTAATTCTAATAAACCTTGTGCTTCTTTGGCAGCATCGTATTCTGCGTTTTCAGATAAATCACCTTTATCGCGTGCATCTGCGATTGCCTGTGATGCTTTTGGACGTTCCACACTTTTTAACTGATCGATTTCATCTCTCAATTTCTTTAAACCTTCGGCAGTATAATAGGATACGTTACTCATTTTCAATTCAATTTATAAAACAGAAAAAATCCCAGACAACGGGATTTTGTTCTTATGCGTTTATTTTGTTAATATTCGTTACATTATTATTTAGTCAAAGTTAAATAATTAAATTTGTTTTCCAAATGTTTTATAATGAAAAAGCTGTTTGTGTTAACAATATGTTCGGTTTTATTTTTACTGTCGTGTTCTAAAGACGATTGGGACAACCGCAACCCGTATCTGCCTGAAATTGCTGTGAATGCACCTATAAATACTTCACTGCCAACCTACAATAAATTACAGTATCCGGGTAATGCCGTGTATATACCAACTTACGGAATCAATGGGATTTTAGTGATAAATACTGGAACTGGTGTGCGTGCTTTTGATGCCACTTGCGCCAATCACGGAATAAGTAACTGCTCTAAATTAACCTTAGATGGGGTGGAAGCTACATGTGGTTGCAGTGATGCCTTGGTGTATAATTTGTATTTGGGTTTGGCAACAACCGAAGCGCAATATCCGCTAAAAGAATACCGTGTTTCGCAAAATGGAACAATGATTACGGTTTTTAATTAAAAACGAACGAGCACCTGTAAAAGACGCTCGTTCTTGTTTTATATTCTTTTTGATAAATCTCTTGCTCCATGGTGTATCATTAAGATATGAATAGAATCATAAGAAACAATTTTATAAATAATTCTATAATTTCCCTCTGCAAGTTCTCGTATGGCTGTATTTTTTATTTCTTTGACTTGTTTGCCAATTAACGGTTGAAATTTTAAAATCTGAATTTTTTGATAAATCCTTTCAACTTGCAATTTTGCATATCTTTTTGAATCTAATGAAATGTAATCATGAATTTCTTGTAGATCGACTTGGGCAGATTTTAACCATTTGATTCGAACCATTTCTTCATTTCAGATTTAATATCATCATCGCTCATTACTTCATTGTTTTCCGATTCTTTCATTCTATTTTCTAACTTATCAATAAATACAAGTCGATCAATAAGTTCGTCTATAGAAAGTTCTTCGGGAAAATCTTCTATGTATCTCTGTAAATCGTTTTTAGAAATCATAACAAATTAATTAGTAAAGCTAATTTACAAAAAAATGTAAGGTTTTTATTATAGATTTGGTTGAAATTAAAACGAGCACCTATAAAAGATGCCCGTTCTTGGTTGTTGATTATTAAGGTTGATTAGACTAAAATTTAAGGGTTACACCACCCAGAATATTAAATTGTGCCTGCGGATAATATCCTGTACCTTCTATGGTTTGCACTGTTCCCGGGTTTGACCAATCGTCATTGTAAGTGTAATAATATCCGTTTGAAATATATTTGACATTAAAAATGTTATTCGCCAGCAAATTGAATGATACTGATTTAAACCATTTCTTCAAGGGCATTTCGTAAACCACATTAATATCATTTGTTAGGTATGAATCTAATTTTGATGCTTCAGAATCGGTATTTCCCATGAATTGTTCGCCCACAAATTTTGTCAATAACGATACCTGAATATTTTTAGCAGGAATATACGTTAATGCATTTGCAGCTACAATATCCGGTGAAAACGAAATGTTTGTGTTTTTAAAAGTTTTTGGTGCACCGTCAACATCAACAGTCAATTCTTTTATTTTGTTGGAACTTAACGTAATGGTTGGGGCAATAATTAATTGTTTTATTGGCTGATACGATGCATCAATCTCTATACCTGCACGGTAACTGTTACCAACATTAATACGTTTTGATGCACCTACATCGTTTAAACCGCCTGTTAAAACCAGCTGGTCTTTGTACTGCATGTAGTATCCATTCACGTTTACCGATAATTTTTCAGAAGCATATCTGTAACCTAATTCAAAATCGTTCAACTTCTCTGCTTTCGGACGTTCACCTTCAAAATCGGTACGATTAGGTTCTCTCTGGGCACGAGCGTACGAAAAATAAGCCTGATTAAAATCGTTTATTTTGTAAGTAATACCCGCTTTTGGATTTACAAAATTGAATTTTTTGTTAACCAAACCAGTCTCAATGGCATTGGCTTTGTACGATACATTTCTAAGCTGCACATCTCCGAATAAAATCCATTGGTCGTTAAAAGCATAGGTCGCCTTTAAAAATCCGTTGACATCGGTTTTGGTAGAATTATCGAAATAGAAATTTTGCTTAAATTGATTTTGAGGCTGTGTACGTACCCACAAAACTTCTCCATAATGATCGCCCGTATATTTATTAGCCGCACCACCAAAAAGTACTTCTAAATTATCGTTGGTGTATTGGCTAGAAAAAGTAACGCCGTAAAATTCGTTATCTAAATATTTTCTGCGGATCAAATCAGATCTTTCTTGGGTTTCACCATTCACTTCTACAGGTGTAATACCGTAATCAGCTAATAATTTTTGATTTGTTTTATAATTTTCAAAATACCCAAAACCTTTGGTGTAGTGAACCGCTACGTTAGAATTCCAATTGCTGTTCCATTTTTCGTTCCAATGCAGCTGATAGTGGTCTTGTTTGTAATTATCGGTTTCGTTATCGTAGAATCTCTGTACGCCGTTATCATCAATATAAGCACCCGATGGATTAAACGTTCGGTTGTTTTTCAATAATTCTTTATCTTCGATACCATTCCAAGCTTGATACGTTTTTTCGTTTCCACCAAAAACCAACGCTTTTAATAAGGTTCCTTCGTTAACGAAAGTTCCCTGTAAAAAGTACGAATTTAGTTTAGATGACGCACGGTCGATATATCCGTCTGAATACAAATTTGATAATCTCCCCGTTAATTCAAAGGTATTGTTAACCAATCCGGTACTGAATTTTGCCGTATGTTTTCTGGTATTGAAACTTCCGATTGAGTTAGCAATTTCTCCATTAGCATCGTACGAAAATTTGTCGGTCAATAAGTTTAAACTCGCTCCAAAAGCACCCGATCCGTTGGTCGATGTACCCACACCGCGCTGTAATTGCAGATTTTCCACACTTGAAACAAAATCGGGCATGTTTACCCAAAAACTTCCGTGCGATTCGGCATCGTTGTACGGAATACCGTTAATGGTAACATTAATTCGAGTACCATCGCTACCACGAACGCGAATTCCGGTGTAACCAACGCCGTTACCGGCATCGGTAGTTGTAACAACCGACGGCATAAAGTTCATTAAAACAGGAATATCCTGACCCAGATTGCGTTTTGCCAGTTCTTCTTTGCTTAAATTGCTAAAAGCGATAGGTGTTTTGTTGGTTGCGCGAACGGCTTGTACTAAAACTTCATCTAAAGTTTCCGATGAAATAGTGTCTTTTTTAGTTTCGGTTTGCGCTTGTGCCTGCATGGAAATTGCCGAAAGACAAAAGCCTGCAAACAAAAAATGAGTTTTCATTCGTAAAAATAATTTTACAAATAAAAGGGGCATTTATTTTGTTTAGATTAATAAAAATGTTTTCGTTACGAACAGCAACTTATGCGTGCACTCAATAAGTGAACTGTTCATTTCCCTTGGCAGCATTACCTGCCCAGGTTCAACGGGTATGATCTCAGCCGTGCGGCACCCCTTTGAGACGGAGCAAAGATAATTGTTTTTTTTAGAAGAAAGAGAAAAGATAATAGAAAAAAGACGATAGATGAAAGATTAGAAAGCAGAACCTTGTAAACCTTTTTTTCTTTTGATTGAAATTGTTTAACTCTTCTTTTAAAGCTTTTTGTTTTTCTTTATCGGTTAATTGATCGTTATTTTTAATGCCAGCAACAGCAATTTCGTGCTGTACCTGTAAACGCATTAACGCTTGTTTTGGAGCTTTTGAATGAAAGTACATAGGTTTTTAGATTTATAAAGTGCAACAGTAAAAATTATTGAATATATTAAAGGAAATGTGATGAATTTAATATTACCGTCTGAAAAAAAATTCATGTCTGCTAATATAAAAGATAAGAATATAAAAGCTGTTGCTGTTACACTTATTGATGTTTTGTTCCAATACTTGTAATTTTTACAAAAATGAGAAATCGCTAGTAGGAATACTAAAGTTGGAATAGCGCAAAAAGTACCAATCACAACAAATAGAAAATAAAAAGTAAAAATATCTTTAACTTCGGTTCTGTGTAAATCACCATCTAGATAAAATAGAAAAATAAAAAATACTGGACTAATAAGTAAAGTTATTATCCAAGAGTGTAGTATGTTTATGTCTATTTTTTCCATAATCTAAAACCTAAACTTTCTATTTTCTTTTTTATCGGCGTTGCGTTGTTTGTCTTCCAAGCGTTTTTTAATTACCGCTTTAGGAATTTTAGTAGCAATACGTTTTTTGTCTTTCTTTAAAGCATTCTCCAATAACATAAACAAACGCTGTGTACACAATTCTTTGTTTTTAAGCTGACTGCGGGTTTCACCACATTCCACCATAATAAAACCTTCTTTGGTAATGCGGTTGGCTAATTTTTCGGATAATGTTGATTTTTCATCGGCAGTTAAGCCGTTGCTTTGTTCAACAAAAAACTGAATTTGCACTTTAGTAGCAACTTTGTTTACATTTTGTCCGCCGGCACCCGAACTGCGTACGGCTTTGTATTGTATTTCGGTTTGTATAATTTCTTTATTCATAGTTTTGGATTTTCATTTAGTGTTTTTTTTACCACATAGTTCTTTTTATCTTGATAAAGCATTAAAGATTACATAGTTTCAACGAGTTCAAAATAATTGAATTCTATGTATCTATATGGTGAAAAACAAAAAATCATTCATTCTCTAATGCGTAAACCAAGGTGTAATTTTCAAATGTTTCAAAATGAAACGTAAATCGACAATCGAAATCTAATTCTTTACAACTGACTGTCGCTGTACCTTGGTTGGTGTTTTTAGTGAAATCGTGAATGTGCATATCTTGTTTAAAACTCAAACTGCGCGAATTGCACATTTTGTACAACGCTTCTTTCGCGCCCCAGACTACACTTAAATCTTCCTTGTAATTTCTATCGATATTCAAAAAATCGACTTCAGACCCAATAAACTTATCGGCAATTTTAATGATTTTTTCGCGCTGTTTTTCCAGATCGATCCCAACGTTTTGAGAACTGACAATAATCGCAGAAAAATCATACGAATGGGTAATAGAAATATGCTTTCCATCCGCTAAACTCGGTTTTCCGTTGGTATCGTAATTCAAATCAAAATCGGAATAACCGGCTTCCATCAATAATTTTCTCACACTTAAAAAACCCTTACGGTGTTGTTCAGAAAGCATACCGTTCAATCTGTGCAAATGTTTGTCTTGTAACTCAACCGCAGCATTCAATTCGGCTTCGGTTTCTAAAATCTTCCAAATAAATAGCTGCGTATCAACATTGTGCAAAATAGTTTTAAATAAGGGCATATTGTAACGGTTTATGATTTCGTTTGCAATCTTTTAAAATGAAATGCGTAAATTTGCAAACAATTTGATACACAAATATACAGAATACATGAGTACAAAAACGATAGCTTACGTGCCATTTAAAGTGAAAGATATTTCATTAGCGGCTTGGGGAAGAAAAGAAATTGAGTTAGCAGAAGCTGAAATGCCAGGATTAATGGCGCTTCGCGAAGAATATAAAAACGAACAGCCTTTAAAAGGTGCGCGTATTGCAGGATGTTTGCACATGACCATACAAACGGCGGTGTTAATTGAAACCTTGAAAGCTTTGGGTGCAGAAGTTACTTGGAGTTCTTGTAACATTTTTTCTACACAAGATCAGGCTGCGGCTGCAATTGCCGAAGCGGGAATTCAAGTTTATGCTTGGAAAGGTTTGAACGAAGAGGAGTTTGACTGGTGTATTGAACAAACATTGTTCTTTGGAGAAGACCGTCAGCCGTTAAACATGATTTTAGATGACGGTGGCGATTTAACAAATATGGTTTTTGATCGTTACCCGGAATTGGTTGCAGGTATTAATGGTTTATCTGAAGAAACTACAACTGGTGTTCACCGTTTGTACGAGCGTGTTAAGGCAGGAACTTTACCAATGCCGGCAATCAATGTAAACGATTCGGTTACTAAATCTAAATTCGATAATAAATACGGATGTAAAGAATCGGCTGTTGATGCTATTCGTCGTGCTACCGATTTAATGTTGGCTGGTAAACGCGTGGTTGTTTGTGGTTATGGCGATGTTGGTAAAGGTACGGCAGCGTCTTTCCGCGGAGCTGGATCTATTGTTACAGTTACCGAAATTGATCCAATTTGTGCTTTGCAAGCAGCTATGGACGGTTACGAAGTGAAGAAATTAGACACTGTTGTTGGTAATGCAGATATCATCATCACAACTACCGGAAACAAAGACATCGTTGTTGGTCGTCATTTCGAAAAAATGAAAGATAAAACCGTTGTTTGTAACATTGGTCACTTTGATAATGAAATTGATATGGCTTGGTTGAATAAAAACCATGGCGCTTCAAAAATCGAAATCAAACCGCAGGTTGATAAATACAATGTAAACGGTAACGATATTATTATTTTAGCTGAAGGTCGTTTAGTAAACTTAGGTTGTGCAACAGGTCACCCAAGTTTTGTAATGAGTAACTCGTTTACAAACCAAACATTGGCTCAGATCGAATTATGGAACAATGCTGATAAATATGAGAACGATGTATACATGTTACCAAAGCATTTAGATGAAAAAGTAGCTGCTTTGCACTTGGCTAAATTAGGTGTTGAGTTAGAAACGTTGTCAACAGAACAAGCAGGTTACATTGGTGTTGAGGTTCAAGGTCCATTTAAACCAGAATATTATAGATACTAATCTGATATTAATAAAACTAAAAGCAACTCAATTGAGTTGCTTTTTTTAATCTTCAAATTCGTCCATTAATTCTTTTAGCTGCTTTAAATATCTGCCATAAAACTTTTTAATAATCCATTCCGAAAGTAATATCAAACCAATAATTGTTACAACACCAATAATTAAAACCGTGTAAATAAACGCAGGATCCGTTTGGAAAGTTTCTTTAAAATGATAAAATTTATCAACCAAATCGTACGTTTTGTCTTTACCGGCTGTAATTACAAATAAAGCTATGGCTGTAGGAAGTAAAATGTAAATAGACGATCGGTAGGTTTCAATCGCAAAATGAAATTCGTAATACAGTCTTATAATACTTTCACGACTGTTAAAGGTATTTGGTTGTTTAATCATTTTACTAATGGTGTAAAACCTGCGATAATAATACAACCCAAAAACAATAAATTGGCATACCAAAAAGTAATATATAAGACTTAAAACACCGTGTATTTGCGACGATTCCATTAAAGGAACTATTAAAATAAATACAATACTTACTATCCAAAAGATAGCTTCGCGTTTAAAACTTTTAATTATTTTTTCGGCTAACGATTTACTTTTGGTTAAATATTCCGGTTTTATGTTAATATCCTTTTCGTGCTGATTGTCCCATTTTTTTTGTAACTCATCAAAATTCATATCCGTTCTTTTTTATGATGGTTTGTAATTTTTCTTTTGTTCTGTTTAACTTTACGCGTGCATTCACTTCGCTGATACCCAAATTTTCGGCAATGTCTTTATGATTCATTCCTTCTAAAAACAAGAAAATAAGGGCTTTTTCTACTTTATTGAGTTCTTGCACGGCATCGTAAAAATATTTTAGCTGTTCTTCTTTAAAAGCGCTGTCGTCTGTATCAATACGGTCGTAATTTTCGTGAAGTTCGTATTTGTCTTGTTTTTTATCGTCTTTTTTAAAGAAGGTTAAAGCAGTATTCAAACAAACTCGGTACATCCAGGTAGAAAATTGACTGTCGCCTTTAAAGTTTTGGTACGATTTCCACAATTGAAAAGTCATTTCCTGAATCAAATCTTCTTGATCTTCCGTATGGTCAAAATACATCCTGGAAATTTTATATAAAATTCCTTTGTGTTTTTGCATCAAGTCCAAGAATTCTTTTTCGGTGGCTTTCAAAGCAGAATAATTTTTACAAAATGTTAGTATCGTTTATTTTGATTTGTTACAAAGTGTACATAAAAAAACTCGTTACCTAAATAACGAGTTTTAAAATTGATATTATCCTAAATAAGTTTTTAAGATTTTACTGCGAGATGTATGTTTTAATCTGCGGATTGCTTTTTCTTTGATTTGACGAACACGTTCGCGTGTTAAATCAAAAGTTTCTCCAATTTCTTCTAACGTCATTGGATGCTGATCTCCCAATCCAAAATACAAACGAACAACATCTGCTTCACGCGGAGTTAATGTTTCCAACGCACGTTCGATTTCTGTTCTTAACGATTCATGAATCAGTTCACGATCCGGATTTGGTGATTCGCCCGAACGCAATACATCGTACAAGTTAGAATCTTCTCCTTCTACTAAGGGCGCATCCATTGATAAGTGACGACCAGAGTTTTTCATTGACTCTTTCACGTCGTTTACCGTCATGTCTAATTCTTTAGCGATTTCTTCTGCCGATGGCGGACGTTCGTTCGATTGTTCTAACAACGCATACATTTTGTTGATTTTGTTGATAGAACCAATTTTATTTAATGGTAAACGTACGATACGTGATTGTTCTGCTAAAGCTGATAAGATTGATTGACGGATCCACCAAACGGCGTACGAAATAAATTTAAAACCACGTGTTTCATCGAAACGTTGTGCGGCCTTAATTAATCCCAAGTTTCCTTCGTTAATTAAATCGGGTAATGTTAAACCTTGATTTTGGTATTGTTTTGCTACCGATACTACGAAACGTAAATTAGCCTTGGTTAATTTCTCTAATGCACGCTGATCGCCTGCTTTAATGCGTTGTGCTAATTCTACTTCTTCGTCGGCAGTAATTAAGTCTACTTTACCAATTTCTTGTAAATATTTGTCTAACGATGCCGTTTCACGATTGGTTACCTGTTTGGTAATTTTAAGTTGTCTCATGTTTTAAATAACCCCTTCCTTTGTTGTTAACTTGTAGTTATACGCAGCATGTTGCAAAATGTTACAAAAAGTTGTAAAAGTTTTTTTATTCGTACGAATCTACGGTGATGTAAAAGGGAAAACTTGCGGGACCTGTTTCCCATTTTTTATAAAGATTACTTCGCATAGTTAGCATGTTAGATGTTGTAAACGCACCGTTCATTATTATAGCAGCTTCTTCTTTTCCTTTTTTAAAATCGACTTTTTGTGTTTTTATGATAGCAGCAATTTTTTTAGTACCATCGAAAAAAATATTTAAATCTTCGGTATTTATTACCAACCAACCTTTTTGATTCTCATTAACTACGAAATTGATTTCACTATGCGGAATTCGTTTTGTAGGTTTGTTGTTTTCTACTTCATAAAACTGTAAATTGAAAACAGCTCTTTTAAAAGTTACTAAATTTATATGCCAATTTACTTTTTTTAGTTTCTTTAGATGATTGTTGGTGTTTATGATTAATCCAAATTCAGTACCAGAGTTTTTGTTTTCAAAATCAAAATTAGTCAGTTCAAAATTAATATTATCCCAACCTTCATTTATTCTGCCATAAGTTCGTTCTTTGATTTTAGCGTTTGCTGGCGGAATAATGATTTCTTGCAGTACTTCTGTAGCCGGATCTAAATAAATATTATAAGCATTGAAGTTGTTTTGTAGTGTGATTTCTTTTTGATCAAACCCAAATTGTTCTACAATTACTTTTAACGGTAATTTGTATTTGTTTGTATCAATCATAAAAATTCCTTTTTCATTTGATACAAAACTTTTCTTATAATCGGGTAGGAGCACAGTAGCAAACTCAATTGATTCTTTTGTTTCCGAATCTGAAATTTGCAGGTTAATGTTTTGTGCGGTGATAATTTGTGTAACAAGTGTGCACACGAAAAGTAAAAGCGTGTTTTTCATAATTGGTTTGTTTTGGTTGTAAAAATAAAAAAACCGATGAGGTTTACTCATCGGTTTAGAATAGATTTAACAAAGTTAGTTTGTTCTAAAATCCGCAAGTCTAATTTTATGTTTATTTTTAGAATTTTTGTCATTTTTAAAGTGTAAATTTGATAGTGTCTTAAATAATTAGGTACAAAATATTACACTATAATTTGTGGAGTTTTAGAATATTTATATATTTGGCATTAATTATGTACATAATTATTATTTATAGAACAATATAAATTACAAGATTTCGTTATAGTGGTAAAAAGAAGTCCAAAAACAACAGGGAAGAAAAATCAATCTTTATCTGCGGTTGAGAATGTTGATAAAAAAAGAGGAAACAGTTGGGTGGGAGATTTAACATATCCTATTAGGGATGTTCTCATAGCTTCTATGAGTAATGGATTGTTTCTTATAGCTGTAATGGCTCTTGTTATTGTAACTTTTGTTTATCGATTACCAGACACAGAGCTTCGGTCTTTTGCAAAAGATGTTTATAGAGCTTGGAAAGATTTATCAATAATTGGATGGGTGCTTTGGCTTATTTCTTGTGGAATATGGTTATTTCATGTGAGGTTTATTAGTAAGAGGTCAAATAAAGAGATCATACGTCTCGCAGGAGAAAAAGATAAATATCAAAAACAACTTTTTGAACGTGCTACTACTAAATAACATTAAATAAATATTAATATGTATACAATAGCTATCTATGGTTTCATAATTTGTATAATTATGGCAATAATACATTTAATGTATCAATTTGTTATATTGCCTTCATTAAAACAATCATTGAGATTTAAGTTTCATAAATTAAATGATGAGGTAATTTCTATGGTAATAGATGATAAAGCTAGCATTCCTCCTTTGGAATTTAACTTTACTATGCATATAATTGGAACAGGTATTAAAAACTTATCTCACTATAATTTAGCATCTATTTTTACTATTAGTAATATAAGTAAGAAAGAAGATGAAGTTATCAATTCAAAAATTGAAGAACTTGAGAAGCAGATGCACAATGAAAGATTGAAACAGATACATCAGGAATGTCTAAACATAGCATTCAAAGCTTTTATTTATAACACAGCTATGTTATTAATTTATTTATTACCTATTTTTCTTGTATTGTATTTATTTTCAAAAATGTTTGGATACAGTAAGAATATAAAAAACTTTTATTTGAGTTGGATAAATAATAGAATTGAGAGTAATTTTACACCCATTAATGCTCAAAGACAGTATTGTTATTTTTAAAAATCATTTTAGTAAAATACAAAATTAATAGCTCGATAATTTCGAGCTATTAATTTTACAACGAGTCTGTAAAAAATACTTATTCAGTTACTATTTTGGCGACAAGACGCACGTTCCCTATAAGAAAACTTGTTATTTAAAGATTTTGAAGTAATTTTTCTCTGTGAATAGTTTTAATTTATCCTTTATCCAAATAGCGCTAACAGTAACGAAGTGAAAAATGAAGTTTTTAAGTCTAAAATTGCGTTTAACGAAGTCTAATTTTTTACTGAACTTTCTTTATTAAGTATTGGTAAATAATGTTTGAAATCGCCCCAATAACCATAAATACTAAATTTTCATTTAAGTACGAAAATGGTAAGCGTTTCCAATTAAAATTATTCTTTAAATCGTCAAAATTGCGTTCCATCGCTCCACGTTTATTGTAGAAGTTTAAAACCTCAATTTTGTTCATAGACTTATTACTTGTAAGGATTGAATAATATTTATATTGACCTTCCCTATCTTTAATACGTTTTACAATGGCTCTGTATTCCTTTTCTTTTTTATTCTTTGAAACGAAAGGAATATAAACCATTTCGCCAACTTCAAAGGTTTGGTTATTTTTAGAAACTTTTTGCCAATTATTAATTAGTTTAGCTTCTGACTTAAATGTTGGGTTGTGTCTGCTCTAATGAAGAAATCAATTTTATGATTATCCATTAATTGTATAATATCGAATTGATACGCTGCGGAATCACTACGAAAATATTTAACAGGTATATCTCTGGAATTTAATAAATCCAAGCATCTTGTTAATGTTTCTTTCATTTTAAATGATGCAGGACTATTTCCGTTTATACCCTCAATATATACAGGTACTTGTCCTAAAAACGCTACGCCAGGTTGATAACCACGTGTTTTTTCATAAGTCCAACAAGCGTCATACTTTTCTGTTTCGATTATTACATTATCATAGTCTAAAACATCGGTAGCTATTACATTTAGTTTTTTGGCTATGTCAATTAGTAAATCGTTCAATACATTGTTTGAACAAAATTCGTGTTCTGCTCCTTTTGGAGATTGCCAAATAAATTTAGGGGTTGCAAGCGAACGAAGTATTCCAGAAATTCTATCTGGAGATGGTGTCGCTAAATTAGGAGTACCTTCAAGTTTAGATTTCAAGAATACAGTATCTTCAAGTCTTACGGCTCCGCAAACGTTAGAATATATTCAATACAATAAAATATCACTATATGAATATTTAGATTGTTTTGCTCTACTTCCTAACGAAGAATTAATAAGGTCATCTATGCCTTGTTTCTGTATCTCATTAATAACAAAGTTAATACCTCCGAAAGGATTTACTTTTTTGTTCGAGATTTTAATATTATCGGACGACTAATTTCATTTGTTTTTAATTTTAGGTTTTGTATCTTTACATTAAATATTAAAATAGTGGACCACATCGGAATTGAACCGATTTACGCTGAATGTCAAGTCCTGCTGTAATCTTCCTGAGTGGCCCATTAATATAAAAGGGGAACTGTTAGCGCAGTTCTCTTTTTATTTATAAATAATAAGGTTCTACTAAATCCCCATTATTATCAAACCATTCATTTAAACCAAAATGTTGACCTTTAACATTTGGACTTGTATGTTCTTTTAATTCATTTTTTTCTACCATTCTTTTACAAGTTAATCTAATTGTTGGTATAAAATCAAAGTCTAAATCTGGCTCCTTGTCCTTTATAACTTTTGAAATATCCGCTATGGGTAATAATTTATTTTCATTTTTTAATACCCATAATATTTTCTGCTTCCAACCTGTATTAGAATCATAAGCTGTTTCTATTTTTGGTAAAAAAGAAGCCATTACATAATCAATTTTTTGTATCTTATTTTGAATTTCAGATATTTCTTTATCTATTGCTACGGTTAATGTCGCTCTTTCATTTTCTTTTTGCGCTAACTCCTTTTTTAAATCTTCTAACGATTTCCATAATAAGTCATAAGCTTCTTTTAACTCTGAATCTAAACCTCTTAATGCTCTTCTTCTACTTATCATAAAGAAATATTTTTTGCTAATTATTTAACACAACAAATATAAACATTTTTATCACAACAAAACACATCAATTATATTTATTTTATTTTTTTGTATATTTACTTCCAAATTAAATGAATGATATAAAAATATTTGAATAACATATAATAGCGTTTACTCGTAGAGCTTCTCAAAAACGACCAATTTAAAAGAATATGCACTACACAAGTAAGTTACTCTATGCCGTTTGGCGTGGGCGTTACTTATTAGTGCATTGGTGCTTGGTCGTACCTTGAGAACTGTAAGTAATTGTTCCACGCTTTTAATTTATTAACGTTACACAGGAACATTGTAACATTAATTTTAAACGGTATGAAAAAAACTATTTTATGTACTTTAATCTTATTAGGGAGTTTAACAGTAAACGCCCAAAGTAGTACAGAAGGAAAGGCATTGACCGAGTATTATGATGGATTCAGTAATTTCAAAATCGGTGGTAAATGGGAACGTTTAGGTTTTCGACTAACAATTGACCATAAGTTAAAAGAAATACATTTATCAGGCAACCATCTATACACTTACAATATTAAACGTATTGAAGATATTGATACAGATCGAGATGCTTATCATTTAGTCTTATATTCGGGACCCAATGGCGCATCTGAAAAAACTACATTAATTTATGATAACAAAAAACATGAAGCTGAACTGTTTTCTGAAGATGAAAGAGGTTCAATTCAGTTTAAACTTGTAGATTCCTCTTGGAAATAATAAATTACCAAAAAGCTCCAAATTATATGGAGCTTTATTTTTATATTGACTTTAAATTTAAGTTTCCGTACGTTTACACCATAAATTTAAACCTGCGTATTTTACATTTGTATTAATCTTTTGGTAATTTAAATTGTATGTATTTTTCATCTTCTCCAATACCTATAATTTTATTGAATGTTGCGATAAATAAATCTTTCTTTTCTTCATTGTCAAAATTGCAGTTAATTTCTAATCCAAAGTGTCCAGCTTTCAAAGTGAATTTGGTTTGTGGAATGAATTTTTCAATAACTATTGCCATTTTTCTTGTTTCACTATCAGAATCTGCTTTAAAGCTATGTCTAATCATAATCGTAAATTTTGAGGTTATGATAAATATATAAAAAATTTATTGAAATTAAAATTGTTATAAAAAAAACCGATGAGGTTTACTCATCGGTTTAGAATAGATTTAACAGAAACTAGTTGTTTTTACTTTATAACTACCTTTTCTGTTTTATTTCCTTTATCGGTTTGTATTACAAACAAATACATTCCTTTGCTTAAATTAGAAACATCTATTTGATTAAAATTATTTTTTATTGATTTGATCCATTTACCTGAACTATCTAAAATTTGCACCGATTGTAAGGTTACGCCATCAGTCGTTTTTTGTTCAATGGAAACATATTCCGTTGCAGGATTTGGATAAATCTTAAAAATTTCATTTACAAATTTTTCTGTTTTTAATGTACATACATCACTGAAATAGAAATTAGTATAGTCATGTACACCATCCCATGTAATTGACCAATTATCATACGGAGGTAAATTGTTTGTTGCATCTAAAGGGTTGTCAACTTCAATACATATGTTGTAATCTGAACCTGCATGTAAAATAATTGAAACAGCACTTGCTTGGTTGTTTCGTAAACTAATTCGTTCTAAATTTCTTAATTCACGAACAAAGAGGTAGTTAAATTTTGGGCTGTTGCTAAAATCTAATTCGCGTATTTCTCTGGCCGGAACATCTAACGTTGTATTATCAAGTTCTAATTCTTCTAAAGAACTTAAAGGTGTTGCATCAAAAGAATTTAAGTCACAGTTGTCTAAATATATTTTTTTTAAATTTGATAAATTGCTGAAACTTATGTTGGTCGCGTCATTTATGACCTTAAGTATTTCTAAGTTAGTAAAATCATTAAACCCATCTAAATTACCAACATATGGAAAATTATTGGGGCTTTTGTTTATAAAATCTAATTCTGTAACTGTTAGGGCATCACTGGTTAAAATTTGACCGTTAATTAATCCGTCGCTATCAAACCCCCAATGTACCAAATAGTTTTCAAAATTTTGATCGGGGATAAGGGTTATTTGTGCCTTTGTTAGAAAAGACACAAATATGATTAAGGTTAAAATTAGTTTTTTCATAAATTACTGTATTGTTAGGTTATGGCTTTCAATTACATTGTTATCACATACCAGTACTACTCGGTACAATCCCGGGGTAAATTGTGACGTATTTATATTTATAGAATTGCTGTTTAAATTTAAAATGTAATTAGCATTTGTATTACTATTTACATTTACTAACATTAAATAGGCATTATTACAATTAAGCTGATTATATTGTACAGTTACATTGTTTGTTGCCGGATTTGGATAAATGTTATGAAGTAATACTGCATTGTTGGGTGTTATAGTAACTTCTTTCATGTCCTTATATCCGTCATAATCTGCAACAACTTCTAATAAATAGGTTCCGTTTGTATTGCTTACCGTATAATTTTGCCCAGTGTGTAATAAAGTACCATTAGCATCGTACCAATTATAAACAGCAGACTCGTTAATAGATAGTGCTTGTAGGGTATTATTAGTTACAAAAGCATCAGCATCAAACAAATCGCGTTCATTTTTATTAACTAAATACAGTTCGCCACCCATTAATTCCCCTGTGTTATTATGCCAATGTTCTACATTAAAACCAAATTCGTTATTTTCTGAATATGCATCGGTTAAAAAGTTTACTTTCACATTTAGCAATCCAAACTCATTATCAGAAGGGAAATTATTCAAAAATATTTCGGTATCTTCATTAACAATTATGGTTTTATCTCCAAATTCTGTAAAGTTTGTTCCTTGAAAGCCACTATTTTGCCATATAGTCCATAGTCTGTCATCAAAAGTAAACTTAACTTCTGCTTCCTCAAATATGTTAGTGTTAGGAAAGTGGTATTTATCCTTACTCAATTTAATTCGATAATCTTGTACTACATTTCCTTCAAAATTTCCAATATGTATTATACCAGATTTATGGCTTTTATCTACTAATGTAACATTTTTTAAAGCAATATTGTTGGAGTTTTTAAAAAGATAGCTATATCCATCGTCTTCTGGCAATGCGGATGTGTCATTTGCTGAAACAATTTTAGCAAGTATGCAGAAATGCCAAGGTTCATCTATGTCTAAATAATCCCCTGAATAAGGTGTATCCCAAGGAAAGGAAAAAATCATTTCCTCATAAGATTCCATACTCGGAATGGTAATTTCGCCAATCATATCGCCTAATGGTTTTCCAGTTGGTGTGAAAACATTACCTTCCCAAACTGATTTTGGTAAATTTGTACCTGCTTTAGTCCAATATAACTTAAGTTTTGCATTATCATTTGATACAGTACAACCTTTGTTTACAATACGTACCTTTACGTAATTAGTATTTGCATTATAAGGGTTTTGATGTTCGGTATTGTTGTCATTGTTATTACGAATCCAAATATCAGGACTATCCCATAATGTTGTAGAAATAGTATCTGGTTCAGAACCAAAATCCTCAACTGTATTACGTAACATTAAATCAAATCCGTTTAAATCAGCCTCAATTAAGGCTTTGTAAATTGGTGTGTCTATGCCATCTGTCAATAAATAATGCATTCTTTCAGCTTGACCTGTAGAAAAAATTGTCTTACAAAGTAAGCCTCCATAAGACATTATGTTGTTAACAAGTGCGCTATCAACTTGGTAAGGTGTGCCATCACAATTTATCTGACTTCCAATATACACACAATTTGTAGTATTATGATATGGATTTGCAGGGTTTTCTATTAAACCAGGATCTGCCGCAGTATCTCTTACTCTATCTCCAGCAGTGTCGGCATTGTAGTAAGGGTCATTAGGATCCCTTGTAACCCTTTCACAAAAAGGTAGAAATCCTGTACCGTTAGGATCATTAGGGATGTCGTTCATGTAACCAATTGTATGCATTACACCAAAAGAATGTGCAATTTCATGCGCTAAAATTACTCTATAATTGGGGTTAGTCATTACGATTCCTCTTAATATAATTGAATTTTGACCAGGAGATGCTACGCCATCTATCCATCCTTGTATAGAATCTTTTACATATATATTAATAGCATTATCAACATAAGCGCCTTTAAGAATACCCCCTTTCTTTAGCTTTCCAAGATGATTTTCCGTAAACTGAAATATCATCTCTTAATATACCAATGCCATTTAGTTCAAAACAAATATTAAAAGGGGCAAAAGTTTTATTTAGGCTTTCCATACTTTTTGTTGCTAAACTATAATCTAATAATTGGAAGCCACCTGTGCCATCATCTTTAGTTACAGCCCAAAAATTCAACCGTAACCTTTTAGGTAACATAGGATAATCTATTGGAGCAGTCCATACATAATCTTGATTTTCGAAATTAATTCCTGTTATTCCATTAGTAGTTATTGGTGTATGTGTTTCTGAACCAGCACCACAATTATAGCTTTGTGCAGTTACGTTATTAATTGTGAATAAAAACAAAGCAATTAAAAGAGATAAGTAGTTTTTTTTAAATGTAATTTTGTTCATTATGTTTAGTTTTTAAGTTAGTGTGTGGTAAATATAACAAAAATTAACATAATTTTAAATAAAAAAACCGATGAGGTTTACTCATCGGTTTAGAACAGATTTAACAGAAACTACTTCTTTTCTTCTTTCTTGTCGTTAGAAGGTCTGTTGTCGTTATTTCTGTGCGCTGGTCTGTTTTCTCTGTTTTCAGACTTGCCTTCTCCTTTGTTTTCAGGTTTTCCTTCTGGTTTTGGAGGGCGAGGTAATAATGCCTTGCGCGATACTTTTTCTTTTCTTGTTTTAGGATCTAAACCTAAATACTTCACTTGGAATATATCGCCCATGTTTACTACATCGGTAACATTTTCTGTACGTTCCCAAGCTAATTCAGATACGTGTAATAAAACTTCGTTTCCTGGTGCAGCAGTATATTCTACTACAGCTCCAAATTCTAACATTTTAATTACTTTTACTTCGTACGCTTCACCAACTTGTGGTTTAAAAGTGATCGATTGGATTTTTGCTAATACTGCTTCGATACCTGCTGGATCTGTACCTAAAATCTCAACAATACCTTCTTCATCAACTTCGGTGATCACAATGGTTGTTCCTGTAGCTTTTTGTAACTCTTGAATTACTTTACCACCCGGACCAATCAATGCACCAATGTAAGCTCCTGGAATTGTTCTTGTAATAATTTTCGGAGCGTGAGCTTTAACTTCTTCGTTTGGTTTCGCTAAAGTTTCAGTAAGTTTTCCAAGGATATGTAAACGACCTTCACGCGCTTGCTCTAAAGCCTGCTCCATGATGTCGTATTTCAATCCGTCAATTTTGATATCCATCTGGCAAGCTGTGATACCTTCTGAAGTTCCGGTTACCTTGAAATCCATATCTCCTAAATGATCTTCGTCACCTAAAATATCAGATAAAACAGCAAAACGATCTCCGTCTGTAATTAATCCCATCGCGATTCCAGAAACCGGACGAATCATTTGAATACCTGCATCCATCAACGCTAAAGTACCTGCACAAACAGTAGCCATTGATGACGATCCGTTTGATTCTAATACTTCAGAAACTACACGAATTGTATAAGGACAATCTGCAGGAATCATGTTTTTTAATGCACGTTGCGCCAAGTTTCCGTGACCAACTTCTCTTCTTGAAGTTCCTCTTAACGGACGAGCTTCTCCTGTTGAAAATGGTGGGAAGTTATAGTGTAAGTAGAATTTTTCTTCTCCTTGTTCAGATGGCGAATCAATAACGTTTGCTTCTCTAGAAGTTCCTAAAGTTGCTGTCGCTAATGCTTGAGTTTCTCCACGTGTGAACAATGCAGAACCGTGAACAGATGGTAAATAATCTACTTCGCACCAGATGTTTCTGATTTCTGTAGTTTTTCTTCCGTCTAAACGTGTTCCTAAATCTAACGTTACGTTACGAACAGCATCTTTGTTTACTTTTTTGAAATATTTAGAAACCAAATCTCCGTTTTCTAATAATTCTTCTTCTGTAAACAACGCAATTACTTCTTCTTTTACGGCATCAAATGCAGCAGAACGTTCGTGTTTTGCAGAACCTTTGCTTGCAATAGCGTAAATTTTATCGTAAGCTGCTTCTTTAACTTTTGCTAAAATAGCTTCATCTTCTCTTTCGCCTTCGTATTCACGAACCGGTTTTTTTCCAAATGCTGCTGCTAATCTTTCTTGCGCATCAATTTGTACTTTAATGTGTTCGTGTGCAAATTTAATGGCCTCAACCATTTCTTTTTCTGAAATTTCTTTCATTTCACCTTCTACCATTGCGATAGAATCTCTTGAAGCACCAATCATCATGTCGATATCAGACAATTCTAACTGTGCACGAGAAGGGTTAATGATGAATTTTCCATCGATACGTCCAACTCTTGCTTCAGAAATCAAAGTTTCAAAAGGAATGTCAGACAAAGCAAGTGCTGCCGAAGCTGCCAAACCTGCCAATGCATCAGGCATTACGTCTTCGTCATGAGACATTAATTGAATCATAACTTGAACCTCTGCGTGATAATCACTTGGGAAAAGCGGACGCAAAACGCGGTCAACTAATCTCATTGTTAAAACTTCGCTATCGCTTGGGCGTGCTTCTCTTTTAAAGAAACCACCTGGAAAACGACCAGCTGCTGCAAATTTCTCGCGATAATCTACCGTTAACGGTAAAAAGTCTACGCCCGGACTTGCTTTTTTTGCGGCTACAACGGTACCTAAAATAACCGTTTTGCCAATTCTTACTACTACAGAACCATCGGCTTGTTTTGCCAAACGTCCTGTCTCGATTGTGATGTTTCTGCCATCACCTAAATCGATGCTTTCTACAAATAATTGTGGAATCATAAATTAATTCTCTAATTGATTAAACAATGGGTTGTGTTGTTGTGTTGTTGTTGTGTTCCCAATGAAAAACCAAGCTTTTATGCTTAAATATAATAAAAAAAAGAGGTGCACATGCGCACACCTCTTTGTAATGGATTATTTTCTAATACCCAATTCTTTGATGATTTCACGATATCTGTTGATATCTTTTTTCTTTAAGTAATCTAAAAGACTTCTTCTTTTACCTACTAAAAGAACTAATGAACGCTCTGTATTGTAATCGTGACGATTCTTTTTTAAGTGCTCTGTTAAATGCGAAATTCTGAATGTGAATAATGCAATTTGTCCTTCTGCTGAACCTGTGTTCGCTGCAGCACCTCCGTGTTTAGCGAAGATTTCTTCTTTAACTTCTTTAGTTAAATACATGCTAATATTATTTAAATGATTGTTATGTATGTTTGAATTAAAAAATTCGATGCAAATGTACATCTTTTTTTTAATTGAGCAATTTTAATTAATCTATTTTGGATAGGATCATTTCTTTAGTTGAACGTTCTAAACCTTTCCAGATTAAAGTTTTACCATCTTCGCTGGAAGTGATATCATAATTGTCATTAAAAAAATAGTCAGCTAATAATTGATATTCTTCTGGTAAATCATCAAAATTCATTGAAGGTTCTGGAAAATATTTCGGATCGACTTGAATTAAAGAATAAATTGATTTATCATGGAGATTTGGATGTACTAATGATGATCTAAATGGTATTATTTCTTGATTAACGTAAAAATTTCCATTAAAATAAAATCGAACCCTGTCATCCCACATCTCTTTTTCCTCCACATTTACATCAATTCTACCAAGATTGTATAGAATAGTATCATTTTTAATAATTTCGGATCCATTATTGGGTACTACTACCATTTTTTCAATTTTCCAACTACCAGATATTTTAGGTGTATGCTCCTTTAAAAATTCATTATCTCTTTTCTTGAATTCATTTGAATAGTTTATGTCTGATCCATTGTCTGATTCGCAAGAAGTAAAAACAGTTGTTGCAGTTAATAATGATAAAGTAAAAATTTTAATAAGGTGTTTTCTCATGATTTGTTATTTTTTAACTCTTATACATTTCTGCAATTTCATCTGTAAGCCACTCCAATAATGCCTGATCTTCGCTGGTAAATGCGCTTGCAGTATTTGAATCAATATCAATCTGACCGATGTTGATACCGTTTACAATAATTGGTACAACAATTTCAGACTTTACATCAATATTACACGAAATGTAATTGTCTTGTGCAGTTACATCATCAACCAAAAAAGTTTCATTGCTTTTGGCAACCTGTCCGCAAATGCCTTTTCCAAACGGAATAGTTATGTGATCTGTAGGTAATCCGGCAAAGGGACCCAAGTGTAATTCTTGCTTGCTGGTATCGGCAAAATAAAAACCAACCCAATCGTAATGTGCTACATTTAAATGTAAAAGATTACAAATTTCTTGTAATCGTTCATTAATAGTTTTGTTCGATTTTACAATTTCTGTTAAAGAAATCTTTAATTGTGCTCTTTCCATATTCTTTTTTTAGTAAATTTACAAAAAATTAAAACGTAGCAAAATTTAAATGTTTCAACGCTATCTATATAATGTTTTATTAGCAGTTGCCGTACTTTTCTCGAATGTAGGGTTAGCTATTAATATTCATTATTGTGGTAACGTAATTGAAAAAGTTGAATTAGGTTACGCTGCTTCTATAAATTGTGCAGAAGACACGCACGAAAAAGCGTGTTGCAAAGAAAAGAACGAAACGGTAAAGAAAGATTGCTGTAAAAACGAAACAATCAAGCAAAAAACAGACGAGGTTGTTATTAAAGTTTTTAACGTTCAGCAGTTTTCGGAATTTATAACACCTGTTGTTTATAAATTTCAGCCGCTTGTTATTTCTAAAACTAATCTGCCAAAGAAAATCAACGTTACTTTTAAATGCGAAAGTAATGCTCCACCTTTATACAAACTCTACAACCAGTATTTGCTGTACTCATAATTACACATTTTTTACCAAAAGAATGTTTAATTAATTATGCAAATTCATGAAATATACCTTAATGCTATTGTGTGCGTTTGGCATGCACAACATTTATGCCCAAGAAACTTACAAGGGCAAAGTTTTAGATACTTACAATACATCTATAGAAAAAGCAAATATTACGGTTAACGACAGCGTTGTTGCCACTACGGATAAATTCGGAATGTTCGAAGTTACTTTAAACGAACCGTCTGTAATTTATATTTATGCGGAAGGATACGAAGTTTTAGAAACCGAATTAACAGATAAAGACCAATTTTATACCTTTAAAATTCAACCTGAAGCCAGTTTAAACGAATTGGTTGTAAACGTAAACAAGAAAAATACCGAACGCAATAAAGGAATTACCAATTCGCAAACCATGAACAGTGGCGAGTTGCTAAAAGCGGCTTGTTGTAATTTGGCTGAATCATTTGAAACAAATCCATCAATCGATGTGAATTTTTCTGATGCCATTTCCGGATCAAAACAAATTAAAATGTTAGGTTTAACAAGTCCGTATATTTTAATTGCCGAAGAAAATATTCCGAGTGTTCGTGGGGCTTCGCAAGCTTACGGATTATCGTTCACGCCGGGAACTTGGGTAGAAAGTATTCAGGTTACAAAAGGTGCGGGAAGTGTTGTAAATGGTTTTGAAAGTATTTCGGGACAGATCAATACTGAATTGATCAAACCTGCAAACGATATTCCTTTCTTTTTGAATTTATACGGATCTACCGATTCACGTTTTGAATTGAATGCACATTTTAATGAGAAAATTTCAGACAAATGGAGTACTTCGTTATTTGTACATGGAAATACCCGCGTTAAAAAGAACGATATGAATCACGACGGATTTTTAGATAATCCGTTAGGAAGTCAGGTAAATGTAATGAACCGCTGGCAGTATCAAAACCTAGAAAAAGGTTGGATTGCTTTTATTACGGCACGTTACATGAAAGACGAAAAGCAAACCGGTGAATTAGATTTTGATAAAGATCAACACAAATTATCAACTTTAAAATGGGGATCAGAATTGAACACCGATAAGTTTGATGCCAGCACAAAAGTGGGTTATGTTTTCCCGGATCAGCCTTACAAAAGCTTCGGTTGGCAAAACTCATTCAGTTATCATAAACAAAATTCGTATTTTGGTTTAAACCAATTCGATATTACGCAACGCAGTATTTATTCCAACTTTTTGTACAGTTCTATCATCAGCAATACGCTGCATAAATTCTCTACCGGAGCAAGTTTTATGCACGATGATTATTCGGAATTCGTAGTAAATTATGGTAGTCAAAATTTCGACAGAACCGATACAAGCTACGGTGCTTTCTTTGAATATACCTATGATAATGCCAATAATTTAGCGTTGATTTTAGGTGGAAGAATCGATAATTCTAACCGATTGGGAACTTTTGTAAGTCCGCGTATGCACTTGCGTTACAATCCTTGGGAAAAAACAACCCTGCGTGCATCGGCAGGTCGAGGAAAAAGATTAGCGAATATTTTTGCAGAAAACCAGTATTTGTTCGCAAGTTCACGTCAGTTTAATATTTTAAACGAAGGTGGAAAAGCGTACGGAATGGATCCTGAAATTGCTTGGAATTACGGTTTAAGTGTTTCGCAAGATTTTACTTTTTTAGGAAAGAACGCTAGTTTAACGCTTGATTTTTATCGTACCGATTTCCAAAATCAGATCGTGGTTGATATGGATCAATCTGCAAGAACCGTTAATTTTTATAATTTAGAAGGAAAATCGTACGCAAATTCTTTTCAAGCTGAATTGAACTACAATATCATCAAGCATTTAAACTTAAGAACAGCGTACAAGTATTACGATATTAAAACAACATACGGCGACAAAACGTTAGAGCGTCCATTGCAGGCTAAACATCGTTTGTTTGCAAATTTAGAATTTTCTACTCATGAACATAATGGCGCGTATTGGAAGTTCGATGCTACATGGAACTGGTTAGGCGCACAGCGTTTACCTTATACGGGCGATAATTCGGCAGAAAATCAGTTGGCATCATATACCAATCCATTTTCTACAATTAATGCGCAGGTAACAAAAGTGTTTTCTGATAAATTTGAAGTGTATGTAGGTGGCGAAAACATTGGGAATTACCAACAGCACCGTGTAATTTTAGGAGCTGATGATCCGTTTGGCAATGAATTTGATAGTACTATTGTGTACGGACCAATTTTTGGAAAGATGTTCTATGGCGGTTTACGTTTTAAAATTAAATAATATTTTAGACTAAAATCATAATGTAAAAAGCCTAACGTTTGGTTTGTTATTGTCAAAATGAAATGATCTTAACGGATAAGCAATTAAACGATTAAACAAATAAACAATTTAAAATATAAAGAAAAATGAAAAAATACTTATTAGTGCTATTGGCTGTTTTAGGTGTTGCATTTACAACTACAGCACAGGAAAAGAAAAACAAAAACGCCAAAGTTGATGTTGAGGTAAAAGGTAACTGCGATATGTGTAAAAAACGCATTGAAAAAGCTGCTTTTAGCGTAAAAGGAGTGAAGTCAGCAGAATGGCATTCAGACGATCAAATGCTTCACTTGATTATCGACGAAAATAAAACAGATGCTTTAAAAATTCAGGAATCGGTTGCTAAAGCTGGTCACGATACAAAAGATGTTAAAGCAACAAAAGAGAACTACGATGGTTTACACGGTTGTTGCCAATACGATCGTGAATCGTAATTAAGGTCAACAAAAAATCCGACTAATTTTAGTCGGATTTTTTTGTTTTATATTAAAATGATTTTACATCATTCCTGGCATACCGCCGCCCATTGGCATTTGGCTAGCACCTTCTTCTTTAATATCAACTAAAGCACATTCTGTAGTTAAAATCATACCGGCAACCGAAGCTGCGTTTTCTAAAGCTACACGAGTTACTTTTTTAGGGTCAATGATTCCTGCTGCTAACATATCAACATATTCGTCTGTTTTAGCATTGTAACCATAGTTTCCTGAACCTTCGCCAACTTTTGCAACAATTACAGATCCTTCTAAACCTGCATTTTCAACAATAGTTCTTAAAGGCGATTCTACCGCACGAGAAACAATTTGGATACCTGTTTTCTCATCAGCATTTAAAGCATCAACACTTGTTAAAGCAGCTTTTGCACGTAATAATGCTACACCACCACCAGCAACAATTCCTTCTTCAACAGCTGCACGCGTTGCATGTAAAGCGTCATCTACACGGTCTTTTTTCTCTTTCATTTCTACTTCAGATGCTGCACCAACGTAAAGTACCGCCACACCGCCAGCTAATTTAGCCAAGCGCTCTTGTAACTTTTCACGATCGTAGTCAGATGTTGTAGTTTCCATTTGTGCTTTAATCTGGTTCACTCTGTTTTTAATCATGTCAGAATCACCTGCGCCGTTTACAATAGTTGTATTGTCTTTGTCGATAGAAACGCGTTCTGCAGTTCCTAACATTTCCAACGTAGCATTTTCTAATGTGTAACCGCTTTCTTCTGCAATCACCGTTCCGCCCGTTAAAATAGCGATGTCTTCTAACATTGCTTTTCTACGATCACCAAAACCTGGAGCTTTTACAGCAGCAATTTTTAATGCACCGCGTAATTTGTTTACAACCAATGTTGACAATGCTTCACCATCTACATCTTCTGCAATGATTAATAATGCTTTGCCTGATTGTGCAACCGGTTCTAAAACTGGTAATAATTCTTTTAATGAAGATATTTTTTTATCGTACAATAAGATATATGGATTGTCGAATTCCGTTTCCATTTTCTCTGGATTTGTAACGAAATAAGGCGAAAGGTATCCTCTGTCAAACTGCATTCCTTCTACAACATCAACATACGTATCAGTTCCTTTAGCTTCTTCAACAGTAATTACTCCTTCTTTACCAACTTTACCAAAAGCTTCAGCGATTAATTCACCAATAACTTCATCATTGTTAGCAGAGATTGATGCAACTTGCTTGATTTTTTCTGTTGTAGATCCAACTTCTTGTGTTTGTTTTGATAAATCGGCAACAATAGCTTCCACAGCTTTGTCAATTCCGCGTTTTAAATCCATTGGATTTGCACCCGCAGCAACGTTTTTCAATCCTTCTTTAACAATAGCTTGTGCCAAAACAGTTGCAGTTGTAGTTCCGTCACCAGCCAAATCGTTAGTTTTACTTGCAACTTCTTTTACCATTTGCGCACCCATGTTTTCTAACGTATCAGCTAATTCAATTTCTTTAGCAACCGAGACACCATCTTTTGTTACGTGCGGTGCACCGAACGATTTTGAAATAATTACGTTACGCCCTTTTGGACCCAAAGTTACTTTTACTGCATTTGCCAATGCATCTACACCGCGTTTTAAACCGTCGCGTGCCTCAATATCAAATTTTATATCTTTTGCCATTTTTATTTTTTGTTTAAATTGTTGAACTGTGTAATCGTTTGTTTGTTTAACTGTTGATTTGTTCCGATTTACCGAATAAATAAATCAACGAATAAACAACTATATAATCGCCAAAATATCTTCTTCGCGCATGATTAAAAAATCTTTGCCATCAAATTTTAAATCGGTACCTGCATATTTTCCGTATAAAACAGTGTCGCCAACTTTAACGGTTAACGGCTCGTCTTTTTTACCGTTACCAACAGCAACAACAGTTCCTTTTTGTGGTTTCTCTTTTGCTGTGTCTGGAATAATGATACCTGAAGCTGTTTGAGTTTCTGCAGCAGCTGGTTCAATAATAACGCGGTCTGCTAATGGTTTAACGTTTAATGCCATACTATTTTAAGTTTATATTTTTATAATTAATTTGTTTTTGTTTTGACCAAAAGTATGCCAACTGAAAAAAGTGATATTTTGACAGAATAAAAATGCCAGCTTATGACAAGCTGGCATTAATTTATGATTTTCACTATAATTTAGTTAGCAGGTTGTGCCGGTGTGCTGGCAGGTGCTTGCTCACTTGGAGTGTTTTGTGCTGGTTGTGCCTGACCTTGCGCTGCACCTGCAGTAGGTAAAGCAGCTGGTTGTGCAGGAACTGCATTAGGATCTAAAATTTTAGAATCGCTAGAAAAATCGCCTTGGAAACTTAAACTAGAAACTAAAACTAAAATTACTAAAGCAGCAGCTAAAGTCCATGTACTTTTATCTAAAAATTTATTTGTGTTTTGCACCCCACCAATCGATGTTGAACCACCTAATGATGAATCTAAACCGCCGCCTTTAGGGTTTTGAATCATAATAACAATGATTAAAAGCACGGCAACAATGGTGATTAACACTAAAAAAATAGTAAACATATTTATTTGTTTTATATATTATTAAACTCTTGTAATTTTTTTATATCGAAAATTCGATTTGCAAATAAACTACTTTTTTCTGGATATTTCAAAATTAAAATTTCATAAGCTTGTATTGCTTTCTGATATTTTTTCTGTTCCAGATAAATTCGCGCCAACGTTTCGGTCATGTAAAAAGGTTCTTCTTCTTCGTGGCGGTCTAAATTTATAGAAGGAACAACTGTCGATTTACTTGGCGTTATTTTAGGATTTGTTTCTATGAAACGATCTATTAAATCCATTTGTTTTTGTTTAACAAGTATTGTTTCTTCAACAATAATATTTTCTTCAGGTTCGATATTTTCGTTCGATATTTCAATAGTTTCCCGTTGAATTGGCTGTGCTGATGTAAGTTTTAACCATTCGGTAAATGAAAATTTGTCGTTTTCAGAAAAATCTAAAGGTTTACCAACTTCTAAATTTTCTTCCAACTGATGAATTTCTTCTGAAGGAACTTCCTCTGCAACCTGTTGTTCTTCAACTAAAGCATTTTCTTTTTCAAGCTTATTCGCTTCGATTTTCGATTTTGAAATTTGGTCGATCTTTTGAATCAGCTCGGTTTCTTTGTCTTGATTTTCGATATAAACCAATGTGTCTAACACACGTTTTTCAATGGTTTCGTCTAAAGTAGGTTCGGGTTTTTTAAATTCGATATAGTTTTCATCAACCACATCAACTTCTTCAATTTGTAAAGGCTTGTAGGCAATAAAATCTTCAGAAATAATATAATCAAACAAAACATCGCGATCTGTTGTATAAGCAGCGGTTTTTTTTAATTCGCTGTTGTACAAAAAGCTGCGTTCTTGGTTTAACGTTTTTAAGTACAACGCACGTGCCGATTGTAAATAGGGATATTCACTAATTACGTCTTTTAACGCTGCCGTATTTTCTGCTGTTAGCTGATACGGATTATTTAACCACTGTATGTATTGTTGTGCGTTCATAAAACTACCATTTTGCTAACGACGCGTTGAAAACATCTTGTGTTATACGTTCGTAAATTTCGTCTAAAGCAGTATTTAATGTTCCGCCGATTAATTGAGTATTCGCTGGGAAATCGTAAAAATGCGAAAAAGTTTTTTCAAAGTCGTCTTCCGGATTTTTCTTATTGGTAAAACGGACATTTATTGCCATGTACAAACGGTTTTGCGCTGCTGTTTGATCGGCAGTTGCGGTCATAGGTGAAATACGGTATTGGGTAATTTCGCCTTCGTAAACCAAATCGGCGTTGGTATTTGTCATGGTTAAACTGGTTTGTCCCACCAATAAATCTTGCAATTTAATAGTAAAAGTACGTTCAATACCAGGTTCAATTAATTCAGCATTGTTTAAGAAATAGTTTACCTGAAAAGATTCTGCATCAATCGGCGCTGTTCCAGTGAAATTGTAAACTCCACAGCTCGATAAAATCAAACAGAAAAGTAATGCTGTAAATTTGTATAATTTGGCTTGTATTTTCATTGGTTGAACTGTTGAGTTGTTGAATCGTTCGTTGATTTGTTTATATCGTTGAACTGTTGAATCGTTAATTTGTTTAGACTGTTTTTTCTTATCAATTCAGATTTACGACTTTAGATATCTGACTTTAAGAATAAAATTACAAATCATATTGTTTAATTTTTCTGTACAATGTTCTTTCCGAAATTCCCAATTCATCTGCTGCAGCTTTGCGTTTTCCACTGTTGCGTTCCAACGCTTTTTTAATCAGCTGAATTTCTTTTTCTTCTAACTTAAGCGTTTCTTCATCGTCAATAGTTTCGGCAATTAAATAATGGTCTTCATTTTCATCTTCATCGTCGATTAATTCGGTTTGATGATTGTTTTTTGGCGATGAAGCATGTTCGTTTAAAGGAATAGAACGGTTTGTTTGTTTGATTTGTGAATCATCATTCTGACCATAAATGCGTTGAATTAATGATTTGTTTGATTCTTGAACCTGTGCCGAGTTTGAATTATTCATTAACTCCAATGTCAACTTTCGTAAATCGGTTAAATCGGCTTTCATATCAAACAAAACCTTGTATAAAATTTCGCGTTCGTTGCTAAAATCACTCTCTGATTTTTTTGTTTCGATAAGCGACGGCAATTGCGAATTTCTTTCAGGAAGATAGGATTGAATTGTTTTTAGATTGATGTCACGATTAGTTTCGATAACCGAAATTTGCTCAGCAATATTGCGAAGCTGACGAATGTTTCCGCCCCAACGGTAATGCATTAAATATTCGGCAGCATCGGGCGATAATTTAATAGGCGGCATTTTGTATTTGTGCGCAAAATCTGATGAAAATTTACGGAAAAGCAAATGAATATCTTCTCCACGCTCGCGCAAAGGCGGCAATGCGATTTCGACAGTACTTAAACGGTAATACAGATCTTCACGAAATTTGCCTTTATCAATAGCATCGAACATTTTAACGTTGGTGGCTGCTACAATACGCACATCGGTTTTTTGAACTTTGGAAGATCCTACTTTAATAAATTCACCGTTTTCTAAAACTCGAAGTAGTCTAACCTGTGTGGTTAAAGGCAATTCACCAACTTCATCTAAAAAAATAGTTCCGCCGTTTGCAACTTCAAAATAACCTTCGCGACTGCCAACTGCACCTGTAAACGCTCCTTTTTCGTGACCAAAAAGTTCCGAATCAATCGTTCCTTCAGGAATTGCTCCACAGTTTACCGCAATGTATTTTCCGTGTTTGCGATGCGATAATGCATGTATAATTTTTGGAATATTTTCTTTACCAACGCCGCTTTCACCAGTAACCAAAACAGAAATATCGGTAGGAGCCACCTGAATAGCTTTCTCTAACGCTCTGTTTAGTTTAATGTCGTTACCAATAATTTCAAAACGTTGTTTGATGCTTTGAACGTTTTCCATATTTTCTTTTTTTGTTTAGGGTTTAAAGTCAAAATGTAATCGACTTTATAATTCAACCACTGATTTATGGATTATCACAAATTATTACTTTGTGAAATCATAAAATATATCTTTTGTATTGTAATGAACTTGGGTAAAAATTAAAAAGCAACCCTAATTCAGAACGAGATATTTTCATATAGTTTAATAATTGTGCCAAATGTTCTTTTGAAAATTCCTTTACAGCTTTAATTTCTAAAATAATATTTCCGTTTACAACAAAATCTGCATAAAACCTATGCGGCAATATTTGTCCTTTGTATTCAATTGTAAATTCTTTTTCTCTTTCAAAAGAAATGTTTTTTGCTTTTAATTCAATTTCAATTGCATCTTTATAAATTATTTCAAGTAATCCTGATCCAAGATTTCTGTGAACTTCCATACAAATACCTATTATTTCGTATGTTTCCATAGTTCATCAGTGAAAATTCTTTAATCTGTGGTTACAAAAATCTAACAACTACTGCATTTGCGAATAACCTACAGCTTCGCCAATTAACGTTGCAGATGTACAGTCTGATACTTTTACCAATACAAAATCGCCAACTTTATAATTTTCTTTAGGGAAAACTACTGTTGTGTTTTGTGAATTTCTTCCAGACCAATGTTCATCTGAACGTTTAGATGTCTTTTCGATCAAAACTTCAACCGTATCACTTACAAAACGTTTGGTACGTTCCATTGCAATGCGTTGCTGTAAATCTACAATTTCTTGTAATCTGCGTTTTTTTACAGGTTCAGGTACATCGTCTTCCATTTTTCTGGCAGCCATTGTTCCTGGGCGTTCAGAATATGCAAACATGTATCCAAAATCGTATTTCACATATTCCATTAACGATAAAGTATCTTGGTGGTCTTCTTCGGTTTCTGTCGGAAATCCTGTGATCATATCTTGTGATAACGAAATTTCCGGAATAATTTTATAGATTCTGTCAACCAAATCCATGTATTCTTCACGCGTGTGCTGACGGTTCATTTCGTGTAAAATACGCGTTGATCCCGACTGAACAGGTAAATGAATGTATTTACAGATATTATGATGCTTCGCCATTACGTGAATTACTTCATCGTGCATATCTTGTGGATTCGATGTTGAAAAACGGAAACGCATTTTAGGGTAACTTGTTGCACACATGTCTAAAAGCTGTGCAAAATCTACCGCAGTTGCTTTTTGCATTTCGGTTGCTTTAACAAAATCTTTCTTTAATCCGCCACCGTACCATAAATACGAATCTACGTTTTGACCTAACAAGGTGATTTCTTTAAAACCGCGTTGGTATAAATCTTTAATTTCTTCCATGATACTTTGCGGCTCACGAGAACGTTCACGTCCACGAGTAAAAGGAACCACGCAAAAAGTACACATATTGTCACAACCACGGGTGATAGAAACAAAAGCCGTTACGCCGTTACTGTTTAAACGTACCGGAGCAATATCGCCATACGTTTCTTCTTTCGATAGAATTACGTTAATAGCATCGCGCCCTTCGCCAACATCTTTTAAAAGATTCGGAATATCTTTGTAAGCATCTGGTCCTACAACCATATCTACAATTTTTTCTTCTTCTAAAAACTTGCTTTTTAAACGTTCTGCCATACAGCCCAAAACACCCACTTTCATAGACGGATTGATCGATTTTACAGCATTGTATTTTTCTAAACGCTTACGAATGGTTTGTTCGGCTTTATCGCGAATAGAACACGTATTGACCAAAACCAAATCGGCTTCTTCTAAATTCTGTGTAGTGTTATAACCTTCGTTGGCTAAAATAGACGCAACAATTTCACTGTCAGAAAAATTCATCTGGCAGCCATAACTTTCTATAAATAACTTTTTGGTATTATTTTCTTGTTGATCTAAAACCAGGCTTGTACCCTGTTTTTGTTCTTCAATTACCTTTTCCATAAATCACGGTCGTGTACTAAATCAATTTGCAAAGATACA
Organism: uncultured Myroides sp.; assembly: GCA_913777665.1. Classification (GTDB taxonomy): domain Bacteria; phylum Bacteroidota; class Bacteroidia; order Flavobacteriales; family Flavobacteriaceae; genus Flavobacterium. The sequence goes on from CAJYTF010000015.1 coordinate 137,717, forward strand.
ATTAAAATTATTTGTGTGACAAGATGGCAGATGAAATCTGAATATTTTTAACACGTCATTTAACGTCGTTTTAAATTTGTATATTTACGTTATGAAACTCATAAATCATCATACATGTTATTCGGGTGGGGCAGAAGGTGCCGATTCGTACTTTGAATTTTTTGCAGAAAAGTTCAATGTTTCGGTGGTGGCGTATTCTTACAAAACAAAGCATCATAAATCTGAAAATAAACGCGAATTAACCGATGATCAGTTTAAAGAAGGTGTAGAAAACGTGATGAAAGCCAATGAAGTTTTAAAACGATCTAAAATAAATCAATATTTAAAATTGTTGTCGCGAAACTGGTTTCAGGTAAAAAGTGCCGATGAAATTTACGCCGTATCAAGCCTTAAAAAAGTAAACGAAAGGTTGCAGGTAAAAGGCGGAACTGCGTGGGCGGTACAAATGGCGATTAATAACAATAAAAAGGTTTTTGTGTACAATCAGGATATTGCACAATGGTTTTATTGGGATTTTAATCGGCAGGATTTTATCGAATTAAAACACCAGCCAAAAATTACATCGCAACATTTTGCAGGCATCGGCACCAGAAATATCAATATCTTTGGCATAAACGCAATCGAAGAACTTTTTAAAAATACTTTTGAATAAATTATGGCAAACAAACACAATTTAATAAGCAGGTTAACGCGAATTGTTGAAATTTTTCAGCTTCAGGGCGAAAACGGACTGACATTTTCTGATTTGAATGATAAATTGAAGAATTCGTTTATCGATGAAGATCACAGCGTATCATTGCGGACTTTTCAGCGCGATTTAAAGGATATTGAATCGTCTTTAAAAATAAAAATCGTGTACAATAAAGTAAAAATGAAATATATTTTGTTGGATGATGCCATGCAAAAAACATCAAAAAACAGTCAGCTTTTTACCATTGAAAGTTTAAAGATGCTTAATATCGCCCAAGATGTTTCAAACAGCGATTTTATTTTGATTGATAACAGAAAAGTTACCGGATTAGAAAATTATTCTACTATTAAAGAAGCAATCTGCCTAAAAAAACATTTGGAATTTAATTATCAAAAGTTCGATCAATATAAAGCTCACAAACGCAAACTAATGCCGCTAGCTTTAAAAGAAAGTAAAAGTCGTTGGTATGTTGTGGGTTTTGAAATTAAAGACGGACTAAAAATAAATGTGTTAAAAACGTTTGCTTTAGACAGAATTTACAATTGCGAAGTAACTACCGAATTTATTTTGAAGGATACCATTGATGTTCAAAATCATTTTAAAGATTTTATGGGCGTAACTACAAAACCGTTAGATGGTTTTTCGGAAAAAACAACCGTGAAAATCGAAACTTCAATAGAATATGGCAAGTATTTCAGCACGCTGCCCATTCATCAATCGCAAAAAACCGAAATAGAAAACGGCAAAACAGTAATTACTTTACAGGTAATTCCAACAATGGAACTGGTGTCCGAAATATTATCGCACAACCACCAAATAAAGGTAATCGAACCTAAAGAATTGGTGAATATTGTAAAGAAAACCATCTCACAAAATCTAAAACAATACAATTAATAAAAGTCAAAAAAACGCTAATTTAAAAAAATCCTATACTTTTGCTTTTCAAATTGAAAAACGAATGGCAAAGAATTTAGTGATTGTAGAGTCGCCTGCAAAGGCAAAAACGATAGAAAAATTTTTAGGGAAAGATTATCAGGTAGAATCAAGCTTTGGACACATTGCCGATTTACCTTCAAAAGAGATTGGTGTTGATATTGATAATAATTTTAAACCGAAATACGAAGTTTCTGCCGATAAAAAAGCTGTAGTAAAAAAACTTAAAGATCTGTCTAAAAAAGCCGAAATGGTTTGGTTAGCATCCGATGAGGATCGTGAGGGTGAGGCAATTGCGTGGCATTTGGCAGAAGAATTAAAGTTAAAAGAACAAAATACCAAGCGTATCGTTTTTCACGAAATTACCAAAACAGCCATTCAAAAAGCAATTGAAAATCCGCGAACTATTGACTATAATTTGGTAAATGCACAACAGGCACGCCGTGTTTTAGACCGTTTGGTTGGTTACGAATTGTCGCCGGTTTTATGGAAAAAAGTACGTGCAGGTTTATCAGCTGGTCGTGTGCAATCTGTGTCTGTCCGATTAATTGTGGAACGCGAACGCGAAATTGAAAGTTTTAATACCGAATCATCTTTTAGCATTACAGCAGAATTTGTTGCGGCAAACGGTAAATCGTTCAAAGCTAAATTGCCAAAAAACTTTAAAACTCAAGAAGAAGCGCAGGCTTTCCTCGAAAAAAATATTGGTGCAGAATTTAAGGTTTCCGATCTAGAAACTAAGCCTGCAAAAAAATCTCCGGCAGCACCGTTTACCACATCAACTTTACAGCAAGAGGCATCGCGTAAACTGTATTATTCGGTTTCGCAAACCATGATGTTAGCACAGCGTTTGTACGAAAACGGATTGATTACTTATATGAGAACCGATAGCGTAAACCTGTCACAAGATGCCATAAAAGCTGCCGAAACAGAAATTGTAAATGTTTATGGTAAAGAATTCAGCAAGCCCCGTAATTTTTCTACCAAAGCAAAAGGTGCGCAAGAAGCCCACGAAGCAATTCGCCCAACAGATATGTCAAAACACACCGTGAATATCGATCGTGATCAGGCGCGTTTGTACGAATTAATCTGGAAACGTACGTTGGCGTCGCAAATGAGCGATGCACAGTTAGAACGTACCAACGTTACCATTGTTGCCAATAAACACAACCAGCATTTTGTTGCAACAGGTGAAGTTTTACTTTTTGAAGGATTTTTAAAAGTTTATTTAGAAGGAAACGACGATGAAGACGAAGAACAAGAAGGTTTGTTGCCGGCAATGAAAGTGAACGAACTTTTAACAAGCAACGGCATTACGGCTACACAACGTTTTTCACGCCCGCCGGCTCGTTATACTGAAGCTGCTTTGGTTAAAAAGTTAGAAGAATTGGGAATTGGTCGTCCGTCAACGTATGCGCCAACAATTTCAACCATCATCGCCCGTAATTATGTAGAAAAAGGAACTGCCGAAGGAACCGAGCGTAATTATCAGGTGTTGCGTTTACAGAACGATAAAATTTCAACTGCAACTCAATTAGAAAAAGTGGGTGCCGATAAAGGAAAGTTAATTCCGACTGATATAGGAAATATTGTGACCGATTTCTTGGTGAAAAATTTCGAAACCATTTTAGATTATAATTTCACGGCTCGAGTGGAAGGAAGTTTCGATGAGATTGCCGAAGGAAATTTAGATTGGACAAAAATGATGAATGAATTTTACAGTCATTTTCATCCAACGGTTATCGATGTTGAAAAAAATGCCGATCGCGAATCAGGAGAGCGTATCTTAGGAAACGATCCAAAATCAGGAAAAGTGGTTTTAGTACGTTTGGGTAAATTTGGTCCTGTGGCACAAATTGGCGATGCCGAAGACGAAGAAAAACAGTTTGCAAGTTTAAATCCATCTCAAAATATAGGAACCATAGGTTTAGAAGAAGCGTTGCAATTGTTCCTGCTTCCTAAAACATTGGGCGAATACCAAGGCGAAACCGTTGAAGTTAACAATGGTCGTTTTGGACCGTATGTGCGTTATGCCGAAATGTTTGTATCTCTCCCAAAAGGCGAAGATCCGTTAGATGTAACGTTAGATCGCGCGGTAGAATTAATCAAAGAAAAACAAAAAGCCGATGCGCCAATCGCCATTTATCAAGGCTTGCCGGTTCAAAAAGGAGTTGGTCGTTTTGGTCCGTTTATCAAATGGAACAATATGTTCATCAACGTAAACAAAAAATACAATTTCGATAATCTTTCAATAAATGATGTGGAAGAATTGATCGAAGATAAAATTCAGAAAGAAAAAGATAAGGTTATTCACGATTTTAGAGAAGAAGGCATTCGTGTGGAAAAAGCACGTTGGGGGAGATCGGTTATTTTAAAAGGAAAGGTGAAAATCGAATTAAATAAGGATATCGATGCAGCAGCTTTAACTTTAGAAGAAATTCAAAAAATGATCGAAGAAAAAGCTCCGGCTAAAAAAACAGCAGCAAAGAAAACCACAGCTAAAAAACCGGCAGCTAAAACAACTAAAACAGCAACTAAACGTACAACAAAAAAATAATACGTTATGATGTACGAAATTTTAAAACCTATTTCTGCCGAATTAGAGCAGTTTATAAATACGTTGCCTAAACATTCATTGGGCAAAACAATGGGCATTCACACCCAAAAATCGTTGCCCGAAACAGATAATGTGCAGTTGGCAATTATTACGGTAAACGAAAATAGAGGCGTTTCTAATACAATTGATAGTGTTGGTTTTGATGAATTCAGAAAGAACCTTTACCAGCTTTTTCCAGGAAATTGGACAAAAAAAATAATCGATTTAGGAACCATTGAAGCAGGCGAAAGTATAGAAGATACTTATGTTGCCGTAAAAATGTTGGTTGCCGATCTGTTGAAGCAGAATATCGTTCCGATTGTTTTAGGCGGATCTCAAGATTTAACCTTTGGTATGTACCGCGGCTACGATGCGTTAGAACAAAACGTGAATCTGGTTTGTATCGATAATAAAATTGATGTAGCTGCTGATGTAGAAAATCCGTCGGAAAATTTTATGACACGAATTATTATGGACGCACCAACCAATCTGCATAATTTCAGCGTGTTGGGCTATCAAACCTACTTTAATTCGCAAGAAGAAATTGATCTGATCGATAAAATGTATTTTGAAGCGTATCGTTTGGGCGAAATCATCTCAGACGTTAAAATTGCCGAACCCGTTTTGCGCGATGCCGATATTGTAAGTTTGGATATTAATTCGGTAAAATCTGCCGATTTAGGTTTTTTTTCGCAGTTTAATCCAAATGGGTTTGATGGGCGAGAAATCTGTGCATTAGCACGTTACGCCGGCTTAAGTGACCGTGTAAGCAGCTTTGGTATTTTTAATATCGATAATATTTCGCAAAAAAGTTTGTTAATTACGCAGATTTTATGGTATTTTGTTGAAGGATTTAATTTCAGAATGAACGAATATCCTTATATTAGCAAATCATCCTATTTAAAATATATAGTGCCGTTAGAAGAACAGGAATTGGTTTTTTTTAAAAGCGATATTTCTGAACGCTGGTGGATCGAAATTAACAGTTTAGAAAACGACAGCCGTAAAGTGTTATTCCCTTGTAGCTACGATGATTACAAGCAATCTTTACAAAGCGTTGTGCCCGATCGTTGGTGGCGCGCAAACAAAAAACTGTTAGGCTAACTGTGTTTTAAATTAAATTGTTAAATATAAATTAAATTTTTTTTTAAGATTTCGTTGTATATTTAAAAATAATTAGATAGGTTTACGCTTTGAATAATTTTTAAAATAAAACCCCAATTAATATATGAAGAAGTTCATTACACTTACTGCGGTTGCCTCGTTAATGTTCAGTTGTGGTTCTGGAGACAGAGGAGAGCTACTAGAAGGGACGCAAGGGAAACGCTGGATTACCGAAAAGCCACAGGGAATGGCTTTTATTCCGGGTGGATCTTTCACAATGGGTAAAACTCATGAAGATTTACTTGGAGCTGAAGACGCACCGGCTCGTTCAGTGACTATTGGTTCTATGTATATGGATGAAACAGAAGTTACAAACAACCAGTACCGTAAATTTGTTGAGTTTGTTAAAGATTCTATTGTAAGAACCCGTTTGGCAATTATGGCAGATGAAATGGGAATGGATGCCACGGCAGGTGGAATTGGAGCGTTTGCATTTCAAGAAGTTCAAGATCCTTCGTTAAATCAAAACCAAACAGCGTACGATCGTTATATGTATGATAACTATTACAGTATGGCTATGGATGATGATGAATATGCAGGTCGTCGTTTAAATAAAAAAGCACGTTTAATTACAGATCCAAGACGTTACCCAGATGAGTATTACGTAGAGGTGATGGATTCATTGTACATTCCGGCAACACAAAATTTAAACGGAATGGTATCATTTGATGTTCAGAAATTAAACTTTAAATATTCTTGGTGGGATGAGAACGGTTATGTAAACGATAGTTCTAATGAAGTTAGAAACCGTCAGGCAAAGTTCTTAAAAACAGAAATTGTGAATGTTTACCCGGATACCACAGCTTGGGTTAAAAACTTCAACTATTCTTATAACGAGCCAATGTTCAAAGAATATTTTTGGCACGAAGCATACGGAGAATATCCTGTTGTAGGTGTTACTGCACATCAAGCAAAAGCTTTTGCTGCATGGAGAACACTTTACAAAAAAGCATATACTTCAGACCGTAACATAAATCATAGTTTATATGAGTACCGTGTTCCAAGTGAATCAGAGTGGGAGTATGCTGCTCGTGGTGGTCTTAAAAATGCAATGTATCCATGGGGTGGTCCTTATACTACAGACGAGAAAGCTTGTTTCTTGGCGAACTTTAAACCAGATCGTGCAGACTATGCGGTAGATGGAGCTTTATATACAGCAGAAGCACGTTCTTACAAGCCAAACGGTTACAACTTATATAATATGGCTGGTAACGTTGCAGAGTGGACAGATTCGGCTTACGATGAAGGAAGTTATACAATGCAGTCAGGTTTAAAACCTAAAGGTAGAGCAACAACAAATCCATTAAAAGTAGTTCGTGGAGGTTCTTGGAGAGATTCACACTATTTCTTACAAGTTGCTACTCGCGATAAAGAAAATGCAGATTCTGCTCGTTGTTACATCGGTTTCAGAACGGTTGTTTCAGCACCGGGTCCAGGATTATTAAATGAAGCTAATGCACCACAAAGTGGTAGAAACGCTAGATAGTACAATTGAACAATTAAACCAACATAATTAAACTAACTAAAAATTTAAATATTTAAGATAAGATGGCTATTCCAAAAAAAGTAATGAATTTCTGCTACGGTATGGGAGCAGCAGTTGTAATCGTAGGTGCTTTATTTAAAATTACACACATGGAATTAGGACCTTTAAATGGTAACAATATGTTAACTGTAGGTCTTTTAGTAGAAGCATTAATTTTCGCTATTTCAGCTTTTGAGCCTGTAGATGACGAATTAGATTGGGCACGTGTTTACCCTGAATTAAAAGGTGGCGAACCAAGAGCAATGCAGGTTGCAGGAAATGTTGGTGTTACAGGTACAGTTGCTACAACATCAATAGGTGGATCTAACCAAGCTGCACCACAAGTTCAAACAAGAACAGCAGCTCCGGCTTATGCAGCAGCATCACAACCAGCAGTTGCAGCACAACCAACAATGGAAAGAAGTTTATTGTCTGAAAAATTAGACAATATCTTAAGAGAAGCAAAAATCGACGGAAACTTAATGGAAAGTTTACGTGACAGCATTAAAAATTTCGAAGCTGCAGCTAAAGGAATCGCTCCTACAGTTGAAACAGTTGCTTCTTCTAACAGATATGCAGAAGAAATGGCTCAAGCTGCACAGCAATTAGAAACGTTGAACTCTATGTACAAAGTACAATTAGAAAGCGCAACTAAAAATGCAGATATTAACAGAGAAGTTGCTGAAAATAACTTGAAATTAAAAGAGCAAATGATGTCATTAACTTCAAATTTATCAACTTTAAATGCAGTTTATGGCGGAATGTTATCTGCTATGGGTAAAACAGCTAATTAGTATTAACTTTTAAATCAGATCTAATTAGACATGGCAGGAGGAAAACAAACCCCAAGACAAAAGATGATTAACCTGATGTATTTAGTGTTCATCGCGATGATGGCGCTTAATATGTCGAAAGAGGTTTTAACGGCTTTTGGATTAATGAACGAAAAGTTCGAAGATGCTAATACTAACGCTCAAGGAACAAATGAATTTTTGTTAACTGCTTTAGCGGGTAAAGCAGAAGACGAACCGGCACGTTATACAGAACCTTATGAAAAGGCGTTGAAAGTGCAAAAACTTACAACTGAATTTTATAATTATATTGGTTCATTAAAAGGTGATGCTACCAAAGGATTTACAAATGATCCGGAAACAAATAAATTGCCTTATGAACAAATGGACAAAGGGCAGGAAATTGATTACGGTTGGTTTCAAAAAGATGGTTTATCAGCAAAAGGTAAGGAAATCATCGCTCGATTTAAAAAATATCGTAATGATTTTAAAGCGATAGTAGGAAACGATGTTACTTACAAGTTTTTATTAGAAAATATCGATAAAAAATTCAATACAAATCCTGTTAAAAATAAGGATAAGCAAGATATTGAATATTTAGATTATCACTTTAAAGGATATCCAGCAGTTGCTTCTTTAGCTTATTTATCATCTTTACAGAATGATGCTAAAGTTTTAGAACGCGAAGCTTATGATTTATTTTTAGGTAACTCATTAAAGCAAGCAGCTTCTATGAAGAATTATCAGGCAATGGTAATTCCTGATAAAGCGGTTTATTATCAAGGTGAGCCTATTAAGTATAAAGTAGTTTTAGGTCGTTATGATAATTCTACAGTTCCTACTTCGGTAGTGGTGAATGGTGCAACTATTCCACAATCTAGAATTAAGGCAGGTCAGGTAGAAGGTACTTCTGTTGCTTCAGGTTTAGGTGAACATAAATTCACTGGTAAATTTACTTTCATGGAAGATGGAAAACCTGTTGTAGTTGATATCTTAAACTCAAACTATGTAGTAGTAAGTCGTCCAAGTTCAGCAACTATTTCAGCAGATAAAATGAATGTTGTTTATGCAGGTTTAGATAACCCTATTTCGATTACTGTAGAGGGTATTACTTCGGATAAAGTTAGCGCAACAGTAAACAATGGATCTTTAACAAAAGTCGGTAATGGTAAATATATGCTAAAACCAGGTTCTGGGAGAGAGTTAGTTGTTACAGCAACTGGTACTATGCCTGATGGAAAGGCTATAACATCTAAGCAAGCTTTTCGTATTAAAGCAATTCCTCGTCCTAGTGGAAGAATTAGAGGAGAAGCTGAAGCTAAAGGTCCAGCTAGCAACTTAGCAAATGTAACTGTTAGTGCTGTTATGGAAGATTTTGACTTCCCTGTGAATTTGCGAGTAACACAATATACAATTATTTTCCCTGGTATGGGTTCTGAAGTTGTTACAGGAAGTGGGTCACTACCTCCAAGTGCTCAGATGAAGGCTCAACGTTTACGCCCTGGCGATGTTGTTCGTATCACAAATATTAAAGCTAAATTGGAAGGTGTAACAGGGGTTATCGTAAAAGATCCTACACCTGCTACATTTACTATTCAATAATTAAATTCAGATTTATGAAAAATTTTAAGAATTTATTTTTTACTGTTTGTGCGGTTGTTGTTACTAGTGTAGGTTTTGCACAAAATAATATCTTAAACGCACGAATGGCAGCAGAAATTGGTGACGAATCAATTGAAGATATTTATGCAAAAGCAGACGGTCCTATACCTTACGAGTATGTAAATGATAGAGATATCATTTTTCAGAAAAAGGTTTGGGAGAAAATAGCTTTAGATCAAAGACAAAACTTAGTTTATTATTTTCCGTTAGAAGAAACAATTGACCGCAAACCTTTATGGAATATTTTAAAAGATGCGGTAATGAACAAAAAGATTACTGAAGTCTATTACGACGATAATTTTAAATTCAAATTAAATCCTAAAGATTTAGAATCTAAATTTGTTCGCACTGATACTACTGACGCTGGTAAAGAGCAATTTATGTTCGATGGGAAAATTGATAAGCAGTATATTTATACTACTGAAATTAGACCAACAGATGTTAAGGAATATCGTACAATGGGTATGTGGTACTTGGATCGTAATGCAGGGGAGTTAAAATACCGTCTATTAGGTTTGGCTCCAATAGTAATTGATTTAGCTACGAAAGGGACTGAGTTTGAAGAAGCAGTTCCTTTATTCTGGATTTTCTTCCCAGATGCACGTGAAACTTTGTATAATTCGTATGCATTCAATGAGAAAAATCCAGCTATGAAAATGAATTTCGATTACATGTTTAATGCTCGTAAATTTTCTGGAACTATTTACAAAACAGATAATGTTTATGGAGATAGAAACATTAGCGAATATGTTCAAGGTAATGCCATGATGCAGTTATTAGAAGCAGAACGTGTTAAAGAATCTATCCGCGATTTGGAAGATGATTTATGGAATTACTAATTTTGTGATTTAATATATAAAACTCTTATCATTAGATAAGAGTTTTTTTTTTACTATGAAGGTAGATTATATAATTGTTGGTGCCGGTTTGGCTGGTTTGTGTATGGTACAGTTTTGTATCCAACACAAAAAGACGTTTATTGTGATAGATAATACGCAAAGAACGTCGTCAAAAGTTGCAGGTGGCATGTTTAATCCGGTTGTGTTAAAACGTTTTACATCTATTTGGGAAGCTGATGCGCAATTGAAATTAGCAGATGAGTTTTATCCTGAAATTGAAAAAATGCTGAATACTTCATTTTACCATAAACTTCCTATTTACAGAAAGTTCGCAACTGTTGAAGAGCAAAATAACTGGTTTATTGCCTGCGATAATGCTGTTGCAGCCCCTTATCTGAATCAAAATCTTTTGAAAGATAAACTTCAATACATAAGTAGTGATTATCATTTTGGAGAAGTCTACAATACTGGCTTTTTGAATGTGAATTTATTTGTACAATCATATCAGGAATATCTTAAAAAAGACAACTTGCTGTTGAATGAATCTTTTATTTATGATCAATTAATCCTCAAGAATGATTCGGTAACTTATAAGGATATTCAGGCAAAGCAAATTGTTTTCGCAGAAGGTTTTTCCATGTTGAATAATCCGTTTTTCAATTATCTTCCATTGGATGGAACAAAAGGAGAACTGTTGTATGTGAAAATCCCGAATCTTAAACTGAAGTCTATTGTGAAATCAACTGTGTTTATTATTCCCATCGGAAATGATATTTACAAAGTTGGTGCTACTTATAATTGGCAGGATAAAACGGACGATCTAACAATTGATGCCAAAAACGAATTGATTGATGGTCTGGAAAAGCTAATCGATTGTGAATACGAAATCATAGAACATCTAGCTGGAGTTCGACCAACTGTTAAAGACCGTAGACCGCTTGTTGGATCACATTATCAGCATAAAAACGTTTATATTTTAAATGGTTTGGGTACGCGTGGTGTGCTTTTGGGTCCATATCTTGCAGATAAACTCATTCAAAACATCGAAAATAACGTACCTTTGGATCCGAATATCAATGTTGCCAGATATTATAAAAAACTACAATTAATTAAATAGCAGTATGCTTAATATACACGATTTATCCGTATCGTTTAGCGGAGATTTTTTGTTTGAAAACGTCACTTTTCGGTTAGGAGCCGGCGATAGAATTGGTTTAATCGGTAAAAACGGGGCTGGTAAATCAACCTTACTTAAAATTTTGTCGGGTGAAGTCGAGCCAGATTCGGGAGTCATTGCTTTTGATAAAGAAATTAAAATCGGTTTTCTAAAACAGGATATCGATTTTGTAAAAGGAAGAACCATTTTAGAAGAAGCTTATCAGGCTTTCGATGAGATTTTGTATGTAGAAGATCAGCTTCAAAAATCAAACAACGAATTGGTTGAACGTACTGATTACGAATCAGAATCGTATCATGAATTAATTGATAAAGTAAGCGATTTAACGCATAGATTCGATATTTTAGGCGGTTATCAGTATCAAGGAAATACAGAGAAAGTACTTTTAGGTTTAGGTTTTAAACGCGATGATTTCAATAAGTTGACCGATACATTTTCGGGTGGTTGGCGAATGCGTATTGAATTGGCTAAACTGCTGCTTCAGAACAACGATATTTTGTTGTTAGATGAGCCTACGAATCACTTGGATATTGAATCGATTATCTGGTTGGAAAATTTCCTAAAATCATTTTCGGGAGCGGTCGTTTTAGTTTCGCATGATAAAATGTTTTTGGACAATGTAACTAACAGAACCGTTGAAATTTCGTTAGGGAAAATTTACGATTTTAATAAACCATACACCCAATATTTGGTTTTGCGAGAAGAAATGCGTGAAATGCAACTTGCTGCGCAAAAGAATCAAGCGAAGAAGATTGAAGAAACCGAAAAACTGATTGAAAAATTCCGCTATAAAGCAACCAAAGCGTCTATGGCGCAATCGCTCATCAAAAAATTGGATAAAGTTGAACGTATCGAAGTTGATGAAGACGATAATTCGGTAATGAATATTTCGTTTCCTGTATCGCAAACTCCGGGAAAAGTTGTTTTAGAAATCGAAAAAGTTACGAAAGCTTATGGTGAGAAAATCATTTTTAAAGACATCAACCTGTTTATCGAACGCGGAAGTAAAATTGCATTTGTAGGTCAGAATGGTCAAGGAAAATCGACCCTAATCAAGGCAATAATGAATGAATTTGATTATGATGGATCGATAAAAATTGGTCATAATGTTCAATTAGGTTATTTCGCACAAAATCAGGCAGATTATTTAGATGGAGAAAAAACATTGCTAGATACGATGATTGATGCAGCTACAGATTCTAATCGATCAAAAGTTCGTGATATGTTGGGATCGTTTTTGTTTCGTGGCGATGATGTTGAGAAAAAGGTGAAAGTACTCTCTGGAGGTGAACGAAATCGTTTGGCATTGGCAATGTTGCTTTTAAAACCAATCAATGTTTTGCTGATGGATGAGCCTACGAACCATTTAGATATTAAATCGAAAAATGTGTTAAAGGCGGCTTTGAAAAATTATGAAGGAACTTTGCTGTTAGTATCACACGATCGTGATTTTTTACAAGGAATGACGGATAAAGTGTACGAATTCAAAGATCAAAAGATAAAAGAATATTTAGGCGATATTAATTATTTTCTAGAAGAACGTAACGCAAGCGATATGCGCGATTTTGAACAGAAAAAAGATGCCAATACCCAAGTGAAACAAGAAGTTGTTGTAAAACAGCAAAAATCACTTTCTTACGACGATCAAAAACGTTTAAAGACGTTGCATAATAAATTGAGTAAAGCAGAAAGCACTATTACAGATTTGGAAAAAAAAATCGCAAAAGCCGATTTAGAACTCGCTAAAGATTATGAAAAGTTGATGAACGATACCAAATGGTTCACCGCTTACGAAAAATTAAAATCCGATTTGGATAAAACAATGGAAGACTGGGAAAAAACGCAGGAAGAAATTGATAGTTTATAAAAAAAGCAAGGTTTTAAACCTTGCTTTTTTATTTAGGAAACGTTTCTAAAACTTTTGTAACAAATTCTTTAATACGTTCTTCTTTTTTGCTTTGTTTGGTAGCTAAATAACCACTTCCTTTCCCTTGCCAGATTAATTCTTTATTAGCTGCTTTTAGAATATCGATATAAAGAATTCCTTGGGTTGAAGTGGATACCGATTGGTATCCAGGACCCATCATCCACGGATTCCATCCCCATGGGCGGTACATTCCGTAACCCCAACCACCATAAAATGAATTGACATTTACAATTTGTTTGGCATCTGTAAACAAGTTAATCAGCAAATCAGGATTTTCACTTTTTGTAAATCCCTTAGCAGTTAGTTCTTCATCAATCGCTTTTAAAATACGTTTTTTATCCAAGTCAGAAATATTGATTTTATCAACACCGTCTTTCATAAAAGCATACGTTTTAAACTGACTGAAATTTACCGTATTGTCATAATCAGTAGCAACTTGCACCGAACTGCACGAAGCCACAACAAACAGCAACAGTAGAGGTAATAGTTTAAATAGTTTCATAATATTTTAGTTTAATAAATTGTCGTCAACTAAATTAGGTAGCGTAACTTTTAATAAAGGTTCCGCTTCCATTGCACGTTTTATTGCAAATACAGCGCCTTCGTTTCTTGCCCAGCTTCTACGAGATATTCCGTTGTTAACATCCCAGAAAAGCATCGATTTTAAGCGTTGTTCCGCTTCTAAACTACCATCAAGAAGCATACCAAAACCGCCGTTAATTACTTCGCCCCAGCCAACACCGCCGCCGTTGTGAATAGAAACCCATGTTGCACCACGGAAACTGTCGCCAATTACGTTGTGAATTGCCATATCGGCTGTGAATCGAGATCCGTCATAAATATTCGATGTTTCACGATATGGAGAATCTGTTCCCGATACATCATGATGATCACGACCTAAAACAACCGGACCAATTTTTCCTGTAGCAATAGCATCGTTAAACGCTTTTGCTATGTTGGTTCTACCTTCGGCATCGGCGTATAAAATTCTAGCTTGAGATCCAACTACCAATTTATTTTCTTGTGCACCGCGGATCCACTGAATATTGTCTTTCATTTGCTGTTGAATTTCAACAGGCGATGTTTTGATCATTTCCTCTAAAACTTCACACGCAATAGCATCGGTTTTCTGTAAATCTTCCGGATTATTGCTTGCGCAAACCCAACGGAAAGGTCCAAAACCGTAATCAAAACACATTGGTCCCATGATATCTTGAACGTAAGATGGATATTTAAATTCGCGACCTAATGTTGGATTAGGGTTCATAACATCAGCTCCAGCACGCGATGCTTCTAACAAAAAGGCATTTCCGTAATCAAAAAAGTAGGTGCCTTTTGCTGTATGTTTATTGATAGCAGCCGAATGACGACGCAAGGTTTCCTGAACTTTTCCTTTAAATAATTTCGGTTGATCTGCCATCATTTGGTTGGCTTCTTCAAACGAAATTCCTACCGGATAATATCCACCAGCCCAAGGATTGTGAAGCGAAGTTTGATCGGATCCTAAATCGATCATTACATTTTCCTGATCGAATTTTTCCCAAACATCCACCACATTACCTAAATAAGCAATAGAAACTACTTCGTTAGCTGCTTGTGCCTTTTTAACGCGATTTACCAATTGATCTAAATCTTCAATTACTTCATGAATCCAACCTTGACTGTGACGAATTTTCGTGATTTTTGGATTTACTTCGGCACAAACCGTAATACAGCCGGCAATTGTTCCCGCTTTTGGCTGTGCACCACTCATTCCTCCTAAGCCAGAAGTTACAAACAGGTTACCTTTTGGTTCTTTGCCAATTTTTCTGAAACCGTTTAAAACCGTGATGGTTGTGCCGTGCACAATTCCTTGTGGCCCAATGTACATGTACGATCCCGCAGTCATTTGTCCGTATTGTGTAACACCCAACGCGTTGAATTTTTCCCAATCATCCGGTTTAGAATAGTTCGGAATCATCATTCCGTTGGTAACAACAACTCTTGGCGCATTTTTGTGTGATGGAAACAAACCCATTGGGTGACCAGAATACATAACCAATGTTTGCTCATCGGTCATTTCGCCCAAATATTTCATGGTTAACAGATATTGCGCCCAATTGCTGAACACGCCTCCGTTACCGCCATAGGTAATTAATTCGTGCGGATGTTGCGCCACAGCATAATCCAGATTGTTCTGAATCATCATTTGTATGGCTTTTGCCTGTAACGATTTCCCAGGGTATTCGTTAATATCACGAGCGTACATGCGGTATTTCGGACGAAAACGGTACATGTAAATTCGCCCGTATTTTTCTAATTCTTCCTTAAATTCAGGTATCAACGTTTCATGATGCTGCGGTTCAAAATAGCGCAAAGCATTACGTAATGCCAGTGTTTTTTCTTCTGCCGATAATATTTCTTTACGCTTTGGTGCGTGATTAATGGTAGCGTCGTATAAAGCTTTTGATGGCAATTGTGCCGGAATTCCCTGAAGAATTTCTTCTTGAAACGTCATAATTCGTGGTTTTGTTTTTTTCTTAATTTGATCGATTAATTTACTAAATCCGTAAGGGCAGTGTTTGCATCCACTCATGCAGCAATGTCCACGATTTAAAAGATATTTTTCGGTAAAAATTCTAAAACCTTTGTCCGAAAGGTAATAATCTTCGCCTTCAATTAAATCTTTTCTCATAACTACAAATTTAGTGAATAATTTTTGTTTTTTGTGTGGGTATGATAGATGTTTGGTGTTTGGCGTAGGATGTTTCATTTTCGGAATTTGATCGGTTTTTAAATTGAAAGTGAAATAAATAAGATTGTTAATTCATTAAACACCCATCCATCCTACATCAAACATCTCACAAAAAGTGATAAATTTGCCCTATGCGATTGATCATTTCTAAATTTTGGGTGCCAAAAGGCTTTTCGGGTATCACTGTTTATCCGTTTATTTTTGCGCGCGAAAAGCATCTACGTACCCATAAAACCTTTGTTAATCACGAAAAAATACATTTGCGACAGCAGATAGAATTATTAATTCTTCCGTTTTTTATCTGGTATGTTTTGGAATTTCTGGTTCGATTGATTCAATATAAAAATCGAAAAAAAGCCTATCGAAATATCTCTTTTGAACGGGAAGCCTATGCAAACGAATCGAATCCAGATTATCTTACCAACCGAAAATTCTTTTCTTTTTTCAATTATTTATGATACAGCCACAACAAGAATCCTTCAATCAAAAAATAGATATACCCAATAATTTAGGGATTGAAGTTTATGTAAAGAGGGAAGATGTGTTGCATAGTGAAATATCGGGAAACAAATTCCGCAAGCTGAAATATAATTTAATTGAAGCTCAGAATTTAGGATTTACAAAATTACTGACATTTGGCGGAGCGTATTCAAACCATATTGCAGCAGTTGCTGCAGCTGGTAAAGAATTTGGTTTTGAAACGATCGGAGTAATTCGTGGCGAAGAATTGCAGGAAAAATATCTGGAAAATCCTACTTTAGAAAAGGCATCAGAAAACGGAATGCAGTTTGAATTTGTTACCAGAACGCAATATCGCGATAAAAATAATGCAGCGTTTTTAGATCAACTGAAAGAAAAATTTGGCGATTTTTATTTGATTCCTGAAGGCGGAACAAACAATTTGGCGGTAAAAGGTTGTAGAGAAATTTTAACGAATGACGACAAAATGTTCGATTTTATCTGTTGTGCCGTTGGTACAGGCGGAACCATTTCGGGAATTATCAATAGTTTAAAACCGCATCAAAGAGCACTTGGTTTTCCTGCTTTAAAAGGCGATTTCTTAAGAGAAGATATCCAAAAATATGCAGAAAACAGTCAGTGGAATTTGGTAACTGATTATCATTTTGGAGGTTACGCAAAGTTAAATGATGAGCTGAAACAGTTTATGAAACAATTTTTTAAAAAATATTTAATATCTTTGGATCCTGTTTATACATCAAAAACGTTTTTTGGTGTAATCGATTTGATATCAAAAGGTTATTTTAAACCAGATTCAAAAATATTAATAATTCATACCGGAGGTTTACAAGGGCTTCAATCTAACATTGCTGAAATATGAAGAAAGTATTGTCCGTACTATTTACAGGATTGATTTTAATGAGTTGCAGTGCTGCTCATAATACAAAAGTAAAAGAAAAGATTGCCAAAGAATACGGAAATGGTGATAATAAGAAGAAAAAAGTAGTTGTTACAACCACATCTGCAGTTAAAAAAGAAAGTACTCCGATAGCAGAACCAAAACCTGCAAAACCTGTTAAACCTTTATTAGAAAAAGACGACAGTGAAACATTAATAGCAACTTCAAAAGTAAATGTTTCAAAAAATACCGTAGAAGATTATATCGATTTATATTCTGGCGCAGCAATGCAAAGTATGAAAACGTACGGAATTCCGGCAAGTATTAAACTGGCACAAGGAATTTTAGAATCGGGATCAGGAAACGGAACGTTGTGCAGAACTGCTAATAACCATTTCGGCATTAAATGTAAGGAAGAATGGACAGGCGAAACGGTTTCTCATACCGATGATGCACCCGATGAATGCTTTAGAAAATACCATTCGGCAATGGAATCTTACAACGATCATTCTGAATTTTTAGCGAACAGAGTGTACTACAAAAATTTGTTCACATTAGATAAAAGCGATTATTCTGCTTGGGCAAAAGGTTTAAAGAAAGCCGGTTATGCTACAGATCCTCGTTATCCTCAAAAATTAATCAGCATTATAGAGCGATATAAGTTGTATGAATACGATCAAAAAGTTTTAGGTTCAGATTATCAGTTTGTTCCAACGAAAACCGATGAAGTTGTAGCGACAAATTACGGAGCTCAGGCACAAACTTATACCGTTCAGGCGGGCGATACGTTGTTTGCAATCTGTCAGAAATTTAATTCATCGGTAGATCATATCAAACAATTAAACAGTTTAAATTCAAACAATTTAAGTGTAGGGCAAATCATAAAAATTCAATAAATGTTATACAAACGTAGCAGCGAATTATTCGTTGAAGCATTAAAATATATACCGGGAGGAGTTAATTCTCCCGTTCGCGCGTTTAAATCAGTCGGTGGAACGCCTATTTTTATTAAAAAAGCTAGTGGCGCTTATCTTTTTGATGAAGACGATAAACGATACATTGATTACATTAATTCATGGGGACCAATGATTTTGGGTCATGCATATCAACCGGTTGTTGATGCCGTGATTGAAAAAACAAAATTGGGAACATCGTTCGGAACTCCCACAGAGATAGAAACAGAAATTGCTAAATTGGCTGTTTCAATGGTTCCGAATATTGATAAAATTCGATTTGTAAATTCAGGAACCGAAGCTTGTATGAGTGCGGTTCGTTTGGCAAGAGGCTATACAAAACGAGAAAAAATAATCAAATTCCGCGGTTGTTATCACGGGCATTCTGATTCATTTTTAATTGCAGCAGGTAGTGGTTTGTCAACTTTTGGAGTGCCATCAAGTCCTGGAGTTACAAAAGGAACTGCGCAAGATACCTTGTTGGCAAATTTCAACGATTTAAATTCTGTAAAAGAATTATTCCAAGCGAATAAAAATGAAATCGCAGCAATCATTATTGAACCGGTAGCAGGAAATATGGGCTGTGTGCCACCTGTGAATAATTTTCTTCATGAATTAAGATCGATTTGCGATGAAAACGGATCATTGTTGATTTTTGATGAAGTAATGACCGGTTTTCGTTTGGCAAAAGGTGGCGCGCAAGAATTGTTTAACGTAAAGGCAGATATTGTTTGTTTTGGTAAAGTAATTGGTGGTGGCTTACCTGTTGGTGCATTTGCTGCACGCAATGAAATTATGGATTATCTGGCACCTGTAGGTCCAGTTTATCAGGCAGGAACATTGTCGGGAAATCCTTTGGCAATGGCGGCAGGTTTGGCTATGTTGCAGGCTATAAACAACGACACCGAATTATTCAATTGTTTAGAAGCAAAAACAGCTTATTTGGAAGACGGAATTCGCAAGGTTTTAACAACCAACAATAAAACGTTTACAATAAACAGAGTAGGTTCAATGATTTCGATTTTCTTCTGTGAGAACGAAGTGGAAAATTACGAAGATGCATCAAAAGCAGATACACCTGAATTTAAAAAATTCTTTCACGATTTGTTAGAACGCGGTATTTACATTGCACCATCGAGCTACGAAACATGGTTTATTACCGATGCTTTATCTTACGAAGATTTAGACGACACAATAAAAGTGATAGACGAAGTAACGAAATAAAAAAATGCCCCAAACAGTATCAACTTTTGGGGCATTTTCATTTTTACTTTTATTCATCATCAAAACCGTATCTGCTTTTCTTCTTTCCTGCAAATTTTTCTAATTTATAAGTCACAGAAAACATTACATATTGTTTTAAAATGGTGTTTTGAACATCTGAAATGTTAGTTGGTGAAACACTTCTTCTAACACTTTGATTTTGATTTAAAATATCATAAATTTTAACTTTAGCCAAGAAACGTTCGTTAAAGAAATTGTATCCTAAACTAGCGTTCCAAAGCAAGAAATCTTTTCTAAAATCACTGGAAAGGCTCGAATTGTATTCGTACATAATATCACTGCCAAAAACAACATTTTTAGGCATGTACGATGTAATCATTAAACCCGCATTGTGTTTAAAAAAGTTCGATTTATCAATAATAAAATTATCAAAACTATTATTTACAATTTCATAACTGTAATTAGGCTTAATAATTAGTTTTTTATTAAAATCGAAAGTAAGACTTAATTCTGGTTGAATAGATGAACGGTTGGTACTGTAAAGCACGCCGTTTTGCACACCTTTATCTAATCCGTTATTAAATTCGATACCTGCTGCAACCGTTAATTTATCTTTATCTGTTATTTGAAAACCCTTGTTGTAATTAATTCCAAGCCAATAATCATAAGTGTTTTCGATGTTTATGTAGGTAGAATAACCCACGTAGTTTTCATCGAAAACGGTAGATGATGTTATTCCGCGTGAATTAAAAGTTCCACCGGCAAAAACATAGTATCCTGATCGTGTTTGCCAATCGTAATTGTTAAAATTTAAATATAGATTATGACGCTGAGTTGTTTGTAAATCTTTGTTTCCTTTTGATATAAAAAGCGGGTTCGATAAATCTTCATACTCTAACAACTGGTTCATCATTGGGCTTTCTTCACGGTAAGAATAATTTAAGCTGATGCTGGTTGATTTCCCAATGCGGTAATTTCCGTAAGTTCTAATACTTGGCAATAAATCGGTACGTTGATTTAAAAAGTTTGTGCCGTTGTAATACGATGCTACATCGTAATTGTTTATGGCTGTTCCTGCACCTGCACTAAAATAAAATTTTTCGCCTGTTAGCTGGTATCCGATGCTTGGATCCAATCTATATCCTTTTAAATTGTTGCTGAACGATAACAAATCGTTGTAATCAGAAAAATTATCAGCATTTTCATTCCAATCAAAGGTACTTCTGCCCTGAAACTCATTTCTCCACGTATTCGTAGCACTCAACGTTAATGTTTGTTTACTGCCAATAGGTTCCCGATAAACCACATTTAACGCATAACGGTCTGTATGGTTTGACGATAGAATGTTTTGATTTCTGATATCGTCTGGTAACTGCGTTTGATAAAAATAGTTTGCAGAATTTCTTAGTTGCTCTGTTTGATTATTTGAGTTGTCGTTGGTAAACGTAAAACTTAAACTACGACCTTTACGTTTAAATCTGCGCGATAACAATAATTGGTTTTGAAAATTGTAAGTATCGCCACTTGTAAAATTATCGTTGGTAGATTCGTTCAACAATTCTCCTGATTCATTGCGGGTTACACTAAATCCGTTAGTTCGTGATGAACTAATACCCCGTTCTAACTTGGGAATTATAGATAATGTTGTAAGTGAATCTATTGCTATTTCAACTTCATAATTAAAAGTGTGTTTTGTTGATTTAGAACGTAGTTCTGATTCCGATTCGGTAATGTATCTGTTTTCGGGTAAAAGATTTTCTATACGCGATTTGTTCTTATTTTTGTTTTCAACTTCACGAAATAAATAATTACCATTCACATTGTTGTTTTTACCCCAGGTGTCGCTGTAATTTAAACCAAGCATATCGGTTTGACTAATACCTTGTTGTCCGCCAAAATCCAATCCGTTTACCGAAAAAGATCCGTCGCTGCTCCAAGATGAATAACTGTTTCTACCGCCCGACATGTTGTCCATAATTTCATCTGTAGAAAAGCCTTGAGAATTAATGTTGTTTGATGATCCTAAAACGCTAATTTTAAAATCGCCTTTAAAATAATTGAACAAAAGCGACGATTCGTATCGGTCATCTGTTCCATATCCGGCAATAATCCTTCCGAACAAGCCTTTGTTTTTATCGTCGTCAATGGTAAGATTGATAGTTTTTGTTTCGCCGTTAGATTGCGCGCCTGAGAGTTTTTCTTCTTTCGATTTAAAATTGGTAATCTGTACTTTGTTAATAATTTCGGCAGGAATATTTTCCATGATTACTTTGCCGTCTTCACTAAAGAAAGGCTTACCGTTCACTATAATATTGGTCACTTCTATACCATTATGCTTTACTTTACCAGCCTGATCTACTTCTACACCGGGCAATTGTTCCAAAAGTTCTTTTACGGTAGCATCTGGACGCACTTTAAATGCCGAAGCATTAAATTCTAACGTATCTTTTTTTACGCGTACCGGTGGACCATCGGTAGTAATTACCAATTCGTCTAATACATCGCTTCCAGGATTTAATGTAATGGTTCCTAAATCGATACTTTCTTTTAAGCTTTCAAAATCTTGCGAAAAATCCTCGAAACCAAGATAAGATATGGTCATAAAAGTTGGTTCTTCGATTTTTTTAATAGGCATTGAAAATATTCCTTTTATATCGGTAATGGTATAATCTATTAAGGTAGAATCTTTTTTGGAAGATAAATAAATTGTGGCTGACTCTACAGGTTTTTTATTGTTATCTATAACTTTTCCTTTTAACTCAATTTTTTGCGCATAAAGAAATGTACCACACAAAAGCATGCAAATAAGCAGTAGGTTTTTCATAAATGTTTTTTATTAGTTTTTAGTAAACGCAAAAATGTTAAAAAAAGTATACAAAAAAAAGCG
The DNA here is from genome assembly GCA_913777665.1 of uncultured Myroides sp. Taxonomy (GTDB): domain Bacteria; phylum Bacteroidota; class Bacteroidia; order Flavobacteriales; family Flavobacteriaceae; genus Flavobacterium. The sequence goes on from CAJYTF010000015.1 coordinate 160,177, forward strand.
TGGAATAATTTTTCACACGCTTTTAACATTTTTTATTATTTAAAATAATACTATAAATCTCTCATTCTGCCCGGCATCATCATTCGGCTGCCACCACGGTTTCTGTTGTTTGACGAATTGCCAAATTGATTGAATTTCCATGTTACAGAAAACATCACGTAGCGTTCTAAAACAGTATTTTCTTGGTCGATAATCGCTGTTGGGCTGATTGTTCTTGAAGTTCCTATGTTTTGATTCAGCAAATCGTACACTTTTACTTTTGCAGTCAACGCTTTGTTTAGGAATGTGTACGAAATGGCGGTATTCCACAAAAAGAAATCTCTTTGAAAACCCGGAGCAATATTAGAATTGTATGTGTAGCCAAAATCGTTACCCCAAGTGAAATTTTCTGGCCAGTACGTGGTTGTTTGCAACATTAGATTATGGCGTACAAAACTTGTTTCTGCCAATTGATAATTGCTGTATTTGGTATTGTTAAACGACACGTTGTACGATGGCGCTATGGTAAAAAGTTCGCCATAATCCCAAGACCCATAAATGTTTGGAGAAAAACTTATCTCGTCGGCATCATACAAAACGCCATTTGCAAAACCTTTTTGTCTGTTAAAGTTGATGCTACTTCCTGCTCCGTATCGAATAGTATGTGCGTCAAATTTATACGATTTACTCCAATGAAAAAACAATCCGGTGTTAAATGCCCCAGAAACATTTTCATAAGTTGTGGTTCGCTTGCGGTTTTCATCGAATAGGGTAGAAGAAACAATTTGCGAATCATAAAAACTTGCATTAGCAAAAATACTCCAGCCAGAACGCAGTTGAAAGTTGTAATTTCTAAAGCCTAAACGTAACGAGTGGTATCTTGCCTGATCTAAATCGCGATTACCAATGTATGTTTGTAATGGATCGTTTAAACGCTCATAAGGCAGAATTTGCGTAGCATTCGGGTTGTTTACGTTGTAATTGTAGCCAATGTTGAAATTTTTGTTTTTATCTAGCTTGTATCTGAAATTACTGCGTATGTAAGGCGAAATAAATTTTCTGTCAACCGAATAATCGTTACTCATGTAAAAAGCCGAAGCATTAAAATTAGCAATATTCACGCCCGAATTTACAAACCATTCTACTTTTTCGGTGTTATAATTTAAACCAACATAAGGTGTATTGGTAATGATGTTGGTATGAGTTTGGTTTGATAAACGATCATTAAAATCAATAAAACTATTGGTTTCATCGTTAAAATTAAAAGTGTTCAGATTATCGGTTTGGTTGTTGTAATCAAACGTGTAACCCAAATCAATAAACGCTTTTTCGTTGATAGGTTGCGAATATTCTGCAGTTATTGTATAAATATCATCGGTGCTGTTTGATCTTTCTTCCTGATTACGAATGTCGTTTGGCTGATCGCCCTGATAAAACAAAGTAGCCGAATTGGTGTTCCCTAAACCTGTTGTTTTTGAATTATCGTTGCTGAATTCTAAACTGAAATTTTTGCCTTTATCGTTTAGTTTTTTATTGAATTCAATTGAATTTTTAAACGTGAAACTGTCTGATGTAGAGAACGATCTTTCATTACTTTCGTTAAATAAATTACCATCTGCATCCATTGATTTTGCTGTGGATGTATTTCTGAATTCGTTGTTGTTTGCTGATAATTTCGGATTTACAAACAATTGGGTTGTTGGGTTTATTTTATATTCCAAACGAACATCGGCATTGTGGTTGGTGTTGTTATTTAAACGCTGCGATTCCGATTCGGTAATAAAATCGCCGTCAGGTAACAGGTTAATCACACGCGAACGGTTGTTGTTTTTGTTCTGCGTATCTTTAAAATAATAACTTGCGTTGGTTTCAAATCCTTTAAAAAACTGATCAGAATAGTTTAAACCAGCCATGTGTGTGCGTGTAATTCCCGAGCCGCTACCAAAACCGCCTGGCCCACCAGAACGTCCGCCAAAGGTTAAGAACTGACTGCGACCACCACCCATATTATCAAAAATTTCATCCATTGAAAAACCTTCGGAATTGATGTTATTAGACGATGCTAATACCGAAATTTTACGATTTCCTTTAAAATAATTGATTAATCCGCTGCTTTCGTAACGGTTTGATCCATCTATAATGCTGCCAATTCCTGCACTTAATTTCGCCATTAAACCTTTGTTGTTGGCTTCGTCTATGGTTAGGTTTATGCTGGCATTATCACTTTTTGCGTTTCTGCCCGAAAATTCTTCGCGTTTGGTTTTATGGTCGGTAACCTGAATTTTTTTAATTAAATTGGCAGGTAAATTCTGCATTGCAATGGTTCCGTCGGTATTAAAAAACGGTTTACCGTTTACCAAGATCTGTGTAACTTCTTTACCATTTACGGTTATTTTTTTATCGGCATCAATTTCCACACCCGGCAGTTCTTTCAACAAAGCCTCTACATTGGCATCGGGACGAACTTTAAACGACGAAGCATTAAATTCCAACGTGTCGTTTTTTACACGGATCGGCGCATCGGTAACAATGACAATTTCTGAAAGTACATCCGAATCGGGCGCCATTACAACTTCGCCTAAATCTTTTGACTGATTGATTTTATCAAATTTTTCGATTTTATCTTTGTATCCAATGTACGAAAACGTAAGATAAGAAGGTTCTTCAACAGCCTTAATATCAATAGAAAACAAACCGGAAACATCGGTTGTAGCATATTGAATTAGCGTAGAATCTTTTGCTTTAGATAGATAAACAGTCATATCGGCAAGCGGAGCTTTAGCATCATCGACTACTTTTCCTTTCAGTTGAATATTTTGTGCAAAACCATCAACAGAAATAAGAAGGATTAAAAACGGAAGTATGGACAGTATCTTTTTCATAAAAGCAAAAATAAGAAAGCGATTCTTCAAAAAAAATTGAAAAATCGCTTTTTAAAAGGTATTAACCTATTTTGTTTTAAGCTTAAGCTTTTGTTTTCTTCTTTTTATTGCGTCCATACCAAATCATAAAACCGGTAACCGGTAAGCTGGCACACAGCAAACTTACAATAAAAGCAATGATTTTGGTAGGCAAACCAAAGATCGATCCTACGTGAATATCGTAATTGGCATTGATCATTTTCTCACCAAAATCTTTGTCTTCCGGGTTTCTTGTGTGTAGCAATTCGCCCGAGTTTTCATCGAAAATTAAATTACTGTTTTTGTGGTACGAATACGAAAGATGTCTAACATAAACCTCAAAATTCGGATGTTCGTGATCGTCTATATGTTCGTGCCCCAAATCTAAGGCAAACATGTAAGCATCGGGATACAATTCTTCTACTGTTTTAGCAATTTTATCTAACGTAGTTTCGGTTCTTAATTCTTCTGGAGCAGTGGTTTTTATGTGTGAAAAATCAGGATATTGGGTGTTTCCGCCCGAAAAAACTACATAAATCATTGCTTGAATAAAAAAGAAGGCATAAAACAAACCGGTAATTGAAAAAATTAAGGCAAAAAACGATGTGTAAAAGCCAATAATGTTGTGTAAATCGTAGTTTTTACGTTTCCAGTTTTTAATATTTTTCCACTTAAACCAAAAACGTTGTTTGCGGGCTGCCTTGTTTTTTGGCCACCATAAAATAATGCCCGAAATAAGCATGAACACAAAAATTAAAACCGGAATTCCCGTAACCCATTTTCCCCAATCAGAATTTAAAAGAAAACTCCAATGCAGCATTTTTACAATATTAAAAAAGCCGTTTTTCTCGTCGTAAACTTGTAAAACTTTACCGCTGTACGGGTTTACATACGCTAATTTGTAAACAGGATATTCATCGAAATAATTCCAGGCATGTTCGTTGCGTTCGTAATAATAAAACTGATACGATAACGCATGATCTATAGGAATATTTACCCAGTGAATCGGGTATTTTTCAGAAACCTGCTGTTCCACTAAACGCTCTAACGTTTTAATAGTAAGCTTTTCTTTGTTTTGATAATTTGGTTCGTTGTGGTAAATGTATTCTTTACGCTGAATGCCTTCTATTTCGTCTTTAAAAACGTACAATGCACCAGTTATAGAAATGAAAAACACAATAGAACCAATAAGCAAGCCGAACCAAAGGTGCAGCTTGCCTATTAATTTTTTGAATTTGCTTTTTTGCTTTTTATCTTTCTTATTTGTCATTAGAATTTATAGTTTAAACCTAACGAAATAGATCTTGCAAATTGCGGGTTGATGGTTGACCAACCTATAAAATATTTTTCATTGGTAAGATTATCAACTTTTAAAACAGCACTATACTTTTCGGCGTTGTAAGATAATGCTGCGTTAAAAACGGTGTAGCCCGGCAAAGCAAATGTGCCAATAGTTGATCTGTTAAGAGTAAGTAATTCACTCGCAGAATTGGCACCAAAACCTAATCCGAAATTTTTTAAAGCTCCTTGTTGAACCGTGTAATTTGCCCAAAAGTTAAATAAATTTTCAGGACCAGCTTCCTCTGTTCTTAAACCTAAATAACCAGAATCTGCCGCATCGTTAATAACTTTGTTGTTATTGTGGCTATAACCTGCAATAATGTTTAAACCGTTAATAGGGCTTCCTAAAACACTAATTTCAAAACCTTTGCTTTCTACTTCGCCAGCTTGTGTGGCATCAACACCGTTACCCATTACCTTGTTTTTAACTTTAATGTCGTAGTAACTTGCCGTAACCGATAAACGGTCTTTAATTAAACTTGCTTTTGTACCAACTTCCCATTGGTTTGCTTGTTCAGGTTCAAAATAACGTAATTCTCTACCAACAATATTTCCGTCTTCGTCTGTAATGTCAATGGCAGCAGCATCTAAATATTGAAATCCGTTCATGTAATTACCAAAAACCGATAACTTATTTAGAATTGGCTGATAAACCACCCCGAATTTAGGAGAGAATGTTGTTCTTTCTTTTAATTTATCAGTTGAATATGCTGTTGGCTGTCCGGTAAAATGGTCGGCACGTAAACTAATCATTGCCGATAAATTCGGTAAAAATTCAATTACGTTTGATGCATACGCACTGTAAATTTTTGTTTCTGCCGATTGCAATTCTGCCGATGTTCCTAATAAAGCGGCGTCAACATGTGGTGTAGTTAACATTGTTTGCTGCATTTCATTATTTGCATCTGGCATTGTGTCTGTTTGATTCACTAAAGAAACTGTTCCATAACTTGCCCAACCTGTACCGCCAACAGTAAATTTTCTTTGGAAATAATCTAAACCGGCAACCAATTTATTTTTAACCGAACCAATATTGTATGTTCCTACAAAATTTTGTTGAATACCCGTTGCGTTTGTTTCTGCTTCGCCTTTCGTTATAAAACGTGTAAACTCATCTCCGTTGGCAGAATCCCATAAATAATGATAGTAACCGCTTGTTTTGGCGTTGGTTTTAGAGAGAATGGTGGTCGATGTCCAATTTTCAGATAACTGATAAACTGCGTACGCTTGTAGGTTAAATGTTGGGTTTTTTATGGTTAAATCGTTGCTGGTGTATGATTTTTTATAGTTCTTTTCGAATAAATCCATCGATTGAAACGATAACGGACTGTATCGGCTTAAAAAGATCATAGGTGCATTGGCAGCTTCAGAACTTTTAAATTCTGTATTGACAAAGAAAGTTAAACGATCGTTCGCAACAAATTTTAACGATGGCGCAAAAAATAACGATTTACTAAAACCTGCGTCCTGAAATGAATTGCGGTATTGGTATGCCGTATTTAACCGAAAAGATGTTTGTTTGTTAAGCGGCGTATTAATATCGGCAGTAACACGGTTTAATCCGTACGATCCGTTGGTATAACCCATTTCGCCCCCAAAAGTTTCGTAAGGCTTTTTAGTAGTGATATTAATTAATCCACCGTACGATACTAAATTTCCACCATACATAGTTCCCGATGGTCCTTTAATAACTTCAATGCTTTCTATATTTGCAGGATCTAAACTTCCATTACTAAAACTTGGCATGCCGTTTAATAAGCGTGGTTGGGTTGAAAAACCGCGCATGCTATAAAATTCCGCACCATCACTTCCGCGACCTGTAGATTCCCATAAACGCGAAACACCTGTAGCATTTTTCATAGCATCGCTAAAAGTGGTTACTACTTGTTCTTTTAAAATATTTTTGTTGATTACGTTATAAACTTGCGGATTTTCAATGTCTTTTAAAGGCATTTTGTTCGATGAATTTACACTTTTTTGAATATAAGCTTCAATGATTAATTCATCTAAATTGTCTGATTTTATAGAATCGGTTTCTTGAGCACTTGCTTCAAAGGCAACAGTAACCGCAGGAAGAATTAGTAGTAATTTTTTCATCTTTTAAAAATTTGATGCAAAAGTACTTTTATTCTTATTTAAAACAAATAAAAATAAGGTTTTTTTGAAGCAAATTAAAAATGATTAAATACCGATTTATTTAATTGAAAAATGTAGTTGGATTTTAAATAGAATCATTCAGTATTCTGATGAGGTTTTTTGAATAATTTTGACTTTTCGTCAAGCTGAACTTCATTAACTTCGTTCAGTTCGCAAGCTCGGGTCAGTTTCGCATAATTTTTCTATTATAATTCGTGTAATTAAGTTTAAATAAAAAAAGGAAAGACGTAAATCTTTCCTTTTGTAATTATTTTTGTCGGAAGTAAATCTCAATTGGCACTCCTTCAAAATTATAAATTTCGCGTAATTTGTTTTCTACATAACGCTTGTACGGATCCTTAATGTATTGTGGCAAATTGGCAAAAAATACAAACTGCGGTACAGGTGTTGGCAACTGCATACAGTATTTAATTTTAATATATTTACCTTTAATTGCCGGCGGTGGATTGTGTTCAATAATCGGCAACATGGTTTCGTTAAATTTCGATGTTGAAATACGTTGCTTGCGGTTTTCGTACACTTCTACAGCGGTTTCTAACGCTTTTAACAAACGTTGTTTGGTTAATGCCGATACAAAAAGAATAGGCACATCGGTAAACGGAGCGATCTCTTCGCGGATTTTTTTCTCGTAATCGTGAGAGGTCATCGTGTCTTTTTCAACCAAATCCCATTTGTTAACCAATATTACAATTCCCTTGCGGTTTTTTTCTGCCAACCAAAAAATATTCTGATCCTGACCTTCAAATCCACGGGTTGCATCAATCACTAAAATACAAACATCGGCATGTTCAATAGCACGTACCGAACGCATTACCGAGTAAAATTCTAAATCGTCTTTTACCTTTGCTTTTCTACGGATACCGGCTGTATCAACCAAGTTAAATTCAAAACCAAAACGGTTGTATTTTGTATCGATCGCATCGCGCGTTGTTCCTGCAATATCGGTAACCACAAAACGATCTTCGCCAATCAATGCATTAATAAAGCTCGATTTTCCAGCGTTAGGACGACCAACAACTGCAAAACGAGGTAATTCGTCTTTTACTTCTTCAACTTCTGGCAATTCAGGTAAAATTTCAACAATTTTATCTAAAACTTCACCCGTTCCAGAACCGCTCATTCCAGACATGGTAACGTATTCGCCCAAACCTAAATTGTAAAATTCAAAAGCATCTTGTTCGCGTTTTGCGTTATCAACTTTATTTACAACCAATAAAACCGGTTTGGTAACTTTACGCAGCAGTTTTGCTACTTCGTTATCCATTGGGGTAATTCCTTCTTCAACATCAACCAAAAACACAATGGCATCGGCTTCATCAATCGCCAATTCTACTTGTTTGCGGATCTCGCCTTCAAAAATATCGTCTGATCCTTTAATATATCCACCTGTATCAATAACAGAGAATTCTTTTCCATTCCATTCACTTTTTCCATAATTACGATCTCTGGTAACACCACTTACCGAATCTACTATGGCTTCGCGTCTTTGAATAAGACGGTTAAAAAAGGTCGACTTTCCTACATTAGGTCTACCTACAATTGCTACAATGTTGCTCATATTACTTCACTTTTAAAAAGTGTGATTTTATTTTTGTTGATACCCGAAGCGGCGTAATTGGAACTGGTTGTTTCGCCAGTCTTTATTCACTTTTACAAACAGTTCAATGTGGACCTGCTTGTCAAAAAACTTCTCTAATTCGGCACGCGATTCCATTCCTACTTTCTTTAAAGCTGAGCCTTTATGACCGATTATGATGCCTTTTTGACTGTCACGCTCTACCATAATCACGGCTTTAATGTGAATGATTTTATCTTCTTCTTTAAACTCTTCTGTTTCGATTTCTACCGAATAAGGAATTTCCTTTTGATAGTTTAGAAGGATTTTTTCGCGGATAATTTCATTAACAAAGAAACGTTCAGGTTTATCGGTCAATGCATCTTTCGGGTAATAAGGTGGCGATTCTGGTAATAATTCTAAAATGCGGTTAAAAACAGTATCCACATTAAAATTGTTTAGTGCCGATATTGGAATTATTTCTGCATTAGGAACTTTTTCTTTCCACAAAGCAACCTGTTCTTCCAAATGTTCTTGGTTTGATTTATCGATCTTATTCAACAACAATAAAACCGGAACTTTTGCATGTGTAATTTTTTTAAAGAAAGCTTCGTCTTTTAATTCGCGTTCGCCCACTTCAACCATATACAAAAGAATGTCTGCATCTTCAAACGCCGATTTTACAAAATCCATCATCGAAGTCTGCAATTCGTACGCAGGCTTGATGATTCCCGGAGTGTCTGAAAAAACCATTTGAAAATCGTCACCATTTACAATTCCGAAAATACGGTGGCGCGTTGTTTGTGCTTTTGATGTAATGATTGATAAACGCTCACCAATAAAAGCATTCATTAAGGTTGATTTTCCTACATTAGGATTTCCGATAATATTTATAAAACCAGCTTTGTGCGACATAATTTCTGTAATAATTTGCAAAGTTACTTAATAATAGTGAAACACACTAATTTTATAATTTTCTGTAAAAAGTTTGGGTATTCCAAAAAGTCGCCTTACATTTGCACCACAATAGCGCGGGATAGAGCAGTAGGTAGCTCGTTGGGCTCATAACCCAAAGGTCACTGGTTCGAGTCCAGTTCCCGCTACTAAGACTAAAAGTCCTTTTAAAAAATGTTTAGAATTTCGTTTTTTAATCGTAGTAAAAATTCACAAAACGCACAGCGCGGGATAGAGCAGTAGGTAGCTCGTTGGGCTCATAACCCAAAGGTCACTGGTTCGAGTCCAGTTCCCGCTACTCACAAAAGTGATGAATGTAAATTCATCACTTTTTTTATTTGCTTGATTTTTAATGTTTTATATTTTTTTTGTGCAAATTTTTTTTGTTTGGGAATAATAATATTTCTTTTGTTATTATTTTTGTGTAACTATTTGTTATATAGTGCTTTAAAATTTTTTTTCTACAAATGGTTCGAGAATCCTTTCAAGTTGCCCTAACAATTATCGAACCAATTTAATATTAATAATTATAAGTGTATTGTTCTTGTTTTCAATTGTTTAGGTGGATTTCGTGTTGAAATTTAGAATTCTTTCAGTGGAAGAAGGGAATTATTAGTGAATATTTGATTGATACCTACCTTTTTCAGAAGAATGTAAAGGGAATAAACCTGATGCACCATCGGACATTCTGATTTTTGTGATAGAGTATAAGTAACTCCTTAGAATCCTAAAATCATAATTATAAATCAAAAAATAACGTTTTAACCTTTCCCCAGATTATCATACAGCATATCAAGCATCTTTTTAAGTGTATTTTTTATTTGGGTTCTGCCTTCTTCATTTTGTAGGTTTATGCCACAAAAAGTATCTGCATTGGTAGTGTACATATTTAAATAGTAAATCCCTGAAATAAGGATAGCCATAGCTGTCCTGAAATCAGTAGCATTTTCTGCGAAGTATGGATCGGAAAGAGCCTTAAACATCAATTCGCCATTTTCTTCTCTTCCTTGATTAACATCTCTCAGTGATTTGCGACTTTCTGCAAGACCCCAAATCAATATCTCTTGAAGTTCTTTGTTGTTTGCTACATAATCGTATTGTTGGGTAAGCAGTTGCTTGGAAAGCTCTTTGCCACCGTCTGTAATTTCGGATGGTAATGCTTCTAAAGTTGCATTGTTCCAAAAATCAAGCGAACGGATATACTGATCGAGCAGTCCATCCACACTGCCAAAATAATTGTAAATGAGTTTCTTGTCCAGTCCTGCAACTTTGGCAATATCATTTTGATGAGCTATTTAAAAAAGTATTTAAAAGTTTATCAAGGAAGAGTTTTTGAAGTTAATATCAAGAATCTATAGTTATCAATCGCTCTAAATCTTCAACAAAATGGTTCGAGATTTGTTCGGTTAGGGCTACTAGAAAAGCTTCAGATTTATCTGAAGCTTTTTTTAATTTTCTAAAATCTCATTCTCTGAATTCTTACAGCATTCAGAATCGCTAAAAGAGCTACTCCTACATCTGCAAAAACAGCTTCCCACATAGTTGCTAACCCTCCTGCTCCAAGTACAAGTACAATAGCTTTTACTCCAAAAGCCAAACCTATATTTTGCCAAATAATCTTTTTAGTTTGTTTTCCGATATGGATAGCCATCGGAATTTTACTCGGTTTATCATCCTGAATAACTACATCTGCTGTTTCAATCGTTGCGTCACTGCCTAATCCTCCCATTGCAATTCCAACATCACTTAAGGCTACAACAGGAGCATCATTAACTCCATCTCCCACAAAAGCTACACTTTCTCCTTTAGTTTTGATTTCTTTTACTTTATTCACTTTGTCTTCTGGAAGTAAATCTCCAAAAGCAGTCGTAATGTCTAAAGTTTGAGCCACGTGTTTTACTACTGTAGTTTTATCTCCACTTAACATGGTTGGTTTTACATTCAATGCTTTTAGTTTATTGATTGTAAGTTGTGAATCTTCTTTGATACTATCTGCAATAGTTATATATCCGACAAATTTGTTATCGTAAGCCACTACAATGGTTGTGTAAACTATATCATTCGGATTCAGGTCATATTTAATTCCGAATTTATTCATTAGTTTGAAATTTCCAACCAATATATCTGTTCCGTTTATGGTCGACTTCAATCCGTGTCCTGCAATTTCTTCTGTATTTTTAAGTTCGATAGAAAGATCTATCTCTCCAACAAACTGATGAATAGCAGTTGCTACAGGATGTGTACTATGACTTTCCAAAACGTTTACCATTCTTAGGATTTCGTCTTTATCAAATTCAGATGAAAAATTCACTTCCTGAACCTGAAAAACACCCTCCGTCATTGTTCCTGTTTTATCCATTACTACATTCTGAACATTGGCTAAAACATCTAAAAAGTTACTTCCTTTAATCAAAATTCCGTTTCGTGAAGCCGCTCCAATTCCTCCGAAATATCCTAACGGAATCGAAATTACCAAAGCACAAGGACAAGAAATAACCAAGAAAACAAGTGCTCTGTATAACCATTGACTAAACAGATATTCATTCACAAAAAAGTACGGAACCGAACATATTCCAACAGCTAAAAACACGACAATCGGAGTGTAAATTCGAGCAAATTTTCGGATAAATAATTCGGTTGGAGCTTTTTGAGAAGTCGCATTTTGAACCAATTCCAAAATTTTACTCAATTTACTATCCTGATAAGCTGTGGTTACTTTTACCTGACTTATCGTATTCAAGTTTATCATTCCGGCTAAAACCGTTTCTCCTTTTTGTTTTGTATCAGGCTTACTTTCTCCTGTAAGAGCAGACGTGTTAAATGAAGCATTTTCAGATAATAATTCTCCATCTAATCCTAATTTTTCTCCTGATTTTAATTGAATAATAGCTCCGATATTTACATTTTCAGCTTTTATAGTTTTCGGATTATTATTCTCTAAAATCGTTACCTCATCTGGTCTTTGGTCAAGTAACGATTTAATATTTGATTTAGCTCTTGAAACAGCCAAAGTTTGAAATACCTCTCCTACTGCATAAAACAACATTACAGCAACTGCTTCAGGATATTCTTCAATTGTAAAAGCTCCGATAGTTGCTATTCCCATCAGGAAAAATTCCGAAAAAACATCTCCTTTTCGGATACTTTCAAATGCTTCTTTCAGAACAGGAATTCCTACAGGGATATAAGCTAAAATATACCAAACAATTCGCATCCAACCCGAAAACCATTCGTGAGGAATCCAGTTGTCAAGAGCAATTCCTAACAATAATAAAACAACCGAAATAATGGAAGGTAAAAACAATTTGAATCTATTTCCTTCAAAATTAGAATGATCGTGATTGTGTCCGTCGTCATGATGATGTGAATGATTATGTTCCGATTTATGTTGATGTGTCATAAATTATTTATTTATCGGTTTCTGATTTTTCCTACATTGTTATTCATTACATGTCTAACGATATATCGATATATAAATCGTTTAACTGCATTTAATTTTTGTTGATGTTTGGAATAAAATTCATCAGGTGTATCAAATTATTCCAAAATCCTGATTGATTCCTTTATCCTGAATAAACGTATTGTTGAGATTCCATTCTATTGGTGGGTTTTGAAAATCATCTGTATAAACGCCATAACCACAAAAGGTAGCTTTACAATTTTTGTTTTCTTCCTGCAATTTAGTCAAATAAGGCTTGTCCAAAATTACTCCTTCTAAAAAATACCATTTTTTATCTATTAAAACTTCAACCCAACTATGCAAAATATTTTGAGGAGAAAGTTTATACCAAATTCCTTTAATAGCTCCTTTTTGTAATGCTTTATCAATAGTAAAACCGTGAATGCGATTTGGTACTCCTACAGCTCTCAACAAAGTCATTAATAAAGTAGCTTTTGTATTGCATTGTCCGTATCCGTCTTTTAAGATTTGTGAAGCTGGAATATCATCCGAAATATTGTATCCGAATTTTATGTCATCTCTTACAAAATTGTATATCGCTTGTACTTTTGAAGTAACATCAAGGTTGTTCCAGTCTTTTTGTTCTACCAATTTTTGGATAGAAGGATGAGAATAATTAAGTATTTTGGTTGCTGTCAGATAATTTTCCATAACATTTATTTCATTGTTTTTGATAGGACAAAATTAACTACAGATGTTATGCAACATTATTGCAATTCTTCTTCCTCTAAACAATTCTCACAAATTCCTTTTGCAAAAAACCGAACTTCATCAATTCTGAAATTAGCTTTTAAGTCATCTGGAAGTGAAATATCTTCTTTACAAGTGGTTTGTTTACAGATTCTGCAATAGAAATGTAAATGCCAGTCTTTATGTGTTTTTTCATCACATCCATCGTGACACAAAATATATTTTGACGTATTATTTTCCTGAATACTATGAATAATTCCTTTTTCTTCGAATGTTTTAAGGGTACGATAAATCGTTATTCTATCTGCTTTATCAAAATAATTTTCTATTTCAGACAAAGATAAAGCTACGTTTTGAGAACTTAAATAATCATAAACCAAAATTCGCATACTGGTTGGTTTAGTATGTTTATCTATTAACTTTTGTTCAATGTCTTTTTCCATGAATGATAGGTTTTAAATAGTATTTCAATGAAGTATTGATTAAAAAAAGCAGTTCGTTGGAACTGCTTTTAATATTTTGAAAGGGTTTTTACCAACTTCCGCCGGCTCCACCGCCAGAGAAACCACCGCCGCCGAAGCCGCCTCCAAATCCTCCACCGAAGCCACCGCCTCCTGAAGAACCGCCAAATCCGCCTCTACCACCGCCTCCACGACCTAAACTGCTTAAAATAATAATATCCATTAAGTCAGGGCCTCCGCGTCTGCCGCCGTTGTTTCCTTTACCACCACCCATTTTACTTGCTACTACAAGTATTATGATTACAATTAATACAATAAAAAAGCCGGGAATACCGCCACCGCTTTCTCTATTTTCTTGTCGGGTTCCTTTATAAGTTCCCGAAAAAAGATCCATTAATTTGGTGGTTCCAATATCTAATCCGGCATAATAATCGCCTTTTTTAAATTCGGGAATAATAAAATTTCGAATGATTTCTCCGTTAATTCCGGCTGTTAACAAATGCTCTAATCCGTAACCTGGAGCAATCCATAATTTCTTTTCTTTTTCAGCTAATAGAATAAAAACACCGTTGTCTTTATCTGCCTGACCAATTCCCCATTTGTGTGCCCATTTCGGAGCTAATTCTCCTTCATATTCGCCATTTAAACTCGGAATAATAGCTACTACAATTTGGGTTGAAGTGGTATCGGCATAAGTAATTAGTTTTTGTTCTAATTGTTGTTTTTCGGTTGCCGACAATAAATTGGCGTAGTCAAAAACGCTGGTTTGTTCGCTTGCCTTTGATGGTTTTTCCGGAATGTTGAACTGCGCCAGAACCAGCAATGGAAAAAGCAATAAAAATAGAGTGGTTATTTTTTTGAATGGATTCATTAACCTCTTGAAATTTCGTTTGGTAATTCGTTTACATCGTCTTTACCGTTGTATGGAAAGAAGTGTTTTAATTGTTTGCCGCTTTGTAGAATGCCTGCAATAATACCTTGTTTAAAGTTATTTGCTTTAAAATGATCAATAACCGTTTTCTTGGTGTTTTCCCAGAAATCATAAGGTACAACGGCATCAATTCCGTCATCGCCAATAATTGCAAAATGTCGGTCTTTAACGCCTATATAAAACAAAACGCCGTTGCGGGCGCTTGTTTTATGCATATCTAACATTTTAAAAACTTCTTGGGCACGTTCTAACACAGGTAAATCAGAATGTTCTTCAATGTGCACGCGTATCTCGCCCGATGTTTCTTTTTCGGCTTTTACAATAGCTGCTACAATTTCCTGTTCTTCGCTGCTGCTTAAAAAATCTTCTGTTATCGACATTTTATTTGAAATCAAAATTTACTTCCGGAGCTTTTTCTGCACCTTCAGAAGCTTTGAAATATCCTTTTTCTGTAAATCCTAAAATACCTGCTAATAAACTGTTAGGAAATACTTTTATGTGGTTGTTGTATGGTTTAACAGTTTCGTTAAAACGGGTACGAGCCGTTAAGATTTGATTTTCTGTACTTACTAATTCATCTTGTAATTTAATGAAGTTTTGGTTTGCTTTTAAATCAGGATATTTTTCTACAGTTACCAATAAACGAGATAATGCACTGTTTACGCCGCTTTGTGCCTGACTAAATGCTGCTAATTGTTCAGGAGTAACGTTTGAGGCATCAACCGTAGTTTGTGTTGCTTTTGAACGCGCACTGATAACAGCTTCTAATGTTGACTTTTCAAAATCGGCAGCGCCTTTTACTGTGTTAACCAAATTTCCGATTAAAGAGTTTCTTCTTTCGTAAGCAGTTTCAACATTTCCCCAGCTTTCTTTTATGTTTTCGTTTAAAGTTACTGCTGTGTTGTTAATACCTTTTACCCAAGCATAGATACCAATAGCTACTACTGCGATAATGATTAAAGGAAGAAATTTTTTCATAAATTTTTTAAATTAGATTTCGTTTTTAATAATAATTAGTTGTTTTTTGATAAGCTCTAATTTTTCGATAATTTCAATTGTATTCAACGGATTTTTCTTGTTGTTCTTTAAAAAATCTTTTGCACCGTCTAACGTAAATCCCTTTTCTTTTACCAAATGATAAATGGTTTTCAAGTTTTTTAAATCTTCGGGCGTAAACATTCTGTTGCCTTTTGCGTTTTTCTTTGGCTTCAAAATATCAAATTCCTTTTCCCAAAAACGTATCAACGAAGCATTTACGTCAAACGCCTTGGCAATTTCACCTATGCTGTAATATCTTTTTTCGGGTAAGTCAATCTGCATTATCTTCAAATTTTGCTTATGCTAATATACAATTTTTCTAATAAGTTTACGCATTGGCAAAAAGTTCCTGCGAACAACAAAAAATCTTTTAAAAAACACTATTTTTGCAACTTATGTACACTTTTTTAAAGTGTTAGTTTTGAACGATTCATAATTTAATATATCGAATGAAATCACAAGATATCAGAAAAAAATTTCTTGATTTTTTTGAAAGCAAAGGACATTTAATTGTTCCGTCGGCACCAATTGTTTTAAAAGACGATCCAACCCTTATGTTTAACAACTCGGGAATGGCACAGTTTAAAGAATATTTTTTAGGAAACGCCACACCAAAAAGCAACCGTATTGCCGATACGCAGAAATGTTTGCGTGTTTCGGGCAAGCATAACGATTTGGAAGATGTAGGTTTTGATACCTACCACCACACCATGTTCGAAATGTTGGGTAACTGGTCTTTTGGCGATTATTTTAAGAAAGAAGCCATTGCCTGGGCGTGGGAATTTTTAACTGAAGAATTAAAGATTGATAAAGACCGTTTGTATGTGTCGGTTTTCGAAGGAAACGACGCAGAGAATGTTCCTTTTGATCAGGAAGCTTGGGATTTATGGAAACAATATGTTGCCGAAGACCGAATTATCCTTGGAAACAAAAAAGATAATTTCTGGGAAATGGGCGATCAGGGACCATGTGGACCGTGTTCTGAAATTCATGTGGATTTACGTCCGGATACTGAAAGAGCCGAAGTTTCAGGTCGATCTTTGGTAAATGCAGATCATCCGCAGGTTGTTGAAATCTGGAACAACGTATTTATGGAATTTAACCGTAAAGCCGATGGATCGTTAGAAAAACTGCCAGCAAAACATGTTGATACCGGAATGGGTTTTGAACGTTTGTGTATGGCAATGCAAGATGTTACATCAAACTACGATACAGATGTTTTTACGCCGCTTATTGCAAAGGTGGAAGAAATTACTGGTGCTAAATATTTACCAAACACTGTCACTCCGAGCGAAGTCGAGGAGAAAACCAATATTGCCATTCGAGTAATTGTAGATCACGTGCGTGCGGTGGCTTTCGCTATTGCCGATGGTCAGTTGCCATCAAACAATGGCGCGGGTTATGTAATCCGTCGTATTTTGCGTAGAGCCATTCGTTACGGGTTTACGTTTTTGGGAACAAAAGAACCATTTATTTATCAGTTGGTTGATGTATTGTCGGCTCAAATGGGACAATTCTTTCCGGAAATCGTTTCACAAAAAGACTTGGTTAAAAATGTAATTAAAGAAGAAGAAGCATCATTCTTAAGAACGTTGGATCAAGGTTTGCATTTGTTGGATTCTGTGATCGAAAAAACAGATGGTAAAATTGTTGAAGGAGCAAAAGCGTTTGAATTGTATGATACTTTTGGTTTTCCAATTGATTTAACAGCATTGATTTTACGTGAGAAAGGATATGATTTAGACGAAGCTGGTTTCGATACTGCTATGAAAGCACAAAAAGATCGTTCGCGTGCCGCGTCTGAAATTTCTAAAGACGATTGGAATGTGTTGATAGAAGGAAACGTGGAAACCTTTGAAGGATACGATAAAGTTGAAAACGAAGTGAAAATCACACGCATTCGTAAAGTAGAATCTAAAAAAGATGGTACGCTGTATCAGATTGTTTTGGATCATACACCGTTTTATGCCGAAGGTGGTGGTCAGGTTGGCGATAAAGGTGTTTTGGTATCGGCAAATGAAACTATTGAAATCATCGATACTAAAAAAGAAAACAACCTTATTTTACATTTTACCAAACAGTTGCCAGAGAATTTACAGGCGGTTTTCGTAGCAAAAGTAAATACAGATTTACGCGGGAAATCATCTAAAAACCACTCGGCAACCCACTTGTTACATCAGGCGTTGCGTACTATTTTAGGAACGCATGTAGAACAAAAAGGATCGTTGGTTGCTCCGAATTATTTACGTTTCGATTTTTCTCATTTCGCAAAAGTTACCGATGAGGAATTACAACAAATTGAAGCTTTTGTAAACGCACGCATTCAGGAACATTTGCCTTTAATCGAACGTAGAGAAATTCCGTTTAAACAAGCGATTGAAGAAGGTGTAATGGCGTTGTTTGGCGAAAAGTACGGTGATACCGTTCGTGCAATTAAATTTGGCGATTCTATGGAATTGTGTGGTGGTATTCACGTACAAAACACAGCTGATATCTGGGCGTTTAAAATTGTTTCTGAAAGTGCAGTTGCAGCGGGTATCCGTCGTATTGAAGCGATAACGGGCGATGCAGTTCAGGATTTTTACAACAACCAGGAAGCTACTTTAAAAGAAATTAAAGAAGCTTTGAAAAATCCGCAGGATACCATGAAAGCGGTTCAATCGTTACAAGACGAAAATACCAAGCTTAAAAAGCAGTTAGAGCAATTGTTGAAAGAAAAAGCAAAAGGTTTAAAAGGTGATTTGTTGAAGGAAGTTCAAGAAATAAACGGAGTGAAATTTTTAGCAAAACAGGTTGATTTAGATGCAAACGGAGCCAAAGATTTAGCTTACGAAATTGGCGGAACAGCAAATAATTTCTTTATTTTGTTTGGAACTGTTACCGATGATAAGCCAATGTTAACGGCTTATGTTTCTAAAGAAATTACAGAAACGAAGGGTTTAAATGCCGGACAAATTGTTCGTGAATTAGGTAAATATATTCAAGGCGGCGGCGGCGGACAAGCGTTTTTCGCTACAGCCGGCGGTAAAAATCCTGCAGGTATCACAGAAGCAGTTGCAAATGCCGTGAATTTTTTGAAATAATAATATGATCACTTCGAGCGAAGTCGAGAAGTTGTTATATATTGAATAAAAGAGGAAAGTTAACTTTCCTCTTTTTTATTAATAAACCATCAAATTACACCCACGAATATCCGAATTATCAAATCTGCCCAAAACTTCAAAAGAATAATCGGGATATTTCTTACCTAAATCTTGCGTGGCAATAAACGAACACGAATTTATATTAGCCAAATCAATCACATTAATACCGCCTGTTTTTCCATCTTCAATAATTGTTAACGGATCTTCGGTATCGCGAATTAAAATGTCCATCCAAGGCGGACATTCAAAAATACCATCGCCAAACGAATAAGCTTGCGAAAGTAATTCCGTCATTCCGTATTCCGAATGAATTTTCTCTACACCAAAACCTGCAGTTAAAAGAGCGTGTAATTCTTGCCGTATCATTTCTTTACGTTTGCCTTTCATGCCCCCCGTTTCCATAATAATGGTGTTTTTAAGGTGGAATTTCTGTATTTCAATTAAATCTAAAAGAGCGTAGGTAACACCAATTAACAGCACATTTTGTCCGCTGTTGTCTAATTCGACTAACTTTTGTGCAAGTTCGTTGTAATTATGCAGATAAAAGCCGGAATTGGGATGATTAGATCCTTCTATAAAATCTTTTGCCATGTAGATTAACGACGATCCTTCACGTTCTAAATAGGAGGGAAGCAACGCCAAAACGGCATAGTCTTCAATGTTTCCGTAAAATTTAGAAAACGCACTACGAAAACTGGCTTCGTAAAAACCTAAATCGGTTACATGATGTTTCGATGTGATCATTCCTGTAGTTCCACTGCTTGTAAAAGTTGTTTGTATTGGATCTATCGAACTTAATATATCTTTCGATTTAAAAAATTCGATTGGTAAAAAAGGAATTTCGGTAAGATGCTTTACATTCTCCGGACTTTTCTTTAACAGCAAACAGTATTTTTGGTACACTTGGTTATGCTGAAACTGAAAGCGGAAAACTTTCATAGCTGTTTTGTGAAATTCTTTTGTGGTATGTATGGAAATGATGTCTTGCGGTGTAAACACGATTTTTGTTTTAATGTACAAAATTACGAATAAAAAAAGCATCTCGGTTAAGAGATGCTTTTATTGAAAAAGTTTATTTTTTTATTAATTTAATTGTACTGACTTTATTGTCTTTTAAATGAACTTTCAAAATATAAGTTCCTTGCGAAAGACTTTCAACTGAACTAATAGTAGTGTTGCCTTTTAATACTAATTTACCTGATAAATCAAATAATTCCCACTTATCAAGATTATTGTTTTCTATATCAATTGTAAATTGTGAGTATGTCGGGTTTGGAAATATATAAATTGATTCTTGCGCATTTTTCTGATTTTCACTTTCAATAGTGTAATTTTGCTGATTTATATCTGACGAATTATTTCTTTGAGCAGTTTTAGAAAATGGACATTCTTCTATCCTAGCTAAATACTCCGAACCTGAGTTTATATGCGTGTTAGGTGACATTAAAATATTATCACCAGCTTTCATAACAATATTTTTACCGTTTAAAATATAATTAGTGTCCATTATAATTGAATTGCTGGCTCTAAATGTGTAATTTGTATTGTTTTCAATGCTTGTTAAATGAATATCATTCTCGCAAGCAGGAGGTGGCAATATCTCATAAGGTAAAACTAATTGAGGAAGTCCTTTATAGGGTTTTTTACCGTTTAGGAATACACTGTTTGGATTAACTATAGTGCCATTAAGAACGTTTGGATTTAAGATTTGTCCGAGATATTGATTATTATCCTCTGGTCCATTGCCTAGAGTAAAGTATATTTCGCCTTTATGATTACGCTGAATTTGACCATAGTATCCTTTTGTTGGAGTTGAATATATCATATTGTGAGGCAAACTCGGGTTAGAGTAATTTATTAGATCCCATTGATGTAATTTGTAATTGCCATTGACATTAGCTGCTGAATACAAGATCGTTCCATCTTCATTAAATTCAATTTCATGCCTATTGAAATTCGTAAGAGCAAAATTGAAACCACCTACTACACGCTTGCCTGTATTACTATCGAATGGAGTCACTGATACTTGAACTCCTTCTGAAGATCCAAATGTAACTGCCACCCAATGATCTATGAGAACTAAATAATTAATTTTCGGAGAAACTTTTATACTAAAATGTTTAATGGATGAATTGGCAACAATTAAACTAACACCAGGTATTGTACTTAATCCCCAGCTATCAAACAAGAATGATAAAACTTTACCCCGACTAGGTATTAATATCCAAAAATCAGAACCATTAGCATGAGGCATAACAGAGACAGCACCTGTTGTTATAAGATTGCCGGCATCGTCTAAAATAGGAATGTTCTTTTTTGTTGAATCAACACCACCTAAAGGCTGTCCGTTGCTACCTAAACTACCTAAAGTCATATCTACTATAGAATATGCTGTGTAAGACAGGTTGTTGTAAGAATCGGCTGTTGTAAATACATAGTACCTGTCTGAATTTACAAGATCGGGCATTATAAGTAATTGTGCACTGTTTACTGTACCTGTTAAACCAGAGCCGTTAAGCATTACATTATGGTCACGATCCCAAATGGTCATACCATTGGTGTAAAAAAGTAAATTTCCCTGACTGTCACTAATGCTGCCGCATGCAGCAGGGGCATTCATTACACTATTGTTAACTACTGTGGGTGTAGTACCTGCAAAATTAATGTTTGCCTGGCCACCAAAATACCAATTGTCGTTTTCGCCTTGCGAAAACGCAAGTAAAGGAAACAATATCCAAAACCATAGTAAAAATTTATTTTTCATAATCTTTAAGTTTTGCATATTAGTTTTGTGCTTGTAAAAGTAGGTTTACCTGTGCTTTTAATTCTTCCAGTTGTTTTTCTTGGTTTATTAGGTGTAAGGTTAATTCTTCTATTTTTTCTTGTTGTATGGTAATTATTTCGCCTAATTCAATACCGTTTTCTTTAACCTGTGCTGCAGACGGTACATTTGGCAAGTGCCCGTTTTGTTTAATAAACTGTTCTACTTCTTTTAAGGATTTTAAGTTGTAGTTATCTGCAAAAACATAATCTGCCCATTGGTTTTTTAGTGTAACACGCACTTCTTCGGTTAAAATACCACCGTTTACAAATAAGTTGTAACCCGAAACGTTAATACCACCTGCGGTTGTTGGGAAATCTCCAAAAGCATAACCAATACCCACTTTACCGTTAAATTTTAGTTTGTCGTTTGCAAAGTCTCCCCAGATTAGTGGTACGTCTGTCCAACTATTTTCAATCCAAAGGGTATGGTTCTGCTCTATTGTTGCTGAGCAATTATTGCCAATTAATATATTATTAGATCCGTTAGCGGTATCATAACCTGCTGCTTTTCCAATAAAAATATTGTTACTACCATAATTTTCTATACCAGAATCTGTACCAATGAAAGTATTGTTTGATCCATTATTATTGTCACCTGTACCTGATCCTACAAAAGTATTGTATATACCTGTTGTAATTCCTGTACCACTTTGACTTCCTATTATAGTATTCTTTTGACCAGAACTATTAAATGGAGCTGCTTGATGCCCAATAAAGGTATTGTGAGCTCCTGTCCCCGTCGTAGATTTTCCAGCTTGATAACCATAAAAAGTATTATATGTTCCGCCATTTCCCGCTTGCAAACCACCGCTTGTAATATTTGCTGTTGAAGATACGTTTTGCGCTTGTGTTGAAAGCGTTGCAGCAATAAAGATTAGAGATACTAAATGTTTTTTCATAATTTAAATATTTTAAGATTAGTGTGTTTTAAAAATAGTTAAATTATGTTAATAAAAGAACACATGAAAATGTTATTTTACAATTTTTTAATTGACTGTTACTAACTTTACACTAAGAGATGTTTAGGTACGTCACTTCGAGTAAGTTTTCGATAGAAAACTGTATCGAGAAGTTTTTGAATTATAAGTTTTCGACAAGCTCGAACTGACAGAAGTTTTGCTTGAGCTAACGAAATGATTTTTAAAATAATTGACTAGTAGGAACGTTATGCCAAAATATAATTTATTTATTACACATAGATAGCTGTCACTTCGAGTAGATTTTTTGTAATGAGTTCTCGACAGGCTCAAACTGACGAAAGTTTGATAAATTCTATTTCGTATAAACTTTCCGATATACATTAAAACAAAAAAAAGCATCTCGGTTAAGAGATGCTTTTAAGTTATATTGTTGTAAAAATTATTTGATGATAACTTTACGAGTAGCTGTTTTACCAACTTCGTTGATTTTTGCTACATAAATACCCGCTTTCAATGTAGAAACATTTACTTGAGAAACAGTTGTAACGTCTAATACTTTTTTACCTGTTAAATCAAACAATTGTACGTTTTTATCAGCAGTACTGTTTGATGTAATGTTTAACACATCGTTTGCAGGGTTAGGGAAAATGTTTAAACCTTCGATGTTGTTTTCTTTTGTTGATGCAGAAGTAGTATATGTGAATGTAACAGATAAAACTCTAATTTGATTACCAGATGTTGCATTAACACTATTTTGAAATTTTAAACCAGTTGTCGCATTGATACCAGATATAGTATATATTCCTTGGCTGTCTGCAACTGAGCTAGTTCCAGTAGAAGCTCCATCAATAAAATATGTTGCGTTTGCTGCGTTAGAAACACCTGCTTCAACAACAACGTCAGTTACTGTAATATTATTTGTGAAAGTAAATTCAAGTGAACCACCATCTCCAGCTCCTGGATAAAGTCTAATAGTACCGCCACCTCCATCGTAGTATGCAGGATCAGTACTTGAAGCGTTTTTTACAGTTGTAAATGAAATGTTTGGATCGATAGTGCCACTAGGGAATGCCTGCGCGTTTGTAAAACCAAACTGATTAAATTCCTTTTTAACTGTAGTCTGCGCATTCGCAGCAAAAGAAGCTGCAATAATTGTAACTAAAGTGTAGATTTTTTTCATATCTAAATTGTTTTTAAATTTTACTATGCAAAGTTACGGTAATTTTTTAAATCGTAAAAATGTGTATGTTACTAAATTGTTTCCATTAAAAAATGCCTGCGTTATATGCAGGCATTTGGTTGTTATTTTATTACAATTTTTCGTGTAATGCTGTTATTTTTTTCGGAAAGTTTTAAAATGTAAACACCGGCTTTTAGATTGGATACGTTTAATTCTTTCTGGTAACCGTTCATTTCGGTAAAAACAATTCTTTTACCCAACATATCATACAACTCAATAGTTTTGGTTGAGGTAGTTTCTGCGTTAATATAAATTTTACCGCTGGTAACCGGGTTTGGGTAAATTTGAACCTTGTCTAACGTATTCTCGGTTTTAACTTGGTCTGCTACTCCACTGTTTTTGGCTGTTTGTGCTTGCGCAGAAAAGCTTGTTATTATTAACAGTAAGAATATATATAGGTATTTTTCTTTCATAACTTAAAATTGAATAAGTAAATATATAAAATAAATATCAAATAAAATACCAAAAAAATAACCTCAATAAAAAATTGAGGTTATTTATGAAGATTTTAACTGATTTACTGTTTTGTTTAAGTTGTTAATAGATCCCTCGAATACGTTTGGTATGACAAACTGACTTAAACTATGACAGTAAATTATTTGAAATTTATTACAAACCTACTGTCCAACCAGTTGCCCATGTTGGTGTAGCTGTTCCGTTACCTGCACCTGTAGCTGTGGCATCTTCTGTAAAGATTTTGCTTACATCTGCAGCCGTTCCATCGGTTTTCTTTCCTTTAGATTTTGTTGCAACGTTATCAAAATTAACGCGTGTTGCTTTTAATTCACCACTTGCAATGTAGCTAATTCCTTCGTCGTGTTCAACATCGAAACCTGTTCCAAAGTTGCTTAATACAACGTTATCAAAAGATCCTTTAGTACCTACACGTAATTTCATTGCTTGGTTTTCGCTACCAGCGTTGTTACCAATTAAGGTTAAGTTTTTAATTGTTGGGTTGGCAATTGGTGCTGCTGTGTGGTTGTTAGAGTTGTTATCTGCCTCGATACCGCGGTTACCACCGTTTGTTCTTTTTCCATACCAGTTTTCACCTAAACCGTTCCAACCTTCTGTCCAATCGAATAAATCATCACCTACTTCTGCGTGGAAATTTGTAACAACTAAATGTTTTGCATCAACAGTACCACCAAACCACTCAAAACCGTCGTCTGATCCATCGTGAATCTGTACATAATCAATAGTTGTTCCTTTACCAACACCAAACATAGAAAGACCGTTAAATTCTTTATCTGCGTTGTAAGAGTATCCAGAATATTCGATTCTTAAATATTTGATAGATCCTGAATTATCGTTAGCATCAGATCCACCATAAGTTAATTCAGAAACCTCTGCCGTTGCTGTTGCTCCTTTGTTAATTGGTGCTTTACCGCAAATTACCAAACCACCCCATTTACCTGGTGCTTTTTCCTCTGCAGTCATAATTACCGGGTTAGAAGAAGTACCTTCGATGAAAATTTGCCCACCTTGTGCAACAGCAATGTAGCGAACTGCATCAAACTGACCAGCACCTAATGCTGTAGCTTCGATTTTTACACCTGCCTTAATGGTTAATTTTGCACCGTTGGCTACGATTAGTTTTCCGGTTAATTTATAAGTTCCGTCTGTTAACGTTACGTGACCACTTTTAATTTCGCCTGTTAATGCGTTACGGTCAACTTTAAAGTCTGAAGTTGGTTGCTCTACTGGAGTTGAATCATCGCTAGAACAAGAAACTGTTGTTGCTGCTAATGTTAATGATAATAATGTTAAGCTAAATAATTTTGAAATTGGCTTTTTCATTTTCTTTAAATAATTAGTTATTTTTATTTGATACAAAGTTGTATATTAATACTTTAATGTGTGTTAAGCGTATGTGATGAATATGTTGTTAAAATGTATATTTTGCGCCTAAACTAAAGAACGCTCCTCTTTTATACGTAACAGCATCTATTGCACCTGAAGCGTTGTCTTGTATTCTACGGAATTCTGGGTTTAAAATGTTGCGTGCAGCAAAATCAAGGGCGAAGTTTTTATGGATTTTTGTTTTTAAGATAAAATCTAAACTTCCCATGCCTTTGTCAATTAAATTACCTTTGCTTTCTACACCTAAAGCGTACAAACGGTCAGAATAATGTGTATATGCAACAGTAGCGGTCATTCCTCTGCCTTCGTTCCATTCGGTAACGTAAGAAACATCGGCATTCAATAATAAGTCAGAAGCACCTGTGAACGACGATTTTTCAAAATCGAAATTCGTATTAATCAATCCGTTAGTTTCGCGTTGAATTTTATCTTTATCTACTTCTTGATCTGTTTTCATGTACGATACATTCAATCCACCAAAAAGGTTATTGGTGTTAGTTCCGCCAAAATCGAAAAGTCTTTTCTTAATTTCGAATTCAGCTCCGTACACGTATCCTTTGTCACCAATGTTTACCCAAGTAATATCGTTGGTAGATGATGCCATGGTGATTTCGTTTATAGGATCTTGAATGTACTTACCAAAAGCAGCTACCGAGATTACTTCGTCGTTCATTGGGAAAATTTCCCATTTTAAATCTAAGTTGTAGTTTTGCGACGGATATAAGTACGGGTTACCTACTTTAATTTCGGTTACGTCTTCGTAAATAAAGCGTGCGCGCTCTTTAAACTGTGGTAAGGTGTAAGTTTTACTTGCTGCTAAACGTAAGTTTTGTACAGTTGATAATTCGTATTTTAACGAAAGATTTGGTAGAAATTCGTTACGGTTAAATTTGTTGGTTTGCTCAATAGCATCTAACTGCGTTCTCCATTGCACGGTTTGATCTATTTTTTCGTAACGTAAACCAACAACGGCGCTAAATTTATCGCTTAAACGGTACTCTAAATTAGCAAAACCAGCATGTATGTTTTGTTCACCTGTGTATGTTTGTGGGGTATCACCTGCAAAAGCTTCAATACCAAACAAGCCACCTGCGTAGTTTTGCTGATTAAAAAAAGTGTCTAAATTATTTGGGTTTACAGCACTTGTTAAAGCATCGCCAGATACACGGAAGTTGTATTGTATTGCTTCAAAATCACGTTTTTTTACACGACCATTGTATCCAATTGTTACTTTTCCTTTTTCGTTACCGTTTTCATCAACCCCTAATTTATAGTTTAAGGCTAAGTTTGCAGCAATTTCATCTTCTTTAAGATTTTGAAAGTAACGGTGGTTATCTGTAATAGTACGTTGTGCTAAAGTGTAAGTGTCTGAATCTTTCCAATAAAACATCTTGTTTTGTGTTCTATCTGGCATATCGCTTTCAATGGTGTTGTACGATACCGCCCAATCAAAACCTAGTTTTTCGTTTAGTTTGTGGTTACCTAATAATTGGTTAATTAAAACAGTGTTTTGAATGAACGTACCACGTTGAACTAATAATGAATCATGATCACCTTCAAAATCACGATCGCTACCCGTATAGGTATCTCTTGATAAATCAGAAGACTTAATGTACAAAAAGTTATAAGCTAAATGGTGGTTGTCGTTCACATGATAATTTGCGTTAAACATACCCGTTGTATTGGTAGTTTGCGAGAATTTTTCCTGATTAAACGATTTTAATTTTGCACCCTGCGCACTGGCACTTTGGTTAATACCTTCTCTAAAAGTAAAGCCGTTATCAAAACTAGCTGTAGCAAATAAATTTAATTTACCTGTTTCGCCAATAAAGAACGATTTTCCTGCTTTTAAACCAAAATTTCCACCAATTGGTCCGGCACTTTCTGGTTGTAAACTGTTCTGAAAGTTGTAACCATTTAAAGCGTTGTTAGGTTTTCCGTACGATGCATAACCCATTTTGCTTGGACCTTGTGGAAGTACAAATTCGCTGCCTTTGCTTAAAGCGTTGGTGTTTGCTTTTCCGCCCAATTCAATTTCGAACAAACCACTGTCTTTAAAATCTTTTGATGAAATATCTACATTTCCACCACCAAAATCTCCGGTATTTCTTGAATTGAAGGCTTTGTCGATCGAAATATATTCCACAATATCAGTAGAAAACAATTCTAAATTAATGTTCTTTTTTTCAGGATCGTTCGATGGAACCGGTAAACCGTTTAAAGAGGTTGAATTGTATCTGTCGCCCAAACCGCGCACATAAACGTTGTTGCTGCCTTCTTGCTGAGAAATACCTGCTGTTTTAGCAACCGCCGCAGCAACATCGCCCACACCTTTACGCGAAAGTTCTTGTGCACCGATCTGTTGTTTTATTTCTAACGATTTACGCTGTTCGCTTAATAAAGCTGTTTCCGATGATTTTCTGTTGTTAACCGTAATGACCAACTCGTCTAAATTGTCTTCTTCAGGAGTCATGTTAATGTTAACTTCGTTAGTACTTCCTGTATCATAAGGTAAAACAAAGGTTTGATACCCGGTGTACGATGCTTCTAACAAATAAGATCCTTGTTCGCATTCAATTTCAAAATACCCGTTTTCATCGGTTTCTGCACCAATTGATGTGTTTTGTAACATCACTGTTGCATACGCCAAAGGTTCGTTGTTGTTAGCTGTATCGTAAATGTGGCCTTTAATCGTTTTTGTATCCTGTGCATAAGTCACTACTCCAAATAATAACGCTGCTGCCAAAAAATTTAATTTCATTATATTGTTGTTATAAATTTTCGTTGCAAAGGAATTACCTAAAAGTTATTGAAACGTTACAGCTTTTTTACGAAAGTGTTGGGTTTTTGTAAAGAAATTGTTAGTACATTAAATAATTGTTAAGCGGTTGTTTGTTTTTTATTTATCTTTAATTTTACAAGCGAAACAACAACAAAACAAATGAAAAATAAGGATATTAAAATCTTATTAGTTGATGATGATGCGGATATTTTAGAAATTGTAGGTTTTAATTTAGAAGCCGAAAGTTATCAGGTATTCACAGCCAAAAATGGCAAAGAAGCATTAGCAATTGCAAAAAAAGAAACGCCTAATTTGGTTATTCTTGATGT
Source organism: uncultured Myroides sp. (assembly GCA_913777665.1). Classification (GTDB taxonomy): domain Bacteria; phylum Bacteroidota; class Bacteroidia; order Flavobacteriales; family Flavobacteriaceae; genus Flavobacterium. Next base: position 188,740 of record CAJYTF010000015.1, read on the forward strand.
AATGATGCCCGAAATGGATGGTATTGAAACATGCGAAAATATGCGAAAAATGCCCGAACTAAATAGCAGCATTATTACGTTTTTAACCGCTCGTGGCGAAGATTATTCGCAAGTTGCCGGGTTTGACGTAGGTGCCGATGATTACATTACAAAACCAATAAAACCAAAATTACTGGTTAGTAAAGTAAAAGCCTTGTTGCGCCGTGTAAAAGAAGATATTTCGGTAGAAGATGTTTTAAAAATTGGCGATATTGAAATTAACCGCGAAGAGTATAAAATCATTAAAGACAAAACCGAAATTATCTTGCCTCGAAAAGAGTTTGAATTGTTTTATCTTTTAGCTTCAAAACCAGGAAAAGTGTTTAAACGCGAAGAAATTTTAGACAAAGTTTGGGGTAACGAAGTAATTGTTGGCGGTAGAACAATTGATGTACACATAAGAAAACTACGCGAAAAAATTGGCGACGATTTATTTAAAACCATAAAAGGCGTAGGTTATAAATTAGAAGTTTAATGGGTATAAAATACCGTAAATCTTACAAATTTGCATTAAAATCGTCATTGGTAATTGTACTTTTTAGCGCATTTTTACTAATTACACTGCAATATTTATTTTTCCAAATAAACTGGCTTTTGACAGTAACATTTACGTTACTGTTTTTTGCGTTTTGCTTTTTTGTGTTGCAATACAGGGTAGAACGTTTTATTTACCGCCGCATTCAAAAAATTTATAAAGAAGTAAGTATTTTAGACGAATCGGTTTTGCGAAACCAGCCGGTAACTACCGATATGCAAACATTAATGTATGAAGTAAACAAATTTGCTACCGATAAAAAAGTAGAAATTGAATCGCTGAAAGTACAAGAAGAATACCGTCGCGAGTTTATTGGTAATGTAGCGCACGAACTTAAAACGCCTTTGTTTACTGTGCAAGGATACGTTTCTACTTTGTTAGATGGTGGTGTGAAAGACAAAGCAATCCGCAAAAAATATCTGGAACGTGCCGATAAAGGTATTGAACGATTAATTGATATTGTGAACGATTTGGATATGATTACCAAATTAGAAACAAACGAGTTAAAAGTCAATATTCAAACCTTTGATATTATTGAACTTTTTCAGAATGTTTTTGATCTTTTGGAAATGAAAGCCGATAAAAAAGACATCACCTTAATGTTTGATAAAGATCATTACAGATCAATTTTTGTAAACGGCGATCGGGAAAAAATCAATCAGGTGGTTTTAAATTTGGTCGATAATTCCATAAAATACGGTAAAGATAATGGTACAACCGAAGTATCAATAGAAAGTTTAACCGATAAGAAACTCCTTATTCGTATAACCGACAATGGTTACGGAATCGAAAAAAAACACATTTCCCGTTTGTTTGAACGTTTTTACAGAACCGATTCCAGTCGATCACGTGATATTGGCGGTTCCGGTTTAGGTTTGTCCATTGTAAAACACATTATAGAAGCCCACAACGAACATATTTACGTTGAAAGTAAAATCGGCGTAGGGTCTGAATTTTCGTTTACCATAGAAAAAGCTGTTAAAAAATAACAGCTTTTTTTATGAATTTATATTTTAGAGTTTACTCGTTTTTTTTGAGATTATTTGATTGATGAATGTACTTATTGTTGTTCCTAAAAAGATGATTCCCGAATAGAATAAAACTACTAATGAACCGCCTTCTTCAAAATTTTCCGGATTTAAGTAGAAAATCATATTTAACAATATACTTACTATAATTATTAACGATAATCTTATTTGGTTTGCTCTCTTGCTTATTATAATTTGATAAATGATATATGTAAATATCAAAAAATATAAAAAGTATAATAATGTAAATTCGTTGTCGGTAGGAAACATATATAGATTTCATTACAAATGCTAATATAAAGAATAATTCGTTTTAAAAGATTTCTATTCCCGAGGTTATCTATTGATACCAAAAAAATGTATTATTTTTACCAAAATTTTGTAAAGTGGGAAGTAAAAATAAATTGAAACGCTTCAGAGAAAACGAAACGTTTTCAAATGTTTATCAGCCGAATAGAGATGAAGTAATGAACGATGCTTTTGCTTTAAAAGGCAACTGGAATAAAGAAGTTTTTAAAAATAATAATCCAATTGTTTTAGAATTAGGTTGCGGTAAAGGCGAATATTCGGTAGAATTGGCGCGTCGTTATCCAAACATGAATTTTATTGGTGTTGATATAAAAGGATCTCGTTTTTGGCGTGGAGCGAAAACGGCTGTTGAAGAAAATATCCCGAATGTAGCTTTTTTACGCACACAGATCGAATTGATTGAAAATTGTTTTGCAAAACAAGAAGTTGATGAAATCTGGATTACCTTTCCCGATCCGCAAATTAAATATAAGCGTACCAAGCACCGTTTAACCAACGCAGAATTTTTGGCCCGATACAAAAATATCCTAAAAGAAGAAGGTATCATTAACCTTAAAACCGACAGCGAATTTATGCACGGTTATACTTTAGGTTTATTGCATGGTGCGGGGCACAAAGTGTTGTACGCGAACCACAATGTGTATAGAAACGAAGGTGCTCCGGAAATGGTTACAGGTATTCAAACTTTTTACGAATCGCAGTATTTAGAGCAAAACAAACCCATCACGTATATTAAATTCCAGCTTAAGTAATGAATTATATCCTTCCTTTTTTAACAGGGCTTATTGCTTCTGTTTTTGGAACATTACTGCCTGGTATTTTAAATGCCACGGTAGTAAAAATTTCTAAAAGGGAAGGAATGAAAAACGCCTACAGCTTTATGCTGGGCACTTTTATCATCATTGCTTTACAAACCTATTTGGCGGTATTTTTTGCAAAAATTATTGATCGAAGCGTTTTTATTACCAACATTATCCGTGAAATTGGTTTTGTAGTTTTCTTGATTCTGACAATCTATTTTTTTGTGTCAAAACCCAAGAAAAGCGACGATAGCGAAATTGAAATTACGCAAAAAAGAAAACGTTTTACCCAAGGTATTTTGTTGGCGTTAATAAACGTGTTTCCTATATTTTATTATGTTTTTATAACCATAACCGCTGTTAATAATAGTTTTTATGAAATTAACTATATAAGCAATATTTTACTGACGGTTGGTGTTTTAATTGGATCTTTTTTAGCGTTCATGTTTTATATAAACCTGTTTAAAAATGCGGTGTTACAAGATAACTTTGTCTTAAAAAACATTAATAAAATTTTAGGTTGCGTAACCGGAATCATCACCGTTATTAATCTATACAAACTGTTTTATAAATAATGGAAAAAGATTTTTTTCAGCGGGTTTATGAAGTTGTAAAACAGATTCCCTACGGAAAAATTACAACGTACGGAGCAATTGCCAAAAAGATAGGTGCACCAAAATCTGCCCGAATGGTTGGTTATGCTTTGAATGCTTCTGGCATGCACGAAGATGTTCCTGCGCACCGCGTAGTAAACCGCAAAGGATTACTTACTGGCAAGCATCATTTCCAAGGAACCAATTTAATGCAACAGTTGTTAGAAAACGAAGGAGTGAAAATCAAAGAAAATACGGTTCAGAATTTTAATGATCATTTTTGGGAACCTTGAAATAAAATATTTCAATAAAAAACAACTCCGTCAGAGTTTAAACTCTAACGGAGTTGTTTTATATACAAAAAAGCAGTTTTTTACTTCAACGCATTAATGGCGTGGTTGTAATCTGGTTCTTGAGTAATTTCAGGAACTTGTTCATTGTAAACTACTTTTCCTTCTGGGTTTATCACCACAACAGCTCTACTCATTAAACCATTTAAAGGTCCATCGGTCATTTTAACGCCGTAAGCATTTGTGAAATCTTCACTTTTAAAATCCGATAATGTTTCCACATTACTTAAACCTTCTGCCGCGCAAAAACGGTTCAATGCAAACGGTAAATCTTTAGAAATACATAAAACAACCGTATTATCTACTGCCGAAACTTCTTTGTTAAACGTACGTACCGATTGTGCGCAAACACCTGTATCAACACTTGGAAAAATATTTAAAACCACATTTTTTCCTTTGTAATCGCTTAACGATTTTTCAGACAAATCGCTTGCTGTTAATTTAAAATCTGGAGCCGTTGCACCAATTTCTGGTAAATTTCCTGCGGTATGAATTCCGTTTCCTTTAAATGTTATCTGTGCCATAATTTCAATTTTTGTTTCTATAAAATTACAGCTATTTTTAAATAAAGGCTATAGGGTTGCAAAACTTTTTGTTTAATTAACATCCTTCGCCCAGCATCAAACTTCAAACATAATTTATTAAATCATTAACTTTAAAGTATCATAAATTCGTGTTATCTTTGTAATTTAAAATAATTCTACATAAGTTGTTTAGCAGCAGGTTTTTAAACAGCTTTATTAAGATACAAAAAATGAAATTAGACAGAAAAGAGATATTAACTGCTTTAGAAACTATTTCTATTGCAGGCGAAGGTAAAAATATGGTTGAAAGCGGTGCGGTACAAAACGTAATGACTTTTGGCGATGAAGTGGTGGTTGATGTTGTCTTACACACGCCGGCTTTACATATTAAAAAACGTGCCGAAGTAGATATTATGAAAACCATTCACGAAAAAATCTACGATAAAGCAAAAGTAAAAGTAAATATTAAGGTTGAAACTCCAGAGAAACCTGAAATCAAAGGCAAATCAATTCCGGGAATAAGCAATATTATTGCGGTATCGTCCGGTAAAGGTGGTGTTGGTAAATCAACAATTACGGCAAATTTAGCGGTTACATTGGCTAATATGGGCTTTAAAGTAGGAGTTTTAGATGCCGATATTTACGGCCCATCGATGCCAATTATGTTCGATGTTGAGAAATCGAAGCCAATTTCGGTTGATGTGGACGGAAAATCGAAAATGAAACCGATTGTAAGTTACGGAGTGGAGTTGTTATCGATCGGATTTTTCACAAGTCCAGATCAAGCAGTAATTTGGCGTGGACCAATGGCTTCTAAAGCATTAAACCAAATGATTTTTGATGCAGATTGGGGCGAATTAGATTTTCTTTTGTTAGATTTACCTCCGGGAACAGGCGATATTCACTTGTCATTAATGCAATCATTACCAATTACGGGCGCGGTTGTGGTAAGTACTCCACAAGCTGTTGCGTTGGCAGATGCTAAAAAAGGAGTGTCAATGTTTATGGCAGATAGCATCAACGTACCGGTTTTGGGTATTATTGAAAACATGGCGTATTTTACTCCGGAAGAATTACCTGAAAACAAATATTACATTTTTGGACAAGAAGGAGCGAAGAATTTAGCTTTAGATTTAGATGTTCCGTTTTTAGGTGAAGTGCCAATTGTACAAAGTATCCGCGAAGCAGGCGATTACGGTCGTCCGGCAGCATTACAGGAAAAATCTCTTGTAGCTGATGCTTTTGTGGAAATTGCTAAAAATGTAGTATCGCAAACTGTTTTAAGAAACGAATCGCTTCCGCCAACCGAAGCAGTTAAAATTACAACAATGGCAGGTTGTTCACCTGTAAAAAAATAATATTTTTAATATTCGTTATTTGTAATAATTTTTTGTCATTCCGACAGAGTGAGGAACGAACGACGAGGAATCTTTTAATATCAACAGTTAAAGATATTTCGACTTCACTTCGTTTCGCTCAATATGACAAAGACTAAAAAGTGAATTACGGATTTTATATAAGAAAAACAATATGGCTTCAGAAACTATAAAACAGAATGTAGAAAAAGCGTTAGAAGAAATCCGTCCGTTCTTGAAATCAGATGGTGGTGACATCAGCTTGATTTCGATCGAAGACGATAAACATGTGAAAGTTCGTTTAGAAGGCGCTTGTACATCATGCAAAATCAACCAAATGACGTTGAAAGCAGGTGTAGAAACTACCATAAAAAAATACGCTCCCGAAATTGAAACGGTAGAAAACATTTCGGTGTTTTAATAAACTATAAGCAAATTAGTGATGAATGATATTTATCACTTTTTTTGTGCTTGTAGCTCTTTAATTTTATATAAATTTTACTTTTATGATTGAAACTGATATATTAATAATCGGTGCCGGACCAACAGGACTTTTTGCTGTGTTCGAAGCCGGATTATTAAAATTACGCTGTCATATAATTGACGGACTTCCGCAACCCGGCGGACAATTAACAGAGTTATACCCTAAAAAACCAATTTTCGATATTCCGGGCTATCCATCGGTTGGCGCTGCCGAATTGATCGATAATTTAATGGAACAAATTAAGCAGTTTGAACCTGGTTTTACTTTAAACGAAGTTGCCGAAAGTATTGATAAGTTAGAAGATGGAACTTTCATAGTTACTACAAACAAAGGAACAAAGCATCATGCAAAAGCGGTTGCTATTGCAGGTGGTTTGGGTAATTTTGAACCAAGAAAACCTATTATTGAAGGATTGAATTTCTACGAAGATAAAGGTGTTGAGTATTTTGTTAAAAATCCGGAACAATTCAGAGATAAGAATATCGTGATAAGTGGTGGTGGTGATTCTGCTTTAGATTGGAGCATCTTTTTAAGCGATGTAGCGAAAAGTGTTACATTGGTTCACAGAAGAAACGAATTTCGTGGAGCATTAGATTCTGTAGAAAAAGTTCAAGAATTGAAACATCAGGGGAAAATCAATTTGATAACTCCTGCCGAAGTTACCGAAATTCACGGAAATGAACATGTAGAAGCTGTAACCTTGTCTTTTGATGGCGGTGTATCTACCCGAATTATTAAAACCGATTATTTTATTCCGCTGTTTGGTTTAACTCCAAAACTGGGTCCTATTGCAAACTGGGGATTAGAGATCGAAAAAAATGCTATTAAAGTAAACAACGCGCTTGATTATCAAACCAATATAGAAGGTGTTTACGCTATTGGAGATATCAACACCTATCCTGGTAAATTAAAGTTGATTTTATGTGGATTTCACGAAGCAACTTTAATGTGTCAAAGTGTTTATAACCGGGTAAATCCGGGTAAAAAATATGTATTGAAATACACTACGGTTTCTGGTATCGATGGTTTCGATGGAACACGTAAAGAGGCAGAAAAAGCGGTTGTAAAAGCAATTGATTAATCAAGCGATATAAAAAAATAAAAGAGTATGTTCAAAAAGCATACTCTTTTTTTGTAACATTTCGTTAAAAACATTACTTACTAAATAAAAAGCAGTATGACATTTAAACAACTCGCCAATTTAGAATGGAAAGGCATGAAGCGTAAAGGCGGCATGGCGCAAAGTATCATAATGGCAATTGGTAAAGGCTATTTCGGGCTTTGCTATTTAATTATCATGACCATAATGACTCCTGGTTTATTTAAATTTTCCGAAGAAGAAGGATTGGATCCCTTTCAGGGCTTTTTTAAATACGCTATTTATTTATGGTTGGGCGATCTGGTAATTCGTTACTTTTTTCAAAAAATGCCAACCACTTTGGTAAAACCCTTGCTAATACAGAACGTTCGTAAAAAAACAATTGTAAATTACTGCCTAACCAAATCGGCTTTGTCGTTTTTTAACTTTGTAAACCTTTTTATGGGCGTTGCCCTTTTACTTTTATTGGTATTAGAATATAAAGTAGGTTTTGTAACAAGTTTTGTATTTGCGTTGTCGTTCACCGTATTCTTTTGGGCAAATAATTTTTTGGTACAGCTTTTAAATCATGTAAATAAATTTGCATTGCCTTTTTTAGTGGTTTTTGCTGGAGTTTTGGCGTTAGATTATTTTAAATTTGTAGAAGTTACCGCTTACACCAAATATTTCTTTGAAGCACTTTACAATTATCCGTTTTTAATAGTAGTTGTAGCAGCATACTTGATTGCATTGCTTGTGGCGTGTTACCGTTTTTACTTTAAAAATTTATCGTTAGATAGTGCCGTAGTTGTTAAAAAAGAAACCTACAAATACTACGATTTAAACTTTTTAAACCGCTTTGGAAGATTGGCTCCGTTTTTAAAGTTAGATTTAAAACTGCTGACACGTAACAAACGAACACGTACCGTTTTAATGATGAGTGCTTTATTTTTATTGTATGGTTTGATATTCTTTACAATGGATATGTATAAAACCAATACCTTCTTTACCATATTGGCTGCCATAATGATTACCGGCGGATTTATGATGCTTTTCGGTCAGTATGTGCCAAGTTGGGACAGTAGTTATTATCCGTTAATGATGACGCAGAATATTCCGTATCGAACGTATTTAGAATCAAAATGGTTAGTAATGGTTTTAGGAACATTGGTTTCTATTGTATTGGCAAGTTTCTATCTGTTTTTTGGTTTGCAAACTTATTTAATTATCGTGGCAGTCGGCTTTTACAACATCGGTTGGAACTGTTATATGTCATTAATTACAGGAGCATTTGTTCGTTCAAAAATCGATTTATCAAGCAATAAAAACGCATTTGGCGATAGTAAGGCATTCAGCGTTCAAACATTATTATTAAGTATTCCTACTTTGGCAATTCCTATGGTTTTGTATTTAATTTTAAACACATTTTTACCTTTTAACACCGCAATTGTTGTGTTTATAGCAATTGGTTTAGTCGGAATTTTACTTAAAAAGCCAATGTTTAATTTAATAGAAAATCTATACAAATCACAAAAATATAAAACCATAAAAGCTTACAAATAGTTATGATACAAGTAGAAAATTTAAAAAAGATATACGACGGAAATACCGTTTTAGATATACAAGGATTACAAATTCCAATTGGCGAAAGTTTTGGTTTGGTAGGTAACAATGGTGCCGGTAAAACTACTTTTTTCAGTCTGCTATTAGATTTAATTGAACCAACCCAAGGTTTCATAAAAAACAACAACGTTATTGTAAATAAAAGTGAAGATTGGAAAACCTTTACTACCGCTTTTTTAGACGATAGTTTTTTGATTGGATATCTAACCTGCGAAGAATATTTTTACTTTTTGGGCGAATTGCGTAATCAAACAAAACAACAAGTCGATGCTTTTTTACAAACCTATGCCGATTTCTTTAACAACGAAATTTTAGGTAACAATAAATTTATCCGAGATCTTTCAAAAGGAAATCAAAAGAAAGTGGGAATCATTGGAACTTTAATCGGAAATCCTAAAGTGGTGATTTTAGATGAACCTTTTGCTAATTTAGACCCAACAACACAAATCCGTTTAAAAAAGATTTTACGCAATATTGCCGATACCAAACAGACAACTTTATTGGTTTCAAGCCACGATTTAAATCATACTTTTGAAATATCAGACAGAATTGTGTGTTTTGAACGCGGTAGAATCATTAAAGATATCGATACCAAACAATATTCGTTCGAAGAATTAACCGCTTTTTTTGATGTGGTAGTTTAATTTTTTCACAGATTTACCCTGCAAGGTTTCAATAACCTTTTGTTAAGTCAAAAACCGAGTTTTTATTTAAAGCTCGGTTTTTTTATGTAGGAACTTAAAACCTTCATCCGCTATCGTTTTAATAATTAGTATCTTTGCAAAAATGCAGATTATGAGCGATATTAAAATAACAATTATAGATAGAGAAGGAGCAGAGCATACCGTTGATGCGCCTACCGATATGAACATGAACGTAATGGAATTGGTGCGCGCGTACGAATTAGCCGAAGAAGGAACTATTGGTATTTGTGGCGGTATGGCAATGTGTGCATCGTGCCAATGTTACGTTTTAAACGAAGACGAGGTTGATTTAGTTGAGAAAAATCCCGATGAGGAAGCCATGCTTTGGGAGGCTTTTAACGTGAAAGAAAACAGCCGTTTAGGTTGCCAGATTCCTATTACACCAGAAATTGAAGGCTTGCGAATTGAATTGGCGCCTGAAGTTTAGTAAATATTTAAATAAATATATTTTTTACAGATAATTTTGTTACCTTTAAGAAAATTTTATAAAAAATATTAAATTATAGATTTATTTTATTGGATTATTTTTATTGAAAAACGAAGGGTTCCTTCGTTTTTCTTTTTAACAAGAACAATTTTAATACAAACGATTGTTGAACCGAATATTTAATTAATTTTGCTCGATTTTAATTATCCTCTATGAAAACTTTATTAAAAGTTATAAAATGGTTGTTAATAGTACTGACTATTTTGTTGGTTGGATACATATTAGGAATATTCCTATTCCACGACACGGTTTTTTATTTAAACGAAAAATACCGTATCTATATGGTTATTCAGTTGGTGCATACTGCAGCTTCGTTAAGTGCGTTGTTTGTTGTTTGGAGCAGCCAGTTGTTTGACCGCTGGAAAAAGATCGACCAAACATTATTAGTCGTGTTTTTATCTATTTTCGGATTGTGGTATTGGTACAAAAAATACAGCAAAATTTATCTGGATCACGAAAACACAAAAGAGTATTAGTTTACTTATTTTTAGATATAAGTAAATCTTTTAATTTGTCTGAAGATTCATCGTTAAATTTTCGGGCAAACAAATAATCACGACTAATAATTTTATCGAAATCGGTACTATCTAAATAAGATGGGATTCCACCGCGATTACTTTGCCAATCAATATATCTTAAATTATTATTTTGAATAGTTGGTTGTAAATGAGAATTTATTAAAATGCTTTGAAAATAAATTTCTTCAGAACAAAAACAGTAACGCATTCTTCTTAAATAGATATTAGATTTGGGATTAAAAACCACATATTCTAATGCCTCACGATTTAAACTCCACCACGTACCACCACCATAAATAATTTTAAAATCATAGTTTAAACTTCTGCGTTTAATTTTACACGCTTTTTGAAGTTTTATAAACCAGTTGTTTAATTTAAACAAACGATTTTTGTTTTTAAGCGAAATATAATCAAAAATATTAAAATAATGGTATCTGTCTAAACCGCCATTTCCATTCCAACTCACTGTGGGTAGTTGCTCAAACTGCAAAAAGTTTTGACTGTTATTAGTATAGAAATCTATTGGTTTTGTTGGGAAATCTTGTCCACTAATTAAATGAAAATAATTGTTTTCTAGATCTTTTAAAGCTTTCTCACTTAAAAATAATATAGCTTTCAAATGATTTAAACTTCCCCAATTAACTTTGTATTCTGTATAAACATGAACATTTTTGTAACCCAATAACTTATGAATATCACTAGGATTATTTTTCTTATCAAAATGGATATAAAAGTTAAAACGATCATCAAAATAATTAATGATATCTAATAATTGATGTACGTTTTTATAAGCTGTGATTAAAATAGCTGTCTTCATTTTGATAGAATTGTTAATCTAAAAAAATCCCGAAGTTTTTGCTTCGGGATTTCTTATTTATAAAAATCAAATTTTATTTAAAAGCCGGGAAACCGGTAACATCCATACCTGTAATTAACAAGTGAATGTCGTGTGTACCTTCATAAGTAACAACCGATTCTAAATTCATCATGTGGCGCATAATAGAATATTCGCCGGTAATACCCATTCCGCCTAACATTTGACGCGCATCACGTGCAATTGTTAATGCCATATCCACGTTGTTGCGTTTTGCCATGGATATTTGTGCCGATGTTGCTTTACCTTCGTTACGTAAAACACCTAAACGCCAAGTTAATAACTGTGCTTTAGTGATTTCGGTAATCATTTCTGCTAATTTCTTTTGTTGTAATTGAAAAGCTCCGATTGGTTTATCAAACTGAATGCGTTCTTTAGAATATCTTAAAGCCGTATCGTAACAATCCATCGCAGCACCGATCGCTCCCCAAGCAATACCGTATCTAGCTGAATCTAAACAACCAAGTGGTGCGCCTAAGCCCGATTTGTTTGGTAATAAATTTTCTTTAGGAACTTTAACGTTATCAAAAATCAATTCACCGGTTGCCGATGCACGTAACGACCATTTATTGTGCGTTTCCGGAGTTGTAAAACCTTCCATACCGCGTTCAACGATCAATCCGTGAATGCGTCCGCTTTCGTCTTTCGCCCAAACAACAGCAATATCTGCAAACGGAGCGTTCGAAATCCACATTTTTGCACCATTCAATAAGTAATGATCGCCTTTGTCTTTAAAGTTGGTAACCATTCCGCCTGGGTTCGATCCAAAATCAGGTTCTGTTAAACCAAAACAACCAATCATTTCGCCGGTTGCTAATTTTGGAAGGTATTTCATGCGTTGTTCTTCGTTTCCGTATTTCCAAATTGGATACATCACCAACGATGATTGAACTGATGATGTTGAACGTACACCTGAATCGCCACGCTCAATTTCCTGCATAATTAATCCGTACGAAATTTGATCTAATCCTGCACCGCCGTATTCCACAGGAATATAAGGCCCAAAACCGCCAATTTCACCTAAGCCTTTTACAATCTGAGTAGGAAACTCTGCACGTTGTGCGTAATCTTCAATAATGGGCGAAACTTCTTTCTTAACCCAAGCACGCGCAGCATCGCGTACTAATTTATGTTCTTCTGTAAGTAAATCGTCTAATAAATAATAATCTGGTGCCTGAAATAAATCCGGTTTCATATCTACAATTGTTTAGTTGTCACAAAAATACTTATTTTTTAAGAAGAAAAAAGTTAGAAGGTAGAAAAAGATTTTAACTATTAACTTACTTATCAAAACAACCGCAACTGTTCGCCTTTTGTTCCATCAAACAAATCGGTTGATAACGCAGGAAATATAGACCGATTAAAAAATTTCTTTCTTCCAATTTCGAATGTTTTGTGAATCATATCGGCAAAATTTCCGTTTCCGGTATTTCTTTTAGCAATATTCTTTTCGGCCAGATTCCCTTTGTGTAACGATGCTATTTGGTTTAAAACCTTTTCTTTTCGGTCGGGATAATGCGTTTCCAACCAATCTTTAAAAACCGGTTCTACTTCGTCGTTCAATCCAACTAAAGTATATCCAAAAGAGTTCGCTCCGTTTTCGGATATTGTTTTTAATATAGGTAGAATTTCCATGCTGTTTAACCCGGGAATGATCGGCGCAACCATTACGTGAGTAGGAATGTTGTTTTCCGCTAAAGTTTGCAAAGCTTTCAATTTTGTTTTCACCGATGATGTTCTGGGCTCTAAAACTCTACGCAAATCTTCGTTAATGGTCGGAATACTTAAGGATACATTTACCAGATTTTTAGTTGCCAATTGTTTTAAAATATCTAAATCACGGATTATTAATGCATTTTTTGTGATGATACTCACCGGATGACGGTAATCTAAACACAATTGCAGTATTTTTCGAGTGATTTCTAATTTGCGTTCTAAAGGTTGGTAACAATCTGTGTTGCCCGAAAGTTGAATGGTAGATGCTTTGTAACCACGTTTTAAAAAGAATTGTTCTAAAAGTTCGGGAGCGTTTTTCTTTACCAAGATTATTCGTTCAAAATCTACACCGGCACTAAATCCCCAATATTGATGCGTAGGTCGGGCGTAACAATATGCGCAACCATGCTCACAACCCTGATACGGATTTATAGAATAAAAAAAAGGCAAGCTGTTGCCTTTTACTTTATTGACGATTGTTTTAGGGAAAACTTCTAATATCTGCGTTTTAGCAATATCATCTTCATAATCATCTTGATAAATAGACGTTTCATATCTGTTTTTAAAAAACCTATTGTGAATGTTCTCTACAGCTCCTTGTCCCTTTATAAATTCTTTTTTCATATATAACAATTATTGCACACCATAAAATTAAAAGGATGATATGGCATTAAACGTCGTTTATCAAAACAAAAAAACTCAACCTGTAAAGATTGAGTTTTTATAAAAGTAAATTACAATATATTATTTTTTAACAAATTTAGAAGAAGCTTTTCCTTCGTTTGTTGTAATGTCAATTAAATAAGTGCCTGCAGAAAGATCAGAAACATTAATTGTTGTAGCGTTGTTTAATGTTCTTACAATTCTTCCAGATAAATCGGTGATTTCAATTTCTTTCATTTCTAAACCATTTTTAGATGAAATATTTAAAACATCTGAAGTTGGGTTTGGATAAATATTAATACTATTATCTACACTTTCTGCTTTGTCATCTAAAGTATAAAAAAGTTTAACTTGAGTTTTAGACTGCGACTCTCTTGATGGCTTAGCGGCTATACAATCTTCAATAATAGCCACATAATTATCACTTACGATATCTGTGCCTGGTAATAAATTAATACTTTCTCCAGCTTTCATAATAATATTTTTATTGTTAATACTATAATTGGTTTGAGTAGTAATTGTATTGCCTGCATGATAAACATAATTATTATTTGTCTCAGGTGTTGTTAAAAGAATATCACTTACACAGCCAGTATGAAGAGGGATAAGCTGAGGTAATCCCATACGTGTATTTTTTCCATTTAGATAAATAGAGTTAATATTAACTGATGAAAGACTGTATGAATTTGGATTATCAATTTTTGCTAAATAATTATAGTTTTCAATATTTAGATATATTTCATTATCTGTATTTCTCTGAATTTCAGAAGCATTTAAACCGCTATTCGAATACACAAGTCTAGAAATAACAGAACTTTGAGAGTTTACTATGTCAATGGCATAAATCTGTGCGTGTACTCTGGAGCTTAAATATAGGACTGAGGCATCTTCGTTAAATTCTGCAGAATAAGGTGACATAGTGGTAATATCAAGCAAATAATCATTAGTAATTGTACCGGTTGCATTATCGAAAGAAAATACCGTGTTTCCTAAACTTGAATTCCATCTGTTAATTGAAATAAAATGACTATAATTTGACGAAATACTTAATTTGGGCGAAGGCTTAATACTAAAATAGTCGGATAGAAATAAACCACCTAAACTGCTTATCACTGGACTTGTATTAAAGCCGTTAATATCAAGTAAATAAGTATATAAATTCATGTTGTTTGGTATTAAAATCCAAAAAGAACTTCCATCAGCATGTGGTATTGCAGTAATTGCTTCAGTTTGAAAAATACTCCCTGTATTATCAAGAATAGGAATATTTTTAGATGTGGAAATCACACCTCCTAAATTTTGACCATTTGTTCCAACAGCACCTAATGACATATCTACAATAGAATATGCAATATTTGAACTAGAAGGTAAAGTTAGTGCTGTAGTAAACACATAATACCTTCTTGTGTTAGCTGGGTCTTTTACAATAATAAGTTGTTGGCTCGAAAGGTTTCCTGACAATCCGGTACCATTCTGCATAATTTGATGTTGTCTATTCCATATAGTAACACCATCAGTATAAAACAATAAATTACCATTACTATCACTTACTGCGCCAACAGCTTCTAAAGTATTCATTACACTATTATTTAAAACAAGCGGTGTAGTTCCTGAAAAATTAACTGCAGCCTTGTCACCAAAATACCAATTATCGTTTTCGCCTTGCGAAAACGCAAGTAAAGGAAATAATATCCAAAACCATAGTAAAAATTTATTTTTCATAATTTCATAGGTTTTGGATTATTTTTGCTCATTTAAAAGATTACTCATTTGAGCTTTTAATTCTTCTAATTCTTTTTGTTGCTGAATACTGTATAAGGTTAGTTCTTCTACTTTTTTAAGCAGTAAAATATTCATTTCTTTTAATTCTATACCATTTGCAATAGCTTCTTCTGTAGTAGGTACTTCTGGCAAATGCCCATTTTTTTTTAATAAACTGTTCAACTTCTGCTAACGGCATTAAATTATAATCAGGTTCAAAAACATAATCTGCCCAACCATTATTAGCAGCAATATCAACCTTAATCTTCTCGGTACGTATACCATCTTTAACAAATAAACGATAATCACTACAATCTGAACAAAATAGCTCTTGAGTTCCCATGCCAATTTTATCACCTACTAAAACAAACGTTTTACCAGTAAAAGATCCAAGATAGAGTGTCTGACTCCAAAAATAGCCTGACGGACTACTAAAGCCTTGTAAAGATGTTCCTAATATATGATTGGTTGGACTAAACAAATTATTATCATAGAATATAATTCTAGAATTACCAACACCAATACTACCATCTATATTTAAGTTATCAGCCACACTTGTAGTACCAATACTCACCTTACCTGTTCGCGAAATGTTACTTGTTGTGTTATTAGCACCTGTCCATTGTTGTGCAAATAAAAACGAAGACCCCATAAGGGTTAATGCAATAGTAAAAATTTTGTTTTTCATTTTTTTAGTTTTT
>CAJYTF010000016.1 GCA_913777665.1 uncultured Myroides sp.
TGTATTTTTGTTATAGAACCTATTCAAAATTGACGATTTTGCCTAAAAAAAACCTATTTATCATTACATTATGTACCTTTTTTACCCTGCCTTTTTTTGTGTATGCACAATCAAAACACACATTGTATCAAAAAAAATGGGAAATAATAAATACCGATTCCATTACTAAAGACAAAAAACTACTTTATTTAGATATTTATATTGAGAAGGCACGTGCCGATAGAAATAGTTTAGAAGAATACAGGGCATTGAGCAAGAAAGCATCTATACTTCCTTTCGATCAGGCAGTAATGTTGCTACATAAAATAATTCCCTTGGTACAAAACTTAAAGAATGATAGTTTAACTGGTGACTTTTTAAATAGCAGTACCATATTATATTATAAAAACAGGCATTTTAAAGAAGCATTAGATTATGCCATACAGGCAGAAAAGTTTAACGAAAAAATAAATAATCAATACAATTTAAATGCGGCAAGGGTGGATATTGGCAATATTTATTACCATACACAACGATATCAAAAAGCAAAAGAATATTTTATATTGGCTAAAAACTATTATAAAAATTTTAATGACTATAGCCATATTCAAGGATATGTAAGTAGTTTATACAGCTTAAGCAAATGTTACTGGAAGTTAGAAGAACTTAATGCACTGCAAAATAATATTAAAGAAAATGAGCTGATTATTTCTAAATTAAATCCACAGGATCAAATTATAGAAACTGCTTATTTAAATTACATAAAAGCGGGTAATGCTTTTTTAAGAAAAGATTACAAAACTGCACAAACTTTATTTGAAAACGCTTTAACTGAGATACAAAAAAACGAAGACATTACCAATGAACACGTAATTTATTTGTATTTAGGAAAAATTAAATGGGAGCTAAACCAAAAACAACAGGCAATAGCATATTTTTCTAAAATTGACAGTTTGTTTCAGGAAAATAAGTTTTTAAATTATGAGTTACGAGAGGCTTATAATTATTTACGCACCTATTATAAAGAAACCAAACAAATCGAATTACAGTTACGAACAACAGAAAGTTTGATAACTTTAAACCAGCAGTTTGAAAAAGAACAGCGTTATTTAACTGATGCATTGCACTATCAATTAGATACCAAACACCTTCAAGCGGAAAAAAACAATTTAGAAAAAGAGATAAGCAGCACTAAAAAACCTTATAGAGTGGCAATTACTGCTGTTGGCGGTGTGTTAATACTTTCTTTTTCATTTTTATGGGTGATTAGGAAAAGAAGAAGAAAGATTTCATTTGTTTTATCAAATGATGATTTGGAAACTATTGATGACTTTAGAGAAGATGAAAAGGAAGATAAACAAAATACCCTACTTGAATTGACTAATGATAGTTTGTGTGTTGGTAACCAAGAAGTTGAACCAGCAACAAATAAATTATCTGCTACAGAAGAACGTTTGCTTGATGCTTTAACTATTTTTGAAGCGCAAAAGAGATTTAAAATACCTGTTACATTAGAAGAATTAGCCTTGCAATTGGGAACCAATCGTACTACCCTATCTAACTTTTTAAATACACACAAAGGTGGTTACAGTAGCTATTTTAGTAAATTAAGAGTCTCAGAGGTTATTAACGATCTTAAAGAAAACCATGATTTACGTAAAAAAACACTTCAAGAACTGTCTGTCTGTTATGGGTTCCCTAACGCAAAAGCCTTTAGCAGCCAGTTTAAATCAGAAGTAGGTATAAGTCCGCTTGATTTTATTAAAGAATTAGATACATTAGACACTCAAAATTTAGGTTTAGAACTATAATCATTACAAAATATCATCATCGGCAAAACTAAAATAACCGGTTTGGGTAATAATTAAATGATCGAGCAATTTAATATCCAAACTAGTACCTGCCAGCTTAATTTTCTGTGTAATATCTTTATCGGCACCACTTGCAACTAATTGTCCCGACGGATGGTTATGAACCAAAATCAAAGCCGTAGCCAAATGTTCCAAAGCTGTTTTAAATAGCATACGAATATCTACTACCGTCTGTGTTAATCCGCCTTTGCTTAACTGCAATTTGTAAATTACTTTGTTGCTGTTGTTCAATAATAAAACCCAAAATTCTTCATGCGGTAAATCGCCTATAATCGGTTGCATTAGTTTAAATACATCTTCTGAAGATCCTATTTTCGTGAGCTCTTTGGTTTCCGATAACTGCAAACGCTTCGCCAGTTCTAACGCTGCTACAATGGTTATTGCTTTTGCTTCGCCAATGCCTTTAAACTGCATTAACTGTTGAATACTTTGCTTTTGCAACTGATGCAACTGATTGTTATTTTGCTGTAAAATGCGCTTGCATAATTCAACTGCACTTTCGTTACGGCTGCCCGATCCTATCAAAATGGCAACCAATTCGGCGTCGCTTAATGCGTTTTTGCCTTTATACAATAATTTTTCGCGCGGCTGATCGTCTTCAGACCAATTTTTTATGGAGAAATGTTTACCTTCGTTACTCATGCCCAACTAATTAACGTTTTATAAATATATGAAAGTATTTTTGTTTTTGATGTTTTCTATTCTGATAAGTTCGTGTACGTTAAAAAGTCAGGAAAGTGCTGATATTGCTGTGTTTTCATCTGATGAAACAACGATAAAAAAAGACACGATTAACGATGATGTTTCAGATTTTAGAAAAAATCTTTCTGAAAAAGCACTTTCTATTATTGATGCTTCGGTTCTATACACGCCAGATTATGTTAACATCAGTTATCCAAATGGCGATGTACCTGCAAAAACCGGAGTTTGTACCGATGTTGTGATTAGATCGTACCGAAAATTAGGAATTGATCTGCAAAAAGAAGTTCATGAAGATATGCGTGCGAATTTTAGCATCTATCCAAAAAATTGGGGTGCTACAAAACCCGATACCAACATTGACCACCGACGTGTGCCTAATTTAGAAACTTTCTTTACCAGAAAAGGTAAGAAATTACCCGTTACACAAACTCCCAACGATTACAAAACCGGAGCTATTGTTACCTGGATGATTAACGATAAATTACCGCATATTGGCATTGTTACCAACAAACTTTCTAAAGATGGTAAACGCAGATTGATTGTTCACAACGTTGGCGGCGGACAGGTGTTAGAAGATTGTTTGTTTAAATACACCATTGTGGGGCATTTTGTTTATGAGGGTTAATTTTAATTCTTATTTGTCATTCAGTAGGAATCTAAAAGATGCTTAAAGCATGACAAAATCAATCAATATTCAACGACCCGTTAGAATATTTATCGAAAAAATCTTTTTTATAAACATCGCCCAAAGGAATTTCGGCATCGTTAATATATAATGTGTGATTGGTAAACGAATCGATATAATCTAAATTAATCACATACGATTTACTTACGCGCTGAAAATAATTTTCAGGCAATTTCTGGTGGATGCTTTTTAAATTCATTGCCGTAATAAGTTTTTGGTTTGGGGTATGAATAATCACGTAATCTTTTAAACCTTCTACAAACCAAATATCCTTGAAATAAATTTTATGGTAGCGGCGGTCGGCTTTTATAAACAAAAAATCGGTAGTGTTTGATTCTATCGTATTCTTTTGTTCGGCAAGTAAATCTATATATAGAGTGGCTTTTTTAACAGCTTTGTCTAATCGGTTAACATCAATTGGTTTCAGCAAATAATCAATCGCATCAAACTCATAACTTTTTAAAGCGTACTGTGGGTAAGCCGTTGTAAAAATAATCAGCGTTTTTTCGGGTATCTGCATGGCAAATTCCAAACCGTTCATTAAAGGCATTTCAATATCGAGAAAAATCAAATCAACATCATTTTCCTTAATAAAATCTAACGCTTTTATGGCAGTAGAAAATTTTGCTTTAATTTCTATATTCGATACTTCTCCTAAAAGTGCCTGCAGTTCTTCTCGCGCCAAAGGTTCATCGTCTATTATAATGCAGTTCATAACGGAATGGTTAAATTAACAATATACTCTTTTGGATTGTTGGTAATATTTAATTGGTAATTGTTGCGATATAGCAACTCTAAACGTCTTTTTATGTTCGCCAAGCCCAAACCATTGCTTTTGTTTTTTGAATGATGTTGGCTTTCTTCAGCTTTTGAATTGATACACACAAAATGCAGCTGCTTATCTTTAATATCGATACTTATCTTCACAAACGTTTCATCGCCATTAGGATCTACGCTGTGCTTTATGGCATTTTCTATAAAAACGGTAAATAATCCTGGCGAAATAAAAGTGCTGTTCAGAGTGTTTTTGTCGATATGATTTTCAATTTCAACCTTAAAATTATCCTTACGGATTTGTTCCAGATTTAAAAAGTTCGATACAAACTCTAATTCTGATGCCAAAATAATGCGTTCACCACTATTTTCGTACAACTGATATCTTAAAAATTCTGACAGACGAATAATCACCGTGTTTGCCATTTCGGGATTTGTTCGTATCAACGCTTTTACGTTGTTCAACATATTAAACAAAAAATGCGGACTTACCTGATTTTTCAGTTCATTTAATTCCATAGCAAACGTAATGTTGTTTAGTTCGGTAATACGTTCGTTGTCTTTAAGCCAGCGTTGCAATAATTTTATGGTTGTTGAAACCGAAATTAACGATGCACAAATAACGATCACTCCGTAAAAATCGGCTTTTGTATTATTTTTGTGCATTAATTTATGTGCTTCCAAATGATCTTTGTTCATATACACATTAAAATAATTCTCATGAAAATAACTTAAAATTTGCACACCAGAAACAGCCAACAAAATTAAAAAAACAGCATATCCTAAATATTTAGATCTAAATAAAAAACATGGCACCAACACATACATATTTACGTAAAACATGAATACAAATATGATGTAAACGGTTGCTGCAGCGTAATATCCGTACGGCGTTCCGTACGAATCTACAAAGCTACCGCCATAAAGCATCAAGAAAAACACCGTTAAAAACAACACATGGCGTTTAATTCGGTAACGTTTATCTATCAAAAAATCCAATACTTTTTTATCTCTGTAATCCTGACATTCTGCAATCATCAACACAAAAAATTTATGCTGCAAAGTTAAGGCTTCTTTTACAACCACTTGCCTATATTATACAAACTGCCCAATTTATTATATAAAACCATCCACGTTTCTGTTTGGTATAAAAAAAGTGGGGTTTCATCTAAAAACTGCATTTCACGTGGCTGTATTTAATTCCTTTGCAGC
Source organism: uncultured Myroides sp. (assembly GCA_913777665.1). Lineage (GTDB taxonomy): Bacteria > Bacteroidota > Bacteroidia > Flavobacteriales > Flavobacteriaceae > Flavobacterium. The sequence continues at coordinate 5,224 of CAJYTF010000016.1, forward strand.
AGTATTTAAACAAATGGTTTATGAATATTGATACTTTTCAGACATTTTTAGAACGAATAGACCCTGCTTTAACCAAAGAGGAAAAGAAAGATAAAATGGTGCAGATTGCCGATATTAGCTTATTTACCCAATGTTACAACACCCAGATAACTTTTATGGGTTGTATTGAATACGATATTAATATTATAGAACAAAACGGTATTAAAACCGGTATTTTGTTTTGCGATTTAAACAAGTTAAAAAAAGATTCGTTTAACCCTTGGATGTACACACCGTTTTCATCGCCGTTTTTTAGATCGCAAACAAATGTAGATGATTTTTGGTTTGTTTTTGTTGAAGAGCACATAAACCCGAATGCTAAGAAATTCACCGATTTTATCGAGCAAAACAGCCTAACAGATTTTTATAGCAAGATATTTTTACTGAGTTATTTTGAATCAACCCTACACCAATTAAAATAATAATTGTTTAACGATTGAATAAATATGATACGGATTTTTAAAACAAACGTTATAAATTCTACAGACGGAAACCACCTTTTAGAAAATGTTCTGCAGCAGAAATACCCGCACTTTAAAATTAATTTTGATTTAGAAGATTGCGATAATATTTTACGAATTGAAGGTACCGATTATGAATCGAACGAAATTATTGCCTTAATGGATACCAACGGTTTTTTGTGCGAAGAATTACATTAACCTAAAAACACAAGCATGTTTCAAGATTTTGCAGCCTGGTTTAAAAACAAGATCAACAATAATTTAGCTTACAATTTACGGCAGGTTTGCTACATTGTAGGCATTTGGGTTTTTGTTACCTTGTTTTTTATCTACCTAAAGTTTAACGATATTCCCGAAAGTTTTTTAGTCGAGATTTATCAGTTAAATTACAGCATTTCAAAAAAAATGATGTATCAGGCAGCATTATTCATTGGGTTAACTTTTGGCTCTGTGTTGGGATTTCTGCATGTATTTGTATATCCGTACATTGAACGAACCCAGAAACTTTTATTCAATATTGTATTTAGAATCACTGTTTTCTGTCTGCTTTCGCACATTGTTTATTATACATTGCTCACTTATTACGGATATTCTATGAACACCAAATTCGTTATTTGGGGTTTTAACGATCCGGGAACCATAAACATTTTAATGTACGCTTTTGTAACCGAATTTTTGGTAGGATTGATTATACTTCTACGACGCAATTTGGGTAGAAAATACTTTATCAATACCATTAAAAACACCTACCGGCATCCGAAAGAAGAAAATCGAGTTTTTATGTTTTTAGATTTGGAAGATTCCACGGTTATTGCCAACAAAATGGCACATTTGAATTTTAGCAGATTTATTCAGGATTGCTTTTGGGATTTATCGGATATCACACTGAAATATGGTGCCGAAATTTATCAATTTGTTGGTGATGAAGCGGTAATAACCTGGAAAGTTTCAAAAAATTTCGATTACGAGAAATGTATTGCCCTTTATTTTGCCTACAAAGAATTGTTAGAAAGTAAAACCGATTTTTACATCAAGAAATACCAGACAATACCCAACTTTCGATGTGCCGTTCACAGCGGAAAAGTTTCTGCAGCCTTGGTTGGCGATTATAAAAAGGAAATTGCCTATCACGGAAACGTTCTAAATTTAGGATCGCGTTTACAGAAAACATGCAAAGAACACAATGCCGATATTTTAATTTCCGAAGATTTTTCAGACAATCTAAAAGATCACTGGTATGGTTTAACTCCGATTACTTTACATCACTTAAAAGGCATCAATGATATACAAACTGCTTATAAAGTGTGCGAAGAAAACAAGAAGTATTATTTTTATTTGTGATTCTTGTATGGTTAAATAAACTTATTTTGTCATTCTGTACTTAAACTTTCCTTATCATGTAACTTGAAAAATTTATTCCTTCGGTAGATTTATCGTAAAAGGCAGAATATCCTTTTTATCTTCATACTCTTTTAAAAGTGCTTGTTTAAAACTTTCGTTCTGATACATTAAAACCATTAAAGCACCTTGTGCACGCAGAATTCGTTCTTCTTTTTCAATACCCATGCTTAACGGAACAATTTTATGGAACTCTTTTATAATTTCATCTTTCAACGGATTTTCTTTATTTAAATAAGCGTTAAAAACAGATACAAAACAAAAAGCTTCGATATCGGCATATCTTTTAGATTGTGTTTTTTCTAAATCATTAACACCTACACAAACTTTTAAAGTATAATTTCCTTGTTCATTAATACCTGTAATTTTTACAAATTTTGTGGCGATATCCATAACCACATCCAAATCATAACTGGGTTTATCTTGGATTTTTTTAATCGAGTTATCTGAAATTCTTTGTAATGTATTTACAAATAAGGTGTCATTTTTTAAACGTTCGCGATGTAATTCAAAAACTGTTTCTTTTTGATTAATATCAATAACCCCTTTAAATTTACTACTTTCATCTTTAAAATTATAAAATATATAATTTATATATGACTTATAATCAAGAATATTTTCGACCGGTTCAATATTTTGAAAAGTTGAAGTTAAACGTATTCCTTCAGAATCATATGTATCTAATTTTAACTGATTTTCAATTCGATCATTAATACTCATTTGAGCATAATTTGAGTAACTTGCCACTAAAAGGGCGATGCAGAATAAATATTTCATAAAATTGTTTTTTACGAATATAATAAACTTGCTTCATCTTCTTTAATTTTTAAACAAAAAATCCTACAAGGTTTTAAAAACCTTGTAGGATAAATTATAATTTAAAAAACGCTTTAAGTTATTCTATAATACTTTGAACCTCATCAAAATTCAATCCGCCGTAATTGCCGGAACTCATCAGCAATAAAACCGAATCGGTAAAATCTTGTACCAATAAAAACGATTTAAATTCTTCTGGATTGGTGTAAACAATTAAATTTTCACGGTTAAAAGCTTGTTCAATTTGTTCCTTTGTAACTTCTTGTAACTTTTTAATAGCAACAGCATCGGGCGAATAAAACACAACCGCAACATCGGCAGCATCTAACGCACCTTGATATTCCGTTAAAAATTCGGCATTTAAACTACTGTACGTATGCAATTCCAAACAAGCAATCAGTTTTTTATTAGGATACTGTTTTTTAACTGCCTGCGTAGTTGCCGACACCTTACTTGGCGAATGTGCAAAATCTTTATAAGCAACTGCTGTTTCTGTAACGGCAATTTTTTCTAGTCGTTTACTTGCGCCTTTGAACGACGCAATAGCTTCGTAAAACTCGGCTTCATCGATTCCCATGTTCTGACAAATCCATTTTGCACCTGCCAAATTACTTAAATTATGCGCTCCGAAAACTTCAATAGGCATGGCTCCGTCTAACGTTTCCAAATAGGTAATTCCGTTATCGATAGAATATTCAGGTAACGAATAAGGCATTTTACGGATTGGTTTTTCAGCTTCTTCTGCAATTTGTTTTACAACAGCATCGTCTTCGTTATAAACCAAAATTCCGCCATTTGTAATTTTATCTATAAATATTTTAAACTGATCTACATAGTTTTCAAACGTTGGAAACACGTTGATATGATCCCACGCAATACCACTTATTAAAGCAATATTTGGTTGGTACAAATGAAATTTCGGACGTAAATCGGTTGGTGATGATAAATATTCATCACCTTCAATCACAATAAAATCGTTTTCCTTGGTTAAATGCACCATATTGGTAAAACCTTCTAATTGTGCGCCAACCAAGAAATCAACAGCTACATTATGATAGTTCATAACGTGCAGAATCATTGAAGTAATTGTTGTTTTACCGTGCGATCCACCAATAACAACGCGGGTTTTGTTCTTTGAATGTTCAAAAATAAATTCAGGGTACGAATAAATTTTCAATCCTAATTCTTGCGCTTTTAACAATTCCGGATTATCTGCTTTTGCGTGCATACCTAAAATTACCGCATCAATTTCGCTGGTAATTTTTTCTGCAAACCATCCTTCTTCCGCCGGAAACAGACCTTTTGCCTGCAAACGTGATCTCGATGGTTCAAAAATAGCATCGTCGCTACCTGTAACTACATCGCCTTTATCATGTAAAGCCAAAGCCAAATTGTGCATGGCGCTGCCGCCTATTGCTATAAAATGTACGCGCATTGTTTTTTATTTTAGTAACAAAACTACATTATTTTGGGGGAATTGGAAATAGAATCAAGAAGAAAGAAGAAAGAATAAAGAGAAAAGATTTTTATTGCTCTACAAAAAAGTCTTCATCTAAATGTTTTACTTCGTAAGTCTGTTTAATTTGTACTCCAATATTAAATTCATGCATTAAATCTACTAGTTTATTACCATTAATCAAGATTATTTTATGATGCGCATTTTTAGCTTTCTCAATTGCACCTTTGTCAAACAAAGATGTAGTAACAAAAACACCCTTATTAGTATCTCCGCTCATGGCTCCAATAAAATTTCTTATATCTTTTTCTCTGACTTTATTTTCAGTAAATCTTTTAGCTTGAATATAAATTTTATCCAAACCTAATTTGTCTTCATTTATTATTCCGTCAATTCCACCATCAGCAGATTTTGATGTTTCAATAAAATCTCCATAACCCATTTTATGCAATAATTTCAATATGACTTTTTCGAAATAATAAGGATCAATAGTTTTAAGTTTTTCAAGAAGTTCATTTTTGATCTCTTTTTCAATTTGATCAAAACCCTCATCTATCAGATCTTGTGGTGACGCATTCGATATTTTCTTTATTTCAGTCGTTAAAGAATGTTTTTCATTTTCAGTTTGATAAAAGTCTAACAAAGAAGTTTCTTCTTCGAGATCTTTTAAACTTAATTGGGACTTCTGATTTAATCCTTTTTCGGTTATTTGAACATTACCTCTTGAAGGATAATGTATGTATCCGCCTTTTTTTAAGTAAGATTTTCCCCAAGCGATTCTATTATTTATTAAGATTTCTCCAGATTTAGTTTTTTCTTCCAAGAGTTCTTTAGGTAGGTGAGAATAATATTTATTGATAACTCTCTTTTGCATTTCTCTTGTATGAATAATCTCTCTATCAGATAATATTTCTAAAATTGGATTAAAAGTTTCGTGGAATTTTGGTAGTTCTTGGTTCATCTTTTTGTATTAATTGGAAACATTAAACATAACATCTTCATATGCGCAATTTACATTTTATTTTAACAAAAATAAATTTTTTGAGATTTCTCCTTCGCCGCAATGACAAACTGAAATAACAAAAAAAGAGTAAAAACATCGCGTCTTTACTCTTTCTATCTCTTTTCTATTTTCTAATTACTTAAAAACTAAATATTTTGCCAGCTTTCAGGATTTTGTGAAGTATGAAAAACAGAGTAAACAATTATTTCATTACCGTTTATTTGATAAATGATTAAATAAGGAAATTTACTTACTAATGCTTCTCTAAAAGGAGGTGTTTTCTCTGAAAATTGAAACGGATTTTTCAAAATTATATTAAACAATTTGTCAACACATGAAATAAAACGCTTACCTAATTTAGTTTGTTGCAGTTCGTACCAATCTACAGCATCAGCCATTTCAGCCTTCGCTTTAGGTAAAATCACTAAACGATAATTCATTTATTTACTCGTTCTAACAATTCTTTTTTACAATCTTCCCATGACAAACCTTGAACTTTTCCGTTTTCATAATCGTTTTTTCTTTCTATAAGTTCATTGATAAAATCTTCTGGTATTAAAGACCCATTATCAGTTGGAATTTGAAAATCTTCTGTAACTGTTATAGACACAGGTTTTCCGTTATAGAAACTTTTTAGTTTTTCTATAAACTCTTCTGTAATTTCATTTGCTGATGAAAATCGAAACGTAGTATCCATAGTTTTAATGTATTTCTTTCAAAGATAATGATTTTTAGAGAATTGATAAAACCTTAGAGTTTAGAGATTTTAATTAATTTTACAGCTCATTTAAAAACACACATGAAAAAAACAAAAAAAATTAGAGGTGGAAAAAGAAGGTTAAAAGCCATTAAATTGTGGGTAGAAAACAATAAAATGTTAGACATAGATTATTTACGTTCTTATGAAAAAGATTATGTAAAATTTCGTATTGATCCTTGGGGGCGATTTATTATAAACAATATTGAGTTTCCGCAGCCTAAAAAAATGTTTAAAAGAGAATTTATAAATGGCTTAATAGATATTTATACTTCATGGCAAGATCAATTAAACAAACTTAATGAACCTTATTATTTAAAAATTTGGTTATTTGAAAAAGATTTAAAAAAGTCACAAGTAGTTTGCGCTATCAATTCTAAAATTGATTTTTATGACAACACTTTTGAAAAAATTGATCCAAAACATTCAGACAAATTATTTTCTTTTAAAAACATTAATCCAAACTTAAATGATTTTCAGTGGGAAATGGCTTTAGATAATTTATATATTGAAGATGATATGATTCAAAATAAAAATGAATATTCCAACGAAAAAGATTATTTAGAAGCAAAAAAATGGTTTAACAATATTGTTTTAAAAAAGTATAAACGAATAGAAATTTTTGAAGGCAATCGATCATTTTATGTTTTAGATAATGATGTGGTTTGGATTGGTGAAAGAAAATAAAAAAAGAGTAAAAACATAGCGTCTTTACTCTTTTTACTCTTTTCTCTATTTTCTAATTACTGCAACCCTAAATATTTACGGAAATAACCACATTCTGCAATTACATCCTGATAGTATTTGGTATCACTGTAAGATGTTTTTAAATCTACAAAGCCTTGCCATTTCTGGATTACAGCTCCATCGGGATAGCCCCAATAAGTAGTTGTAGAGAAATATTTGTTGTAGTAGAAATCGTTACGTTGCGTTTTAGCCAGCATATACGCCATTTTTGCTTTTTGCTCGTTATCTGCAGCTGCTTTTTTTGCTATGTTGTAATACTTTTGAACGTTTTCCATGCCGTATAACATTTTGCTGTGTTCGTTGCTAATGCTGTTTCCGTATTCGTTAATGATGCTGTTGTAGTAAAAAGTGCGTGCATTTCCAAAATACGATGCGTTGTAAAAAGCATTTCCAACCAAAAGCGCGTTGCTGTAAACATCTTTACCTGCGGCAATTTTGGCTTTCATTTCTTTTATTTTTTGAAGGAAATTCAACTGCGAATATTTTACCGATTGTTTTGCTGCATGATCGCAATCGTTACAATCTTTAATTTTTCCGTTGAATGGATTTCCAGGTAATTCTTGTGTTTTGTAATCAACCATTTGGGTTTCGTAAGTGTCTTTTTCCCAATTATAGGTTTTACTTTCAAACGGAGTAATCTTCTCGAATTCTGCAATAGCTTCATCAATCTTATCCTGATAGAACAAATAAATTCCGCGACTTTCGTAAATATCTGCCAGTTTGTACGGATAAATCCCAACAAAAAGATCCTGCCAAGCTGTACGCTGACTGCTTAACAACAGTTTTTCCATTGCAACGCTTTGCTTTTGATCTTTATAAAACCCTTTTATAGAATAGGATAATTCTGACATTAAATTATCGCCTTGCTTTTTATAAAGCGAACTAATGTATTTTTTTGTGAACGATTGTAAATAATCGGTTCTACCTTCGCTAACGTAATCTTTAACCGGAAATTTTTCTTCATAAAACAACCAGTTTACATCTTCAATCAGTTTTCCTTCGGCTTTTAAATCGATCTGATCAACACTTAAAAGATTGTTCAACAAACGTAGGCTACGAACTTGATTTTTTTGATTAGCATTTTGTGATAAACGATGCGCTTCTTTCAGTAAATTATCGGCTTTAGAATAATCGCCCGCCAACGAATTAAAATATGCTGCAGTTGCTTTCCAGATGTAAGGATTATGCACTTTTGAATCGTTCGCAACTTCATTAATCCATTTTAATTCAGCAGTATTTACTTTATCTTTCAGTTCTTTTTTAACCTTTTTAGCATCGATATCTAACTTTTCATATTCGTTATAAATATTGATACTTTGCTCATTGATATTTACCCAGCGCGATAACACAAAATTGATATGCGGCGAGTTTGGATTCATCTTATACAAATCCTGCATGGCACTAAACTCATTAGTATAATATCCTTGTAAAGCATACATTGCTTCTTTAACAGATTGATTTGGCGCCTGACTTAAAGATGCTTTAAAAGCAGCGGCGTCTAAAGGTTTATAATCAAAAAGTGCAGACGGCATCATTGGTTTACACTGATTAAAAACCTGCGCAAAAGTAGCGTTTGCTTTTTCGTAATTTTTCAGATTTTTATATGCTCCACCCACATAACTTAACGCCTGATAATACAAATTGTTTTTAGGCTGATCTTTTTGTGTATCGTTAAAAAAGGTAATAACCGAACCGCGATCCGAAGAATAAAATTTAGATCGAACTACCTGAAACCACATACGGTTTTTAAAGAAATCGTCTTTATTTGAAGTTTGTTTTTTGTACAGATTTTCTACCTTACCGGTAAAGTCCGCATCGGCATTTAACTGTGTGCGGTTGTTGTAATCCCAATAATTGTAAGATTGGTTAGAATAGGTTTCAATTCCGCGCGCCAACATAATAAACAGGACAAACTTTTGTGTTTTTTCGTCAGAAGTATCCAAAGTGAATTTAAAATTCTGCTTTTTAAACTCAGCTGCCGGATTTTTAGCCTGACTAATTGTTCTTAAAGTAGCATCTAAATCTTTATTATACAAGTAATATTCTACCGTTTCAGGAGTGTATTTTTTCAGGTAGCTTGTCCAGTCTGACACGTTTTCGTCTTTAAACAAATCGCCAGGCGACTGCACACTGTATCCGTTATAAAAAGTAGTGTAATCATCGTAAAAAAACGGTTGATAATCTTTGTTGTTCACCGTAATTTCAGGTGAAAAAACCGATGTATAACCAGATCCCCACCAGCCATCGGCACAACCATAAGCGTAGGTTCCGTAACCCAATATAGCAGTTAAACTACCAGCGGCTAACAGTTTTAAAATCTTCTTTTTCATAAGCTTTTAAATTATTTTCATTTAAATCGTAAAATATAATTTCGTTGGGTTTGTGTTTGCTGTTCTTTTTAATATCGTGCATCATTTCCTTTAACTGATCGGCACTTACAGCTTCAACTTTAATTTCATCGTCTTTTGCCAGATATCTGCCTTTAAAAACAACATCTTTTAAAACTTTATATCTATTTTCACTTATCTTTTCGAATTGATCTCCCGTTAAATCGTTCACTCGTAAACCGCCGATTAAATTGGTTACCTGATTGCTGCGCACATGCACGCCCCAACTAAAAACGGGCAACGCAATATTTAAAGGTAACTTGTAATTTTGTAACGAATTGATGTAGTTTTTTGCTGTTTTTTGACTGTAGATGGAATTGTCTTCGCCGGCATTGATAACTCCTATGTTGTAATACATTAACACACCTGTTTTTACTGAAGGAATGCCAGTTTTTTCGGGATACTTAATTTGATGCAGACGAATGGTTGCCGATAAATTGGGATGCAGTTTTTTAAATTCTTCTATAAACTGAAAATAGTTTTGTTTTGATTTAAGACTCCAATCACAATCAAACTGGATTTCGTTTACCGACACATCCGCAAATTTATTGATCTGTTGGATATAATTGTACACTTTAGTTGCTAAACTATCGGCAGCATCGTTTTGCAAGAAAACTTCGTTCTTGATATATACAACCGGAACAACATTGTAACCCATCGGTTTCTGATTGAAAACTACCGGAGCAACCGGAATAGCCTGATTATTCTGTAAAGCCACATCGAAATACCGAATGTATAGTTTTTTGACATCCAGATCGTTTAAATACTGTTGTTCGGTTTGGGTTAAACTAAACGTTGTACGCCAAAAATAAAACGCCGTGTTTATTTTTTCTGTTTTTGCCGTACAAGCTACCAATAAGGAAACCAGCAACATTAACAACCAAATCTTTTTCATAATGCAAAGAAAAAACTATTCCTGCAATGTAGCGTTATTTTCCGTTAACAATTTAATTTCGTTTGTTTGTACAGCATCTTCGTATCGAATAAAAACAGGTGTTGCCCCCAAACCTTTACAGGTAAAAAACACGGTATAGCCTTTTTTATCGTCGCCCGACACATTTATGGCTTTTACCTTTAATTTTTTATTCATATTGTCGGCACGCAGGTATGCATCGTTTTGAGTAATATACATGTAGCGTTCAAAATTACTTGGATTGCTAATTTGTAAACTATCGCCTACTTGAACTGTTGCTCCTGCTCTTGAAATATATTCGGTATAAGTGCCTGCTTTTGTCAACGCATCATGCGAAACTGATTTCACTTTTTTGTTTTGAGCCCAAACCTGCTGACCAACAACAATTAAAAGAAGTAATATAATTTTTTTAAAATGGATATTTTTCATAATTAATAGCATTTAATTTCAATTAAAAGTAATGAATTTTAATGTTAAATGCTATATGCTTGATTATTTTTTCCAATGAGAAATTTCTGAACTTATGTAAGTTGAATCTGGCAGAAAATTAATTATTAAGCTTTTTGTTTCAACAGGATCGATATCCCAACCATAATCTACAAAAATTTCATAATTAAGTTGAATATCCGTTGAATCATGGTATTCGCCATTAGTTCCTAAAAGTTTTATAACATCGTTATAATGCATTTTCGACTTTAAATAATTTTTCTGTAAATCTTCAATCATAAATTCACGATGATTGTAAAAACCATCGTAACCATTATTCCAATTCTCTTTATTAAAAAGAATTTCCTTTGAACAAGATGTAAAGAATATAGACAAAAAGATCAAGTATAAACAAGTATTTTTCATCATCATATAATATTATTCCGAATATACAAAATCCACTTAAACAAAACCCCGACGGAGTTTAGAACTCCGTCGGGGTTGGTAAATTATCAAATAAATAAGATTACTTAATAATCTTCATTTCGTTAATTAAGTTGGTTGCACCAGCGTATTTATCGATAATGAACAATACGTAACGGATATCAACATTAATGGTACGTTGTAATTTAGGATCAAAAATAACATCGCCAGCCATAGCTTCAATATTACCGTCGAAAGCTAAACCTATCAATTCACCTTTTCCGTTTAAAACCGGTGAACCAGAGTTACCGCCTGTAATATCGTGATCTGTTAAAAAGTTTACGTGTAACGTTCCGTCTTTATCGGCATACTGTCCGTAATCTTTTGCGTTATACAAATCAATTAAACGTTGTGGGTTTTCAAACTCTTCATCGCCTGCTTTGTGTTTTGCAATAGTACCTTTTAAAGTTGTGTACCAATTGTCAGTTGCATCGTTTGGACGGTCTGCACGGCGAGGTAAATCGATTACTTTTCCGTATGTTAAACGCAATGTTGAGTTAGCATCCGGATAGTATTTTGTTTTTGGATTTGCCTTGCGTAAACCATCAACCAATTTGCGGAAAGCTACATCGTATTTCTCTTTTAGCGGAGCAATTGTTGCTGGTTGCTCGCGGTATTTGGTTAATAAATCAGATGAAATCTTAAATAATTCATCATTCTCGATCATTGATTTATCAGGATTTTTTAAGTACTTCATCAATAAATCTTTTGATGAAAAAACACTGCCTGCAAATGCTTTATCAACAATTTTAGAATAATCGAAATTATTTTTCTCGCCTAATTGTTTTACATACGGAGCCACATCATAACCAACAGATTTTGTTGCATATAAGTTTAACTGACGAGCCAACATTTCAGCTTCTAACGGACCATAAAAACCTTTATAAGTATCGTTAATTGCTTCTTCTAATCTTGGGCGCATTTCTGCACGCTTCGCTTCGTTTTCATTAGCATACTGAATTAACGCATTTCCGAAACTATAAGGAATTGCAGCTAAATCTGATGTACGTAAAATAGTCATTAAATAATTGTCGTGACGTGCTTTTTCGTTGGTTGCAGCGTAATACGCATTAATGTCGGCAACAACGTTTCCGTACTCTTCTTTATTTTTCTTTTTGTTAGCCCATTTGTTAAATTTGGCTTCGTTTTTACGTTTTGTATCTGCTGTTTTTTGAGCTGTTAATGCATCGATCATACCCTGACGGTTTTTCCAGTAGTTTGCAACGCCTGCGTATTTACTTGCATAAGCCAAACGAACTTCGTCTTTCTGATCCATGTATTTTTTCATCACGTCCATTCCTAAACGAGATCCTTCAACCCAAGCAGGATAAGCAAATTCAACGTTTTGCTGAATCCCTTCTGCCGGCATCCAACGATTTGTTCTACCAGGATATCCCAAAATCATAGAGAAATCGCCTTCTTTTAAACCTTGAATATTTACAGGTAAAAAGTGTTTTGGTTTTAACGGAACGTTGTTTGCAGCATATTCTGCCGGATTTCCATTCGCGTCACCATAAACTCGGAACAATGAAAAATCCCCCGTGTGACGTGGCCATTCCCAGTTGTCTGTATCACCACCAAATTTACCGATTGATGCCGGTGGAGTTCCCACTAAACGAACATCGGTATAATCTTGGTACACAAAATAGTAATATTCGTTACCTTGAAAGAAAGATCGAACAGAAACAGTATATTTACCGCCTTCGTTATTTTCTTTATCGATTTTTGCAATTTCCTGATTGATCGCTTTTTCACGTTCAGCTTCGGTCATTCCTTTGTTAACAACACCTAAAATACGTTTGGTAACATCATCCATACGAACAAAAAAACGTACCGAAATATCTTTAGGTTTGCGTTCATCGGCTTTTGTTTTTGCCCAGAAACCGTTTGTTAAAATATCGTCTTGCGGAGTAGAAAGTTCTGCAATTTTATCGTATCCGCAGTGGTGGTTTGTTAATACCAAACCTTGATCAGAAATAATTTCTGCAGTACAACCTCCATCAAACTGCACAATGGCATCTTTTAAAGAGTGGTTGTTTATGCTGTAAATTTCATCGGGCGTTAACTGTAACCCCATTTTTTGCATATCGCGGTGATTTAAACGTTCAATGAACATTAAAAACCACATTCCTTCGTTTGCAAACATACACAAAGGCATTGCCAGCATAAACAAAGAAAGAAATAAGCTTAATTTTTTCATTATTAATGTTGATTTTTTCTTTACATGCGAAGATAATAAATTGTTTTTAGTTGTAGGTTATTAGTTACTTAAGATACTTATTTGGCTTGATATTATTATTGACAACAGGCGTTCTGCGGAATTTCTCCACAAAAAACCACAATTCATCAATAAAACTTTCTGCTTTTAGATCCTTTTAAATTGACATCATTCCGAAACATTAAACAATAAATGGTTGATTTCGTAACAGATACTATTAATGATTCCTTCAAAAAAAATGAATATGGATTAATTAAAAAGAAACGGTGCGGTTTTAGTTAATGATTTTATTTAAAATTTTAAACCATGAAAAAAATATTCAAAAATTTTATTGGCTTGTGTGCTTTAGCCGTTGTAACAAGCGTTCTTTTTGTAAATTGTAGCAGTAGCGATGATGGAGCAAATCCGGTTGTTCCTGGAATTGAAGGTAAAAACATGAAATTTACCATTACCATTGATAATGTAACTATGGACGATTATATTTCGTTTGTTGTAGCAAGCTCATCTTTCAACACTAATACTATTTGGAAGGTAAATGGTACAGAACGTGCAAACGAAACAGGTATTTCTTTAGATAAACAAAGTTTTTCAGGATCGACCAAAACGTATGTTATTGAAAGTATTTCGCCATTACCTGCCGCAAGTTTAAGTATGCAGTTTATTCCTTTTAACAACAAAAGCATTACGTATTCTTACAAAGCAGAGATTAATGGAACGGTGGTAAAAGACGAACAAAACATCACGGTAACTAACCCAAACAGCCATACAGCACAATACAGTTACTAATAAAAAATGTCTCTAAAATTTTAGGGACATTTTATTTGGTACGATATTAAATTCAGTTGCTAAAATTTGATCACATTATATATTTTTTATTACATTTATTAAAATTTAAAAATTAATTACGTTATGGGATTATTTTCATTTATTAAAGAAAAGGGCGCTAAAATTTTTGGCAAAAAAGAACAGGAAGCTCCTGTTGAAGAGAAAAAAACATTGCAGGCACAAGCTTTGTTAGATTATGTAAAGCAGCTTGGTTTACCTTACAACAGAATTAAATTATCGGTTACCGATGATGATGTTAAGGTAGAAGGCGAGGTTGCTGCACAAGAAGATGCCGAAAAAATTGTTTTAGCAATTGGTAACGTTGAAGGTGTTGACCAAGTTGATAACTTAATGACTGTTGCTACACCTGCTCCACAAGCACAATTTTATACCGTTGTAAGTGGCGATACCTTATCGAAAATTTCTAAAGAGTTTTATGGCGATGCCAACAAATACAACACTATTTTCGAAGCGAATAAACCCATGTTAACGCATCCTGATAAAATTTATCCGGGTCAGGTTTTAAGAATACCTAATTTATAAACTGAAAAATCCTCTTAAAAATTTTAAGAGGATTTTTTTGATTATCTATTCCACAATCCACGATTATTTTCACGCGCTTCTACTTGAAACTTATGAAATAATTCGCTGTATCGTACATTTGGTGGCACCGTCATAATTAAGGCGTAACCTTGTTTCACCATGATGGCGTTTACAAAAGTATCATCTTCTAAATATACGTAGGATAAAGTTCTGCCGTATCGGTCTAAAGAATCAATATCTGTTTCTAAACGCACTTTTTTATTTTTCAATAATTTGGTTAGATACGCTTTAGATTCTTTACCATAATAACCTTCTTCTTTTTTCCAACGCTTTTGCGATTCGGGAGCATCAATACCTGTCAACCGAATTTTTATTCCTTTTGATGTTCCGTTATCTACCCAAAAAGTATCGCCATCTACCACTTTAGTTACAGGATACCATTCTTGGGATTGTTCCGAAGCATCAGAAAAATCATTTTTGTTTGAACTGCAAAAGGTTAAACTTACCAGTAAAATAAGGAAATAAAAGTGTTTCATGTTTTAATGGAAATGTAAAATACGAATTATATGTAAACTCTCTACTGTATTCGTTATTATAATCTACTTAAAATTTCTGCTTTTTTTGCATCAAATTCACATTGTTCAATTAGATTATTTTCAAGTAGTGTTTTCAGCTTTTGTAATGCTGCAAGAGGGTCATCAACTTGTTGTATCGGCTGTGCAACTTGCTGAGGTTGGGTGGCTGTTGTAACACTAATGCTTCCCGCAGCAGCGCGTTTGTCTTCTAATTCAAGTTGTCTTCTATATTCTCTTTGTTTTTCTTCTTGCTCTTGTGCAACTGTATATAGTTTTCTTGCTTGAGCCTTAGGTAAATAATCTATTCTGTTTATGGCACCTTTAATAGTTCTTAATGAAAATTCAGCTCCTAAAATACCTTCTTTCATATGGCAATCATAAATATCTTTCCAAATATAGTCTTGAAACTCCATTGAAAATCCCAAATTTTTTGGACGGCAAAAAATAATACGTTTGCTTGTCAACGCAACACAATCTGGAGAAAGATTTACTGCTGGCTTTTTTTGAACAGCAATGTATTCAACTTCTTCTCCGTTCATTAAAAGCCCATTTAGTTTATCAGCAATTCTCTCAATTGCTTTAGGGTCTTGGTCTTCGTTCAAAAACTTTTTTAAATTTTCTATCATATTTTTAAGATTAACCTCTCAAGGCATTTGTTCTAATAGTTTTTAATTCTTCTTTAGTGTTGTAATTATCAACAGCTCCTCCAAGAGTAAATAAATCTACAAGTGATCCAATTCCAAAAACTCCACCAGTTAAAATCCAAATAATTCCTTTTCCTGTTTTCCCTAAATAGAAATGCTGAAACCCCAGCCATCCAAAAATACTAATTAACCATAACAAATAAGCTATTCCTTTTGATTTCATAATTTTATGTATTTATTAAACACAACAAACTTACCTCAAGCAAAAACCAATTCCTTACGGCTTTCCTCATTCTGTTAAAAAAAGTTAAAAAAAATCCGACTAAAAAGCCGGATTTCAACATTTTCTTAAAACAAACAACTTTAAGAAAACAACAACAAAGTGTTTCAATGTAATATTTTAAAAATGGATTTATATTAACCCTATATCTTTGGTTTGACTGATAAGATGTGTAATGTTTCTAGAATTAAAATGAATTTTCAGTTTATTTATGCGTTTTTCAACACTGCTCATGCTTGCCGATGTGTAATTTTTACTCCTAAAGTCTTTACTGATTTCTTCTTGAGAATATCCTTTGGCTAAAAGATTCAGTAATTCTATATCTTGTTCTTCAATCTCAAAAACAGAAGCTTCGCGAAACATACTTTGAAGATTTTCCGGAACATATTTTCCCTCGTTTGCATAAACGTTTTCAATGGCTTTTTTTAGTTCTTGCGTGCTGTTTCGCCCTTTAGAAACATAGGCATTTATTAAATTATTGTCGAACATACTTTTAATTTTTGCCATACGGTCTTCTATCGAATATACGATGATATGAATTTCGGGTTGAATTTCTTTTACCGCCTGTACCAATTCTTCGCCCGAATGTAAAATGGTTTTGGTGTGATCTGCCTTAAAAGAAAGATCAGAAATCAGCAAATCATAAGGATTGTTTTCCTGGATCGCTTTTTTTATTTTTAATAACGCATCGTCGCAATATTTGGCATGATGAATTTCCATAGTTGAATATTCTGCCAAAGCTGTCATTATACCAAAGCTAATGGTATCGATATCTTCTGCTATTAAAACTTTTTTAAACATTTTATTCTTTTTATAACGGGAAACGCAACACAGCTTTCACGCCCTTTTTTACTTTGGAGTCAAAAGTAATCGTTCCATTTATAGTTTTTATGCGGGTTTCCACATTTTGGAGTCCATTTTTAATTTTTTCTTTATTTTTATCGAATCCAACACCATTATCGGTATATTGAATTTCGGCGTATTTGTTAGATTTTGAGAATTTTATAACCACCAAATCTGCCCCACTATGCTTTTTCATATTAACTAATAATTCTTGAATAATTCTGTACAAAACCACTTTTTTGATCTTATTTAAATTATCCCACGAAAAATCATCGATACCAGCCGTAATAATTTTCACTTGCGCATCTTGAAACTCTAAAAGCATATTTTTCAGATATCCTACATATTCCGTTCCTGTTGGAATAAAACTGTTTTCTTTTGAAATATTTCGGGTACGGTTGTAAACGTCTTCTAAATGATCTAATAGTTTTACTTTGTTGTTTCCATCAGATAGATCGGTGTTTTCGGCATAAGAAATGGTGTGATACACATCGTTTGCCAATTCATCGTGAATGCGGGTTGCAATGCGCTGTTCGGTTTTATAGTTTTCTTCGATTTTTTCTTTTGTATGTCTGTTACGGAGATAATAATAAATGAAATAAAACAATATTATTACAAAAGCTATTACAGAACATAATAGTAAATTGGTATTTTTTTGCTTTTGAATGATTAACTGATTTCCGATTTCTTTTGATTTAAGCACTTGATTTTGTTCTAATTCTTTGGAATAATCAAAACGCATTTTAGCAAACTGGTTTTTTGCCTGATTTCGAACGCTGGTAATGCTATCATTTAAACGAATATATTCTTCGGAATAATTTAATGAAGCGTTATTCTTTGTTAGTGGAATCAACTTTTTTAAAGCCAAAATTTTATTGTCGATACTTTTGTGTTTGGTTGCTAATGCCAATGCTTTTTTTAGATAATTTGTAGCTGTTGATTTATTTTTTAACGCGTAAAAATCAGATAGCTCAATATAATTTTCAATCGATAATGTTTCAAAATGTGCACTTTCTCTTATTTGTAAAGATTGTAAAATTTGTTGTAAACCATCGTTAGTATCTTGTTTAAACAAAGCATTTCCTAAATTAAATAAAACAGCCGATTGTAAATTTTCATCATTACTTACTAATTCAGAATCTAACAAATTATAGAGTGTGTGTTTTGCTTTTTCGTACTGGTTTGAAGCTATATATAAAGAAGCTATATTATTTTTTAAATAACTTTCTTCTAAAGATTTTTTTTCTGTAAGTGTTAATGCTTTTTGGTAATACGTAATTGCTTCATCATATTTATCCGATTTCTTGTAAATGCTCCCTAAAATATTATATGTTTCAATTATATAAGAGTTGTTTTTTTCTTTTAGATATTCCAAAGCTTGTGTAGCCAATTCTTCACTTGTATTGTAATCGTTATAAAAATAATGAATACGCGCCATCATAAGTTGGTTATATGCTAACGATAAGCTGTCATTAACATCATAATAAACCACATTGGCGTTTTTAAAATAATAATAAGCACTATCGTATTGCGTATTGTTATAAAGAGAATTTCCTTTTAACGAATACGAATAACCAAGATATTTTTTATTCTTTTTCTTTTTAGAAGTTGTAATAAGTTGGTTGATGTAATAATTTGAACTATCTGGAAATACATCAAGATAATGATACGCTTTATTACCAATCCCTTTTAAATATAAGGAATCGATCTGATGCTTTTCCGCAAGAAGAATTCCTTTATTGGTAACTTTTATTCGATCATTCAAATTAAGATCATCAGAAAAAGACAGATCATAAAGTGAATCTATTGTTATATTAGGATAATTACTTACATCATTAGTACTGAAATTCTTTTTACAAGAAAAACATAACAAAGCAAAAAGTAATAAAATAAGGTAGTTATATTTCATTAATCTTCTAAAGAAATTAAATACCCTAAATTATTACTTTTATTTAGTTAAACAATAATTTATTTAAGAATAACCGGTGGTTTTGGTGGTTTAATAGGTATTAATACCGTTCCGGTGTTGTTGTTACCGCCACCGCTTTGGTCTATTCCTTCTGTTACATTATTATTGATTGATACACTTTTTTCACTTTTAACCGTTTCATTACTTTTTGCGAAAGCAGTTACCGAAATACTAAGCAGGAACAAGCCTGCTAAAAAGCCTTTTTTTGTCATTTTAATTACTATTGAGATTAAACAATAGTGTGCTTTCCGACATTCGTCGATAGATTTTGCACACCTTTAAAAAAAACAGAGCGCTCTGTATTGGGAAGTGTTAATACCTGACTTACAAAAAATTACTACTCCCCAGAGAAAGATTTCGCAAGCCAAGCATTTATTTTGTAGAAATTAGTTTTGTATTTTTGCGACATTCGCAACAAGACATCTTCTGATTTCTGAAGCAAAGTAACGGCGCTTTTTACGCCTGAATATCAAGGAATTCCAATGATCCCACAATTCCGAAAAATGCTTAAGAATTCCGAAAAATTCCGATATAAAACATTTTACTTATGATTGAATCATATAAAAAAGCACTGAAAGATTATTATGAAATACAGAAAGAAGGTGATCAAATTAGCTCTTTATTAAACCCAACTCCTGCTGGTTTAAGAGAAATTCTAATCTTAAAAATGAAAGAGGGAATAGATGTTTCCGACAAAAAAATTATCGAGCATTTCTTTGATGTACCTTTTGCAGAACTTACTTTGAACAAGCTTCGGAGTGAAACAGATAAGTTTAAAGCTTTAGCTAATTTTTTGAAAGAAAAAAGTGGTGGTTCCGATTTAAGAAGATTGGAAATGGTTGCACTAATTTTAGATTTTAAGCAACGCCCTTATGCTAAATTTGTGAAAATCAACAAAAATATTTCTGAAGTTGAAGATATAATTGCTGATGAAGAAGCAAATTATGATTCGGAAGGATTAATTGAAGAAACTATAAATGAGGTTGTAGAAAAGAGTGAAGTTGAAGATTCAACTGATAAAGAAATTGTGACTATAGAAGTCGATGTTAATACTCCAAAAGTTATAGGATTTTCCGAGGAAGTTTCAATCCAAAAGCGAAAAAATGTTCCGGTGAAAAAAATCGGAATTATTGGAATTGTTTCTGTTATTATTGGAATTTCGCTCTTTTTGAATTTTAAAACCTGGACAACTAAAGATTGTATGGTTTGGAAAGGAGATAAATATGAAGCCGTAGATTGTACTGAAACAATTAATAGTTTTGCAGAAACAACTTTACCAAAAGACGATAAACTGATTAAAGAATTTAGAAAAATGAAGGTTGATAGCAAAACTTCTTTTTTTGATAAAAAGGGAAATCCGAAAATTTGGTACATTAAAAATCCGAATGGTATTTTAGAATTTTACAATCAACCTGGATTGCAACCAGAAACCGGAAAAACATTAAAGCCAATTTCAAAATACATTATTCAAGAATATGTACTAAACGAAAACAAGTAAATAAAAAAGGAGCTCATCTTTACAGATAGCTCCTTTTTACTTTACCAATGAGATGCTTTTAATTCAGCATTTGCCACAATTTATCTTTTAACTCGGTTAAGCCTTGTTGTGCAACAGATGAGATAAATAGATACGGAAGTCCGTCAAATTCTTTATCAAGCAGTTCTTTTAATTCGTATTTTAGTTCATCGTCTAACATATCGCATTTAGAAATAGCAATTAAACGATCTTTATCTAACATTTCCGGATTGTATCTTCTTAATTCATCCAATAAAATATCGTATTCTTTTTTAATATCGTCTGCATCGGCAGGAATCAAAAATAACAAGGTTGAATTTCGTTCAATATGTCTTAAGAAATAATGTCCTAATCCTTTACCCTCGGCAGCGCCTTCAATAATTCCAGGAATATCGGCAATTACAAACGATTTAAAATCGCGGTATTCTACAATTCCCAAGTTTGGTTTTAGGGTTGTAAACGGATAATCGCCAATTTTTGGTTTTGCCGATGTTAAAACCGACAATAAAGTAGATTTTCCTGCATTTGGAAAGCCAACCAAACCAACATCTGCCAACACTTTTAATTCTAAAATAATATCAACTTCTTCTGCTGGCATACCCGGCTGTGCATAACGCGGCGTTTGATTGGTTGATGAGCGAAAATGCCAGTTACCCAAACCACCTTTACCACCTTTTGCTAAGATTTTTTCTTCGCCGTTTTCGGTAATTTCAAAAAGTAATTCACCTGTTTCCTTATCCTTTACAACTGTTCCAAGCGGCACATCAATGTATCGATCTTCCCCATCGCTACCAGTACTGCGTGAACTACCACCGTCTCCACCGTGACCTGCTTTTATATGTCGTTGAAAACGTAAATGATGTAATGTCCACAAACTTTCGTTTCCACGAATAATTACGTGACCACCACGACCACCATCTCCACCATCGGGACCACCTTTTTCAATGAATTTTTCACGGTGTAAATGCGATGATCCTTTACCACCTTTACCAGATGCTACATATATTTTTACGTAATCTACAAAATTTCCTTCTGTCATTTTTTTTAATCTTTAATGATTATCAGTGATTTTCCATCAATTTTATTATTGAAAAACATCGTAAGTTCGAGCTTGTCGAGAACCATTTACTTCTCGATACACTTCACTACGTTTCGCTACTCGAAGTGACGACAGGATAATTTCAATAAGTCAAATAAATTGATACCTTTTTTAAATAATCAGTTAATCCTTTAATAAGCTAATGCCTATTTTATCAATTTTTACTCCGTTTGAAGCCAATACTTCAAACTCCATTTTATTCCAAATTAATTTTTCGCCTGTTTTTGGTATGTACGATAATTCTTTCATCACCAAACCACTTATGGTTGTTACATCATAATCGGGCATTAATTCATCCAATTCAAAATACGAAAGCAGATCGTGCAGCGGATAAAATCCATCAACAATCCATTCGCCTTCGGCAACTTCTTCCAATTTAAATTCTTCTTCGTAAAATTCAGACGCATCACCAACCAATGATTCTAAAATATCGTTTAAGGTAATTACTCCTTGAATTACACCATATTCATCTGAAACCAACGCATAATGATTTTTCGATGATTTAAAAACTTCCAACGCTTTGTACGCCGATGTATGTTCGATGAAAAACGTAGGTTCTTTTATTATTGATTTTAAATCTACATTGTCTTTTTCAAACAAAATAAACAGATCTTTTAAAGATACAACTCCGATTACCTCATCTAATCCGCCTTCGCAAACTGGGTAAAACGAGTGTAAATCTTCTATTACTTTGGCTTTTAATTCCTGCAGATTATCTTCGCAATCTAAATACATCACCGATTTTCGGTGGGTCATTAAAGCGTTTACCTTTAAATCTCCAATATTAAAAACACGCTCTACGATATCCTGTTCAATTTCCTGAACCTCTCCTACTTCTGTACTTTCTTTAATAATCGATCTAATTTCTTCTTCGGTAACTTTTCCGTCGGCAGTTGGTTTTATGTTGAAGATATTCAGCAGCAAATCAGACGATTTTGTAAGTAACCACACAAACGGCGCGGCTACTTTAGAAATAAACGTCATAGGAATAGCTACCATTTTTGCAATAGCTTCGGGATAATTCAATCCTAAACGTTTTGGAACCAATTCGCCTAAAATAAGCGTAAAAAAGGTAAGTAAAACCAACACCACACCAACACTTAAAGACGATGCGTATGGTTGTAACGATGGAATTTGAGCAATAAA
Source organism: uncultured Myroides sp. (assembly GCA_913777665.1). Lineage (GTDB taxonomy): Bacteria > Bacteroidota > Bacteroidia > Flavobacteriales > Flavobacteriaceae > Flavobacterium. The sequence goes on from CAJYTF010000016.1 coordinate 27,768, forward strand.
AGTTTGTAAGTCGGTGGTTATTTTATCGCCCGAATAAATACCTGTTAAAATACCAATTAAAGTAATACCAATTTGTACGGTTGACAGGAAGTTGTTGGGCTCTTCAACCAGCTTTAAGGCGGCTTTAGCACTGCTGCTGCCTTTTTTTGCAGCCATTTCTAAACGGTTCTTCCTGGAAGATACTAATGCCATTTCAGACATTGAGAAAATGCCGTTTAAAATGATTAAAATAAAGATGATTAAAATTTCCACTATTGTTGTTCTATTAAATGCAAATAATCTTATCCTAAATTACAAAAAAGGATAAGATTATTTAAAATTATTTTTTTTAGGATTAAAAACGATCGATCACCGCGCTTAATCTTTCGGTAATTTCCTGTATGGATCCAATACCGTTTACTGCGTGGTATTTGTTTTTGTTGGTATAATATTCAATTAACGGAGCCGTTTTTTCGTTATATTCTTCGTAACGTGTACGAATTTTTGTTTCGTCTTGATCATCTGCTCTGCCCGAAGTTTTGCCGCGCTCTAAAATACGTGCTACCAAGACATCATCATCAGCTTCTAAACCAACTGTTGCTGTAACTTCTAAATTAATCGATTGTAAAAAAGCATCCAACGCTTCGGCTTGTGCAATTGTTCTTGGAAATCCATCAAACAAAAAACCAGCTTTATCCATATTGTTTGCTACTTCGTTCTTTAACATATCAATTGTAATAGCATCGGGAACCAGTTCGCCTTTATTAATAAATTCTTGCGCTTTCTTGCCCAACTCTGTTTCGTTCTTAATATTAAAACGGAAAACATCGCCTGTAGAAATGTGCGTTAAATTGTATTTTTCTTTTAAAAACTCTGCCTGCGTGCCTTTGCCTGCACCCGGCTTTCCGAATAAAACTATTGCAATCATTTTTGTATGTTATTTTATTTGATAAACTTCGCCCAAATTCCTGCCTTGTTTGTTATAATCTAAACCGTAACCTACAATGAACTTATTTTCGATACTAAAACCGGTGTATTTAATATCAATAGTTTGTTTATAAGCTTCGGGTTTAAAAAACAAGGTTGCCGTATTTATGCTTTTTACCTTAAATCTGTTTACTAAATTGTAAAGCGCCGCAATGGTGTTACCGGTATCAACAATATCTTCTACAATAACAACGTGTTTGTTGGTTAAGTCAATATCCAAACCTAAAAGTTCGGTTACGTTACCTGTAGATTCGATACCGTTGTACGATGCCATTTTTATAAATGAAATTTCTGCCGCACTGGTGTAATGTTTCATTAAATCGGCAGCAAAAATAAACGCGCCGTTTAAAACCACTAAAAAAACAGGAACTTCGTTTTTATAATCATTCAATAAATCTTTTGCCAAACGCTGTACTTCTGCATCAATTTCTAATGCCGAAAGGTAGGGTACAAAGGTTTTATCTAAAACTTGAATTTCCATATTTATTTTAACCCTGCAAATATACGAATACGTGTACTTTAATTAAAAGTTTATTCGCAGTTTTGCCAAATATATTTTTATTTTTATCTTAATTTTTGTTTTTAATAATTTTATATGGATGTAATTACCTATTTTTCAACGCATCACCACAACTTAAGTACACCAAGCCGAACGTTGGCTATGAATCATATTCTGGATCAGGGCATTTTGGCGGATGCTTTTATTGAAGTAATTTATTTTGTTGATGAAAAGCAGAAAATTGTACTGTATCACGCGTTGGATATGCTGGTGGAGCGCCATATTGATTATTTGAACGATTATTTGGATCTTTATTTGGAAAAAGCGTTGAACGAAACCCATGAATCTACCAAACGCTGTGTTTCCCGAACGATATTCCATCAGTTAAAAAACAATCAAAACCTTTACAATAAAGAACAAAAACAGCAGATTGTTCACACGATGTTCGATTGGATTATTCTACCATCGGCAGTTGCAACCAGAGTAAACGCTGTTCATATTCTGTATTTTTTGGTCGATCAAGAAGAATGGATTAAAGAACAGTTAATCGCGCTTATTGAACAGAATTTACTGTTGCAGGAACCATCGTTTTTAAGCCGTGGAAGAAAAATATTGAAACTTTTGTATAAGCAAAAATCATAATTTTACATTTTTATAATGTGGTTTGAAACAGTATCTTTGTCCATTACGATTAAACAGTTAAACAACTCAACAGTTAAACAATAAAACAACAATGAATTATTTTTCTTCTGATTTTAAATTGGGAATTTTAGGTGGCGGACAATTAGGTAAAATGATGCTGACCGAAACCCGAAAGTTTGATATTCAAACATATGTGGTAGATCCAAGTGCCGAAGCACCTTGCCAATTTGGCGCTACCAAGTTTTTTCAAGGTTCGTTAAACGATTACGATACCGTGATTAATTTGGGAAATCAGGTTGATGTTTTAACCATTGAAATTGAAAACGTAAATCTGGAAGCTTTAGAAACCTTGGAAAAAGCAGGTAAAAAAGTGTATCCCTCTCCAAAAACGTTACGATTAATATCAAACAAAGGAAATCAGAAAGATTTTTATACACTGAACAATATTCCAACCGCGCCTTACAAACGTTACAAAACCTTACCGGCATTAAAAATTGATGTTGAAAACGGTTTGGTTGAACTACCTTTTGTATGGAAAGCAACCGAAGGTGGTTACGACGGAAACGGCGTAAAAGTGGTTCGCCAGGTAATTGATTTGGAAAATTTACCGGAAACAGAATGTATCGCCGAAACTATGATTCCGTTTAAAAATGAATTAGCGGTGATTGTAGCTCGTTCGGCATCGGGCGAAATTAAAACCTATCCTGTGGTAGAAATGGAATTTCATCCGGAAGCCAATCAGGTAGAATATGTAATTTGTCCGGCTCGTATCAGCGAAACCGTTGCTAATAATGCTCGTGAAATTGCTTTGAAAGTTTCCGAAAGTTTTAACCATGTTGGTTTGTTGGCTGTTGAAATGTTTCAGACTGCCGATGATGAAATTTTAGTAAACGAAGTAGCTCCGCGCCCGCACAATTCCGGTCATTATTCAATCGAAGCCAGTTATACTTCACAATTTGAACAGCATATTCGCGCCATTTTAGATTTACCTTTAGGAAATACCGACAGTAAAGTTGCCGGAATTATGGTGAATTTAGTGGGTGAAGAAGGTTTTTCCGGTCAGGTTGTTTATGAAAACATCGAAGAAATTATGGCGATTGATGGTGTTACTCCACATATTTACGGAAAACGCGAAACACGTCCGTTCCGCAAAATGGGACATGTTACTATTGTAAACGAAAACATGACCGAAGCACGCAAAGTTGCCCAACAGGTTAAAGAAACTATTAGAGTGATTTCGAAGTAGTATTAAGATTTTTGTATTAAGTATTAAGACAAGTCAGAATACTTTTATTTGCTGCAAGGTTTCCAAAACTTTGTGGCTATATTTCAAAATAAAGCAATACCTACAAGGTCTTAAAGACCTTGCAGGAGGATAATCAAAAAAAATAAACCACGAAACAAAGATGCAACAAGAACAAATTTTTCAAATAGCTAGTCGTAAAAGAAGAATTGCCGCTTTTATTATAGATCATTTTATAATGACTTCCTTAATAGTTTCTTTAGCGTTTATTGCTTTAGGCTCGAATTTTATTGATGAAGATAATCCAAGCAAATTTATAGTCACGCTATTTTTAATAATGATTCCTGGCATGCTTTTATATTTCTCTAAAGACAGCATTAAAGGCAATAGTATTGGTAAATGGGCTATGGGAATTATGGTTCGTGATGAAAAAGATCCAAATAAAATTCCTTCATACGGCAGACTATTACTAAGAAACGTGCTGCTTATTATTTGGCTCGTTGAATTCATAGTACTTGCTGCAAGTAACGACAAGAGAAGGTTAGGCGATAAATCTGCAAATACTATCGTTGTTAAGAACCCTAATAAACCTTCAAAATTACCACGAATCCTAATTATTGTTGGAGCAGCAATATCATTTGGTTTTCTTTTATTCTTTATCGTTGGCAATAGCATGAAAAATTCAGAAGCTTATAAAGTTTCTGTTGCTGAAATAGAAAAAAACGAACAAATAATATCTGAAACGGGTGGAATAAAAGGGTATGGAATGATTCCGACAGGAAGTATAAACTCTGCAAATGGTTATGGACAAGCACAACTTGAAATTAAAGTTTTAGGAAACAAGCAAGATATTAACGTAAGTGTTTATTTGGAAAAAGAACCTAATGAAAATTGGAAAATAATAGAAATGCAATAACAATGAGTTTTAATATTTTTTATTAACTTTAATGTAAATCTCTACAAATGAGCACTTCAGAACTACAACTAAAGCTAGATATAATCAGCAGAATTACCGAATTAAAAGAAGTTCGTGTAATAAAGGAAATTAAAAAACTTTTAGATTTTGAACTAGAAGAGAATTTGTATAAATTATCTTCAGATCAAAAAAATCGAGTTGCAGAAGCAAGAAAGGAATACAAAAATGGTGATTATATTACTAATGAAGAAGCTGAAAATGAAATTGACCAATGGCTAAAAGAAGAATAGTCTGGACAAAATCGGCTCATTTGGAAAGAATAGAAATACTGAATTATTGGTACAGTAAAACCAAATCTAAAACATATTCAAAAAAGCTTAATAAGTTATTTTCTGAAACCATAACACTTCTTTGTACACATCCTGAAATCGGAAGAGTTTCAAAAGACAATTCCATAAGAATAACCATTGTACGAGATTATTTGATTTTTTACGAATTTAACAAGACTGAAATAATAATTTTATCTGTTTGGGATACAAGAAGAGATGAAAAAGACACCAAGTTTAATTACATTTCTTAATTACTAAAAAATATATAAACAAAAATGATAAAAAAGATTCTCAAAATAAGTTTATATGCTTTTGTTTTACTTGCTTCAGTAAACTTTTTGTTTTTATTATTTGAATTTTATATTTATTCTCAGATTAAAGAATATCTTGAGCTTTCAATAGGTTTTCCTTTTAAAATTTATTATCAATTTCAAGTAAGCTGTTGTGATAGCTGTTATACATTGCACCATAAATTTGAATTATTTAACTTAATATATAATTATTTATTCTGTTGGATTATTATATCTTTATATTTCTTTTTAAAACAAAAACAAAACCCTACACACCCCTAGTAGGAATTTCCTTATAAGGAATAGGGGCTCAATATGAAAGTAGCAGTAGTAATGGGCAGCATTTCGGATATGCCGGTAATGCAACAAGCCATAGATATACTAAAAGAATTTGGCGTAGAAACGCATGTTGATATTGTATCAGCACACAGAACTCCGGAAAAATTAGTCGATTTTTCTAACAATGCACACAAAAACGGCATCAATGTAATTATTGCAGGTGCAGGTGGTGCAGCGCATTTACCGGGAATGGTTGCAAGTATGAGTCCGTTACCGGTAATTGGTGTTCCGGTAAAATCAAGCAATTCTATTGACGGTTGGGATTCTGTTTTATCAATTCTGCAAATGCCGGGCGGTGTTCCTGTAGCAACCGTAGCTTTAAACGGAGCTAAAAATGCAGGTTTATTGGCAGTTCAAATTTTAGCAAGTCAAAATGCAGAGTTGTTACAAAAAATGATCGACTATAAATTAGGTTTAAAAGAGGCTGTTTTAAAAGCAGCTGAAGGTTTAAAATAACAAAAAGAGCAACAAATTAGTTGCTCTTTTTGTTGCTGCAAGGTTTTTAGAACCTTGTAGCTATGTTAATTTATTCAAGCCATTGTTTTTGAAAAGATATCATTTCATTTTTATTTTCATCATAAACAGTTTGTGCAAAAATGTTTTTTAAAGGTTTTAATTCAGAAGCCGAAAAGTCTAACGGAAATAATTGATATGTTATTTTCTCAATTCCTTCAATATTTCTACCTTCGTATGATTTTGATAAAAAACAAGGTAAATTAGAATCGTAATTATATAATTCCATTTCAAAACCTGTTCTAAATCTTCCAAAAGCAAACATTTTTTTATTTTTAGTATCATATACTACTTGGTAGTTCACACCACAACCAAGACCCGTACACGGATAAAAGTGAACTAAAAACATTAGAATATTTAATTTTTGATAATAGTTAACTTCTAATAGAGAATTAGCATAATCTACTTGTTGTTTTTCATTTTCTACAATATTTTGAGTAATCAATTTATAAATATTCAGAGTATCTTTATTGATATATATTTTTAAAGAATCATCTAACTCAGAAAAACTTACAAAAAAAATCTTCAAAACGAATTTCTTTATTTTCTACCTGTATTCTGTAAGTTGGCGTAATTTTTTTATATTCTAATTCTTTTTCAAATTGATCTAATTCAACCTCATATTTGTTTCTTTGTTGTGCAAAAATGGAATAAGAATTAAATACAATTAGAATAAAGGAAAAAGCAAGTAAACTATTTTTCATAAGCGAAATTTTAAAATCGAATATAACGAATTTTCATTTAGCTTTAATACTTCGTTAACGATATAATCCTTAATTTTAGGCTTTAACTTTTAAGCAAATTATGGAAAATATATTATTGTCGGCTTTTGATACGGCTCCGTTTTCACAGATAAAAACCACCGATTACGAACCGGCATTCGAAGAAGCAATTAAGCAGGCAAAAGCAGAAATTCAACAGATTATTACCAATACCGATCCTCCTACTTTTGAAAATACGATTGAAGCTATGTCGTTTTCGGGTATGCAGTTAGATCGCATTTCAAACATCTTTTTTAATTTGAATTCGGCAGAAACTAACGAAGAATTACAGAAAATCGCACAGATTGTTGCTCCAAAACTATCGGCTTTTGGAAACGATATTTCGCTAAATCCAGATTTATTCAAACGCGTGAAACAGGTGTTCGATACTGTTGATAAATCTACTTTAACTACCGAACAAATTACGTTGTTAGACAAAACTTATAAAGGATTTGTGCGTAATGGCGCCTTGTTAAACGACGATCAAAAGGCAGAATTACGTGAGATTGATGCGCAATTATCGGTTCTATCGTTACAATTTAACGAGAATGTTTTGGCTGAAACCAATGCGTATCAACTACACATTACCAACGAAGAAGATTTAGCCGGATTACCCGATGGTGTGATTGAAGCTGCTAAAAATCTTGCGGAACAACAAGAAAAACAAGGTTGGATTTTCACTTTAGATTATCCAAGTTACTTGCCGTTTGTAACCTATGCCAAAAACCGTGAATTGCGTAAAGAAATTGCTATTGCAAATGGTAAAAAAGGCTTTCAAAATAACGATTACAACAATGAACAAATTGTGCTTAAAATTGTAAAATTGCGTAACCAGCGTGCACAATTGTTGGGTTATAAAAATCATGCAGCGTTTGTATTAGAAGAACGTATGGCGCAAAATCCTGAGAAAGTATTGTCTTTTTTAAATGATTTATTGGTAAAAGCAAAACCCGCTGCCCAAAAAGAATTCGAAGAGTTGACGGCTTACGCTAAAAAATTGGATGGAATTGATCGATTAGAAAAATGGGACGGAAGTTATTACAGTGAAAAATTGAAACAGGAACGTTTTAATTTAGATGATGAAGCCTTGAAACCTTATTTTAAACTGGAAAATGTTTTGAACGGAGCTTTTACCGTTGCCGAAAAATTGTTTGGTTTGCATTTTACCGAAGTTTTCACGGTTGATAAATACCACGCCGATGTACAAACTTTTGATGTAACCAACGATAACGGTGAAAAAATTGCGTTGTTATATACCGACTTTTTCCCAAGAAAAGGTAAACGCAATGGTGCGTGGATGACATCGTTTAAATCGCAATGGATTAAAAATGGCGTTCACGAACGTCCGCATATTTCCATTGTATGCAACTTCACCCCTCCTACCCAATCAAAACCGTCGTTGCTAACTTTTAAAGAAGTTACTACCTTGTTTCACGAATTCGGTCATGCCTTACACGGAATGTTAGCAAACACAACATATCCGTCGTTATCGGGAACATCGGTTTATTGGGATTTTGTAGAATTACCGAGTCAGATTATGGAAAACTGGGTGTATCAGCCTGAAACATTAGCGTTGTTTGCAAAACATTACAAAACCGGCGAAACCATTCCGCAACAATACATTGATAAAATTAAAGAAAGTGCCAACTTTTTAGAAGGAATGGCAACTTTGCGTCAGTTGAGTTTTGGTTTGTTGGATATGGCTTGGCATTCGGAAAATCCTTCAGAAATTAAAGATTTAAAATCGTTTGAAAACAAACAGTTCGAAACCACTAAATTGTATCCTGATGTTGCCGAAAATGTTATGAGTACTGCTTTTTCGCACATTTTTGCTGGTGGATACGCCGCAGGATATTATTCTTACAAATGGGCAGAAGTTTTAGATGCCGATGCGTTTGATTATTTTGAACAAAACGGAATTTTTAATAAAGAAATTGCTACCAAGTTTAAAGATTTTATTTTATCGCAAGGCGGAACAGATCATCCTATGACAATTTACAAAAAATTCCGCGGACAAGAACCATCACCAAATGCACTACTAAAACGTGCTGGGTTGATATAACAAAACTCATGCGCAAGAGTTACCCAACTCTTAAGCAACAGTTGATGAAGTTTTAAGCAAGAGTTAACCAACTCTTACGCATAAAAAACAGCAATCGAAATGGTTGCTGTTTTTTTGTATATTGCTAACTCGTTTTAAGCTAATCAAAAATGAAAAAATTACTTTTGATAATTATTATTTCGATTAATTATTCATCAAATAGTCAAACTTATAGTTCTGTAATAAATGATAAGGAAATTTCTGATTTCTTAAATTGGATAACTATTCATGATAAAAAATACACTGAAGAAAGTTATTTTGAGAGGAAGAAAATATCGAATAAAATTTTAAAATGGCATTTCGAAAATTTTATAAATAATTATGAAGATCCTTATGAAAATGAAATGTTTCTTTATCATGAAAAAAATGATTTAGATTTAATATTCAATAAAGACGATCAAGAATTTATTTATAAACAATTTGTAAGCATCAAAGATTCTATTTGGTATACAAAATTCTCAAAATCAAAGCTACTTTCTAAAAAGAATAAATCAAATAATTATTATGCTTATTCGGTTCCTCTATTTTCTATTGATAAGAAAAAAGTTATATTTTATCGTGTTTTTCAGTGTGGAAATGAATGTTCTTATGGAGGATATTACATATATTCCAAGATAAATGAAAACGATTGGATACTGATAAAAAGTATTAATTCTTGGCAAAGTTAAAAACAGCAACCTTATCGGTTGCTGTTTTTTATTGATCCTATTTTTAAAGTTATCCTATAAAACTAAATTTATCTTCAAACATTTTACCGATAATAGGCAATGGTTTTTTAACTCCATTCGCTGCGTTAATTATTCCAATAACTAACAATACTAAAATAATAATGCTTGCTACACTTAAAATCATACCTACAATAGGCACTAACATTGTAAGTATATTGGTTGCAATACCAAATAGAAATGACACAATTACCAAACCTAAAGATTGGCGTAAATGGTACTTTAGTAAATCATCGGCGTTATCTTTTCCGCCAAAGTAAGCTACCAACCATCCTATAATTGTAATATAAGAAATAATTGAAAAAGTTTTGTTATCCATAATGCAATTTTTAAATAATAAAAATAGAAAAAAGTTTATGAAAAAAAAATTTTACATTATTATCATTTTGTTTCTACGCTGCTTCTTTAACATCAGCAGGTTCTTCGTTTTTTAAAACTCTTTTAGCAACCTTACCAACGGTTAATCCTTGTACAACAATTGAGAACAGAACTACAATATAGGTAACTTCTAACAAAACATCTTTAATATCACCAACCGAATTAGGTATGCTCATAACCAACGCAATGGAAACTCCGCCACGAATCCCACCCCAAACCATGGTTGTTAACGATCCTTTTGAATAAGTATTTTTTCTTAAAATGGTTGATGCGGGTATAAATATTGCCAACGTTCGCGCTAGTAAACAAATGAATATCGCGATAACGCCTAACAATAATTGTTCCTGTAAATCGGGTAACATTAATAGTTCAAACCCGATAAAAAGGAATAAAATGGCGTTTAAAATTTCATCGATCAATTCCCAGAATTTGCTTAAATAATCGCGTGTGGTTTCGCTCATTGCAGCTGTTTTTCCGAAATTTCCGATAATCAATCCGGCAATAACCATGGCAAGCGGCGATGAAAAATGCAGTTCTTTCGCTATTAAAAATCCGCCCATTACAATTGACAACGTTATAAGAACCGATACTTTATAATCATCGATCTTTTTCATAACGTTACTTGCTGTAAATCCTAAAAGAGCTCCTAATAAAACACCTCCGCCGGCTTCTAACAGAAACAATTTTGAAACAGATCCTAACGAAGCATCAAAATCAACATCGGTCGCCATTTTTAACACAACGGCAAACATTACAACGGCAACACCATCGTTAAAAAGCGATTCGCCCGTAATTTTTGTTTCGATCATTTTTGGAACTTTCGCTTCCTTTAAAATTCCTAAAACAACAATAGGATCGGTAGGTGAAATCAATGTTCCAAACAACAAACAGTATATAAAAGGAATTTCCATGCCTAACATCGGGGCTACGGTATAGAATAATCCGGCAATAATCAAGGCAGACAGCACCACACTAACAGAGGCATAAGTTAATATGGGCCATTTGTGATCGCGCAGGTCGGAAACGTTAATATGCAGTGCGCCGGCAAACAGTAAAAAGTTTAGCATGGCACCCATTAGAATTTCAGTAAAATCGAATTCCTGAATTAGCATGAAAAATTCTTTGGTTGTTTCGGGGAAATATTGATCGCCCACTAAACGTATACCCACTGAAACCAACATGGCAATAATCATGATACCGATTGTACCAGGTAATTTTAAAAAACGGACATTTAAATAAGCGAAAAACGAGGCAAGTACAATTAAAACTGAAAACGTGTAGTATAATTCCATAAATAAGCGGTTTTTACAAACTTACAATTTTATTGCCTTTTTTACCCGCTTTAAAAGAACTTAAAGAGTTTTTTTAACAGATTTAGTTTGTTATTTGTATAAGGCGGATACTTTAGTTTATTGTCGTACCAAGTTTTTCTGTACACCACCGCTTTAGCTTGCGAAAATGCTTTAAAACTGTATTTTCCGTGGTAGTTGCCAAAACCACTGGCTCCGATTCCACCAAAAGGCAGCTTGCTGTTCACAATATGCGACAAGCAGTCGTTTACGCAGGCACCACCGTATTTGCACTGATTTAACAAGGTTTCAATTTCGGTTTTATCATCACCAAAAACATAGAATGCTAAAGGTTTATCGTTTTCATGATTGTACGCAACAATCTCGTTAATGTTGTTGTAATTTACAATTGGCAATACAGGTCCGAATATTTCGTGTTGCATTACCTCATCGTTCAAATCGTCTATCTTTATAAGCGTTGGCGCAATGTATCGTTTTTTAGAATTGGTTTGTCCGCCAATCAAAACATCGCCCTTTAAAACATATTGTTTAATGCGGTGGTAATGTTGTTCATTGATAATTCGAGCAAAATAAGGCGATGCTTCGGGTTCGTCTCCGTAAAAAGTATCCAGCACTTTTTGCATTTCGGCAATAAACTGCTTTTCTACCTTTGGATGGATAAAAATAAAATCGGGTGCAATACAGGTTTGTCCGGCATTTACAAACTTTCCAAAAGCAATGCGTTTTGCAGCCAACGGAATGTTTGAACTTGGAGTAACGATACAAGGCGATTTTCCGCCCAATTCCAAAACAACGGGCGTTAGATTTTTAGCCGCTGCCTGATGCACGATTTTTCCTACCGAAGTACTTCCTGTAAAAAAGATCTTATCGAATTTATGATTTAAAAGCTCGGTTGTTTCTTCCACACCGCCTTCAATCACCCGAATATATTCGTAACTAAAATATTTGCCGATTAAATTTCCCAATAAAGCTGATGTATTCGGCGCTAATTCAGACGGTTTTAAGACAACACAATTACCTGCTGCCAATGCCGCCATTAAAGGTTGTAATGCCAACAGCAACGGATAATTCCAAGGCGAAATAACCAAAACTACTCCGTAGGGCTGATACGCCAACGTTTCCTTCGAAGGAAAATTCAATATGCTTGGAAAAACCCGTTTAGGGTGCATCCACGTTTTTAGATTATTTTTAAAGTATGTTAGCTCTTTTTGCAGCATGCTTATTTCGGTAACCAATGTTTCAAAAGCAGGTTTATTAAAATCGGCTTGTAAAGTAGCAATCATTTCGTTTTTATGGTTGTTTAACAACTTTTGAAACTGCTGTAAACAATCCATTCTGTATTTAAAACTTAACGTTTTGCCCGAATAAAAATAAGTATGTAGGTTTTGTAGATTTTCCAAATCAATTCTTTTTACTGAAATTATAAAAATCAAAATTGTTTCATCTAAAATTTATGTGAAACTATTATTAATAAATTATTTTATTTTGAAATATCTGTTTTCGAAAAAAAATATTTCTAAAATGTTTTCTATTTTTGATAGAATTAAAATCTTAAAAAAACAAAGCAATCAAACTTGCCATAAGGCAAGTTCATTTGCTTAGTGGTGTATTAAATTTGAAAACTAAACTCTAAAAAAATAAAACTATGGCAAAAATTCATGCGTACTTAAACTTTAACGGAAACTGCGAAGAAGCGTTTTTATTTTACGAAAAAGTGTTTAAATCTCCAAATATTGGAATGCACCGTTTTGGCGATATGCCCGAAAATCCTGAGTTTCCAATGAACGATGAGGATAAACAAAAAATTATGCACACGGCAATTATGATTAACGAAAACACGATGGTGATGGGATCGGACTGTTTGGAAAATTTCGGACATAAATTAACGTTAGGCAACAGCACCTATGTAATGTTAGATACCGATACGGCTGAAGAAGCTAAAGAACTTTATGCTGCTTTATCTGAAAACGCCATGAACATTGAAATGGAATTAGGCGAGCAGTTTTGGGCAGAATTATATGCATCGTTCCAAGACAAATTTGGTATTTGGTGGATGGTTCATTTTGAAGGAAATAAAAGAATGGGATAATCAATCCTTACTTTAAACTCAACAGAAATTATCAGGAAACTTGTCGGTAATCGGCAAGTTTCATTTATAAACATAAAAATTTGTATTATGAAATTTTTAAAATACGCTCTTTTCACCATTTTGGGTTTGATCGTTTTAGCACTTGTTGTTGCAGCCTTTGTACCTAAAACATTTCATGCAGAAGGTTCGGCGGTTATCAACAAACCTAATGCCGACGTTTTCAACTATGTAAAACACATTAAAAATCAGGAGAATTTTGGTGTTTGGTTTGAACAAGATCCGAACATTATAAAAACTTCAGAAGGAACAGACGGAACCGAAGGTTTTAAATACAGCTGGAAAAGCGAAGAAGTTGGAAACGGATCGCAGGTAATCACAAAAATTACCGAAGGCAGCCGTGTAGATATCGATTTGTTTTTAATGGATAGCACCGAACCTGCAAAATCGTTTTTTACAACCGAAGCTGTTAGTGAAAACCAAACCAAAGTCCACTGGGTGGTTGATGGCGAAATGCCTTATCCGTTTAACTTAATGGGACTTGTTTACGATATGAACAAAGATTTTGAACAAGGAACCGCAAATTTAAAAGCCGTTTTAGAAAAGCAGTAAGCCCAATCTGCTTAAATTAACAGTAGAATATCTTAAAAATTAGCCAGGTACTCATTTATCTTATTATTTTTGTGCATTATTATATTTGTATGAAACTGAAAGTAAATAAATACCTGGCTTTTATAGCACTAGCCTCTTTATCTTTAATATCGTGTGCAGGGCAACAGCAGCAAAAACCTACAAAAGTTACGGTTGTAAAAAAATCTGAAACAGAACCGGTAACAAAAACACCGCAGCCTATTGAACATCCAGAAATAACTAATGATTTAAAGATTAATTTACCCGAAGTTAAACGCGAATTTCGTGCGGCATGGATTGCCACCGTTGCCAACATCAACTGGCCAAGCAGCAAAAATCTATCTACAGAAGAACAAAAAAACGAAGCTACTAAATTGCTAGATTTACTACAAGATGCCAATTTTAATGCAGTCATTTTTCAGGTTCGTCCGGCTGCCGATGCTTTGTACAAAAGTAATTACGAACCTTGGTCGTACTATTTAACCGGCGAAACAGGTAAAGCACCTTCTCCTTATTACGATCCATTAGAATTTTGGATAGAAGAAGCTCACAAACGCGGCATGGAACTGCATGTTTGGCTAAATCCTTATCGTGCGCATCATTTAAGCGGTGGATCGGTTAGCAGTGAATCAATGGTTAAAAAATCGCCAAGTAATATCGTAAAACTTAAAAACGGTATGTATTGGTTTGATCCTGCAAGCATAAAAACACAAGATCACGTTTCAAATGTGGTAAAAGATATTGTTTCGCGTTACGATATTGATGCAGTGCATTTCGATGATTATTTTTATCCGTATGCATCGTACAATGGTGGTGCCGATTTTCCTGACACTGCTTCGTGGAATACTTACAAAAATGCCGATGGATCACTATCAAGAGCCGATTGGCGTAGAGATCACGTTAATAAATTCATAGAGCGAATCAATAAAGAAATCAAGCAAGAAAAACCGTACGTTAAATTTGGTATCAGTCCGTTTGGAATCTGGAAATCGGGTTATCCTTCGGGCGTTGTAGGATCTTCTCAATACGATGAATTATATGCCGATGCCAAATTATGGTTGAACAAAGGCTGGGTTGATTATTTTTCGCCTCAATTATACTGGCCGATCAATTCACAACGACAAAATTTTCAGGATTTATTGGAATGGTGGCAGGATGAAAACACTATGAACCGACATTTATGGCCAGGGCTGAACACTGTGGAAGTAAAAGCCGCAAACAGATCTACCGAAATTGTAAATCAGATAAAAATTACTTCAAACGTTTTAAGCAAGAATAGTGTTGGCGCGATCCATTACAGTGTGGCGGGTTTAACTAATAACAGCGAGATGATTCCGGCATTAAAAAATGGTCCGTATAAAGAAAAAGCGTTGATACCATTGAGTCCATGGATGAAAGTCAGTAAAATTGCAACTCCGTCCTTAATCGTAAGTAATGATAATTCTTCTATAAACGTAAATTGGTCAAACAGTAAATTGAACGATGCTTTTCAGTGGGTTTTGTACACGCGTTACGATAATGAATGGCAGGTGGAGATCCTTCCGAAAAATCAGTTGACTAAAAGCGTTGCTCGTTCTAAAAACGGAAAGAATTGTAACACTGTAGCTTTAAAGTCAATTGACCGATTAGGTAACGAAAGCGATTACGCAGCCAAAAAAATATAAGCAATGAAAACGTATGTTGTGCTTTTACGCGGTGTAAATGTATCCGGCAAAAACATTATTAAAATGGCGGTTCTTAAGACTGTTTTGATTGATAATGGCTTTAAAAATGTTACAACCTATATACAAAGCGGAAATATTATTTTAAGTTCTGATTTTGAAAAAGATGCAGTTGCAACGAAAGTTCAACAGCTTATTTACGATCATTTTCAGTTACAGATTGCTGTTTTTTGTTTGGATCTTCAGGAAATGGAAACCGCTTTAAAGAACAATCCGTTTACAGAGAACATCGAACCAAATAAATTGTTTTTTACTTTTTTGAAGGAAGAACCTGCTGTTGATTTACTAGCTGATTTAGAAAAAATCGATTTTGCTACCGATCAGTTTAAGGTCATTGATAAAGTGCTGTATTTTTATCTGCCAAAAGGTATGGCAAATTCTAAACTAAACAATAATTTCTTCGAGAAAAAGCTAAAAGTAACAGCAACAGGTAGAAATTTAAACACCATTCACAAATTGATAGATCTGGCTAAAAACAACAACAATTAGCCGTATTTTGTGTATATCATACTCAAAATGTATATATCTATTTAGTTATTAATTGTCAAAAAGTCTGTATTCAGGCAGGTTTTGGCTTTGGCATTTTTATTGAACAATATATTTTACAATTATAAATTTTAAAGTTATGAAAAAAAGCATTTTCACATTTTTTGTTTTGGGTTTAACGGTTATTTCATGTAATAAGAAAGAAACTGAAACAACTACAGAAACAACAATAAGTACAGACAGCACAGAGATTATTGCAAACGATACAATAACTCATGCACACGATGGTCACACTACACAAAACTCGTTAGATTGGAACGGAACATACGAAGCAACATTACCTTGTGCAGATTGTGCCGGTATTAAAACAACGATTACGTTAGATAAAAGCGGGACTTTTAAATATGCTGCCGAATATTTAGACAAAAATTTAAAGGTAAACGATGCCGGCGATATTATGTGGCATGACAACGGATCGGTTGCACATTTAAAAGGAAAAGATATTGATATTAAAGTGAAAGTAGTTGAAAACGGATTAGTAGGTTTGGATACCGAAGGTAAAGAAATTGATGGTCCGTTAAAAGAACATTACAACTATAAAAAATTAAATTAATTTATTATCTGGAATTCTATAAATCGTCGCTTCGAGTAGCGAAACGGAGTGGAGCGTATCGAGAAGTTTAAAAGTATAAGTTCTCGACAGGCTCGAACTGACGAAGGTGAATAATTTTAGATTTTTAAATTTATAGACAATTATTTTATATAAAAAAGCAGAAGCTATGAGCTTCTGCTTTTTGCTTAATCATCATCTTCCAATTCAAAAAGGCTGTCTAAAGGTATATTGAAAATCTTGGCAATTTTTAATGCCAGAACAGCAGACGGAATGTATTTTTTTGTTTCGATAGAATTAATTGTCTGACGTGAAACTCCGACCTTTTCCGCCAAATCGCCTTGGGTTAAATTGTGTCGGGCACGTTCTATTTTAATGTAATTCTTCATTCTTCTTTTTGTTTAGATAATGAATATATTTGTTGCCCAAAATTGGATAATATCATCAGTAAAATAAAAAACATTAATCCAAAGCCGTTGTAATGACTATAATCAAAATCTAACCAATTAATCAAACTAAAAAGCGAGCTAATTAATAATGTTGTAATACCTGTAATTACTCCAAGAAGAACAGCAGACAAACGCATTTGTAAATACATTTCATCTCCATCATCTTTTGTCCATTGGGTCATAAAAAGTAAGAACATACCTACCAATGATATACTGGCAACAATTTTTGATAGTTTACCGAAATCTAACGATTCAGAAAAACCTGCGAGTTTTAGAAGTAATAATATTAATACAGGCAATAAAATGATTGCTAAACTGATCCACATTCTCTTTTTCGGAATTAATCTACTTTTGTTATTCATAATTAATCGTTTTTAGTTAGTTCTTTTCTTAATTTATAAACCTGACTACCAAAAACAAATAATTGCCACCACAAGATCATAAACATTAAAAAGAAACTATTATGTATTCCAAAATCTGTAAAAGACAAGGTTACTAAATCCCAAATAGAATTTACCAAAAGGAAGCCAACTCCAAAGAAAACACTACTCAAACTGGAAATCAATCTAAACTGTAAATACATTTCGTCTCCATCATCTTTTGTCCATTGAGTAATAAAAAGTAATAACATTCCTAATAAAATTGTAGATGCTATCAAATTTGTAACAATTTTACCATACGTTTCAAAATCAAGAAAATTAAATATTCTTAATAGAACTAAAAATATGATAGGAATAATAATAAGGGACAGACTAATCCATGTATTACGCTTTGGAATTAAAATTTTTCTAGTTTTCATATTAGTTAAGTTTATTTGCTACAAATATAAATAAACTTTTCAATTTGTAAAACAAACTTTACTTTATGATATAAAAAAAATCGATATGCTGTAATAACATACCGATTTTAAAAATATAGTTAGTTTAATTGTATTTATGCTGTTGCAGGTAAATCGCGGGTTAACCAACCACTACGACCTGCGGTTATTATTGCGTAAGGCGTAATCCAGAATAAAGTAAATAGGTAGAATACGCTGTAGGTGTATGCTAAAAATGCTTCGGCAATATTGTATTTTTTTGCGTAGAAGAACATTTGAATACTAGAGAATACAAAGATTCCGGCTAAACTTGAACACACAAACAAAATAGGATGTGTTACTACAAAAAATAATAACAAAAGCAATAAAGGATAAGCCATAATTACTTTAATCCACTGCATAGTCAGTAAAATACGTGAACCTGCTGTTGATTCTTCTCTAAACTTTGTAAAAGCAAACTTACTCATCATAATGTTTTCACGCACATTGCTTCGTTCCCAACGAACAAACATTTTATACAGACTTTTGTATTTTTCGGGAATATTGGTATATACATACGCGTTCTTCTGAAACAAAACGTGCAAACCTTGCTTTAAAATCATGTTGGTTATTGCTCGGTCTTCGCCAATATCACTAGGTTGCCCCATAAAAGTCTGGTTCATCCAATCTTCTAAACAATTCATTACCGCATCTTTTCTGTAAGCCGCTAACGCACCTGGTGTACATAAAACCGAACCAATGGCACTTTGCGCCGATCGAACAAATTCAAAACTAAAAACAAAACTTACGTTCAACATTTTTGGAATCAAACCTTTTTCTTTGTTCAAAACTCGAACATTTCCTGCTACAGCGCCACACTTTTCATTCACTGCAAACGGACTTACCAAGTTGCGTAACGTATCTTCTTTTACAATAGAATCGCTATCTACCGTTACAAAAACATCGCCCGTTCCTTCTTTAAAACCTCGGTAAAGCGCATGACGTTTTCCCATATTTTTAGGTTGCTGATAAATCGTTAATCGGTCGCCCAATTTGGCTTTTGCCTTCAACATCCACTGCCAGGTATCGTCTTTACTTCCATCATCAATAGATAAAATCTGTAATTTTTCTGCTGGAAAATCACTGTCAGCTAAACTCAATAAGGTTTCATAAACCAGTTTTCCTTCGTTATAAGCCGGCACAATTACCGTACACGTAGGCAGTTTCTCATTACTTACCGCTTTTACAGGTTTGTATTTTATGTACAGCACAATTAAATAGGTTAAAAAACTTAACTGCAAAACCAACAAGGTTAACGCAACGTAGTTTATAGATGCGCCCCACCAGGTATTCATGCGTTCAAAGTGCAGTTTTTCTATATCGGGCTGAAAATTTATAAAGGTAATTACAGATACAACCATTAAAAATAAGGTGGCAGCTACCACGAAATAATCTTTATTTTTTAGGGAGTTTAATGAAAGTTGATCTAAAAACTTTGATCGATCTGCTTTTTGTTTTGAAGTATCGTCTCGAACTATAGTAAGATGACTGTTGTTTTGTTGATTGGGTGTGTCTAAAAATGGTTTGTTTTTTAAACACTGGTTGCCGGTTGTTAGCATAATACTTTTACTTTAAGAAATATGTTTGATGCTTATTGGTTAGATTAAATGATCAAACACCTTTTGGTTTGCTTAAATAAGTTTTCAAGTACTGTGCCACGGGCATTTTTAACAAGAAAGCGTTAAATTTTATGATAAATTGAGGTTTTACTGTAGAAGCCAATCCCCAAATTGGGTACAAAAACTGTACCATACCCCAATTGTTAAACCGTTGATTTATACATTCAATTAACTAATTCAAGAGGATCAATCAATAAATTTCAATAAAAAATCCGTTACCAAACGATAACGGATTTTAAGTTTACTTTTTATAATTCACAAAGAATTCATGCAATGTACGGATTCCGGTTCCTGTTCCACCCAAACCTTTATAATTTTCAGGAGCTTCGGTAAAAGCAGGCCCGGCGATATCGATATGCACAAACGGCGCCTTCGCAAAATGCTCTAAAAACTTACCGGCAGTAATGGTTCCGGCCATGCGTCCGCCAATATTTTTTAAATCGGCACAAGTAGATTTTAACTGCTCTTTATAATCGTCCCACAAAGGTAGCTGTACCACGCGTTCGTAAACTTTTTCACCTGCATTTAAAATATCATTAGTAACATTGTCTGATGCATTACTCATTAAACAAGCTGCACGTGTACCAACCGCAACCAAGGCTGCACCGGTTAATGTTGCCGAGTTAATGATTAATTCCGGATTGTATTTTGTTGCATAACTAATAGCATCTGCTAAAATCATACGTCCTTCTGCATCGGTATTTAAAACCTCAACCGTAGTTCCGTCCATCATGGTAATAATATCGCCTGGCGCATACGCATCACCACCCGGACGGTTATCTGTAGCAGGGATCAATCCAATAATATGAACATTTAATTTGTTTAATGCCGCTGCGTAAACAGTTCCTGCCATCATTGCTGCACCACCCATATCAGATTTCATTAAATCCATTGAGTTTGGTGTTGGTTTTAACGATAAGCCGCCGGTATCATAAACCACACCTTTACCAACTAAAACAATTGGTTTGTCGTTAATAGGGTTTGCAGGTTTGTATTCCATCACCGTAAAAGTTGGCGGTTGAATTGATCCTTTGTTTACAGCAAGCAATCCGCCCATTTTTAAGGCTTCGATTTCCGGTTTACGAAAAACTTCTACATGAAAATGAGCTTCGTCGCCAATTTCCTGAATCTCTTTTGCCAGTTGATTTGCCGTTAAGAACGAATTTGGTTCGTTCACCATATCGCGCGCCCAGAAAACAGCTTTTATAACGTTGTTGATTCGATTTATTTCTTCGGCTGAAATATCGCCTAACATAAAAACGTTTTCTAAAGTGTATTCGCGTTCATCGGCATCTTTAAAGTATTTTAAAAACTGATAGTTCGATAACGCCAAACCTTCTGCCAACGCCAAAGTAGTTTCGCCTGAACCTATAATGGTAATATCGGTTGTTTTTTTATCTAATTTTTGACGGATATTAAAACCAGCAACACGCATTTTTTCCAAATCTGCGTTTTCTTTTACGAAAAAGTAAAACTGGTTGGCTATTTTTATAAAATCTTCTTTTGTTTCTTCGCTCTGAAAGGTTTTAAAAGCCTCGGTAACGTAATCAGGAGTTTGATTATTTAAAGTAGTTTGCCCGTTTACCACATAAACAAAAGCATCTCCTTTAATTTCTTGGGTTAATTGTAACATTGTTTGTTTTATTTTGATTTCAAAAGTACGAAAACGAACAGACAATAAAAAAATGAGTTTAACATATTTGCTAAACTCATTTTACTTTTAATTGGTAGTTGCCGGTAAGTAAGAGTATGATTTTTGGTAAACTCCATTTTCATAAAACAAAAGTCCACCTTCGTATTCACCTTTTACTTTTCTATCTCTTCCTTTTAATTCATTTTTAAAATCATTTACATACGCTCTAAAAAGTTTGTTTCCATAATATTTACTATCTATTACAAACAAGGGCGTGTTTCTGGGTTCTAATAAAGCAATATCTAAATCCATATAACTTGTTAAAACGAAAAAAACTTTGTAACCATTTTTTTTAGCATATTCTTCATAAACAGTTAAAGGCTTACACGCATCGCCTGTACAACCAACAGTATAAACATATACAAACGCTTTAGGATACTCTTTTAAAGCATCCAACAGCGTAGTGGCATTGGTTTTATAAACCCTGCTCATTTTTAATGAATTTTCTTTTTTAAATGGTTCTATTAAAGTTTTTTCATAAGGAGAAAGATATTTATAATCATCACCCAAACCACGTACTTGTACACATGAACAAACACAAAAACAAAGGGCTAAAAGAATTAAATAATAGTTTTTCATAATTTTTGATTTAAAGTAAATATAACTTTTATCTTTGATTATATCTAAAATCCCATCATGCAAAAATCACTTCTCTCAAAACTGTTTGTATTGTTTGTTACAGTAAATATGAGTTACTTTTCTTTAAATGCTCAGAAAAAATCAACAATAGCAACCGACAATAAAATTACCGAAAAAGTTTTACAGAATATTTTAGACGAAAACAAACATTTTGCTACACAAGGAAAAGTTGCCGATTATATTCCCGAATTAGGAAAAATGACTGCCGATGCCATTGCATTTTCTGTGGTTGATGCTAATGGAAAAGTTATAAGCGTAGGCGATACTAACAAGAAATTCACCATGCAGAGTATTTCTAAAATTATTGCGTTGATGGTAGCTGTTCAAGAAAACGGTGAAGAAGCCGTTTTTAAAAATATGGGCTATTTTGGATCCGACAAACCTTTTAATCATTTTGGAAATTTAGAGATTACAGGCAAACCGCTAAACCCAATGATGAATGCCGGAGCCATTTTAACGGTATCGATGATTGAAGGCGAAGGCGAAACTGCTTTTCATAAGGTGTTGAAAATGGTTCGGTTTATCACCAAAAACAACAACATTAACTATAACGAAGCTGTTTATTTGTCTGAAAAAGAAACCGGACACCGCAACCGAGGAATGTTTTACATTATGAAAAACAGCGGATTGATTTCGGGCGAAGAAAATCAGTTAGATAATTATTTTAAACAATGTTCGATAGAAGTTACTGCCGAAGATCTGGCTAAAATTGGATACTTTTTTGCCAATGAATGCGTACGATTTGATGGCGATGCCACTTATAAAAATGCCGATTTATCTAAACTGATTCAATCGCAAATGATGGTTGCCGGCATGTACGAATTTAGTGGCGAATATGCCCGCAGAATTGGTTTACCAAGCAAATCGGGTGTTGGCGGCGGAATTACCATAAGTGTTCCGGGTAAAATGGGAATTGGCGTTTTTAGCGCTCCTTTAGACAGTCATGGAAATTCGGTTGCGGGTTATCAAATGATATTGGATTTTTCTAAAAGATTCGGTTTGAATATTTTTGCTCCAAAATAGGTTTACCACAGATGCACGGATTAATTTTTTACCACATAGAGACATAGTTTTATAAGTTTTGTTACACCACGTCAGTTCGAGCTTATCGAGAACTTATATTTTCAAACTTAAAAATAAATTTGCCACAGATTGCACGGATTAATTTTTTACCACATAGAAATATAGTTTTAAAATTAAATATTTCTAATAAATCTGCATTTTGGATAAGTCTTACAACCTAGAAAAAATCCAAATTTTCCTTTTCTTTTTATCAAATCACTGCCACACCTAGGACATTTATTCTGTGCTATAGATTTTTCACGATGATTAATCCTACGCTTAATTGACTTTATATGTTGACCTTTGTTATATGATTCACTTACATTAGATAAGTTGATTTTTTGTGTAATTCTTTCCTTCTCTGCCTCTGTAAGATTTACTTCAGAATATTTTTTTATTGTTCTTAAAAGTTGACTTGAATTTATAACATCTTGAGAAGTATTTATTTTAATGTCAGCGTTGTTTGAAAAAACAATTATTGAATAGTACTTTATATGTGGATAATCAACAAGACATTTTTTTAGTGCTTTTATATGCCCTGAATTTTGTAGCAAAGGATTGTAAAATTTCTTTTTATACTTGAATATTATTTGAGTCCAAAATTCTGATTTCTCACCGCCCACAATCCATCCTTTAAAATTTTTAGTTTCAATAACGAAAATTCCAAAGTTGGAAATTACAATATGATCAATTTGTGATGTTACTTCATCATTTTTTACAACAACATTATTAATTACTTTATACTTCGAGTTATCTAAAAAATATAATATTGAAGAAACAGTCTTTTCTCCAATTACACCTTTGATTTTTGCTTTGTAAAATACCCAAAAGATTGCTGGTGCAATAATTAATACTAGAATAAATAGTTCCACTCTTATATTCTTTATAAAACTCAACTTAAAACTTCATCTGCCTAAAAGTCAAACTAATTCTTGGTTCGGTTACTTTTTTTGTAGGAGCAATTCCGTGTAACCAATGTTTCTGCGTTTCACCTTTCATTTCAATTAACGATCCGTTTGGTAAATCAAAATGCCTTTTCTCTGCCGATTGCTTGTGTTTAAAATCAAAACGGCGTTGTGCACCCAAACTTAAACACGCAATAGAACCGTTATCAACCAAATCTTTTTCGCCGTCGCTGTGCCAAGCCATACCTTCTTCGCCGCTGTGATACAAATTCAGCAAACACGAATTGTACATACTGTCGGTATATAACTCAATCAACTGTTTTAATGCCAGTAATTCTTCAATCCAAGGTGTTGCAATTCGAGTATAACCTGAATAGGTGTACGAAAAATCTTTAGATCCATACCAGGCAACTTTTCGTTTGGTAGTGATTTCCTTACCATAAATAACCGATTTATCGTGATACCATTCAATTTTCTGCATTAATTCATTAAAAAAATGATTAGCTTCATTGGTATCCAACAAAATTCCATGGTAAATAACTTCGCCATCATAAGGCAATAAATTATCAGTCGCAGCGTTGTTCGTAAATAAATCCATGTTATTAAATCTGTTAAGCAAAGATACTTATTTCCTTTTTTTGTATCTTCATAAAATTATATCACTCAACCTATTCAATTAAAATTTAAACTTATGAAAAAACTTATTTTATTATTTGCATTTATTAGTTTGTTTTCATGCACTAGTGAAGAGAATTTTAAGCGTGCTGAAATTTCGGGCGAATGGAAAATGACTGCTTATCTTGGTTTTGTGCCCGAATTACCGCAGATTGAAAAAGGTTCGGTTGTTTGGAACATTGGTGCAACAAACATTTCAATGACCAATAACAGCGAACATGCTTATGTTAGCCAAGAAGGAACTTTTAGTTATCTTTGGTTAAATGCTGAAACCATTTTGATTAATTATCCCGACTTTCCCGGATATTACAAAGTTAATTTATTAGACGGCAAATTACGATTAACACGTACTGTTCAGCCAGGTACACCAGAGGTTTCAGATCAACCTGTTCTGGAATTCGAAAAATAAAAAAAGCAACTCGGTTTGAGTTGCTTTTGTGTTTTAAAATACTTCCATTTGATAATGTTCTGATATAAACGGAATCGATATTAATTCGTTGTCAAAAATCTGCACCAGACATTCTTCGTCCAAGTTCACAAAAAGATCGATTAATTGTTCGTTTGGTAAATTGTCCTGAAAAAGTTTTCCTTCTGGGTTTTCGTCGCAATCGCAAGTATCAACCACGATATCCAAATTAGTAAAAGTGGTTACAAAGGTAAACTTGTTTAAATACTCTTCTTTTGTAAAAACCGATTTCAGATACACTTTTTCATGTGCTTTTACAATGAATAATGCCTTTACGTTTTCGTTTAAAAAAGTAGCGTTTACGGCTTTAAAATAATTGATAAAATTTTGACTTTCGTCTGTTGATTGAAAATAGTTTTCGGTCATAATAGTACATTTTGTTTAGTTAATTGTTTAAATATACAGCTTACACTTTACGTACTGTTATTAAAAATGTTAATTTATAAAATTTAACACATCGTAGCCACTTAACGACAAACAACGTCATTCCAAATCATGAAATTTGAACAAAACAAGGAAACATGATTACATATTACAGACATCAATACGAATTATTGCAGTTGAATTTAAAAATTGTGAACTGCAATTTAGAGAAACTTACGTGGTTGGAAATTAACGATGATGCTACCATTAAAATGTATCAGGATAAGCTAAACAACCTTGAGTTTGAAAAGGAAAATTATCTGAATAATTTATTGCAAAGTCTTTCGAAAACCGAAATTACACAACAAAATATTGATGAAGTAAAACTTTGTTACGAACTGATTGAACAACACAGTAAAAAACATTACAGCCAACTTTTTAAAACACATTTAAACCGAACGATAGAAAATCATCAGAAAAAACACGGCGACTTTTTATTGAGAAACCAATTGAAAAAGGCGGTTGAAATTGAACAGATTATTACGCATTTAGAACGCGCAGCATAATGCTATTTGGTTTGAACATTGCTAAAAGTGTTCCATTTTAAATTATTAAAAGATCCGGCGGTTTCTTTTATTTTATTCAAATGATAGGTTTTGATGCCTTCTTGTATTGTAATTCCTTTTGGAGTAATTATATAAATAGTATTTTTATTTTTGAATGATACGGTTTGATCAGCTTTATTATACATAAAATCTGCGTTGAAGGTAAGTTCAACAACATTTTCTTTATCAGTAAAAATGTACAACAAATCGGAATTCATACCTTCCATCAGATACATTTTTTTACCGTTTTCAAAAACTATTGTAAATTCAGGAGCATTATCTTCGGCAAATTTCTGATAACCGCTTGTAACCATTTTACCATTCACACGTTTTTGAACTGAATATTCTACAAAAATACCCGAATAATATTCTTCGATAATTTCTATTGGAACCGCTTTGTTATTTTCTACCACATAAGTCGAGAACTGATGCCAGCAGCAGCCGCTTTTCGTCATGGTTTGCAACTGCTTTTTTTCATCGTCAACCGTAAACATTCCGCAATAATTAGATCCTAATTCGGTAAAACTTTCATTGTAGGTAAAACCGTTTTTATCAGCCAGATATATTTCAAACGACGGACCACCGTAACAACTGTAATTCCCAGTGCGCAGGGCAATATCTTCTTTTCCGTCGAAATTAAAATCCTCAAAAATTAAGATACTTTGCTCGCCATACGGAATTTCTTGAATGTTCGATTTTACTTTAGAATCTTCAAAATCATATCCCGAATAAAAAGCAGGTTTAGAGAAAACGAGTTTCCCATTTTTCTTTTGATAGATATTCAGCGTACAATTGGTTTCTAAATCGGAATTTTCCTGATTGTCATCAACAATAATTTTTCCAGAAAATTCATCAGAAAAATCAATTAAATCATACGATTCCTGCGCCGATGCAAAAAAGGGCATCAAGAGTAAAACAAACAACATCTTTTTCATAATTCTTTTATTGAAAATTAAACAAAATAATCAACAAATACCACAAAACCGGTACACTTTCTACCCAAAAAAGCGTGTAATATTTCGATCGGTTTGGGTTGGCATAATAGGTAAATAACGCAATGACAGCTACCAAAATCAGGTTAACGATCCATTGGTTTCCGTAATAATTCACTTTTAAAAATTCCAGAAAATAAAACGGAATCAGCAACAAACCAATCAAATATTTTGTTTTTAAAACGCCAATGGTCTGCGGAACGGTTTTTAGTCGGATATCATCGTACTTTAAATCGTTAATTTCAAAAACCAGAATAAGAATCAGCGTAAGAATAAATCGTTGTAAAAACTTAAATACTATATCATTTTCTATCGCTTGTTCGGCATTTACAATCGGCAACAAGGTTGTTACACCCGCCCAACATAACGATACAATATAAATTTTAATCCCGGCATAATTTCGCAAATTGGTCTTTGATTTTGCCAACGGAATTACATACAAAACACATAACAATCCAAAAAAAACAGTGAGCAGTTGTGCTTTTAAATTCAAAAAGAAAAAACTTATTACCGCAATTACAAAACTTACAACGCTTAATGCTAAAATGCTTTTTAAAAACAGCGTCAGTTCTTTTTTCTTGGCAATAACCTGTGCATATTTAATAAAGTTGTAGCTAAAAACGGTTCCAAAAAAAACCAAATTGGTAACAGCCGCATTAAAAGGCAAATAGCAAAAATAAAAAGTCATTTGCACCAATGCCGTTGTAGCCAGCGCCACATGCAAACTTGCGTGCAAATACCAGTCAAAAAAACGCGTTATATTTTTAGTACTCTGTTGCTGCATAACTTGTTGCTGTTCACTTCACTTTATTTTTTCTATCCGTAAAATTAATCAAATATTAGTTGTATTTTTGCTTTCTTTAAACACAACTATAATTTTATTAATAGCAGATGAAGACAAATGCTTTTGCTTTAAGACACATTGGTCCTAGAGCAACCGACTTACAACACATGTTTGACACGGTAGGTGTGAAAGATATGGATCAATTGTTATACGAAACTTTTCCAGACAAAATCCGTTTAGAGAGAGATATCGTTTTAGACGAAGCACTTACAGAATACGAATATTTGGCACACGCTACGGCATTAGGCGCACAAAACAAGGTATTCAAATCAATGATTGGTTTAGGATATAACGAAGCGATTGTTCCGGCTGTTATCCAACGTAATATTTTCGAAAACCCGGGTTGGTACACTGCGTACACACCTTATCAGGCAGAAATTGCTCAAGGACGTTTAGAGGCTTTATTGAATTTCCAAACTACCGTAATTGAATTATCGGGAATGGAAATTGCAAACGCATCGTTATTAGACGAATCTACTGCAGTTGCCGAAGCTATGGCTTTATTGTTTGATGTTCGTACTAGAGATCAAAAGAAAAACAACGCAAACAAATTATTTGTTTCAGAAGAAATTTTACCTCAAACATTATCGGTTTTACAAACGCGTTCTACTCCAATTGAAATTGAAGTTGTTGTTGGAAACCACGAAACATTTGAGTTTACAGAAGATTTCTTCGCTGCAATTTTACAATATCCTGGTAAATATGGTCAGGTTCACGATTATGAAGATTTCATAAACAAAGCACATTCAAAAGATATTAAAGTAGCGGTTGCTGCTGATATTTTATCATTAGCTCGTTTAAAATCTCCGGGCGAAATGGGTGCCGATGCAGTTGTTGGTACCACTCAGCGTTTTGGTATTCCGTTAGGTTTTGGTGGACCACACGCTGGTTTCTTCACAACTAAAGAAGAATACAAACGTTCTATGCCGGGTAGAATCATTGGTGTTTCTCAAGACACCAACGGAAACCGTGCATTGCGTATGGCATTACAAACGCGTGAGCAGCACATTAAACGCGAAAAAGCAACATCGAACATTTGTACTGCACAGGTTTTATTGGCTGTTATGGCGGGTATGTACGCGGTTTATCACGGGCCAAAAGGTTTACGCCGTATTGCGAACGAAGCACACGCAAAAGCAGTTACTATTGAAACCGAATTAACGAAATTAGGTTTTGAACAATTGAACGATGCCTATTTTGATACTATTTTGGTAAAAGCCGATGCTGCTAAAGTAAAAGCTGTTGCCGAAGCTAAAGAATTCAATTTCTATTATGCTGATGCAAATACGGTTTCAATTTCTGTAAACGAAACTATTTCTATAAACGATATTAATACGGTGATTGGTATTTTTGCCGAAGTTGCCGGAAAATCATTCACAGCAGTTACAGAACTTTCTCAAGAAGCTTTAGTTCCTGTTAAATTAGAAAGAACATCTACGTTCTTAGAGCACGATGTTTTCAACACGTATCATTCAGAATCTCAATTGATGCGTTATATTAAAAAGTTAGAGCGTAAAGATTTGGCATTAAACCATTCTATGATTTCATTAGGATCTTGTACAATGAAGTTGAATGCAGCGGCAGAAATGTTACCTTTAAGTAATCCTAACTGGAACAATATACACCCATTTGCTCCGGCAGATCAAACCAAAGGATATTTAACCATGTTGCATAAATTAGAGCAGCAGTTAAACGTAATTACCGGTTTTGCTGGTACCACGTTACAACCAAACTCTGGTGCGCAAGGTGAATACGCTGGTTTAATGGTTATTCGTGCTTATCATGAATCTCGTGGTGAAGGTCACAGAAACATAGCGTTAATTCCTGCATCGGCTCACGGAACAAACCCTGCATCGGCTGCAATGGCTGGTATGAAAGTGGTTGTTACTAAAACGACTGAAGAAGGAAATATCGATGTAGAAGATTTAAGAGCGAAAGCCGAATTACATAAAGACAATTTATCTTGTGTAATGATTACTTACCCTTCTACTCATGGAGTTTACGAATCATCGATCATTGAAATTACTGACTTGATCCACGCTAACGGCGGACAAGTTTATATGGATGGTGCAAATATGAACGCACAAGTTGGTTTGACAAATCCTGCACGTATTGGTGCCGATGTTTGTCACTTAAACTTACACAAAACCTTTGCAATTCCTCACGGTGGCGGTGGTCCTGGTGTTGGTCCAATCTGTGTGGCGCAGCATTTAGTAGAATTTTTACCTACAAACCCAGTTATTAAAGTTGGTGGCGATAACGCAATCACGGCAATTTCGGCAGCTCCGTACGGTTCGGCTTTGGTTTGTTTGATTTCTTACGGATATATTTCGATGTTAGGTGCCGATGGTTTAAAACAATCTACCATGACAGCGATCTTAAACGCTAACTACATGAAAGCCCGTTTAAGCGAAGGATACGAAGTATTGTATTCTGGAGAACGCGGACGTGCGGCTCACGAAATGATTATTGACTGCCGTATGTTTAAAGCAAAAGGTATTGAAGTTACTGATATTGCAAAACGTTTAATGGATTACGGTTTCCACGCTCCTACAGTTTCTTTCCCTGTAGCTGGAACGTTGATGATTGAACCAACCGAATCTGAAGATTTAGCGGAATTAGATCGTTTTTGTGATGCAATGCTTTCAATTCGTAAAGAAATTGAAGCTGCAACTGCAGAAGATACCAACAACGTATTGAAAAATGCTCCGCATACTTTAGCTATGTTAACTGCCGAAACTTGGGAATTACCTTATTCTCGTGAAAAAGCAGCGTATCCTTTAGAATATGTAGCAGAAAACAAATTCTGGCCAAGTGTACGCCGCGTTGATGATGCGTATGGAGACAGAAATCTTGTTTGTTCTTGTGCTCCTATTGAAGCTTATATGGAAGCGTAATTGCTTTCTTCTTATAAAATGAAACGCCCGACTGAAAAGTTGGGCGTTTTTTGTTTTTATTGTTGTGGCTTCGAGTGCCTCAGCCAACAATTCGAGTGCCTCAGTTACCGCACGTTCCCTGAGGTTCTCGAAGGGAAAAGAATGGTTGTTTCTAGAAAAAGTGTGGCTTCGAGTGCCTCAGCCACCGCACGTTCCTTGAGGTTCTCGAGGGAAAGAATGAGACTTCGAAAAAAAATGTGGCTTCGAGTGCCTCAGCTACCGATAATGTAATTCAGACAGCGTTCATGTTCCCTGAGGCTCTGGAAGGGAAAGAATGGTCGCTTATAGAAAAGGTGTGACTTCGAGTGCCTCAGTCACCGATAATATGATTCAGACAGTATTCACGTTCCCTGAGGTTCTCGAAGGGAAAGAATGTAACTGCGAGTGCCTCAGCCACCCCACGTTCCCTGAGGTTCTCGAGGGAAAAGAATGGTGGTTTCTAGAAAAAATATGACTTCGAGTGCCTCAGTTACCGATTAGAGAATCTCGTTGTGGCTTCGAGTGCCTCAGCCACCTTTAGAAAACCAATACAATCAATATATTACTAACGTTTTAAATCGCGGTAGGCAATTGCTAATTCTGGCAGTAAAGTATGCTCTCCGTTTATTAATGCTTCTTTCTTTTTTCTACTCCATCCTTGTACTTGTTTTTCTCTGTAAAATGCTTGTTCGACTCTTTGATATTCTTCGTAATAAATTAATGTTACTGGTAAATGTTTTTTGGTATGATTTGCTCCTTGTCCATTTTGGTGTTGGATCAATCTTAATTCTAGGTTGTTAGTACTACCTGTGTAGTAACTTCCGTTTGAACAAAGTAATATGTACATGTACCCTTTCATGATATTTTTTGTTTATTTAAAATTACCGGTAACTGAGGTTCTTAAATGGTGACTGAGGCTCTCGAAGCCACCTATCATATTGTTCCCTTCGAGTGCCTCAGGGAACTAGTATCACTGGTGGCTGAGGCTCTGGAAATCACCTATTGTTTTTTCCTTCGAGTACCTATTTTTGGTTCCTTCGAGTGACATACTCTGTTCCCTTCGAGAACCTCAGGGAACTAGAATTACCGGTGACTGAAGTTCTCTCAAATGGTGACTGAGGTTCTCGAAGTCACCCATTATTTTGTTTCATTTGAGTGTATACATTCTGTTCCCTTCGAGTGCCTCAGGGAACTAGAATTACCGGTGACTGAGGCTCTCGAAGTCACCTATTATTTTTCCCTTCGAGTGCCTCAGGGAACTTGTATTACTGGTGACTGAGGCTCTCGAAGTCACCAATTAGACTCTCGAAGCCACGCTTCCTTTAGTCACTAACTACGCACCCACTTAGCAATACTTTCTAAAAGCTGTGGCTGGTCTTCCAATGCTATTTTTGCTACGCTGTAAAATTCGCTTACCCATTTGCTTACGGCGTCAAAGGCTTTGTTTTTGTCTTGGGTAGCTTGTTGACTTTCGCCTTTTTCTTGTACATAGGCAGCATAAACGGTTTGTACATTGGCTACATTTGCCAATTGCTGGTTTACATGGTCGGCAGTAATTTTTAGTCGATTTAAAGCGGTTAGTAATTCGGTGTTATTGTGCAGCATGTCGTAAAACAAACGCATGGTATCAATTACTACTGCATTTCGCTCTAACAAGGGTTTGTTTAATTGCAAGTTTCGCAACACATCGGGTTGGTTTTTAAAGACAATTTCAGCCTTCTTACGGTCGGTTTTGTAAATAGCTGCAGTGGTTTCAAATGCGTTGCTAAATACGGCGTACGCTGTGGTTTCTTGTGCGGTTTCTGTTTTGTTGGTATCGTACTTTTCTACAAAGTTGTTGTAAAGTGCTTCGCCTTGTGCAATGGCTGCGGCATCATAACCGTATTCTGCCAGTTCGGCTGCTAAAACGGTATCCTTTTTTACGTTTTCAAATAAAACGCCATAGCTTTGCATTAACTGTGTTTCTGATTTTTTCTTGCCCATTTTTTCTAAAATTTAAATTTATTATATAAAAGTATTTGTGATTTTACATTACTACTGACCCGATTTATGTTGCTACCGACCCTATTTGTATTGCTACCAACCAGATTTGTATTGCTACCGACCAGATTTGTACTGCTACCGACCAGATTTGTACTGCTACCGACCCGATTTGTATTGCTACTGACCAGATTTGCATTGCTACCGACCAGATTTGTATTGCTACCGACCAGATTTGTATTTTGCAGCAACTTATTTATATTATTTTTCTTTATTTATTATCAACAACGGGTTTAAATTAACATTTTTTAGAATAGGTTGCAAATATTTTTACAATAAAACTTACACTTTATTATTAAGTGGTTTTTTGTATATTAGCTTATACAGTATAATGACAACACATTACAAACACTACTACAAATATTAATTATGGAATTACAAGAAGCGCGTAAAATTGTTAAAGACTCTTCTTATAAGGATTTTTTAAATACGATTGAACTTCCTTTTAATCTTCGCCATATCAATGTTGAATATAATATTGTAGGCATTATTAACATCTTCAAATTCTTTAAAGAAAATGATGAACAATGGACAGATAGAAAAAAAGAATTAGATAATAACCTTTTTAGTGAATCAGTTTCTTTTTTCACAACAGCTCGTACTTACATAGATGAGTTTATAAATACTCACGTAAAGAATGAAAGTTACGATGAAAGCGGTTTACAACAACAGTTTACAAGTTTTACTAGACATTATTTTTCTCCATCTCAACATGTTTTTACTGCTAAAAGTCCTGAAATTGATTTCATGATTAAGTTGCAAGCTGAAAATACAAATATTTTCAATGGAGCATTTTTATACTTTACCAATCAAGGCATGAATAATAGCGACAGGAGTAGTATCAACGGATATCTGTTAGCCTACGAATTTACTCATCGCGAAAATTCTGTATTATTTTCCAGAAGAGAAACTGATAAAAGATATATCAGTGATATTAGAAACAAAATTGAGAATTTAGAAAATGATTATCAGAATAACGTTATTTCATTGATAAAGAATATAGAAAATGATTACACTAAGAATAACGATTTTCAATCAGAAAAAGTATCTAAATCTCGTAAGTTATTAGCAGATTGGTTACATTATAAAAGAAATAAATTTTCATCATTTATAAATCATACTGATAAGAGTTTAAAGATCTTTTTGATACTACCGATTCCGAATTCACTAGTCTTCAAAATCAATATAGCGAATTACTTAAACTCCAAGAACCAGTCAAATATTGGAAAGATAGAGCTATCGAATTAAATAAAAAGGCTAACATGATGATGTGGGTTTTAGGATCAATTACTTTAGTAGCAGTTATTTTAACTTACTTTCTATTGTGGCAAACACCAGAAGGTATGCTTGAATCAATTTTTAAAGGAGATACTTCCGCAGCAATTCGTTGGTCTATTGTTTTTGCTTTATTCATTTCATTCATAGCATTCATGTTCAGAGCTGTAATGAAATTTATGTTTAGTAATTATCATTTGGCTCGTGACGCAGAAGAAAGAGAAAAATTAACTTATTTATATATTTCTCTTTTAAGCAAAGGAGATTTTTCCGAAGAAGAAAAGAAAATTGTTTTTCAAGCATTATTCAGTCGCTCTGACACTGGGCTCTTAAAAGATGACTCATCACCTACCATGCCTGGTATAGCATCTGTCATTGAAAAAGTAAAATAGATTTTAAAATCAAACCTACAAGGTTTTAAAAACCTTGCAGGTTGTGTAATTTTACTTTTTACTCTCGTTTAACAAGCGTTTCATAATTGCCCATTGTTTTAGGGTATCGCGTGCTTCTAACGCCGGGTAGCCCAACATGGTTTTACCGGCTGCTACATCGCCTGTTACACCAGAGCCGGCGCCAATAACAGCACGGTCTCCAATGGTTGTATGGTCTTTAATAGAGGCACTGCCGCCAATAATTACGCCGTTTCCTAATTTAACCGATCCTGCCAAACCGCTGTTACCCGCCATAATACAGAACATGCCCAATTCGCTGTTATGCCCTATTTGTACCAGATTGTCTATTTTACAGCCATCGCCAATAATGGTTGAGCTGAATTTACCGCGATCTACACAGGCATTTGCCCCTATTTCGACCTGATTTCCAATGACTACATCGCCAATTTGTGGGATTTTTACCAAACCACGTTCGGCACACGGACGAAAGCCAAAACCGTCGGCACCAATCGTCGCATTTGGATGAATGATGCACTGATGACCAATTTTACTGCGTTCGCGTACTACGGTTCCCGACCAAATGGTGGTTTGCTTGCCAATAATACAATCGTCTAAAACGGTTACGTTTGGGTAAAGAATGGTTCCGTCGCCAATTTCGGTACGCGGACCAACATAACAGCCCGCTCCTATTTTTACTCCGTTACCAATTTTAGCCGAATCGTCGATTACCGCTGTTGGATGAATATCAACAGCAAACTCGGGCATTGGCGAAGCAAATAATTCTAAAACCTGACTCATAGCCAAATCGGCATTATCTACTTGTATAAACGCCCGGTTTTCGCCCGGTTCAATTGAAATATCTTTATTTACAACGGCAACGCTTGCAGCTGATGTTTCCCACAGTTTTTCGTATTTCTTGTTTCCTATAAAAGAAATGTGTGACTGTTTTGCTCGGGTAAGTTCTTCGGTTGCTGTGATATTTTGAGAAGTTGTTCCAATAATGGTTCCCTTCAAAATGTCGTTAATTTCAAAAATAGAATACGATTTCATTATATTGTTATTGTTTTTTAGCTGTTTAAGCATCAAATAAACTATAATAACTTTAAATTTCCTATTTTATTTTAAATTGGTTTCTACTTTTTGTGTTTTAGTTCTCGACTTCGCTTGAACTGACGGCACTTCGACGGCACTTCGACGTGGCTCTGTGACCAGTTCAGCATGACCCAACGCTCTCGCGAGCATCACGCTCGTGAAAAGTTTATGGAATTTTAAGGTACGAGCAAGATGCTCGCACCAGCGAAAGGACTCTTTGAATCGATATTAAATAACTTTATGAAGAATTATACTTTTAATCTAAAACATTTTCTCCAGATAAATTTTTCCTTCAATGATCTTCAAATACCCTTGCTTTTCCAGATGTTTTATGGTTCTTATCACGGTTTCAACACGTAAGCCGGTTAAATCTGCTAATTGTTGTCGAGATAATTCCACCAAGAAAAAATCGGTTTTTATTCCGGATTGCTCTTTAAGGTAATGCAGTAACTTCAACAGACGTTTTTCAGGATTCTGCGATGATAATTCGGGTGCCATGATTGCTTTGTAATACAGACGGCGAGCCAGACTCCGATTTATTTCAACAGAAACTTCAGGATATTTGTACAGCATTTCATCAAACAACGATTTTTTAATCTGAACCACTACTCCAGCCGAAATTGCAATGGCATTTGCCGGATACGGTTCGCTAATAAACAAAGGCGGTTCGCCAAAACTGCGTCCTGCCGTAAAAATTTCCTGAATAAATTCTTTACCGTCTTCGCTGTAATTGTTCATCTTCACCTTGCCTTCAACCACCTGATAATAATACGACGGAAAATGTCCTGCCTTAAAAATCAGTTCATTTTTAACCACCTTACGCAACGTTCCGCCACAATTTAATATCAAATCGACTTTAATCATTGTATCTTTAAATGAACTACAAAGATAGGCAGTTATTGCAAAATTTTACTTTTTCAACGCCAAGGTATAAACCGTATAGGGAAATATTTTTTTTGATATATAAAAACTGATAAACACCAAAATAGCCAACGGCAGCCATAGTGCATACGAATTAAAAATTCCGAAGGTTAAAAACAAGGCGGTAAACGGCGCGTGCAATGTTGCGGCAACCGTTAAAGCTACACTTAAAACCACAAAATTAATCAGTTGGGCATCGGCAAAAAAGTACTTTTGAACAATAAATCCCACCAAAGCACCCATAATGGCTCCACCAAAAATACTTGGTGCAAACACACCGCCATCGCCACCTAATTTTAAGGTAAATCCGGTTGCAAAAGGTTTTAAAAGCAAGGCTCCAAGCAAAAGCCAAAAACTTACCGAAACAAACAGACTGTTATGATGAATAATGCTTTCTATTGCATGATATCCGTCGCCATACAGTTGCGGAAAAACAAACAACACACAGCCTAAAAGTACACCGCCGGCGATTAGTTGCAGGTACGGGCTAAAATCTAAAAAGTTATTTTTCTTTACAAACGATACAACCTTGGTCATGTAAACTCCGTAACAGCCCGCCAAAATACTTAAGGCAATAAAAAACGGAATTGCCTGATAATGTATAACTGTATCTTGATTTCCTAAATTAAAAACCGGTGTAACATTCATTAAGAAAATGATCAATGTAGCAAAACCAACACTTACCAGATGGGTTACCCAAAACACTTTTGTTTTTTGCTTACCAATGGTTTCGTACGAAAAAAACAAACCTGCCAACGGACTGCAGAACAAAAGCGTAACGCCGCAGGCAATTGCCGAGCCTATGAATTCTTTGCGGTATTTTTTAAAGATGGGATCTTTTCGCGATGCCATATCGCCCAAAGCTGCTGTTGCCACAACGGTTGATACTTCAATACCGGTGCTTCCGCCAAAAATAACCGTTAAAAATCCGTTGAAAAAATGCGAAGGCACTTTGTAAGGCGGTAGTTTTTTGCCTTCGCGCACGGCTTCTAATACTTCGGAAATTCCTTTGTTCTTTTTTTTATTGAAAACGTAGGTTCTTAAAAAATAAATAATCAGCAAACCTATCAGCGGAAAAACGATAAAAAAAAGTTTAAAATGCTGTGCTTTGTTAAAAAGCAAATGTTCGTATTCTTCCACTAAATTTTTAAACATCAACGTGATCAATCCAACGATAATCCCCACTAATGCAGCACAATACACAATGCGGCTCCACTTTACCCACACAATATTTTTCTTTGTAACTATACTATTGTTCATATATGCAAAAAGAGAAGCATTGCTTCTCTGTTTTTAAATTATAAATTTTATTAGATAGATTTCGGTCCGAATTCCTCAAAGAAAATATGATTTTCACTGATTTTATTATCGGTCAGCTCTTTGACTGCTTTCTCGATAAAAGGTTTTGGTCCGCAAATATAATACTCGGCTTCTGGTTCAAACTGCCATTTTTCAATTTTAGAAAAATCAAGCATGCCTTCGTAAACATCTTTTGCCGCCAAGGTTTCGTTCACCACTTCGTAAAACTGATGTTGCTTTACCTGTTGATTTTCTTTAGTGATCGATTCAATTCGGTTTCCAAAAGCTCTAACTTCTTCATTTCTACAAGCGTGGATCCAAACTAATTCACTGTTTTCTGTTGATTGATCTAAAGATTCTAACATAGACATTAACGGTGTTTGACCGATTCCGCCGCTGATAAATACTTTTTTAGGATACATATTCTGCAACGTAAAATTTCCTGCCGGTGCACTGATCGATACAATGTTTCCTTCGTGAACCTCATCGTGCAAAAAGTTGCTGATCATTCCGTTGTTATCCAGTTTTTCGTTACGCTCACGCTTAACAGAAATTCGTAAATAATCCTTATTCGGCGCACACGAAATACTGTATTGTCTTATCTGGTTTAGATTGATGTTTGGAAGAAAAACCTGAACGCTGATGTACTGACCCGGAATGAAACTTGGAACCGCACTACCATTTTCTGTAACCAAATAGAACGACGTAATTTCTTTAGATTCCTGAACTTTGCGCTGTACCTTAAAATTTTTCCAGCCAACCCATTGTCCGTTTGTCTGTTGCTTGCCTTCGTACATTTTAGCTTCGTGACCAATCATCAAACCAGCTAATTGTCCGTACGCAGCTTTCCAGGCATCCAGAACCTCATCGGTAGCCAAATCTTGTAAAACCTCTTTGATCGATGCCAGTAAATGTGTCCCGACAATATCATATTGTTCAGGCTGTATATTTAAACTAACATGCTTGTGTCCGATTAAATCGACCGCAGGCATTAAAACCGCCGGATTCGATATATTTTCTGCATACGCCAAAACCGCCATAGCTAAAGCCGTTTGCTGCTTGCCCGACTGCTGGTTTCCCATATTAAACAGATTTTTTAATTCGGGATGATGCGTAAACATTCTGTTGTAAAAGTGTGTAGTTAAAGCAACTCCGCCTGTACGTAACAACGGAACCGTGCTTAGTATAATTTCTTTTTGTTTATCTGAAAGCATTGCTGTAAATTTTATTTTAAGCAAAATTAGCTCCAGCTAAACATCAATTCTTATGATTGTAATCATAAAAACCACTTTTTAGTAAAAATTTGATAAAAAAAGATCCACTAACCTTTTACGATTAGTGGATTATATTTTAAAGCGATATATAGCTATTGACTATTTCCCAGCTTTCAATACTAAATTATCAATGTAAACCGCTTGATGGATTCCGTTTAAAAGAACTTTAAAACCTAAGTGCGCATCGTTTTTCAAGTTAATCGTATAAGATTTTTTAGTACCTGTAATTGCCGATGGTTTTGAAATAGACACATACGATTTAGCATCAGAAACAGAACC
Source organism: uncultured Myroides sp. (assembly GCA_913777665.1). Taxonomy (GTDB): domain Bacteria; phylum Bacteroidota; class Bacteroidia; order Flavobacteriales; family Flavobacteriaceae; genus Flavobacterium. The sequence goes on from CAJYTF010000016.1 coordinate 66,968, forward strand.
GATAGAAAACAATTCTAAAGAAGCATCACCAGAGTTTTTAGAAATATCAAGCGTTAATTTATAAGTTCCCGCTTTCATTTTAGGTGTTGATAAAATCATTCTTTCGCCAGAACTCATCATAGAATAAAACGTGATTTTACCTTCGCTGCTATAAAGCATTGATTTACCTGATTCTGCATTCCAACATTTGTCTATCTTTTTCCAAGCATCAAAATTTTCATTCAAACTTGTTAAAGTAGTACATTGCGCGTTCGATGCAAAAGATGCTGCTAACACCAATAATCCTGATAATATTATTTTTTTCATTATTTTATTTAGATTAGATATAAATTTGAGGTAAAAGTACTTAAAAAAGCTTTTGCAAAAAAGTGTTTTTTGTGGTTGTTATTTAATTTTCGGGTGTTTAATCATACCGCCTACATATACGAACAAATCCGGAAAATATTGTTTAAAAACAGCTTCTTTCTCAAAAAACAATTCAATTAAAACCGAAACCAACTCTAACCGATCAGTAAAAGCATAATCGCGTATAAAATCCATCTGAATAGCTCGATTTTTATTTTGAGAAACTTCCATCCATTCATTAATTAAACGAAAACCTTTTTTAAAACGGTCGGCATCAGGGTGCTTTGCATAGGTCTGTAACATTTCAAAACACAGAGCATGCGTGAACTCATGCAACGCTACATCTTTACCATCATTATTAAAATGAATATCGTGCTCAAACTCATCTAACGCCAGCATAACCGCATTTAACTTCGGGTTAAAATGTCCCGTATGAGTTTGATCTAAATGCGAAAAATATTGTGCTGTGGGATACACAATGATTTTATCAAAGGTGTTGATTAAATAATTTTTATAACCCAATGTAAGCTTTATGTAACTTGCTGCAACGGCAAATTTTTGCGCGTTGGTTAACGGTGCGTTTTCTTTGACTACAAATTCGTACTGATTTAGAAAATTTAAAATACGCTTGCTAAAATTAAGCTTAAACTTATGAGGTAGCTGATTAAATACAGGAAAAACCTTTGTAATGTCGCCTGCAAACTGATAGATAACCTGTTCAGGAGTAAATTTTAAATTGAAATTTCCTTTGGGCGTATTTAATCGATAACGATCATAAAACATTCGGGAAGCGTTAAAAAACATATTTTTTGTTTAAGATAGGAAAAAAGTGGAAATAAAATTGAAAATATTTTGAAATACAACATGAAACTGAATTTATCTTTTTGGCAAGTTGGCATTTTAAATTTGTTTTATATCATTCTAGAGTAATTTGACTTTTTGTAGATTTACAGTATAGAATTACAACTAAATCCTTTCATTTTGAAAACAAATTCTTGTTGTGAATTCCTTTCAAATTTTTGTAGATTTACAGTATAGAATTACAACAAGGTGGTATTTTATGGTGTAGTGTATCACGTTGTGAATTCCTTTCAAATTTTTGTAGATTTACAGTATAGAATTACAACACTTTTCAGTTTTTTTGCGAACTGATGACCGTTGTGAATTCCTTTCAAATTTTTGTAGATTTACAGTATAGAATGACAACTCCCGAATCAATTTTAAAAACATCGGATAAGTTGTGAATTCCTTTCAAATTTTTGTAGATTTACAGTATAGAATTACAACTTCAACATTAGCAACATAAAAAGCAACATGGTTGTGAATTCCTTTCAAATTTTTGTAGATTTACAGTATAGAATTACAACATAGGTATTATGTATTTACAACTGCATTATGTTGTGAATTCCTTTCAAATTTTTGTAGATTTACAGTATAGAATTACAACTTGAGAAATATTTATAGATGAAGAAACCTTGTTGTGAATTCCTTTCAAATTTTTGTAGATTTACAGTATAGAATTACAACATATCCTTGTTCATTTACAATGCCAAACATGTTGTGAATTCCTTTCAAATTTTTGTAGATTTACAGTATAGAATTACAACTTACTTCCCCAACTCGGTTCGCTTTAATGTGTTGTGAATTCCTTTCAAATTTTTGTAGATTTACAGTATAGAATTACAACGAAATGGCAGAAAATCATCCCAACATTATAGTTGTGAATTCCTTTCAAATTTTTGTAGATTTACAGTATAGAATTACAACATTGTAATTGATTTCCAATTTATCTATATAGTTGTGAATTCCTTTCAAATTTTTGTAGATTTACAGTATAGAATTACAACGAACGATCAAAAATCTTTGAAGAGTTTGAAGTTGTGAATTCCTTTCAAATTTTTGTAGATTTACAGTATAGAATTACAACTAGCTCCCCATAATATATATGGCTGAACTAGTTGTGAATTCCTTTCAAATTTTTGTAGATTTACAGTATAGAATTACAACATCAGTACTGCTTTTAGATATAGAACACCCGTTGTGAATTCCTTTCAAATTTTTGTAGATTTACAGTATAGAATTACAACCTCATCAAAATCCTAATAAAAACAGGAGATTCAGGAGATTTTTCTACAAATAAAAAATGATAAAAAATGCTTGATTCCAATATAGAATCAAGCATTTTTTTATTCCTGTTAAAACAATTCTAACTGTTGAGGCATATTGGGCAGATCGGTTTCTTTTTTGGCAAAGAAAAGTTCCATTTGACCAAATTGTTTGTCGGTTATACACAAAATTCCTACTTTTCCTTCGCTGGGTAAACTTTTTTTTACGCGTTTTATGTGTACTTCTGCATTTTCTTTACTGGGGCAATGCCTTAAATAGATCGAAAACTGAAACATATTAAACCCGTCGTCTAACAACGATTTACGAAATTTTGTTGCAACACTCCTTTGCTTTTTTGTTTCGGTCGGCAAATCAAAAAAAACTAAAACCCACATAATTCTATACGCATTATACCGACTAAAACTCATTACATCATTGGATAATGTATTACACGGCTTTCTCCCATAAAACACTTGCAAAGCGAACTGGTTGTAATGCTTAAAGCAGTCATTAACGGGCGTTGCAATCCGTTTATGTACACATCTTTTGTTGCCAATTGTAACAAGTGTGCTTTTGCAGGCTTGTCTAAAACATGTGTTGCTTGCGGCTGCTTTAACCAATCAACCACCAATGCATCAACATACGGGCGGTAAGGTTCCATGATATCGTCTGCTAAACAATAGGCATTGTATTTATTTCTGTGAAAAATACCAATGGTTGGATGCAAACCGCTACACACCAACGCACGCGCTACCATACTTCGCAAAATAGCGTATCCAAAATTCAGAAAATTATTGGGTGCATCGCCTTTGCGTTCTCTAGTAAAATCATCAAACAATTGCTTCCAATAATATTGTGCGGCAATACCTTCTATATTGGTACTATCACCCGATTTTACTTCGTTTAGGTATTTTAGCAAGGCTGAATGTTCGATATCGAGTTTTCTTAATACTTCTTTTTGTTGAAAAATTTTTGCCTCAACGGTTTGTTTCCATAACTGCTTCCGTAATGGTTCGGAACAATTAATTTGATGTTTCAATCGTTCGGAATGTTCTACATGTCCACTTATAGGCAGCATTAAACCCAATGGCAGATGACTTTCATCGCAACTAATAATGGCTACGTTTTGTTGTTGTAACAGCAGAATTACCGGATGCGAAAGGGTTATCTGCGGATGATCTAAAACCAAAAAACCTAAATCTTCTATTGGTGCTGATCCTTTTACTTCTTTGGTTTCAGGATCAACAATTTGAAGTTGCAGGTCTTTTAGTTTTAAATAAGCTGGATTGCCTATGTAAATAGTTCTTTTGAGCATTATTCTCCTATTTTAGTGATTTCTCCTAAATGATTTACCCTAACTTTTATAGGATTCATTCCGGCCAAAGCTCTAACACTTTTAAATCTAAAATAGCGTTTTGAATCTTTTGCAGTTGAGATATTCTTTAGCTCAGTATTTTTTGTCTCTAAATGATGTCTAAAATAATAGTCATTGTTTGAGATACTCCAAACTAAGTACAATTGTTTACTCAATATAGATTTATCATTATTTTTTATTGCTTCATCAAATTCTTCTTTCTGCAATCCCAGAATAAACATTTCATTTTGCTGCATACTGAATTTTAATTTGAGCTTATCAGCAGGTAATTTATTTAAAAATGATTCAGGAAGTTCTTTGTCTAATAATAGATTCCAGACATCTGATGAGTTTTTAATGACAGCAGGAATATTATATTTTTTCCTCTCTACCGCGTGCCAAAATGTGCAACTATGCTGAATCAACATATTGTCTGTATTTTCATAAATCGCAATGTGATGATTATTACCCATGACAACAAACCCAATTTCTTTTCCATTTTCATCAGTTTTGATTGTCTGTAAATTATTAGCATCCGGACGAGCAAATAAACGAACCGTTATGATGGGTATTTGTTTTTCCTCATTGAACCAAAGCGTCTCCTTAAAAGCTTCTTTTTCTTTATTTCCAAATTGAGCCAATCTTTCTTTTACAAGAAACTTTACTCTTTCATCAACAATATCTTCTGCTTGGCTTGCTTTAATTGTATTCAAAGGATACTTCCTAACTGTTACATATTCATAACATTGTGCCTTTTCTAAAATATCCGTTTTTTCTTCATTTAGATAAATTGGATTTTTCTTTAATGAAGATAAAGCTGTTTTTATTTCATATTTATTCTCACTTAGTCGTTCTTGAACTAAACTCTTAATTATTGGATTGACAATTTTATCTGAATTTTCAAATAAGTATTTTAAGGGTTTGTCTTTTTCAATCACCTTTATTTTACCATAAACATTTTGTTCGTGTAATGCTCCTCGAGGTACAATAACGCCTTGCTTTTTATTTTTCCCAGTAGCTTTAAACTTTGTTATTGTAGCAACTTTTTTGCCTGCCTTGAAAGAAATTAAAATTTTATCCGCTTCCTTCATCACTTCTTGTGTAGTAAATGGTTCATGCGCTTTTAAATATTTTTCTAAAAGTGTCGATTTTTCATTAAACTCTACTTTAGCTTCTTCAACTTCTTTAATCATTAAATCTTTAGTATCACTAGAATTCAAAGTATTAATTCGTTGAATAAAACCTTGTTTTGTACAAGCAATTACTAAAGCATCTATAGCGTGATGACGATGGTCATCTCTTTTCGTCCAGTTTTCAATTTCTTCTTTTTGATGCTTTCTTTTGCCATGTTCGCTTGTCCATTCTTTTACAACGGTTTGTCCCAATTCTTTGTATTTAGGCATTTGCAAATTCATCAAAACATCATCCCATCCCCAAAGATTACGAAGTTTAGCAGTAACTCCACCTTCTGTTGTTGTCACATTATTGCATACTTTTTGTAGAATTTCTCGTGATTTTCGAGCAATATATTGGGTATCTCTCAATTGCCTATCGATAAAGTTCTCCCAAAGTTTTCTATCGGTTTCTGTTTCTTTTCCTTGTTTTTTTCTTTCCAAATATTCTATGTGGGAAACTTTCAGTCTTTGCAATTTACTGTAAGAAATAATTCCTCGCTTGAACCAATCATCCACTCTTTCCGAATACACTCTAACTTGCTCCTCTCCTTTTGTAGCAATATAATCGTAGGCAGTTTGATTGGTTTTTGTGGAATTACATTTTCTATGAACCAAAACTTTATTAGTTTGAGAATCATCAAACAGCAAAGCTTTTGGCACAATATGATCAACATCATAAGCATCACCACTCAAAGCTTCAGTTAAATTAAAAGTTTCACCACAATAAATACACTGATTATTAACGTGAGCATCCTTTAGATTTTTACTGAGCGATGGGAAAATAAATTTATATTTTTGAATGTAGCGTTTTGTAGCGGGGAATCCCAATTCAGCCAATCGTTTTCCAATTTCTTCATTCAGTTTTTTATTTTTTGAATTTTGTAAATCTGCGTCGTTTCGCTCGTCTTTACTTTGTTTTAGTTCACGCGCCAATTCAACTCTGATTTCTGATGGTTTTCCGTATTGTTCAAGAATTGCATTGACCACATTAATCATTTGATTTAAAATTTTCTCAACAATAGGCTGTCTCAAACTATTTTTAGGAAGAAGTTCTAATTTATCTAAAGTAATTTGCTCTTCTCTTTCCTCTTTAGTCAAGGAATTAGAATGATTATAACCAGCCAAACTGCAAGATTGCGAATAATCATAGCCTTCCATTAGAAAAGGAAGAATTTTCCGCATTGATTTGTTTGATTTATTTCCGAAAGCTTGTTTGTTGAAATCAATACGGGATAATTTCTCTGCTATTTCATCATCAAAATCGAACCTTTTGATCAAAGCATTTTTGCATTCATCTAAATCTTTCAGCGAATAAATGGTATGCCATAATTGATATAATGGTTCTTTTTCCAATGAAGCATCTAATTCCAAACCAGCTCTTTCTTCCAGAATTTCTCCAGTCTTTTTATCCACCAACATTGAAGTGTTATTTGATGGAATAATGGAAACATCAAAATTCAAAAGTTCATTATCGCCAAGAATATTGTGAAGTGTCGAATAAGTTTCGTTTCCTTTAATGCCTTTAAGAATTTGTTTATTTACGTAAACATCATTTTTATTTAAATCTAAAATTTCAAGAAGCTTCGAGAAACTTAAGCTTTCATTTTTAAATAAATAATCTGCTAAAATTTCTTTTTCCTTTAAATCAGGAATTTTCTCTCCCCATTTATATTTGCTTCCTTCAGGATTTTTAATTTTTAAAGAAATATTATTTACAACTTCCCAAATTCGGCAAAGTTGAAACAATGGAGAAGTTTTGGGCGCTACTTTTGGACCGACAAATACTACTTTCTCTTTATTTTTGTCATTATCAAAAATAGTTTTCTCAAATCCTTCAAATTCACAAATGCTTACTAAACCTTTTTGAGATTTTAATTTCCTTTGAAAATAAATAATTTCATTTCTTAATTGATGAATAACTTCATCTGTAAGAAAATCATGCTTATCTTTTTGAGCATTGATAATGGTATCAAACTCTTCTATATAAGCTTCTCTCGGATAAACCTCTTCTTTAATTCTGAAATAAGAATTATTTGCATTTGCAGTACGCAATTCTTCAGAAAAATATTGCCCAATAGTTTGATTTCTGTCTTTTAGTTGAGCATAACGTCCTTTTACAGCCTGAACATAATCGGTATCTTTTTTATCTGCATTCGCTTCGCTTCTTGCAGATTTATATCCACGCTTTTGATTGAGCATATAAAAGATTCGTCCTAGTTGTTCGGCAGAAATATTTTCATTAGGATTAGCAGAATCACTTCTTAATTTCCACAAATCAAGCATGGGAAGTTTTAATAATTCTTCAGAAGGAAAAATATTATATTTATTTAGAATTTTCTTTAAGTCGCTTTTCTTTAATTGCTTTCTGTCATACCCTTTTCTCTGAGTTCGGCTTACCGTTCCGCTCTGATTTTTTGTAATTGATAAACCTCTTTGAAATTCTTCTTTATCACTGGTTGACAAAGGAATTATTCGTGAACCCATCGCAATAATGCGAATTGGGATATTATTTTCATCAACTTCTATCAACGCCCACCCAATCGAGTTGGTTCCTAAGTCTAATCCTAGTATATTTTTTGAAGCCATATATTCAGTGTTTTATTAATTTCATAAATATATTAAGAAAAAAATTACCTCTTTTACGGGTTTCCTCATTGTTTTGATAATATTTTCTTATTATATTTGCTCTTGAAAGGAATTCACAATAAGGATTATTCCGTTGTGAAAACATTTAAGGCGGGGCAACTCGCCTTTTTTTATTTTGTAAGATTTTATAACAAACCTATAGCATATTGTTGCTATCTACTTTCGTAAAACCAGTTTCAGCACTTTCTCTACATTATTATTAAATTCTTGTACCCAGCCGGTTTTGTAAATTAACAGCATAAAGGCACCTGCGAAGAAACTGCAACGAACAATAAAAGCGAACATTCCAAAAACATTTAATGGTAAAATAAAAGCAATTGCCAGTAGAACCAGACTGCTTGCAATGGTTTTTATGTAATTGGTGTTTATAGGTAGTATATTAAACTTGCGATAAATGAACCACAGTTTGGTAAGGTTAAAAACCATCATGGCAAAGAACGATGCCCATGCAACGCCGATTATTCCGTAATTGGTCTGCGTTAAAACGTAATAGTTTAAACCAACATTTAATATGGCGAGTACTACTATAGCGATTAAATTAAAGCGGTAAAATTTTGAGTAGGCAATAATTTCGGTATTAAAACCGGTTGCCATATTCAACACCACATTGCCTCCTAAAATATACAATACAGGTAGAACAGGCAGTAATTTATCTGACGTTGGTAAGATCTCAAAAAAGCCTTTCATCCCTAAAAGCACGCAGCCGTAAAGTAGTATTCCTATAAAAAACAGGTTTTTGGCTACATCGGCATACTTGATCTTTAAAACAGACAAGTCGTTTTTCTTTAAAGACTCGGAAATTAACGGACTGTACAATGCAAATACTCCGGCAGCTGGAATCATTAAAGCGTTTGCCAGATTTACCCCGATATTAAAATCTCCGTTGGCTGTATTAGATAAGAATTCCGGTATCATAACCGAATCTATCCTAAAAGCAAAAAAAGATCCTAAACTTGCCGAAAAAGCATATAAACTGTATTGGTAATATTGTTTTTTGGGGATTTCTTGAAACAGATCTTTATAGTTTAAAGTATATACCGGTTTAAAATACTTAAAAAGGTAAAAACCAATCGCAATCAACATAACTGCAAAAGAAACGGCATAAAAAATCAATCCTTGTGCTTCTGTAAAACCGTAATATAAGATCAATACAAAAGCCAACGGAAGTGTTATTTTAGGAATGATTTTCTCGTAAAACGTAGGAATGGAAATCTTTTGCAGGTTGGTTGCCTGTCGCTTAAAAAGATCGACATAGGCGAGACAGATCGCTATAAAAAATCCGTAAATAAAATACTGTCTGTTTTCCAGCCAATCAAACCAGTAAATAACGCTTACACCAATGGCACAGAAAAAAATCATCCAAACAATAGAAATCATGCTGTACGAGAATAATTTTCGTTGTAGCAAATCGTTCAGTTTGGGTTGAAAATTCAATAAAGCTGTTGATGCTCCCAAAACCATAATGGGATACAATATCTGTGCAAACCCATCAATGAAACGAATAATTCCCAGCAAATCTTTATCGTACGGATAGATAAAAAGCGTGGACACCGTGCCAATGAGTACGCCGAAATAATTTATCAGCGTAAACCACAAAGCCTGTTTGCTAGAAAACTTGGTATCCATTTTACATTTTTTACAAATATAATCGTTAATCTTTAAATTGATTTTAATTACTTTTACCAATCACAATTTTCTATTATGTACGAAAAAACCTATCCGAAACAACGTTTTAAAATTACCATGGATTTTTTATTGGAACACATTTCTAAAGATGCTAAAATTTTAGATTTGGGCGTAGAAAATCCGTTGTCTGTATTGATGAAAGCGGAAGGATTTAACGTGCAAAATACTACCGGAGAAGATTTGGATGAAAACCAGGAAGCTTTACAACAGACAGATTATGATGTATTGACCGCTTTTGAAATTTTTGAACATTTGCTGAATCCGTACACTGTTTTAAAAAATTGTAAGGCGCAGAAAATTGTGATTTCGATTCCATTGCGTTTGTGGTTTTCGCCGGCTTATCGTAGTAAAACAGATGTTTGGGACAGGCATTATCACGAGTTTGAAGATTGGCAGTTGGATTGGCTGCTTGAAAAATGTGGCTATAAAATTACAGCTCGCAAAAAATGGGCGCATGCTGTGAATAAAATTGGGATTCGACCGTTTTTGCGAAAGTTCACTCCTCGCTATTATATGATTTTGGCAGAAAAAATATAGCATGAAGGTTTATTGTGTGATTCCTACTTACAACGAAGAAGCTTTTATTGGCCAAACATTAAATTCGTTGGTGCAGCAAACCGTTGCGCCCGATAAAATCGTGGTGGTTAACGATAATTCAACAGATAAAACTGCTGATATTATTGCTGATTTTGAAAAAAGGCACGAGAATATTTCTCAAGTTTTTAATCAATCTGAAAACAAGCATTTACCCGGAAGCAAGGTTATCAGAGCATTTAATAAGGGTTTTGAGACATTAGATGATTCGTTTGATATTATTGTAAAGTTAGATGCCGATTTAATTTTACCGACCAATTATTTTGAACGAATTATAGAAACTTTCAACCAAAACAAACGAATTGGAATGGTTGGTGGTTTTGCGTATATCGAAAAAAACAACGAATGGATTTTAGAAAGTTTAACCGATAAAGACCATATCCGCGGAGCTTTTAAGGCATACCGAAAAGAATGCTTTTTAGAAATTGGCGGTTTAAAACCTGCCATGGGTTGGGACACGGTTGACGAATTGTTGTGCCGTTTTTACAATTGGCAAATTATAACTTTAGAAGATTTAAAAGTTAAGCACCTAAAATCCACAGGAGCTACCTACGATCAATCGGCACGATACAAACAAGGCGAAGCTTTTTACACTTTAGGCTACGGATTTTGGATTACTGCTATTGCCAGTTTAAAATTAGCCATACGCAAACAAAAACCTTTATTGTTTATTGATTATTTAAAAGGCTTTTTTAAAGCCGAAAACAACAAAACTCCGTTACTGGTAACTGCCGAACAAGCAAAATTCATTAGAAAATATCGCTGGAAGAAGATGAAGGAGAAGTTGTTTTAATTACACACATTTTTATTAAAGTCGATAATCAATGTTTCATGATTAATTTTTCTAACATGATAATATTGTGTTGTTTCAATCAATTCTCCTTTACAAACAAAATCATCAGAAGGAACAACCTCAACGTTTAAAAGCATTCCGTGAATATTTAACGCGTCTTTAGTCCATGCGGAATACTGACCAATGGGGCTACCTAACAATTCTTTAAAAATTCTGAATTTACTGTAAGCAAAATCATTTCTTGAAGCTGTTTGTAAAGTACCTATAAAACCTACCTTTTTTATGCTTGGATCTTTGAAATGAATTTTTAAATCATTTACAACCGAATGTTGAAATTGGTTTTGATTTGTAAGAATTCTACCAAATTGAGCCATTAATACAAATGAAAACGCAACAACTAAAAACGTTGCAAACCTGCTTAAATAAACTATTTTTCCTTTTAAATAACCTTGAAAAAACAAAATATTAATCAGTAAAAAACCTAAACCGCAAAAAGTTCTCAAATCCCAATAAGATTCTTTTAAAATGATATTTACACTTGAAACAAGCCACAGATTTACCACTAAAATTAAAAATACAGGTATAAGAACAATTAACTTTTTAAAATTTCTTCTATTGTTATAAGCATAATAAAGCACACCAATAAAACTTAATACGATAAAAAACAGAATTACATACGTGTAACTACCCGACTTAAGCAGTACGTTAATGCGCTGCATAAAAATTACATTATTGGCAGTTAACAAATCGAAAAAATGGTCTTTTCCAAAAATAGTTTCTGTTCTGTTAGAAACCGGAAGTTTACCTATTTTAACTACTGCTAAATATCCTAAAAAAGCACTAATAAAACTGGCAATATAAATAAACGTTTTAATAAAGAAATCTCTCCAATTGTGCGCTAACAAAGTCTGTATTAAAAATAACGAACCTACTATAAAATAACAGGTAGCACCACTTTGATATAAGCCCAATGATAAAAATATTCCTACAACAGAAGTTATAAAAAACTTAAACCAAGAATTATAAAACAAATAAGGTAATACAACTACCAAAAGTGAGAGTGACATTGGTAAACAATCAAACTTAAAGACTAGATTTCCTAAAAAAGTTGGCATTGTTACAATTAACAAAGACGACCATTTAATGGTTTTATCTTTCTCTATATTAAATAAATATGTGAGCATATGTCCCGTAGAACCAAGAATTAAAGCACTTAAAATAGTTGAAAAGGGAAAAATTGAAAAAGTATCTGCATTTAAGGACCAAACTTTAGAAAGTAATGTAGCTATAAATCTACCGTCGTGCTGCCAGCCGTATCCAAATAAATTTCTACCATAATCATCTAAATAATCATAGTCGGCTATTATAAGGGGGATTACATAAATTACTGATAAAATCAACGTTATGTAAAGTGATTTTTTATCTTCAAATAAAAAAGCTAATTCTTTAATCTTCATTCCGATTTATGTTTTATAATATAACGTGGTCTGCGTTTACTTTCTAAATAGGTTCTGCCTAAATATTCGCCTAAAACGCCAATGCCTATAAGCTGTACGCCGCCAAAAAAGAGTATGGCAACCATTAGTGATGCGTATCCCGATGCACTTATTCCGAAGAATAACTTTTCTACAATAATTTTTAATCCGTATAAAAAGGAGATTAAGGCGATTATGCTTCCAAAATATGTCCAAACTTTTAAAGGCAAGGTAGAAAATGATGTGATTCCTTGTACTGCCAAATTCCATAATTTAATGTAGTTGAACTTTGTTTTACCTTCTTTACGGCTTGGTCGTGTGTAATTAATCACAACGGTTTCAAAACCAACCCAACTCATTAATCCTTTCATAAATAGCTGGTTTTCCTGCAAACTCACAATTTCATTTACAACCTGGCGGGTCATTAATCTGAAATCGCCTACATTTTCTTCCAGTTTTAAGGTACTCATTTTATTGTTCAACCTATAAAACCATTGTGCCGAAAATCTTTTTACAACGGTATCGGTTCCTCTGTTGGCTCTTCGAGCCAAAACAACATCGGCTCCTTTTTCGTGAGCGGTAATCATTTCAAAGATTAATTCAAACGGATCCTGCAAATCAACATCCATAGGAATTATTAAATCGCCTTCGGCATGTTCCAAACCTGCAAACAAAGCAGCTTCTTTTCCAAAATTACGTGAAAAAATCAAGGCTTTGCAGTCGGCATTTTCTTTAATCAATCTGTTAAAAATGCTTGGCGTTTGATCTTTACTTCCGTCATCGACAAACAAAACGCTTGCAGCATATCCTTTTTCAAACAACGTTTCTTTAAATTTCAGAAACTCGCTAAAAAAGGTATCAATACTTAATTCTTCGTTATAAACCGGAACAATTATACAGATTTGTTTCATAAATGACTGTAATTAAAGGCAAGCCAAAAATACATTTTTTAATACGATATCTTTTAATTTTACTAAAGTAAATATAATTTTATTTGGTAAATTAGCAGATTAAAATAGTGTTATGATTAAAATGTTAGCTAACATTGGAAAGTACTTCATTATGCTGGGCGAAATTTTTCGCAGACCAACAAAATGGCGTATTATGAGAAATCTGATTTTTAAGGAAATCGACGAACTAATCATCGGTTCCTTGGGAATTGTAGCATTTTTATCGTTTTTCATTGGTGCGGTTGTAACCATTCAAACCGCCTTAAACTTAAACAATCCTATCATTCCTAAATATTTAATTGGTTTTACGGCAAGGCAGTCTATCATTTTAGAGTTTTCGCCTACGTTTGTATCCATTATCATGGCAGGTAGAATGGGTTCGTATATCACATCGAGTATAGGAACCATGCGGGTTACTGAACAGATTGATGCCTTGGAAGTTATGGGTATTAATCCGTTAAACTACTTGGTCTTCCCTAAATTAATCGCCTCTATAACCTACCCTTTTGTTATTGCATTAAGTATGTTTATTGGTATTTTTGGTGGATACATTGCAGGATCTTTAGGCGGATATTTAGCTGCCGAAGAATTTGTAAAAGGTTTGCAAGACGATTTTATTCCGTTTCATATAGTGTATGCCTTTATAAAAACCGCCGTTTTTGGTTTCATATTAGCCACAGTGCCATCGTTCTACGGATATTACATGGAAGGCGGTGCTTTAGAAGTTGGTAAAGCATCAACAAAAGCGTTTGTTTGGACATCGATTTCCATTATTATCTGTAACTATATCCTAACCCAAATGTTATTAGCCTAATGATAGAAGTAAAAGACTTAAAAAAATCTTTTGATGATAAAGAGGTTTTAAAGGGAATTACCACCACGTACGAAGCCGGCAAAACCAATCTGATTATTGGTCAGTCGGGTTCGGGAAAAACCGTAATGCTTAAAACGTTGCTGGGTGTTCATATTCCCGATAGCGGACAAATTTTGTTTGATGGAAGGGATTTTGCTACGTTGGATCCGAACGAAAAACGTACGTTGCGTACCGAAATGGGAATGGTTTTTCAGGGCAGTGCTTTGTTTGATTCTATGAATGTGGAAGAAAATATTGGGTTCCCGTTAAAAATGTTTACCAAAAAAAGCAATGCAGAAATACGCGACCGCGTGCAGGAAGTTATTGATCGTGTAAAACTGATTGATGCCAATAAAAAAATGCCTTCCGAAATTTCGGGTGGTATGCAAAAGCGTGTTGCTATTGCGCGTGCCATTGTGAATAATCCTAAATATTTGTTTTGCGATGAACCCAATTCGGGCTTAGATCCTAAAACATCAATCGTAATCGATGAATTAATCCAGGAAATTACCCACGAATATAATATTACAACGGTGATTAACACCCACGATATGAACTCGGTTTTACAAATTGGCGAACACATTTGCTTTTTGAAAGACGGTAAACTGGTTTGGGAAGGAAACAGTGAAGAAATTATGAAAACCGATAACGAAGATATTGTCGATTTTGTCTATTCGTCTGAATTATTAAAAGAGATTCGCAGATTTCATACAGGTAAAAAATAATCGGGATTTTTTCTCGATTTTTTGTTCGATTTAAATTGATAAAATATGTTTTCGTTTTTTAAAAGCAGTATCGAAAAAGATCTGATAAAACTGGGGTTTGAAAAATTGGTTAAAGGATATCGCCAAAAAGTAAAAACCAATGAATGGACCAAACAGCAGTTTACCGATGCTTTAAAAAGTTTACACACCAAACACAAAAATCAGATCAATAACATTAATAACGTAAATGTAGCAACCCGACAGTCGTTTGATGTAGATGATTCCATTGTGCCGTTAAACCTGCAAAACATTCAACAGGAATTTATAGATTACGATTACATTTACAGCACCTTGCTTTTTGAATACAACAGCAACAATCGTATACACACCAAAGCGTTGTATCAGCTTGATAAATTATTGCAAGAAAATTATCCCGATGCTATTATTTTAGAAGAAGATCAACAAAAAATAAAACAACTTGGTTTAAGCGATTTAATTAACGAAGCTACTATACCATTTTCACCCGAAAACAAAAATTATTTAAAAACGGTTTTTAACGAATTGCTTAACAGATATAAAAACAAAATCGGAGAATAGGTTGACTATTCTCCGATTTTGTTTTATAAAGATTCTCGGAAACTTTATACTAAATAGAATTTATCAAACTTTCGTCAGTTAGCTTGTCGAGAACCGAAGCCTGTCTATAACTTATAATCCAAAGACTTCTCGATACAAAATTCCTTCCGCTTCGTTACAGAAATTTCACTCGAAGTGACGTTTTGAAGTAATTTTACCCAACCGGTTAGTAATAGTAAATCACAATAAAAATAAGACTTATGATTAAAAGTAAAGCGAGAAATCAAAAAATTTCTCGCTTTAACTTAACAACAATAATCATTCTTTTTTCAATTCCCTAACACTTTTTTTTTAAACATCTATGAATTAAGATTTAGAAATTTGCCCAATACTTATCTTAATCATTTGTATTAACGAGTCAAAATTAATACAGACTCACCTATCTGTTTGTAGTACTTTTTCTGTAGAATTTGTAGAATTTGTTCTACGCTAAATTTAAAAAAAGTGTATATAGTTGATTTCATTAGGCTTTACAAACCTTATCACGGTTTATGAGTATTTTACTAAAATGGTTATAAACAGCGATTGATTGCCCTTTGTAAAGACTCTAAATTTGGATAACAACATTTAATTATTTACATCATGAAAAAATTAGTACTAAGTGCAGCAGTAGCTTTCTTTGCAACAGCTTCGGCAATGGCACAAACAAACGTTGACAATTCTACTCAGAGTGGAACAGGTCACCAAGGAACAACTACCCAAACTGGTAGTGACAACAACAACCTTTTAAATCAATCTGGTAGCAATCATGCTTCTACAGTAGATCAATTAGGTGATGATAATATTGCTGTAACTTCGCAATCAGGTTCAGGAAGCGAAAGTTTTATTAACCAAGATGGTGATTTAAACTGGGCATCAACTACGCAATCGGGATCAAACCAAGCAAGTAACGTTGAACAAAATGGTAGCGATAATGATGCATCAACTACGCAATCTGGATCAAACCAAGTAAGTAACGTTGATCAAAATGGAAGCGGAAACTGGGCATTGGCTACACAATCAGGATCAAACCATGTAAGTAACGTTGATCAAAATGGTAGTAACAACGACGCAACAACTACACAAAGCGGTAATGGAAGTAATAGTCTTGTTGATCAAGATGGATCAGACAATATTGCATTAGTTACTCAATCTGAATTAAGTAATTTAAGTGAATTATCTCAAGACGGAGCGGTTAACAAAGCTACCATCTCTCAAAGAGGTGACAACGAGTCATTCATGGAACAAGATGGCGATAACAACACAGCTACTTTAACACAATGGGGTACTGGAAACATGTCTGACTTACTACAAGATGGTGATAGAAACACTGCTACAATTACACAATCTACTACTATAAGAGTTTCTGACGATAATACTTCTTATGCAGAACAAATTGGTGATGACAACCGATTAATAGTTGCTCAAGTAAACAATGGTAGCAATACATCTACTTCATTACAAATGGGAGATGACAACTACACAAAAGTAACTTTAAATGGAGTTAATAACGTAACCGATGTAGCACAGATGGGTGATGGAAACTTTGTTGATACCTTCCAAAATTACAGATCAAACGAATTAACTATTACGCAATTAGGTGACGATAACACTGCTACTGAATACACAATTGGTAACTTTAACGAATCTGAAGTATCTCAAATTGGTAATGGTAACACTTCTTCTATTGACAGACATGTAGGTAAAGTTTTTGCTAACCCTTCTCATAACAACTTTGCTAGTGTTTCACAAGTTGGTTCAGACAATACTTCTGGAATTGTTCAATTTGGTGACGATAACGACGCAATGGTTATGCAATTAGGTACTGACAACGAGTCTTTAATTGCGCAAATGGGCGATGGAAATAATGCAAATGTTTTTCAATCAATCTCTGGTAACACAGCAGATGTTCTACAAAATGGTGATTTAAACACAGCAGATGTTGACCAAACCGGTTTCTCTAACATGGTAGATATCGATCAAGTTGGTGATAGCAATACCGCTACTGCTACTCAAGGATTTTCTTTGTTAGGTGCACTTCGTAACGAAATTGTAATTTCACAAACTGGAGATGGCAATACAGCTACAGGTTTACAAAACGGATTAAGATCATGGGATAACAGCATTAGTGTAATGCAAGACGGTGATTTTAACACTGCAATGAATACACAAACAGGAAGAGATCATACTGCTTTAATTTCACAATCTGGTAACAACCACATGCACACAGGTACGCAGTCTGGGACAAATAACTCTATTACTGTAACACAATCTAACTAATATCATTTTAAAAGATATTATTGTTTAATTGTTAAAAAAAGCTGTTCTTAATAAATTTCTAAGTATTTACGATTTTTATTAAGACAGTTTTTTTAATTCAAAATAGTATATAAAATAAATCTAATTACTATATCATGAAAAATATACTATCAATAATTTTGGCACTTTTTGGAACATTAACAGCAAGTGCACAACAAGCAAATAATTCTTTAGCTAATAACAAAGAATTGCAAAAAGTACATCCTGAAACTTTAATGCTTAACGCATTAAATAGTACGCAAGGTACCTACATAGTACAAACCGGAAATTATAATGAGGTTGCTATTGAAGCCCAGCAAATGCAGGTAAATCAAACGGGTGATCATCAGCTTTTGTATTATACCGAAACATCAAAATTAGAACCTTCTAACATGAACATAAATATGGAAGGTGCTAACAATTACATTGAAATTTACGGCAATAACAGCATTATGGAAAACATGTCTATTAATGTGCAGGGAAATGACCGTAGCGTAATTATAAGAAATTACTAATGAACAGATTTAGCATCATATTATTATTTTTCAGTTTGTTCTCTATTTTTTCTGTGGCTCAGGAAAACAGAGACAGCTTAATTGTGGCAAAAATCGAGGTGGTTCAATCAGAAAACACCTTAACCTTTCATCCATCGGTACAAAACAAAGGTGTGTATCATTATGAATTAGATTATTTACTGCTTGTTAAAAAAACCGATGCCAACAAAAATTTATCGGTAAGTCAACAAAAAGGCAAATTTACGTTAGAGCCAAATCAAATTGAAAGTTTATCAACCACAACCGTTAACCAAACATCAAAACAAAAAGTAACAGCGATTTTATTTATTCGTGATGAAGTGGAAAACCGCTTAATCACAAAAGATTCCATTCAAATAACAACCAAAGAATTAAGACCAATTAAAGAATCGTCTTTAAGCATCATGAAAGGAATTGTTGTAGATGATTCTAAAACCAAAATGGGCAGAGATTATTACGATCTTTTTTATTCAACCTACAACCAATATCCAACAAAATTCGATTTTATAATAAACATTACCGAGTTACCCCACAGAGGCTTATCAAGCATTGTGCAGGTTAAGGTAGATCAAGACCTCATCCTTGAATTTTTTACAAATCCCGACGAAGAGTTTATCAAAGAGCAGGTTGCTACTACCTTTCAAAGACTAATAAGTTACGCTAACCATAGGGGAAAATTGAAAAATGAGTTCACTTACTAAACAACTACAAAAATGAAAACTATTATATCAACCATATTTATACTACTTTTTGCAAGTACAACAGGATTTGCACAACAATTAGTATATACACCGGTAAACCCTAATTTTGGTGGAAACCCGCTAAATTACAGTGGTTTATTAGCATCGGCAAATGCGCAGAATAAATTCGACGACAATAAAAATTCGTCAAACAGCAGTTTGTTAGATAATTTTTCGGAAACCGTTAAACGTCAGATTTTATCGCAGCTTTCACGAGGTTTGTTTGATGATAACAAAAACTTGGAGAATTTAGAAGAAGGTACTTTTGAAATTGGCGATTTAATAATTTCTATAGACGAAACCAGAACCGGAACCGTAATTAGAATTATTGATAACAAAACAGGCGAAACAACCGAAATTATCTTATAAACAAGCACACAAAAAACATGAAACTATCTAAAATAAACAGTCTGCTTGTTTTAATTTCTTTAGGATTTCTTCAAAGTTGCGGCGTTTTTTTTACACCACCTACAGGAATTGAAGAACATTCTGTGATTGGCGAAATAACAGCGTCTGAAAAAGATTTTAAAAAGCTACCTGCTCCGCAAGATCCTATTGTGGTGGGGGTTTACAAGTTCAGAGATCAAACCGGGCAGTACAAAGCATCAAATATGGGAGCCAATTGGAGTACCGCAGTACCACAGGGTTTAACAACTATTCTGATAAAATCGTTAGAAGACAGTAAATGGTTTGCCCCTATTGAACGTGAAAATATCGGGAATTTACTGAACGAACGACAAATAATCAGAACTACCCGTCAGGAATATTCAAACGGTCAAGGTACAGACAATCTTCCGCCGTTGCTTTTTGCAGGTATTTTGTTAGAAGGTGGTGTAATTTCGTACGATACAAATATACTTACAGGCGGTGCCGGTGCTCGATATTTCGGTATTGGAGGATCTAGCGAATACAGACAAGATCGTATTACAGTCTATTTGCGTGCAGTTTCTACCAATTCAGGTAAAATATTAAAAACGGTTTACACATCTAAAACCATTCTTTCGCAATCTATCAACGCCAGCATGTTTAGATATGTTGATGTTGAACGATTAATGGAAGCCGAAGTAGGCATTACCAACAACGAACCGGTGCAAATGGCAGTTACCGAAGCCATTAACAAAGCCGTTTATTTATTGGTTTTAGAAGGCATTAAAGACAATGTTTGGAACACTAAAAACGAAGATAAAAGCAAAGCCGATTTATTGATTAACGAATACAATCAGGAAATTGTAGAAAGTAATAAACGTGTTGCCGGAAAAGGCGTTTGGGATAGTAACCGTCGTTCAACTTTTTCTTTAGGCGGATCTTTAACCTTAAATTCTTTACGAGGCGATTATCCGGATATTGTGAAAGAATTAGGTGCTACTGCCAATTTTAAATACTTGTTTTCTGATTATTTTAATTTGAGTTTATCTTACGGATATCAAAACCTGGGATCACCAAAATACTTTAAATCACAATTTACTTCAGCCGAAGCCGATTTAGAATATTTAATGCTTCCGTTTAATAACTTCACTCCTTATTTTTCGGCAGGTATCGGATCGATAAAAGACATAAAAACACCCGATAAAAAAATTCAGTTTAAAACGCAGATTGGTGCCGGATTAGAACTATTGGTTGCCAAAAATGTTGGTATTAGAGGGTTTGCAAAATACCACATTGGTATCGATGATGATTGGGACAATATGGTATCGGGCAAAAGAGACGATCATTTTTTACAGTACGGCATTGGCTTACAAGTTTATCTGGGTAAATAACAACAATATATCTTAACACATGAAATCACTATACTTTTTTATACTAACCTTGCTTTCACTTGCTTTTGTAAGTTGTAGCGAAGATACAGTAGATGGAAATGCCAAGGGAACATTAACCGGAAGCGTGCGTTTAGAGGCATCTAACGAACCATTGGCTAACGTTAAAATCACAACAACACCTGCAACCACAACGGTTTTTACTGATGAAAAGGGTAATTTTGAAATTTTAGGAACCATGCCAATGGGCGATTTTTCTGTTCGTGCTGAATTGAAAGGATACGTTACCGAATATCAAGCTGTAAGCATTATTGAGTACGAACAAAAAGTGCAAATTGTTTTTGAAATGGTTACCGATGAATCTTTGAATTCGCCACCAACCGTTCCTACTCTTGTTGCGCCAAATAATCTGGCTACCAATTTAACCAACAATGTAGAATTAGAATGGGATGCTACAGATAAGGATAAAGACGAGCTTATTTACAAGTTGATTTTTACAAACAACCGTACCAATAATCGTGTAGAAATTCCGAATCTGAAAACAAAAAAAATCACAATGACCGATTTGGATTTCGGAACAACCTACACTTGGCAAATTGTAGCATCAGACAGTATTAACGATGATGTTTACAGCGAAGCTTTTCAGTTTACCGTTCGTAAAAATCCAGAATACCGTTATCATTTCGTTCGTAAAGGTTTGGGTAGCTATAACGTTATGGCGACCGATTTAACCGAATTTATAACCATAACTCCGCTAACCAATTCTACCTGGCGACCGCGTAAAAACAATACAGCGAACAGATTGGCTTATTTGCAAACGTATAGCGGACAAACGCATTTATTTACATCAGATTTAGACGGACAGAACGAAGTAAAAATCAGTCAGACACCTGTGAACGGATTCCGAAGCGATCAATTATCATACGCATGGAAAGCAGATGGAAGCGAGTTTATTTTTCCAAGCTTTGATAAATTGTATAGAATTAACAGCAATGGTACAGGACAAACACAGATTTATCAAACCGCAGACGGTCATTTTATATCAAAATGCGCTTGGAGCAACGACGGATCTAAAATTGCAATCGTTACAAACAACATCAATGGTTATCAGGCAAAAATAATTATTTTAGATGCCAATGGTAATTTGTTACAAACGATCTTTCAAGGAAATATCGGAGCTGTTGGCGGATTAGATTTTGATGCAAACGGAACTAAACTGCTTTATACTCACGATGTTTCTGGTAACGAAGACTGGCAATACCGCCAATTGGATACACGCATTTTTGTGTACGATTTTAATAGCAATACGCACAAAGATATTTCTTCTATCAGTTTAAAACCAATGGGTATGGTTGATATCGATCCTATGTTTTCGCCGAACAGTTCAGAAATTATTTTTACAAGTACATCCAACGATATGATTTCGCAAAAGAATATTTATAAGATTGATTTGAACGATGACGATGTTAGGACTCTAATAATCAGCAACGCAGAAATGGTCGACTTTAAATAACAAACAAATTAGAACAAAATAAACCGCTATTTTCATAGCGGTTTATTAATTTAGTTAAGTGTGGTGTGTGTTTTTACAATGCGTATAAATTACTTTTAATTGCAACCTTTACCATAGATGCCGTGTTTTTAACTCCCAATTTGGTTAATATTTTACGGCGGTGTGTTTCTACGGTGTGTAAGCTTAAAAAAAGATCTTCAGAAATTTCGCGCGTACTTTTTCCATCACAAATATATCCTAGTATTTCTTTTTCACGGTTTGTTAAATCAGAATATAAAAGCACATCATTTTCAATATCATTTGTTTTTTCTTTAACCAAATCAGTGTTTTCTACCGAATGAAAAAAGTATTCAACGATTAAATTCCAATATTCGTTTGATAAAACTTTATTTCCTTTTAAAATTTTTTCAACAAAATCAATAAACTGATCCGATAAAATATTATTGTTAATCACGCCCATAACTCCAATTTCAAACAAAAGCTTTACATCGCTTATATTAATGTTTGATGTTATGATCAGTATTTTAAAATCAGAATTCAGGGTCATTAAATGTAACAAATGGTTAAAATCTTTATTAGAGAATTTTACCACATCGTATATTAATAATTCAGGCTGATTTCTAACATCTGATTTTGCATTTATCAGGTCCTGTAAATTTTCCTTTCGAACAATCTTTGCATCTGAAGAAATCTTTGTAAGCATTAAATTCTCAATTCCCTCTGAAAAAATAGGATTGTTGATTATTGTGTACACTTGTAATTTTTCGTTCATATTTATTATGTTTTTAGGTAAGCGTTAAAAGTGTTTTTAACTTAAAAAGCCTTAGTAAACATTTTCTAAACAAATAAAGTGCACTATGCTGTTTATCAAGTATTATTCAGATCAATTGTTCTAAACCCAACTTATGCAATGCGTGGTAATAATATATTTTGATAGTTTCTGTTTTAAGCCCCCTTAAGTATAGTACCAAAATTGTTAAAAAAAAGCCAACGCTTTTAGGTAGAAATTACCTGAAATAAAAAAACAGGTAAAAATACCTGCTTTGATTATTTTGTTAGTTTAAAGAGAGTTCTTCGAGCGTTACAATGTGTTTCTGAAGTGCGTAAACAATAAGTCCGGCAACGTTTCGAACGCCAATTTTAGTAAACAAGTTATTCTTATGTCCTTCAACTGTACGCTGAGTTATAAATAAATGCTCACCAATTTCTTTTGCTGTTTTTTGCTGGCACAATAACTTTATGATTTCCTTTTCACGGTCGGTTAGCAATTCGTCTTCATCGATCATTGGTTTTGATACTTTAGACGAAATTTGTTCGCGCAGAATTTCCATTTGATCTTTATTCAGATAAAAACCATTCTTATGAACCTGCTTAACAATATCAAGCAGTTCAAACGGAGACATCCCTTTAGGTAAAAAGCCAGCAACACCTTCTTTGGTCATAAATCCTATGGAATTATCCTGATAGTGCGATGATACAACGACAACCTTTAACTCGGGATGATTTGTTTTAACGTGTTTAAGTACTTCTAGCCCATCTATTGTTTTCATTTTTAAATCGAGCAGCAGAATATCTATCGGCTCGGTATTTTTCTCTTCTAAATAATTAAATAACTGGTATCCGTCTGTAGTATCATATACCACCTGTGTTGACTTATCCTGGTTAAAAAAACTTTTTAATAATGTTACAATTAAGTAATCATCATCAACTAATGCTAATTTTATTTTTTCCATTCTTTACAAAAAAAATAAAACGGGTTCCTTTTTCTTTTGAACTTTTGTATTTGTACTGCGCATTTAAATTATCGGTACGCAATGCAATATTTTGTAAACCAATGCCATTTTTAACTGTAGTGGTATTAAAGCCAATACCGTTATCTTTAACCAGTAAAACAATGTATTTATTGGTAATACGCAATGTTAAATCTACATGTGATGCTTTAGCGTGTTTGTGAACGTTATTTAATAGTTCTTGTAAGATACGCACCAGTTGTAATTTTATGGTTTTGTTTATGGGTCGATCTGTACGGACATCCACAACATGATCTATATGATAAAAACTTCGCCAACTTTTTAAAATGGTTAATAAGTTATTTTCTAACGGTTTTTCTTCGTATAAAGGTGGCGATAATTCATGCGAAATCCTTCGCGATTCATCTATTGCCGTTCCTAATAATTGATCTAACTCTTGTTGGTTGGATCCTATTGCGGCTTTTAAACGTATAACGGTTAGCGTACTGATGATGTTATCGTGCAAATCTGCCGCTATACGAATACGTTCGTTTTCTTGTGCTTCTAAACTAACTTGCAGTAACGAACGCTGATAATCCATTTTTATCCTGATTTCTTCATCTTTAGACCGAAGAACTTTTCTATACGATATATAAAAAACGCTTATCAAGGTGCCTACAAGTAGTATCATTACCCCAATAATAATAACAACCCAGAGAAGCAATGTGTCGGAATTCTGCCATTTTTCCATATTTTGTGCCCATTGAATATTTATAATTTTAATTGTGCTTTTTTAAGATTTCTAAACAGTATAAATGCCAATGCAGCATAATAAACAATGTGCAAAAGCACATAACTTGAATAAAATAATGCAAAACTTTTATCGGTAAAAGATTGATTTATAATGAAATTCTGAATAACCGTATATACTAAATGTATAGAAAAATAGGCTAAAAACACCATAGAAAGCATTTGGTTTGTTACGCTAAATTCTTTACCTCTCTTAAGTTGTTTTAAAAGATTTGTAACAACTAATCCCACCAACAATACAGTAGCTATTGTTTGGGCTCTTGCTTCATAATTTAGAATACCTTTTGACTGAAAAGTAAACAAGTCGTATAATAAATATAAACTACTAAGCATCATTAAGAGCCAAACTATTTTACTTTTTAACCAATAATTATTTATTAAATAACCTATAATAATTAGTTCTGCTAACCGGTAAATAATTCTAATGGAAATAAAAGTATTGTCATTCACCAAACTCTTCTCAAACAAAAACTCAAAAAATCTTGATAAAAAATCAAAAAAACAACTAAAAATCAAATAAAAAGCTACTAACTTCAACACCTTTGTGCTTTTTTTAAAAACAACAACACTTAATATACTAAAAACTATGAGTAAAAAAGTATTCACATAAGCAAAAGCATCAAATATGAAAAAGTAACTTTTCATAATACTTAAATTAAATTTGTAAGATAATACTTTTGACGATCCCTAGTTGGAGGCTGTAATGTAACAGTGTCATAGAATACTCCATTGTTATTATAAAAGACTAAATCTGCGTCTTTAACCGTCTGATGTGCTATATTATTTTTTAAACCGAAATAGACACTATAATTCTGTGCTGTTAAACTATAAGTTGGCATATCAAATCCTTGATAAACCAATATTGTGTTACTTAACCAATTCTCATAATTGGTGTTCCAATCTTCAATACGAGTTATAGCATCAGTAGCTTGGATATATTGTGTAGGCAATGGAAATGTATAACTTTCATACGTTTGTTCTGACAATGTAGCAATATCTGCATAATGAAGATCTACTATTTTTATATTATTAATTAGACTATCTTGATAAATTTCTTGATCATAAACCTCTGATATAACCGCAAATTTTAACTTGCCATTAAGAATACACGCATAAGCATGTAAATCTTTACCTTGCGGAAATTGTGACATATCTAAATTTAAAACATTATAATTTTCAAAATATTGTAATATTTCATCAGGGTTACTTCTCAAAGTGTCCCATTTACGAATACCGTTTAAAATTTCTTCCAAACTGTAAACCGAAACACTATTTGTTTGATTAATAGAATTATTTTCTTGTTCTGTAATAACATCAAAATTATTTTGATCACTGTTACAACCAAAAATTATAAATAATAGAAGTATTAAAGAATTCTTTACAATCTTCATAATAGTAATTTATAAGTTATATCAAATCTAAAAGGTAATACTTTTCTCTATTTTTATATGGTGGTTGTCCTATAATAGTATCATAAAATACACCCGCATCATTAGCTAAAACCAAATCTGCAGCTTTAATATCAGGAGTTATAATGTTATCTTTTAAAGCAAATAAAGCCGCATACTTTATTGGTTGTAAATCTGTAGTTGGTATGTAAAAAGTTTGGTACATACCAAAAGGCATGTTAACTATTTGGTGAATCCAATCAGCAAAAGTATCTTTCCAAGTATTTGTTCGTATATTAGCTTCTTCTTCAGGAATTTCTTGACCTCCACCCTCAAATGCCATTAAAGCAGGACACCAATAACAATTAGCACTTAAATCTTCTGGTGAAGAATCTACATCGTTAGGCTCTGATATCATGTAAAAGCCTAATTCCCCATCTTTAATACCAGCATAAGCGTGTAAAGGTATTTTTTCAGGAAAAAGACTCATATCGAGTTCGAATCCCAACTTGCTCATGAAGAGTTCAGTCAATGCATCAGGATTGTTGCGAACAGCTTCCCAATGTTTCAGAGAAGTAATTATCTCTTCCATTTTTAATATGTTTTTAGGTTTTCATTAACAAAAATAAATATAAAATTGGATAATTACCTATAATTTATGCAATAATATTCGCTAATTTATTGAATGTTTATCAAACCTGCCTTTGAAGTTTTTACGTAAGCGCTGCAAGGCATCATTCACTACGTCAATTTTTATGTTTAAAACCAATGCAATTTCTGCAGGTTTTAAGTCCATTTTATTTAAAATTACAATGCGTAAGTTAAGCTCACTTAAATCAGGAAAGTTTTCAAGCAGAGCATCATAGTAGTCATTTTCTTCTTTTACAAATGTATTTTTTAATGCCAACCAATTGGTTCCCGACATTTTTTGCTGATCCAATAATTCTTGCAAAAACAATTTAGCCTGATCTTTACTAACGGTATTGGTATTTAGTTTATAAAGTTCTTTCTCTATCAAATCCATTTGTTTGTTTTGATCTGATAAATAACTTTGATACGATTTCAATGTTAAATCATAATCATCTAACTTACTTTTAGACTGTAATTGATTGATCTTATATTGCAGGATATTTTTCTCGTACTGTGCTTCTTTATTTTTAAAACGTAACTGAATAGATCGAACAATAAAAATAGTTACTACAATAATAAAAATAACAATACCGCAAATAATTAAAACTTTTAAATTGGCTTGTTCAACTTTGGCTTTTTCAGCTTCTAACTTGGTGTTGAACTGTTCTTTCTGTGTTTCCCAACCAACTAATTTTATGGCTTCTTGTCCGTCTTTGTTTACAATATCGGCACCTAAAACATCTAATGCTCGGCGCGCTTGTAATTCTAAAACAGTATCATTCGTTTTTAAAGCAATAGCAAGATTAACCTGTGCAATTTCATAAGCGTGACTTTTTAAATAATCTTTACTTAAAACATATTCGTTTGCCAACGCAAGGGTTTGTTTGGCTTTATCAAATTCGTTCGTTTCAACATACACCTTGCTCAATAAAATCTGTGCGTACATTGTGTTGCGGTCTGCATTGTTTAGTATCGATATTTCTATATCTTGCTGCAAAAGTGCAATTGCTTTTTGATATTCTTTTTGATCGAAATGAATCAATGCCAAATCGCCCAAAGTTTTAGCATAACGAACTTTGTCGTTATTTTCCAACGATACTTCTCTAGCCTTAATAAAGTAATCACGTGCTTCTTCTACAGCCCCCATTTTGTAATAGCTTGAACCGATATTATTTAAAAAAGTAGCGTAAAGTTTAGAGTTTGAAGGTGTAAATTTTAATGCTTTTAACAGGTAATCGATGCTTTTTTGATGCTGATTAATGCTTCCGAAAAAATAAGCATTCTTTTTGTAAACATCTGCCGGCTGAATAAGATTGTCAATTGTATTTTTATCTAACAAATTAGACGATTTTATAAAAAACGGCATTGCCTTAATATATTCATTATACGAATAATAAAAAAAGCCGACTTGTGTGTTTACGTACACCAGTAAATTTTCATCGTTAATTTTTTCGGCTTCACCTAACGCTTCCAGATAAAGGGAAATACTTTGATTGTTTATGTTATCAAAATTCTTGGAATAAGCTTCGGCTTGCAAAACCTTATTTACAACCTGTAAAACCTGATTGTCGTGCGTTTTAACCGTTTTTGCTTTTCGTAAATAATTTTTATTAATGGTAGCAGGTTCTAAAATCTCTTTATTTTCATTAATAAAATCATTAACCAATTTAGTATTTGTATTGGCAAAAATACTTGTCCCACAAAAAAGCAAAAAGAAGATTATTAAAAAATTACGCTTGTAATTATTTAATAAATAAGGTTTTAGAAAATTATTTTTTAAAAGCATTCCTGTGATACACTAATATTGTATTTTAAATAAATTTACTACAATTATTTTTACTATTTACAGGTAATTTTACTCAAAACTAACACTTAGGTAATATTACGCACAAAAAAAGCCGGAATTTATTCCGACTTTTTAGCATTCATTTTTGCAACGATCTGCTTTATTTCTTGTTCTTTCTTTTTAGGATAAATCAACAAAACATCGTCTTTATCTACAATGATAAAATCGTCTAAACCGCCAATAACAACCATTTTATTTGGATTTGTTCGAATGATGTTATTCGTGGCATTTTCTACAAACAAATTTCCGTTTACCATGGCATTGTCGCATTCATCTTTAGGCAGTTTATCGTACAAAGATCCCCAAGTTCCTAAATCGTTCCAATCAAAAGTCGCAGGCAAAATAAACACATTGTCTGCTTTTTCCATTACGGCATAATCAATAGAAATATTTTCGGCTTTGCTGTAATTTTCTGCAATAAACTGTTTTTCTTCTGAAGTATTGAAGGTCGAAAATCCTGCTTGAAACAATTGATACATTTCTGGCTGAAACTTCTCAAAAGCTTCTAAAATAGATCGAACATTCCAAACGAAGATTCCTGAATTCCAAAGGAAATTTCTTCGCTGAATAAATGTTTTTGCGGTTTGATAATCCGGTTTTTCACGAAACTGAACTACTTTTTTAATCTGACGGGAATCTAATTTATTGTATTCGATATATCCGTAACCTGTATTTGGAAAGGTTGGGATAATCCCCAAAGTCATCAATACATTATCGGTTTCACAACTATCAAACGCACGCTGTAAATTCGATACAAACTGCACTTCGTCTTCAATCCAATGATCAGATGGAGCCACAATCATCACCGCATCGGGATTTTGTTTTTTAATTTTCATCGACGCATACAAAATACACGGCGCCGTATTGCGCATATCGGGTTCTAAAACAATTTGCTCATTGGTAATCATGGGCAATTGTTCTTTTAAAATATCGCTGTATTTATCGTTGGTTAAAATTAAAATATTTTCTTTAGGAATAAGCTGACTTAAACGTGTAAAGGTTTTTTGAACCAAGGTTTCTCCCGTTCCCAACATATCGTGAAACTGTTTAGGAAATTCGGGTGTGCTTACTGGCCAAAAACGCGATCCCACGCCACCTGCCATTATTACTGCATAATAGTTTTTATTCATTGTTAGGTATTCAAAAGTTCTACCTGCATATTAGGTTTAAACAAATATACTTGGTTATTTTTTATATCGGTGCATTCAAACAGCTTTACGCGGAGTTTTCCTTTCTTAAACACGCGTCCGTTTTCAATTTTGAAGATGGTTCCCAAAGGTAGTTCATCTACAAAAACTTTGTTTGTTGGAGCATCGAATTTTTTAAGCTGCATGGATAAAATAGCATCGGTATCGCTGCTTGCCGACGGATTTTTAAAATGACTTGCCACAAAAGGAACAACTTCTGCCGGAAAAACCTGCGGATTTATAAAAGGAAGCATCAATAATCGAAAAGTTTGTTTCCATTCCAAACCGTGTGGTTTTATAAACCGACCATATTTTTGAAAAGCGACCAAATGTGCAATTTCGTGTATCGTTGTTATTAAAAATCGATACTTGTTCAGCGTGGCATTTACCGTAATTTGGTGCGATCCGTCGGGATTTTTTCGATAATCGCCATGACGAGTTAAGCGTCCATTTACAATTTTAAAATGAATGTGGTATGCTTTGATCAGTTCAAAAACTGCATCGACCGAATTTTCGGGTAAATATGTAGCTAAAACGTTTTTCAATTAAGGCGTGCTTGATGAAACTTCTAAAACCTTTCCGTTAAAAAAACGATTTCCGTTTAAGGCAAAATCTTTAATATAAACCGCCATTTCGTTTGGATAAATCGGTGCCTGATAACCTGGAAATGCCTCTTGAAGCATCTCTGTTTGTACTGCACCCAACGCCAAAACATTAAACGCAACGCCTTGTTCTTTATATTCTTCTGCTAATAATTCGCTCAACGTAATCACAGCTCCTTTACTTGAACTGTACGCCGCTAAACCGGGAAATTTAGAACTGCCCTGAATGCCGCCCATACTGCTGATGGTAACTACATGGCTGCCGTTGCCCATTAGAGGTAAAACCGCTCTTGTTAAAGCTGCAACTCCAAAAACGTTTACTTTGTAGACATATTCAAAATCGGCAGACGAAATTTCTGCAAATGGCTTGTTGATGATGGTTCCTGCGTTGTGAATTAAAATATCGATGCTTTTAAACTGATCTTTCAATTCCACAGCAAACGCAGCTACAGAAGCATCGTTGCTTAAATCAACCAATTTGTAATAAACATTTGGCAAATTTTCTAATTCAGGATTGCTGTTTCGTGAAAGTGAAATAACAGTATGACCTTCGGCAGCGAACTGTTTAACCAACTCTGCCCCTATTCCACGGCTTGTTCCTGTGATTATGATGGTTTTCATTTTGTTCGATTGTTAATGTGTTTAATCGTTGATTTGTTTAGATTCCTCACATCGTTCGGAATGACAACTAATATATGTTTCTATTACAAAGTTTTGACTTTACGACTTTTGACATTTAACTTTATGACTTATCAACCTAATTCATTTTGATTTCTTTTGTATCTGCGTTAATCATTTGAGATACAACCGGAAGCATTTCTTGTGCAATGGTGGTCATAAATTTAGTATCCATAATCTGAAATTCATCTTTTGGATGATGGTAAAAATCAAAGTTTGAAAAATCGAACGCTGAAACAGTATGCGCCGGAATTTTAAATTCTTCGTAAAACGGATAATTATCTGACGCTGCAAACAAATTGTATTTTTCAGCTCCTTCAGACATTCCTATTAGCGTACTGCCCGCATATTCGTTTAGTTTCGCAGCCATGTTTGATTTGGTGTAACCTGTTAAAAACAATTTAAAATCGTAGTTCATTGGTACACCAACCATCTCAAAATTCAACATGCTGTACACATTTATATTTTGCTGTTTTAGTTTTTTAGCCAAATGTTTTGATCCTAACAAACCTTTTTCTTCGGCAGAAAAGAAAACAATTAACACGCTGCGCTTACTATTTTTTGCTTTACCTAAATACTTTGCAACTTCAGCCAAAACCGTTGTTCCAGAAGCATTATCGTTTGCTCCGTTGTTGATATAGTCGCCTTCAAAACCTTTTTCTGTAATGCCGATATGATCATAGTGTGCACCTAAAATCACAAATTCGTTTTTCAGTTTGGGATCTGTTCCTTCGATATATCCGACCACATTAAATGAATTGTCATAGTTAGAAAGTGTA
This sequence comes from uncultured Myroides sp., assembly GCA_913777665.1. Classification (GTDB taxonomy): domain Bacteria; phylum Bacteroidota; class Bacteroidia; order Flavobacteriales; family Flavobacteriaceae; genus Flavobacterium. The sequence continues at coordinate 98,752 of CAJYTF010000016.1, forward strand.
TCTTTATAAGTAGAAAAATACGGTTTAACGTTGGATTTTTTTAGAATTTCTTCTAGATAATTTGCTGCTTTTTCAATTCCTTCGGTGCCAGGATCGCGCCCTGCTAGTTCATCAGAAGCTAAATATTTTAAAGTTGAACTTACATCGGCTTCTTTTACCTGATAGTTAGAAACATCTGCACTTTTATTAGATTTACAAGCAACTAACGACAACGATAAAGCTGCAAACAGAAGAATTTTTCTCATTTTTTTACGTTTTAAACAAAAATACAAAAAAACCCGTTCTGAAAAATCAAAACGGGTTTTTATAAATACTATTCTATGGATTAAGCCAGCATGGTAACCGGATTTTCTATAAAATGTTTCAACGTTTGTAAAAATTCTGCACCTGTAGCTCCGTCAACCGTTCTGTGGTCGCATGCCAAGGTAACTTTCATGGTGTTTCCAACAACAATTTGTCCGTTTTTAACAACAGGTTTTTCAATAATTGCACCTACCGATAAAATTGCAGAATTTGGCTGGTTGATGATCGATGTAAATTCTTCGATACCAAACATTCCCAAATTAGAAACCGTGAAAGTAGAACCTTCCATTTCTTTAGGTTGTAGTTTTTTGCTACGTGCTTTGCCTGCCAAATCCTTAATTGAACTACCAATTTGCGTTAAACTTAATAAATCGGTATGATTTACAACCGGCACAACCAATCCGTCTTCAACAGCTACAGCTACACCAACATTTACATGATGATTAATAATTGTAGCAGCTTCTGTCCACTGTGAATTTACCTGCGGATGTTTTTTTAATGCCATTGCACACGCTTTCACAACCATATCGTTAAACGAAACTTTGGTATCTGGCAATGAATTGATCAATTTACGAGATTCCATTGCATTATCCATATTAACTTCGATCGTTAAATAGTAATGCGGAGCCGTAAATTTAGATTCAGCCAAACGACGCGCAATTGTTTTACGCATTTGCGAGTTTTTAACTTCTTCTGCAAAAACCTCTCCTGTTGGAACTGTTTTTGGAGCTGAAGTTGACGTTGGAACTTTCTCTTCTGACTTCGTTTCTGTTGATGCAGTTTTAGCAGACGGAGAAAAGTTTTCGACATCGTTTTTCACGATACGTCCGTTTTCACCTGATCCTTTTACATCTGAAAGATTTATGCCTTTATCTTGAGCAATTTTTTTAGCCAAAGGCGAAGCAAAAACTCTGTTTGAATCATTTGTAGATGAAGAACTTTCTGTTTTAGCAGCGGTTTCTTTCTCTGGGTTTGATTCTTTTTTATCTGACTTATCTTCTGATGTTTCTTCTTTTTTAGTTTCAGTTTTAGCTTTCGGTTTTGATCCACCAGACAAAATACCAGAAACATCGGTTCCTGCGGGACCAACAATAGCTAAAACACTATCAACTGGTGCCGATTCACCTTCTTGAATACCAATGTGCAATAAGGTTCCCGCATAAAAAGATTCGAATTCCATTGTAGCTTTATCGGTTTCAATTTCAGCTAAAATATCTCCCTCTTTTACTTCATCCCCAACTTTTTTCAACCATGTAGCAACCGTTCCTTCTGTCATCGTATCACTTAAACGGGGCATAGTTACAACGCTAACATTGTCTGGAATATCTGATGTAATTTCTTCCGACTGCTCTTCTTTTTTTACTTCCTCTTTATCAGATGTATCAGCTTTTGAATCAGACTCTGTTGATTTTTCTTCTTTAGTATCGGCTGGTTCATTTTTTTTTCCTTCAGAAGAAGATCCTTCTAATAAAGATTTATAATCTTCCCCTTCTTTCCCGATAATTGCTAAAACACTGTCAACATTTGCTGTTTCACCTTCCTGAACACCAATATACAAAAGGGTTCCAGAGTGAAACGATTCAAACTCCATGGTAGCTTTATCAGTTTCAATCTCTGCTAAAATATCACCTTCAGAAATTTTATCTCCAACTTTTTTTAACCAAGATGCCACGGTACCCTCTGTCATGGTATCGCTTAAACGAGGCATTGTAATAATTTCAGCCATTTTTTATAATTTATGAGGAATAAACGGATAATTTTCTTGATCGTAAACCACATCGTACATCACATTTGTATCAGGATATGGCGATTCTTCTGCGAATTTTTCACATTCTGAAACCAAATCACGAACGCGTTGGTCTATTGTTTCGATTTCTTCGTCTGTTGCCCAATTATTTTCTTTGATAACATCTAAAACTTGAGTAATAGGATCTATTTTACGGTATTCTTCTACTTCGTCTTTTGTACGGTAATGTTGCGCATCAGACATTGAGTGTCCTCTATAACGATAAGTTTTCATTTCCAAGAATGTTGGACCTTCACCTCTACGAGCTCTCTCCATAGCATCGAACATTGCTTCGGCAACTTTAACCGGGTTCATAGCATCTACAGCATAAGAAGGCATTTCGTAACCTAAACCTAATTTCCAGATATCAGTATGGTTTGCAGTGCGTTCTACAGAAGTTCCCATTGCATAACCGTTGTTTTCACAAATAAATACTACAGGAAGTTTCCACAACATAGCCATGTTAAATGCCTCGTGTAAAGATCCCTGACGTGCAGCACCATCACCAAAATAGGTTAATGATACGCCACCCGTTTCTAAATATTTATCGGCAAAAGCCATACCTGCTCCTACTGGAATTTGTGCTCCTACAATTCCGTGACCACCGTAAAAACCATGCTCTTTAGAAAAAATATGCATAGATCCACCTAAACCTTGAGAAGTACCTGTGGCTTTACCTAATAGTTCAGCCATAATTCTACGAGGATCAACCCCCATACCTATTGGCTGTACGTGGTTACGGTAAGCAGTAATCATTTTATCTTTTGACAAATCCATTGCGTGTAAGGCACCTGCTAAAACTGCTTCTTGTCCGTTATATAAGTGTAGGAAACCACGCACTTTTTGTTGAATGTATAAAGCTGCCAGTTTATCTTCGAACTTGCGCCAGAACTGCATGTCTTCATACCATTTTAAATATACTTCTTTAGTAATTTCTTTCATAATGTGGATACTATTAGTTACCAATTGATGATTAGTTAATTTGGCAATAAGCAAAAATAAGACTTCAAACCTATATCTGAAAATAAAATAAGTTATTTTTAGTTAAACTTGCTATTTATATAAAAAACTAAAATCCTACTCAGTAGGATTTTAGTTTAATTCTTCATAAAAAGAAACGAGAGGCGTTTGCCTCTCGTTCTATTTAAAAATTATTTTTTAACAATTTTAATAAATTGTGAACCTGCATTGGTATGTACTTTTACCATGTAAGTTCCTTCTGATAATGTAGAAACATCTATTCTAACATCGTTTGCATCAAATTTTTGAGTTTTGATTTGTTTTCCTAAGATATCATAAACTTCAACTAATTTAATTGCTTCTTTGTAAGAAACTGTTAATTCAGAATCAACTGGGTTAGGATAATACTTTAATGAAGCTAAATCTAAATCGTTAACTCCTAAAGCAATTCTAACCGTTACCGCCATTGGTAAACTTGTACAATTGCCTGCACCTACAAGCACACCATAATATATTTTACCATCTTGTAATGGTGTATAAGTAGGTAATGGATTAACATTGTTTACAGCATCGTTATAAGATGCAAACCAAATTACATTTGTTTCATTTGTTTTTAAATCTTTAATCTCACCATAATCAACAATTGTCTGATTGCTATTTCCTGTAGGAGCATTTGGTCTAGCTGTAACAGTAATATAAACAACGGCTCTAGCAGTTTCACAACCATTATCTACCATCGAAATATAGTAGGTTCCAGTTGTTATAGGATCATTTTGTCCCATATCTGTAGTAGCAAAAGCCGAATTATAAACTTTATAATTTGTTCCTGCTGTAGGATTCAAAGGTAACGATGATACTGTCGCATCTCCACAAATATTGATTGGATTAATAACAGGTGCATTTACAGTTAAAATTCTAACACTAACTGCTCTCTTTGGAGAATCACAATCCCCAATTGACTGTCCTACATAATATGTACCTGTTGTTAAAGGTGCAGTATTTGCTAAAGGTGTATCAGAGGTACCGAAACTATACCAGTAAACATTTGCTCCAGCTGTTGTAGCAGAAGCTGTTAAACTTCCAACTGTAGCCGAGCCACAAAATGTTTGCACGGTCGCGGCTGTAGGCATTGTTAAATTTTGAACAGTTGATACAACTACTGCAGTTCTTGTTGATTCACAATTCCCATTTTTCTGCGCAATATAGTATGTACCTGTTACCAAGACTGTTGTAGATGCTAATGGTGCAACATCATTGATATTTTGATACCAGTTAACAATAGCTCCAGGTGTAGACGATACAGAAATATCAGCAATAGTTGAAATTCCGCAAATGTAGACATTGTTTAATGAAATTGGCGCTGGTGTTACCCCTACACTAACTGAAACCACTACTCTACTCGCTGAGACACAAACACCGTTTGTGAACTCACCATAGTACGTGCCATTGTTAATTGGTGCATTATTTGCCAAAGGTGTGCCACCAACTGCAGTTAAATACCACTGCATTTGGAAACCTTGAACTACATTGTATACCAAATTACTAACTGTAGCAGTACCACAGAAACTCTGTGAAGCTGTAGCATTAGGAACTGGTGCTATTGCATTAATTACAACTGTAAAAGGTACTCTTGCGGACTTACAACCAGAAATTTCTTGTTCTACATAATATACACCCGATGTTGTAATTTGTGTAATAGGTGTACTTGAAGTTTGGCTGGTGTAGTAACTTAAAGTACCATTAGGATTTTTACCGAAATTCGTTGTAGAAACATCGATTGAGCCACATCTGTCAAGATTACTTACTGTTGGAGCTTCTTTTAGACCCACACTAACTGTAAAATTCTTTTCAGTCTTACAACCGAATTGGTTAGTAATTTCAACTTTATAAGGAACATTTAAACTATTAGTTGTTCCTTTTAAATACAATGTTCCAGAGTTAATACCTCCATCATATGGTAAAGTTGCTGCTTGATCGTAATACAGATTAGCAATAGGTGTCCAACTAACTTGATAATTACTTTGTGGTGTAATTTTAACATTATCAATATACCATCCTGGGAACTGTGTATTTCCGTCAGCACCAATTCTAAAACGTACTTTAAAAGTACCTGCTCCAGTAAAATCAGTGGCTGGAACTATAAATTTTTCAGATTTCCAAGGCACTGTTGCCGGTACAGTAGTCTGCTGTACACTATTCCAATCTGTATAAGATGTTCTTGTAAAGAACATAGCTTGTAAGCTGTTATTTCCTGCAGGTTTAGGTAATGTTTTACTTGCTGTACCAGTATAATCTGCAGGTAAGAACGGTTTCCAAGTTGTTCCGTTGTCAGTTGTATATTCTAAATAAGCATAATCCATTACACCAACTGCTGAAGATTGTAATGCAGCAATGTGATCAAACTCAACTACAATTGATTTTAAGTTAAACATATTTATTGATGTAGCTAAATCAACCACCGCATTTGTTTGCGCAGCGTAAGTAACTTTTAAGCTGCCGTTTCCTTCAGAAAATAAAGAAGTTTCGTTTACAAGAGCGTCTCCAGCTACTCCACCACTTAAAGTTGCACCAGTTGTATTTCCATTAAATAGGTATTTATTAGGATTTTCATTAACAAAATTATCAACTTTTAATTCCTGAATATCATTGGTGCATAATTTATAGTCATTCAACAACTGCATCATTTGTGGAGAAGGATTGTTCTCAACAGAAATTGTTTTCTTAATCACACATCTTTGACCTCCTGTATTAGAAGCATTTAAAACGTATGTCATATTAGTGGTTGTATTAAATGTCCATCCAACATTTTCGTCACCTACAATTGCATTTGCGGGATTGTTTGGATGTTGCGGATCATTTACTGGGTCGTTTACATCAGTTGGGTCTACAGTTGTCCATTCATATGTATTGTAATCACTTACACCTGTTAAAATGTATAGTTTTGTTAATGGGTTTCCACTACAATTGTTTACAATATCTGCAGAAAGATTTAATGTTGGTGCTGGAGTAAAGATAACATCTGTTTCTTGTGGCTGCCCAAAACATCCTTCAAGCACATCAAAATATCCATTCGTTCTGTATATAGATCTTGTACCTGTAGCTATAGCGTCTATAGTTGCTAAGTTATCTGTATCATTTTTAACAGACAAAGTACGGTTTGAAGATGTTGAACTAAAAGACGTAAAAATATTTGTAGTCGCAGCTGGAACAGAAGTTGCCGTAGGGTTACTATAGGTAAACTGAACCACTATATTAGAAACTCCATCCCAAACGAATACGTCATCCAATTCAAACATATTGACATCATTTGAAACTAACAATTGATTACCCAAATTTTTAACTAATTTAAGTCTGTTAGTTGGTATAAATTTATTGTCTGTTGAAAATTCTTCTAAAGTAGTTTCTCCCATGTGTATCCGAAAGTTATCTCTTTGTAGAGTACCTCCGTTAGTTCCTGTTTTAAAACCAAATGCTTTAATAGTTCCACGATCAAAACCTAATGCCTTTAATTCATCAGCTAAATAAATATATTGTATTTTATGCGATTTAGCATTAGTAAAAGGTGATACATCTGTAGCCGAAGTAATACCACTACCAACTTGAACAACATCTACTAATCCGCCGGTTTGGTATGATCCATGATATACTTTATAAGTTTCTGATTGAGTTACCTGTGGAATTGTAAGGGTGTTTGTTTCACGTTCTACTAATACATTGTCTTTGTACCAAAAACTTGTACCTGGACCAGTTACCTGTAATTCTTGTTCTTGAATTCCGCACACGTTATAGGTAGAGGGCAAAGTAAAAGTTGGAGCCAAACAAGCGGTGGTAACATCTATACCTGACCAAAAGCTACTATCACTTGAACTACAATTAACTTTAACATATACTTTATAAGTTGTACTTGCATTTAAACCTGTAATAGGTTGATTAGTGGCATTAGTTGGTGCCTCACCAGGAACAGTTGTTGCTAGCGGATTTGTTGTTACTAAACCTATGGGACCGCTACCAGCTGGACCGCTTGTTCTAACTTCCCAATCATATGTAGCACCAGCGCCAGCATTTGACCAATTTAATGTAAACCCTGTAGCTGTTTTATTTGTAACATAAATTTCATCTGGTATAAGACAAGTAGGCGCTGCACCTTGTGAAACAGCTATATTATCTATGTAAAAATAATTATCTGCTGTATTAGTAGTATTTGACACTAATAATCGCACATACAAATTACCTGGTTTAGGGGCAAATGTTGTGGTAATTGTTCTACAATTTATGTCTACTATATGATTTGTAACATCCCTTGTATCAAATGTATTCCATGGACCACTTACTGTATTTGACCACTGCCATTTTAAATCTAACTGACCTGCAGATCCAGGTAAAGGTGTTTGAGAACCTAAATTAGCATTAAAAATTAACCATTTATAATCATAGGAAAATGTAATAACACCTCCGGTAGCAGTAAATAATAAGGGAGATCGCAAAACCGCGTTCCCAAGATTTTGATTTCCTTGCACCCTTGTTCTTACAGAATGAGTACCTTGACACACCCTTTCTGGTGTAACATTAAATGTGTTCGCAACTTGAACCCAAGGTGCTACCGAAGTACTTCCATCCCAATTAATTGAATAGGGCTGTGCCCAGTTAATAAATGGAATTAAAAATAATAAAACCAGTATAATTCGTTTCATAATATTGAATTTATTTTTAAGCCAAAGACAATATTAATATTGTCTTTGGCTAATTTAAAACTATTTTTTCACAATTTTCACAAATTGACTATTTTCCTTAGTTTTTATATTCAGCATATAAGTTCCAGAACTTAAGTTACCAAAATCTAATTGAACAGTTTGGTTGTCAAAATTACGTTTAATAACCATTCTTCCGTTTAAATCAAACACTTCTACATTTGTAATAACATCTGCATAAGTAATTGTTAACAGATCATTTACTGGGTTAGGGTAGTATTTCAATTTACTTAAATCGAAATCGTTTACACCTAAAACAATAATTGTTTCAATTGGTGTTGGTAAGCTTGGGCATCCGTTTGCACCGATAATCACTGCATAATAGGTTGTTCCATTTACCAAAGGCATATTTTGAGCTAGCGGATTGATGCCTTTCATTGCATCATCATACGTTGCATACCAAACCACATTTGGCTGGGTCATTATTAAATTACTAATTTCTGCATAATCTGTAAATGTCTGTGGTGTATTACCTACAGGACTGTTAGGTCTGCTGTTAATAGTAACTTGTACTTGCGTACGTAGTGATTCACATCCGTTTTCTACACGTGTTACAAAGTAATATCCTGACTGCAACACATCTGTTAATGGTAATGGTGTAGTTGATGTATTGTTTAAATACCAATTATAAGAAGTACCTGTTGGCGAAGGCAAACTTAAATTACCTACTGTTGAACCAGCACACATTGATATCGGACTAACTGCCGGTGCGCTTGTACTTATTACACGAACTGCTACCGGTACTTTTACAGATACACAGTTTCCTACTCTTTGGGACACATAATACGTTCCATTAACCAATGCTGTTGTTGCTGCTAATGGCGTAGTTGCTGTTGCGTTGCTATACCATTCTGCTGTTGCACCCGGTATAATTTGTGCAACCAATTGTGCTACTGTTCCGTTTCCGCAAATATTTTGAATAGAAGCAGTTGGAGCCGCTACACTTCCTTGTGAACTTGCTATAATTTGTACACGTAAAGACTCACATCCGTTAATTTTTTGTGAAACATAATAAGTACCACTTAAAATTTGACCCGTATTAGGTATCGGTGTTTGCGAGGTAGCAGACAGATACCATACTAATTCTGAACCTGCTATTTGATTTAAGTTCACAGCACCATACGATAATGACCCACAAATTGAAATAGTTTGTGGTGTTAAAGCTGCCGGTGCCGGATTAATATTAACCAATACAGATATACGTCCAGATTCACATGTTCCTAATACTTGTGATGCATAATAAGTAGTATTGTTTACTAATGCTTGTGTTCCTGATAAAGGAGTTGTTGAATTAGCAGAATCATACCATCTTATCTGTGATCCGTTTACACCGGTTGCCATTAATGCCGATACTGTACCACCTCCACAAACTACTTGTGTAAACTGTGCCGTAGGTAAACCTAATGGGGTAATAGTAGCCGTAAACGGAACTCGTACCGATTTACATAAGCCTTGAACCGCTTCTACATAATAAGTTCCTGTTTGTGAAATTGTACTTATTGGTGTAGTTGCTGTTGCAGAATTATAGAAATTAAATGTTGCTGTTGCTGCGCCTGTTACAACTACAGCTGTAACCGGGCTTGCCTGACAAAATGTTTGACTTTGTACAACAGGTGTAACAACATCGGTAACATTAATCGTTATTGCCTTATCTAACGTACATCCAGATGACGGTGCTGTTAATGCGGCATTGTAAACCTGGTTTAAACCTACACTTGATGTAACATATACTCTAAGAGCATTAGTGCCTGATGTATAAGGTACCGTTGTAGCCGCATCTAAATATAAATTAGTTGCCGGTGACCATGTTACGGTAGACTGCGTTAAGCCAAACTTAGCGTTTAAACGGTCGGTTGTTCTTGTTCCTGCTAATGGGTTAGTATCTGTAGCACTTGTGGCATACATACCAACATTGGTTCCTGTTACGGCAGTATAATAAGTCTCTGCATTATTACCAGAACCTGCTCCTTCTTGAGTAATTTCAACCAATACATTCGATTGACCATCCCAATAAAAAGGACTGTCAAAAACCATAGTCTGTGTTCCTTGGAACGTATGTGTATGATTTACTTTTGAAAATACTGTTAATAAATTACCCGTTTCAAAATTCGTTGTTCCAAATGATGTATTTGGTGTTAACATCATTTTTATAGTATACTTTGGATTAGTAAAACTTGCTCCTGAATTAATCGTTTCGAACGATAAGTTTGTAATATAACCCGACGTAGTTAAACCTTGTGCCAATAATTCGGCTGCACTGTATATAAACTGTTGTTTTGAGTATACATTGCTTTGTACAAACGCAGACACTTCACTTGTTGATGCTGTAGTTGTTAAACCTGCTCCAATTGTAACTGTTGCAGGTAAAGCCTCTAAAGCTTTAAGTTCTTGAACTTGGTCTTTACATAAATCGTAAGTGCTTGCTAAAGCTGCGTTAGCCTCTGGTTTTTTACCAGCAAATACACGTACTGTTTTTAAATGCTCACAAATACCGTTAGATTGAGTTGCAGACAATACATATTCTTGTTCCTGTGCTGTACTAAATGTCCAACCATTAACAGCATCTCCACTTACTCCCGTACTTGGTGTCCATACAAAAGTATCGTAACCACCTAAATTTGTTGTAATTGTTACAGGTGTTGTGGTAACGCCACCCTCACAAGAAGTCGCTGTTCCAGATGATAACTCAAATGCCGGTTTTGG
>CAJYTF010000017.1 GCA_913777665.1 uncultured Myroides sp.
AAAAATTAAATTTTAAAATTTGAAAAAAGATTTTTTCTTTATAATGCTTGTTAATATGTAGCATAAGTTTTTGGTAAAGTATTTTAATATGTTACTTATTAAAAGTTGTTAACATTAACTTAATATATCAAAGTTCTAAATATCAGTCAATTTAAAAATGTGTGTTGATATATTTTTACTTTCACTAACAAAAACTACTTAAAAGTTTAGTTGTGAATAAGTGTTTATAAGTTGCTAAAATGTGTCAATGTATTGGTTGATTAATTTCAATAAAAACTGTGGTTATTAACAAGAATAAACTGCCATAACAAAATTTTAAGATTTAAAAAGAATTAGTTTTCTAAAGTTATTCACACTTATTAACACTGGTTATTAATATCTAAAATAAAGTTATAAACAGTATATTTGCTTCACATAAAAACAAATAATGAAAAACATAGTATTAGTACTTGCAATGGTTGTTACAGGCTTAGTACATGCACAAAAAATGAAGGTTGTTTCGGGGAATTTTGATTTTTTAAAAGATCAAAAAGAAATAAACCTACAAATGGATTATTCGGATATTAAATTCTATAAAGAAAATATGAACGAAGAAGCTTATATTTTAAAAAGAGAAAAAGATATTTTGAAAGAAGGTAAAAATGAAACGGAAGTTGAAGCTTGGATTGCCGATTGGGAACATTCTAAAAAAACGACTTTTGTAGATAAGTTTTTAGCTTCAATGAACAAAAACACGTCAATTGTAACTTCTACAAACAATGCGCAGGCAAAATATACATTAACGGTTAAAACAGTATGGATTTATCCGGGTTGGTATGCAGGTGTTATGGCACAGCCATCAAAAGTTACTACTATTTTAATTTTTACCGAAACAAATAATCCTGATACAGTTTTATTGAAAATTGATAGTAAAGAAGCACCTGGAGATAATTTTGTTGGTGTACCTAATAATAACGATAGAATTGCTGAAGGATACGCTAAAACAGCTAAAACATTAGCTAAGAAAATAGAAAAATAAATAAAATAGAAAAAGGATTCCTTAATTGGAATCCTTTTTTGTTTCGCGTATCATGTACGCCATATTTTTTATAATGTTATGATGTTTTGCTACAAACGTGTTTTCTTTATTCCATACATAACCGGCTAAAACAGCACAAATTTTTCGTTTAACATCAGGGTTTTCGGGTTGATGGTAAAACAATTCTTGTAAATTGCCGGTATACCATTCTTTAACATACGTGGTAAAAACATCAATACCGTATTTCATGTATTCGGTATAATCTTTTTCCCAGTTAACTTCTTCACCATTAATTTGTTTTAAAGCCAATTTTGCAGCTAAAATACCCGATTCGGTAGCAAAACAAACACCCGAAGAAAAGACAGGATCTAAAAATTCGGTACTGTTTCCTGTCAATGCATATCCTTCACCGTAAAATTGAGAAACCGCTACAGAATAATTTTTTAAATGGATCGGATCAAATTCAAAAGGAAGTTTATCGAATCGTTTTACATAAAAATCAGAAAGTTTTATGGCATTTTTAATAGCCTCTTCAGTATTTCCTGTTGCTGATAATTTATCGATATAATCAGTAGGACCAACAATTCCAACGCTGGTATTTCCGTTAGAAAAAGGAATAACCCACAACCAAACTTCGGTTTCAATAATATCAAACGAAATCTGAGTTCCCTCTACTCCATCTGGTCGGTTTACATCTTTAAGGTGCGTAAAAATTGCCGAGTGCGGATCTAATTTAGAAGGCGATTCCAACTTTAAAATACGCGGTAAAACACGTCCGTAACCACTGCAGTCAATTACAAATTTTGCATGTATCTGCGAAACGTTTCCGTTTTTATCTTTAATGGTAGTTACAGAATCGGTTCCATTGAATTCTACATTGGTTACTTCTGTTTCAAAAGCAATATCAACCCCTTTACGTTGCAATTCATCGGTCATGGCTTTATCAAAATCGGCACGCGGAATTTGCCACGTCCAATCCCATCCTTCACCAAATTTATTGCTAAAATCAAAAATACAAATTTCTTTACCTCTAATAAAACGGGCTCCGGGCTTCTTTTCAAATCCGTAAGAATCAAGTGCTTCAAACAATCCGGCTTCATAAAAATGATCCATAACACGCGGAATCAAACTTTCTCCCACCACAATTCTCGGGAACTTTTGTTTTTCTACAACCTTAATCTTTGCACCCTGTTTTTGCAGATATCCTGCAGCAACACTTCCACTTGGACCTGCACCAATAATTAGGATATCAACATTTTCTGTTTTCATAGTAAAAAAGATAGTTTAATATTATATTTTTGCCATTGTAAAATGATGGTTCAAAATTACGAGAAATCAGTCATTTAATACATTTTAATCAAACAATTTTTAATGAAAGTTATTCGTGATTATTTAACAATAAATGATTTTGCTTCGGTTATTTTTAATAATGAAGCCATTACATTAGACGATTTACTTGTAAACCGTGTGGAAAAAAGTTTTAATTTTTTAAAATCGTTTTCGGCAAACAAAGTCATTTACGGTGTAAATACAGGTTTTGGTCCTATGGCGCAATACCGTATTCAGCCAGAAGATCAGTTGCAGTTACAGTACAATTTAATTCGCAGCCATTCATCGGGTACAGGCAATCCGTTATCGCCTATTCATGTTAAAGCCACAATTTTAGCGCGATTAAATACGCTGGCATTAGGAAAATCGGGTGTAAATATGACCGTGATTTCTTTAATGAAAGAATTGATAAACCGTGATATTACCCCTTTAATTTTTGCTCATGGAGGTGTTGGTGCAAGTGGCGATTTGGTTCAGCTGGCGCATTTAGCATTGATACTTATTGGCGAAGGCGAAGTTTTTTATAAAGGCGAACGCAGATCAACCCAAGAAGTTTTTAAGATGGAAGGTTTGCAACCGATCGATGTTAAAATTCGAGAAGGATTGGCATTGATGAACGGAACATCGGTAATGACAGGAATTGGTATTGTAAATGCGTTATTGACTGATAAATTGGTCGATTTTTCATTGCAGGCATCTTGTATGATTAATGAAATTGTGCAGGCTTATGACGATCATTTGTCGCAAGAATTGAACAACACCAAATTACATAACGGACAGCAAGTTGTTGCCCAAAAAATGCGCAATCATTTAACCGATAGTAAATTAACACGTAACCGTCAGGAACATTTATACAGCGGAGAAAATACTGAAGAAATTTTTAAGGAAAAAGTTCAAGAATATTATTCTATTCGTTGTGTACCGCAGATTTTAGGTCCAATTTACGATACCGTTTTATCGGTTAAAGATATTTTAGAAAAAGAAATAAATTCGGTAAACGACAATCCGGTGATCGATGTTGAAACAGAACAGGTTTACCACGGTGGAAATTTCCACGGCGATTATGTATCGTTAGAAATGGATAAATTAAAGTTGGTTGTTACTAAAATTTCTATGTTGGCAGAACGCCAGTTAAACTACCTGTTAAATTCAAAAATTAACGAAATATTGCCGCCGTTTGTCAATCTGGGTAAATTAGGATTCAATTTTGGTATGCAGGGCGTACAGTTCACGGCAACATCAACCACGGCAGAAAATCAGGCATTATCAACTTCCATGTATATTCACAGCATTCCGAACAATAACGACAATCAGGATATCGTAAGTATGGGAACCAACGCAGCCGTTATGTGTAGCAATGTGATTGAAAATACATTTGAAGTGTTGGCGATTGAACTTATTACGATTATTCAGGCTATCGATGCGTTAAATTATCAAGATAAATTAAGCAGTTCATCAAAAAAACTATATGATGAAATTAGAAACATTGTGCCTGTTTTTTCAGAAGATATGGTAATGTATCCTTATGTTAACAAGGTTAAGGAATTTTTAAAAAAATAGGCAGCAAATGAAGAAATGTGCTTTAGTTACAGGCGGATCTCGTGGAATAGGAAAAGCCATCTGCTTAAAATTGGCAAAGGATTTGCAGTATCATGTTTTGATTAATTATCAATCGAACGAAGCAGCTGCGTTAGAAACCAAACAATTGATTGAAAACGAAGGCGGATCGGCAGAAATAATTGGGTTTAATGTGGCGAGTTTAGAAGAAACTCAATCTGCGTTGAATTCTTGGAAAGAAACCAATCTTGAAGCTGTTGTAGAAGTAATTGTGAACAATGCCGGAATAACACGCGACGGTTTATTTATGTGGATGCAGCCAAACGACTGGAAAAATGTAATTGATACCAGCCTGAACGGTTTTTACAACGTAACCAATTTCTTTATTCAGGAAATGTTACGCAGTAAATACGGCAGAATTATTAATATGGTTTCGGTTTCGGGTGTAAAAGGCACGCCGGGACAAACTAATTATTCTGCAGCAAAAGGCGCATTGGTAGCAGCAACAAAGGCATTAGCACAAGAAGTTGCCAAACGCAAAGTAACCGTAAACGCTGTTGCTCCAGGGTTTATTAAAACCGATATGACGGCGGAATTAGACGAAAAAGAATTAACAAAAATGATACCTGCCAACCGTTTTGGCGAAGCAGAAGAAGTAGCAGATTTGGTTGCTTTCTTGGCTTCTAAAAAATCGGGTTACATAACAGGTGAAATTATAAACATAAACGGAGGAATTTATTCTTAAGAGTTGTAAAATGTAGAAATGTATATTGTAATATGATTAGTAAATAGTTGTTCAAAAATGAAAAAATTGTTTTCAATAAAAAACATATTAATCGGAATTGGACTAATCATTTTCGATTTAACTATATATATTTTTCTTGGGTTGGTTTTATTGAATTATGAAGATTTTTATGATGAAAGTAAAGGCGCATATTTCAGTTTAGAAAGTATGACCTTTTGGCAAAAGATAAGTTATATTTGTTTGAATTTATGGTATTTAATTAACATAATTTTCATCTGTTTTTTGATATATAAAGTATCTATAAAAGTGTTTTCATTAAAAAATTTCAAACGCTAATTTTCAATTGTACAAAAATACAATCTACAATATACGGAACGCAAAAAATTATGAATAACAGAGTGGTGATAACCGGTATGGGAATTTATTCGTGCATCGGTACCAATTTACAAGAAGTTAAACAATCGTTATACGAAGGAAAATCGGGTATTGTGTTCGATGAAGAACGCAAAGAGTATGGTTTTCAGTCGGCATTAACAGGTAAAGTTCCATCGCCCGATTTAAAACCATTTTTAAGTCGCAGACAGCGTATTACCATTGGCGAAGAAACCGAATATGCCTATGTAGCAACCATGGAAGCTTTACAAAATGCTGGTATTTCTTTAGATGATTTCAACAATCGCGAAATTGGTTTGATCTATGGAAACGACAGTGTTTCTAAAGCCATTATTGAAGCTACTGATATTGTTCGTGAAAAAAAAGATACCGCTTTAATAGGTTCCGGAGCCATTTTTAAGTCGATGAATTCAACGGTAACCATGAATTTATCAACCATTTTTAACATCACCGGAATCAACATGACCATTAGTGCAGCTTGTGCCAGCGGATCTCATGCCATTGGTTTGGGATACATGATGATTAAAAACGGATTACAAGATTTGGTAATCTGTGGTGGCGCACAAGAAATCAACAAATACGGAATGGCAAGCTTTGATGGTTTAGGTGTTTTTTCGCCTCGTGAAAACGATCCGGCAAAAGCATGCCGCCCATTCGATGCTAGTCGCGATGGTTTGGTTCCAAGTGGTGGCGGTGCAACAATCATTATTGAAAGTTTAGATAGTGCGTTGGCTCGTGGTGCTAACATCATTGCAGAAATTGTCGGCTACGGCTTTTCATCAAACGGCGGACATATTTCAACTCCGAACGTCGATGGTCCTGCAACAGCTATGCGTAAAGCTTTACAACAAGCAGGTTTAAACGCAGCCGATGTTCAATACATCAACGCACATGCAACATCAACTCCGGTTGGCGATGCAAACGAAGCACAGGCAATCGATGAAGTTTTTGGAGCAACAAAACCGTATGTTTCAAGCACCAAATCAATGACAGGTCATGAATGCTGGATGGCAGGTGCAAGCGAGATTATTTATTCTACCATTATGATGAATGAAGGATTTATCGCACCAAACATAAACTATGAAACACCCGATGAACATTCGGAAAAGCTGAATATTGCCACCAAAACAATTAATAAAGATTTTGACGTATATTTGTCGAATTCTTTCGGATTTGGAGGAACAAATTCGGCAGTAATCGTTAAAAAATATAAATAAATATTTTACCACATAGAAACAATAGTCTTTTAGCGGAAAAATTTAAGGGGTTGTAATTTAATGACTTAAAGCTATAAGAATTCTATGTATCTATGTTGTGAATAAAATAATAAACACACAAATGAAGATTGAAGAAATCATCGATAAAGTAAACGAGATTTTAGTTGAAGAATTCGAAGTTGATGCAGAGGTAATCGAAGCCGATAAAAATTTAAAGCAAACTTTAAATTTAGACAGCTTGGATTATGTGGATTTGGTTGTAATTATCGAATCAAATTTTGGCGTGAAATTAGTCGAGGCTGATTTTATGGGCATGGTAACTTTTCAAGATTTCTACAACATAATCAACAATAAAATAGCTGCTAAAAACGCTTAAAAATGACCCAATGGAGCGGAAAATCTAAAGGAACAATTTTAGGTTACAAAATATTTGTTTATTGCATAAAAAAGCTAGGAATACGTGCTGCTTACAGCGTTTTGGTATTCGTGGCTTTTTATTATTTTGTGGCGTACCCTACTTCTTTTAAAGCCATGTTTTCGTATTTCCGCTACCGACAACAGTTTTCGTTTTTTAAAGTCGTTTTAGCGGTTTACAAAAGCTATTTTACCTTTGGTCAGGTTCTTATCGATAAAATAGCTATTTCGGCTGGTTTACGCAATAAATTTACTTTTGATTTCGATGGAATTGATATTTTAAAACAGCTTTTAAGCGAAGGAAAAGGCGGAATTTTAATCAGCGCGCATATTGGAAATTTTGAAATTGCCGAAAAGTTTTTTGCCGATATCGATTTTAACTGTCAGATCCATATTGTAACAGTAGATCAAGAACATTCGGTAATAAAACAGTATTTAGAAAGCATCACAGACGAAAAACCTAACGTGCAGTTTATTTATGTAAAAGAAGACATGTCGCACATTTTCGAAATCAACGATGCGCTTTCTAAAAATCATTTAATTTGTTTTACGGGCGATCGATATTTTGATCAATCAAGAACAATGCAGGCAGAATTATTAGGGAAAGAAGCACATTTTCCTGCAGGAACTTTTATGCTGGCATCGCGCCTAAAAACGCCGGTTGCTTACGTATATGTTATGAAAGAACCCAATCTGCATTACCATTTATACACGCGACGTGCACCCGAATTTAAACACCGCGATGCACAGGCAGTTTTAAACAGTTATACCGATAGCGTTTCGCAAATGTTGAAGAAATATCCGTATCAATGGTTTAATTATTTCGATTTTTGGAAGGATTAAACATCATCTGATATCTATATATCAACAATGGATAAAAAATCCTGCAAAACGTAAAACGTTTTTAAAGGCTATTTATTCACAGCCATTTGCATATTATCGCCAATTGTTCATTTAATTGATTTAATTTTGTTTCCAATTCTGTATTTTAGCATACTGAAAAAGTAAAAGTATTTCCAAGGAATATTGTAATGTCAGCAAAAGTTTATATCAATAAAATAGAAAAATTTCTACCAAATAATCCTGTTTCAAACGATGAAATGGAGCATATTTTGGGTGAAATCAACAACACACCATCAAAATCGCGTCGGTTAATTTTGCGCAACAACGGTATTCAAACTCGTTATTATGCGTTAGATCAGCAGCAAAATGTTACCCACAACAATGCACAATTAACCACATTGGCAATAAAAAAACTGGTTAGTGATGATTTTTCTTTAAACGATATGGAAATTCTATCTTGCGGAACTTCTACACCCGATGTATTGTTACCATCTCATGCAGCAATGGTTCACGGTTTACTTAAAAACAAGTCGGTAGAACTTAATTCCTCATCAGGTATTTGTTGTTCGGGCATGAACGCTTTAAAATACGGTTATTTGGCTATTAAAGCCGAAACCGCAAACAATGCAGTTTGCACAGGATCTGAACGAGTATCAACCTGGATGATGGCAAATAAATTCGAAGCTGAAATTGCTAATTTAAAAGCGTTGGAAGAACAACCAATTTTAGCTTTTAAAAAAGATTTTTTACGTTGGATGTTATCAGACGGAGCCGGAGCCCTATTGTTGGAAAACCAACCAAAAGGATCATTACCACTTGAAATTCTTTGGATGGAAAACTATTCGTATGCACATGAACTGGAAACCTGTATGTATGCCGGTGGAGAAAAACAAGCTGACGGATCTGTTAAAGCATGGAGTGAATATTCGGTAGAAGAATGGAAAAACGAATCGGTTTTTTCGTTAAAGCAAGATGTAAAAATACTGGACGAATTCATCCTTAAAAAAGGTGTGGAAAGTATGGGCGATGCTATGCAGAAACATCATATAAATCCTAACAATATTACTTATTTTCTGCCGCATATTTCATCGGTTTTCTTTAAAGAGAAATTGTATGAATGTTTTAAAAATGCAGGTTTGGAAATTGCTAAAGATAAATGGTTCATAAATCTGCCAAAAGTTGGTAATGTGGGGTCGGCATCGATCTATTTAATGTTAGAAGAGTTGTATCATTCCAACAAATTAAAAAGCGGCGATACCATTATGTTGTCCGTTCCCGAAAGTGGTCGATTTTCTTATGCTTACGCATTTTTAAAAGTGGTTTAGCATGAAAGCATCGTTCCCTATAACATCGGCAGAAATCCTTTTAAAATGCATTCCGCAACGCAACCCTATTGTTATGGTTGATACGCTTTATGCTTTTAATGACAACGAAGTTTCAGCAGGATTATTTATTGACACCACCGGATTATTTATAAAAAACAATACACTGCAAGAACCCGGTTTAATAGAACACATGGCGCAAACAGTGGCATTGCACACCGGTTTTGGGTTTTATGTAAAAAACCAGCAGGCACCAATGGGTTACATTGGCAGTATTGCAAACCTTAAAATTAACCGCTTACCCATTGCAGGCGAAAATATACATACCACAGCAACCATTCTACAAGAATTTGCCGGTATAACGCTGGTTGATATTATTTGCCAGATCAACAGCAAAACAATTGCAACCGCACAAATGAAAACCGTAATTGCCAAATGATGAATTCTGAAAAAGCATATATCGACATAAAAAATTATCTGCCGCATTTACAGCCTATGTTAATGGTTGATGCTATTGAACATATATGTTTGGAACGAGTTTTAACGCATTTTGAAATAAAAGCCGACTGTATTTTTATTGAAGATAATTGTTTGTCTGCTTCGGGATTGATCGAAAACGCAGCGCAAACCTGTTCATCAATTTCAGGGCAGCATTATTTTGATAAAGAACCATCGGCAGAATCTCAAGGAAATCCGGGGATTTTAGGTTTTATAAGTTCGATCAAAAAAATTACCATTCATAAATTGCCCGAAATAGGAACAAAAATTCAAACCGAAGCCAATTTGGTTGCACAGGTTCAAATGCCCGAATATTCCATTTGCACGTTAAAAGTTACTGCATATCATTTAGATACGTTATTTTTGGAAGGCGAAATGAATTTATTCTTACAAAAAAATTAAGATGAAGAAGAACGAAGTACCACAAGACGATAGTCCTTTAAAAAGGAAAAACATTAACGAAATGGTTTATGCGGTTGATGATGACGGAAAATTTGTAAGTGTGCAAAGTTCCGGCTGGGAAGCAAAAACTGTGGTTCAGCACGAGAATTTAGAAGTATTGGATCAGCGTATTCAGCAGGCTTTAAACGATGTAAAAGCAGGCAAAGTAAGCCCGATTGTTTATTATATGGAATTAAACCGTATGGACTGGCAAACGCTGGCAGGTTATGTTGGTAAATGGACATTCTTTGTAAAACGTCATGCAAAACCAAACGTTTTTAAAAACCTAAACACCAAAACACTTCAAAAATATGCCGATGTTTTCGGTATTTCTTTAACCGATTTACAAAATTTTAAAGGATAAATGCAGGCGGATTTTCAACACAAACAAGCAGCACATTGTGAAAATGGTGCTATTGTAAATTTATTGGGTAACAAAGGCTTTAAAATATCAGAACCTATGGCGTTTGGCTTGGGCTCTGGTTTGTTTTTTGTTTACTTACCATTTCTTAAAATAAATCATTCGCCTGGAATTTCGTACAGACCCATGCCTGGTAAAATTTTTAACCGCATGGCAAAGCGCTTGGGTATAAAAGTACAGCGTTTAAAATTTTCCGATTCAAAGAAAGCACAGCAAAAGTTAGATGAAAATCTGGCAAAAAATATTCCTACGGGTTTGGTAGTAGGTGTTTACAATTTACCTTATTTTCCAGACGAATACCGCTTTCATTTCAATGCACACAACATTGTGGTTTTTGGTAAAGAAAATGGTAACTATTTAATTAGCGATTCGGTTATGGATTATACCGTTTCACTAAATGAAGACGAATTGGAAAAAGTGCGTTACGCCAAAGGCGCATTGGCTCCGAAAGGACATTTATACTATCCTGTTTCTGTTCCCGATACCATGGATTTGACAAATCCTATTAAAAAAGCCATACAACAAACCTGTAATGATATGTTAGCGCCCGTGCCACTTGTAGGTGTAAAAGCTATACGTTGGGTAGCAAAAGACATTTTAAAATGGCATAAAAAGCTGGGTGTTGCAAAAACAAATTACAATTTGGCTAATATGATCCGTATGCAAGAAGAAATTGGTACAGGCGGCGGCGGTTTTCGCTTTATTTACGCTGCTTTTTTGCAGGAAGCCGGTGAATATTTAAAAAATCAGGAATTGTTGAATCTTTCGCAAGAAATGGCTTTAATTGGCGATAAATGGCGTGATTTTGCCTTAGAAGCATCGCGTGTGGTAAAAAAGCGCAGCAATACCGAAAATGTGTATCAAGTACTTTCTAACGATTTAATGAAATTGGCAGATATGGAAGAAGCCTTTTTTAAGAAATTGAAAAAAGCCGTGTAAAATGCAGTCAATCATCAAGATACAAAATATATCGAAACAATATAAAGGTGCCGATTTTCAATCGCTAAACAATGTGGTTTTAAACATTCCGCAACAATCGGTTTTTGGATTGTTAGGACCAAACGGAGCCGGAAAAACAACTTTGATTTCTATTTTGTGCGGAATCATTCAACCTACTTTAGGCAGTTACGAAATCAACGGAATATCAAACAAAAACACATCATCAATAAAAAATATAATTGGTGTGGTTCCACAAGAATACGCCTTGTACCCTACCCTAACAGCTTATGAAAATCTAATGTATTTTGGCAGTTTGTACAATGTATCAAAAGCAGATTTAAAAGCAAAAATTCCCGAATTTTTAATTCATTTAGGATTAGAAAACTTCATGCACAAGAAAATACAAACGTTTTCGGGTGGAATGAAGCGCAGAGTAAATTTAATAGCCGGTATTTTGCACAACCCAAAAGTGTTGTTTTTAGATGAACCTACGGTTGGTGTTGATGTACAGTCGCGCGCCACGATAATCGATTATTTAAAACTGTTGAACCAGCAAGGAACAACCATTGTTTACACATCGCATTTAATGGCAGAAGCACAAGATTTTTGTACCGATATTGCCATTATAGACCAAGGCAGCGTTTTTGTTCAGGGAACACCAAAAGAACTCATTGAAAATGTGCCAAATGCAAATAGTTTAGAAGAAGTTTTTATTGAATTAACCGGTAAAAAATTACGCGATGTGGTTTAAATATTTTAGACTTGCGCCGTATTTTACAAGATTGTTTTCCAAATAAAGATTAACAGAATTGAAGAGCCAAAAGCGGCTATGTTTTCCAAAAAAAAATCTATTTTTGTATAAAGTGATTCCGATTTATGCCGAAGAAAATATTAGTACTATATTACAGTCAAACAGGACAATTAAAGGACATCGTAAAAAATATCGCAAAACCTTTTGAACAATTAAAGGATTCATATACTGTTACGTATTACGAAATTAAAATGGAAAAAGATTTTGCTTTTCCATGGCAAAGTGAAGTTTTTTATGATACTTTTCCGGAAACGTATAGGCAAATTCCAAGAGCCATTTTACCACCTCCTGAAGAAGTGCTTAATCAAAAATTTGATCTAATATTATTTGGCTACCAAGTTTGGTTTTTAACTCCGTCTATACCCATTATTTCTTTTCTTAAAAGTGCGTATGCTGCGCAAATAATGGCTAATACGCCCGTTATAACAGTTTCTGCTACCAGAAATATGTGGATGCTTTCTCAAGAAAAACTTAAAATTCATTTACAACGTTTGCAAGCAAAACTTGTGGGTAATATAGCTTTGGTTGATCGTCATGACAATTACACAAGCGTAATAACTATATTAAATTGGATGCAAACCGGCAATAAAGAACAGAAAAAACCATTTCCTAACGCAGGTGTTTCTGATGCAGAAATTGCAACCGCCGATAAATATGGAATGATTATTGAAAAGTACGTTTCGCAAGATAATTATAATGGGCTGCAAAATGAACTTGTTAAGAACGGAGCAGTAGAAATACGACCATTTCTTATAAAAGTTGAAACCGTAGGTAATAAGCTTTTCACTGTATTTTCGGGAATTATTCTTAAAAAACCTGAAAAAAGAAAATTTTGGGTGGGCGTTTATAAATTTTACCTAATGGCTGCAATATGGGTAATTTCGCCTATTGTTTTGATTATCTATAATTTAACAACTCCCATTTTTTGGTGGAAGAGAAAAAAACAAATTAAATATTATCAAGGACTATAAAAAAGAAAATTATAATGAGTAACGTTTATATCACAAAAGCATCAACCTATCTACCCAATAATCCTGTTTCAAATGATGAAATGGAACAATATTTAGGCTTGGTGAATAATAAAACATCGAAGGCAAGACCTCTTATTTTAAGGAATAACGGCATAAAAACACGGTATTATGCGTTAGATAAAAATCAAAATCCTACGCATACTAATGCAGAAATTACCGCTTTAGCAGTTGAAGGTCTTTTCGACGAAAACTTTAAAAAAGAAGATATGGAGTTGCTTTCTTGCGGCACCACTTCGGCAGATCAAATTCAGCCTTCGCACGCGTCTATGGTTCATGGCGTTTTAAAACCGTGTAAATCAATTGGTATCAATACTTCTATGGGGCTTTGTAATGCTGGTATGAACGCCTTAAACTATGGTTTTTTGTCGGTAAAAGCAGGTGCTACAGAAAATGCAATCTGTGTGGGTTCCGAGCGTTTTTCGTCTTGGATGACCGCTGATAAATTCAACCATGAAGTTGAAAATTTAAAATTATTAGAAGAAAAACCCATTGTAGCTTTTAAAAGAGAATTTTTAAGATGGATGCTATCCGATGGTGCAGGTGCATTTCTATTGGAAAATAAGCCGAGAGAAGGAAGCCTGAATTTAAAAATTGAATGGATTGATTTTCACTCATTCGCCCACGAAATTGAAGCATGTATGTATTCTGGTTGCGAAAAACAAGAAGACGGAAGCCTGAAATCTTGGGCAGATTATCCTTCAGATGAATGGTTGAAACAATCTTTATTCGCATTAAAACAAGATACCCGTTTGTTGGATGAATTTATTTTGAAAAAAGGTGCCCAGGCTTTAAGAGCTTCGTTCGATAAACACCAAATTCAACCAGAAGACATGGATTATGTTTTGGCACACATTTCTTCCAACTACTTTAAAGACGGTTTAAGAGAAGAATTTGCAAATGTTGGTTTAGATTTCCCTGTAGAAAAATGGTATTATAACTTATCAGAAGTTGGAAATATCGGTGCAGGATCAATCTTCATTGTAACCGAAGAATTAATGAATTCCGGTAAGCTTAAAAAAGGAGAAAAAGTATTGCTATGCGTACCAGAAAGTGGCAGATTTGCTTATTCTTGTGCATTGTTAACCGTATGCTAATCTTATAACATAGCAACAATTTTATGCGTTTCGTGCTAAGTTAATCTAAAATTTTTAAACAAAATCCTTTGGTTAGTAAGCCGAAGGATTTTTTTTTAATATGTGAATTTTTAGTTTATTAAATATGTTTTTTTGTATTTTCATAAAATTAATTGTTGTTAATATGAAAAAATTTCTTCTTTTATTTACTGTACTTACTGTAATTGTAGCTTGCAACAAAGACGACCAAGCGCCACAACCAGAACCACAAATAGCCGAAATAGACAAGCTGCCACCTGCAACCCAAACCGGAGCTAACAAAGTGGGTTGTTTGGTTAATGGGAAGGCTTTTTTACCCAGTGGAACAAGATGAGGCGGGGGTAACCCTAACCCTTATTGTGGTTATTATCATGATAATTTAACATTGAAATTTTCTATTATAAGAAATGAAAACAATACTTCAATGCAAGGAACAGAATCAATTACAATTTACAATAATAATCTAATTTTAGAAGAGGGCAAAAAATATATTTTAAAGACAAATTCAAGTAATAATTCAGGAAGTTATATTCACTATACAAATATTGTTAATCCAGATAGCTATGAAACCGACAACAATAATACAGGCGAACTTCATATAATCAAATTAGATAAAGAAAAAAACATAATATCGGGTACATTCTGGTTTGATGCTGTTAATGAGCAAGGTAAAAAAGTAGAAATCCGCCATGGGCGTTTTGACATGAAGTTTGAAGGCTGGGCTGGATAAGGTATTATTAAACAAATTAGCAATAATGCCAAGTATTGTAAATTAAAAAAATAATTTGAAGTTTTATTTATTAAAGTTTTGATTTTTAGTTAAATATTTACTAAATTAGGTTTCCAATTAAAATTACTTTCATTATGAAAAAATTACTTCTTTTATTTGCTGCCCTTACATTCTTTCTTTCTTGTAATAAAGACGACGAGCCTTCTCCTGAACCACAAATAGCCGAAATAGACAAGTTGCCACCACCTACCCAAACAGGTGCCAACAAAGTAGGCTGCTTGGTTAACGGTAAAGCTTTTTTGCCTGAAGGACAACTAACTGGTAGTATAAACCCTTATTGCGGATATTATCATAACACATTTTCTTTGGTATTCAGAAAAGTAAAAAATAATGATAACAAAACAGGAAATGGTACAGAAGCTGTAGCTATATACAGCTCTGATATAATTCTCGAAGAGAATAAAACTTATATACTGAAACTTGATAATACTAATCATTCAGCATTATATGATATTACAAGCAATTCTAATTTCGACACTTATGAAACCACTAATGAGGTAAATGGCGAACTTCATATAACCAAATTAGATAAAGAAAAAAACATAATATCGGGTACATTCTGGTTTGATGCGGTAAACGAACAAGGTAAAAAAGTTGAAATTCGCGAAGGGCGTTTTGATATGAAGTTTGAAGGCTGGGCTGGTAAAAAATAAAATTAATAATCACTAAATACAATTTTTATGAACAAAATTTTACGCAAAATAGCATTTATGCTATTATTGGGTACGGGGTTTTACGCCCATGCCCAAGAAGAAGTTAATACTTCGTTCTATGAAAATCAAGAGATGCGGTACAGCCAGTTAAATCCTGCGAATATACCCACCGGTATTTTATACGAAGCCGGTTTTCCGTTTACAAACATCGAAACTTTTAATGGCACTGTTTTACCCGATTCTGTTTATGTAAACGGCGGTACGGTAAAAAGTATTTACAAAACCATTATTTCAAGTATTTTAAACGAAAACAATCCTAGGCTGGTAGAACTTGCAGCGCCAGATGAATACGAAGAAGAATGGTTTAATGCCCGCAATGCAAATGAAGTAATTTTATCGGGAATGCTGTTTAAATACAATCTGTTTAAAGAAGATGCTTATCAACAAGAACAGATTACAATAAACGGCTCAGGAGCTTTGATAGATGTACCAGGGCAAAACCCTTACACCGAAGGTTTTACCGTTGGTATTGCACCAGGCTTTAATACCTTTTACGGAAAAGAAATGAATGTAAAGCTACCGGCATCTCTTTTTAAAACCAACCTTCAAGATCAAATCGAGATTATAGAAATAGATTTTGGCGATGGAAAAGGTTTTAGGACTGTACAGCTTAATCAAGCAATTCCGGTTACTTATACCACTGCGGGTAGTAAAGAATGGCGCTACAAAATTCGCCTTGCGGGTGGTTTTATTTTAGACAGTCGTACAAAGATTGATATTATCGATTGGACAAATCCTATACCCATTGCAGGCAGTACGTTTTGCTCGCCATTCAACTCTACAAGAAAAATTACAGCTGCCAAATCGCATTTAGGCGAGTATGGCGAATTAAACTTAACCATTCGCTGTTCGGCCGACGGTATCATTAACAACCCGCTAATCGTGGTTGAAGGGTTTGATATTGGTAACTTGTTTGATCCTGAAAATAAATACGGAACTACAACTATTGAAAGTTTTAGAAGTTCAGTATTAGGTACAGAATTAAATGGTTTATTATTTAATGCAGGTAGAGAATACGATATTATTTATGTAGATTGGATTAATGGTATGGATTATATGGAGCGTAACGCCTTTGCATTAGAAGAAGCCATTAACTGGGTCAATGCCGTGAAACAGGGTAATGAACCTAACGTTATTATAGGGCAAAGTATGGGTGGTGTTGTAACGCGTTTAGCATTAACCAATATGGAAAACAATAACGAAGAGCACGATGCTAATTTGTTTATTTCGCACGATGCACCACATCAAGGAGCAAACATTCCAGATAGTTACCAATTTATGTACCGCCACTTAACACAGATGTACGTTAAAGTAAAGTCAGGTACCCGATTTTTTAATTTAAAGCTAATTTCTACAGACCTTATTAATAAAATGAACGGTGTAGCAGGTATGCTGGATCAACCTGGGGCAAAACAATTATTAAGATATTGGGTTGCGGGTGATTACAGTTATGATAATTCATCACACTATAACTTTTATACAAATTTAAGAGCAATGAATAATAATGGTGGGTATCCTGTCTTAACAAGAAATATTGCCTTAAGTAACGGAAGTGAATGTGGTGCAACCCAACACAACATTCAACCGAATGATTATTTACTAAAAACGTATTTTAGCAATAAACCAACTTTATTAAGTGATGTTATAGGTAGTGCAATTGGTCCAATTGCAGGTGCTTTTGGTGGGTGGTTATTTAAAGATTGGAATGTTTTCCTAACAGGTTTAAAAGCCTCAATATCATCAAACAAAAAACTTACGTTAGATTTATGGGCTAAATCAATGAGCGAATATGCCGGATTACAACAGCACGTGTATCACGCAGATTTAAAATACAGCCAAAAAATTCTGGGTGTTATACCAGATAATACGAATATCTTTCATAAGGATGCCCATTCACGTTCCGGAACAGAATTTAGTCATTTTGGTGGTGGAAATTTCCAAATTTATAACGACACCAACGCAAGTGAAACTGCTGAATTTAATTTTACAGAAACAATATTAATATTTAATCTTGAATTTAACCTTAAGCCAAGGTTTAACTTTATACCAACAACAAGTGGTTTAGACATTGGTAAATATAATCATATTATTGGTGGAAACAACCTTAAAGCAAGTTATGTAGGTGCTAACCCACCAACAGGAATTTATTCTTCACCATTTGCTAATTTCTCAACCGATTTTAATCCAATAAACGATAATTATCATAATTACCGTCATATAACTTTTAACCCAAGAAATGGTACATGGCTTGCTAACGAATTAAATGCAGCTAGAAATCCAAATAATACTCCAACAACAACTGATTGTTCGTTTTATTGTGGTTTAACAGAAATAACAGGTTCTGATTTTATTTGTGACGGAGCAAATTACACGTACAGTATTCCTGAATTAGCAGGAGCTACTATCAATTGGTCTGTAAGTGGCTTACAAATAGTTTCAGGACAAAATACTGCCAATTTGGTTGTAAAGGATAATGGTGGCTTTAATGTAAAAAGTATTGCTGTTACTATTTCTTCAAATACTTGTGGTTCCATAACATTAAATAAATCTATTTATTCTGGTGTTCCTACTATGTTTGGTAATATATCTGGATGGAATATCATTCAAACAAATGGTAATCAACAATTCAGTTTTCCCCTGACATATACTGCACCTAATGCTACCGGAGCAACATATTATGAATGGGATTTCGATCCTATAGATTTTGTTCCAGTTCCATATTTAGGTGCACCTACCACAATTCCAAATAATTGGGAGATATTGGAATCTACATCTGATAAAAATAAAATTAGTGTTAGGTCAAATTTACATACAAACGGACAGATAAAAGTACGCGCTTGTAATGAATGCGGATGTTCAGCTTACACTACTCTAAATGTTACTCATCAGCATAACCAAGGAACTCCAGGGTTTGAAATTGCGCCTAATCCAACAACAGGTGATGTATTAAATATTATGCGAGCTGATGGTGCACCTACACTTGAATTCCCAGGAAACCGTACAGATGTTTTTATATATAATTTACAAGCACAAAGAGTACATCAATTTGAAATAACAAGTATAGGTGGAAACACAAATGTAGCTCATTTAGCAAATGGTATTTACAGGGTACATATCGATATGAAAAACGGAGAATTTGAAGTGCTGAATTTACAGATTTCACGATAATTTTAATCTAATATTTTTTAAAACAAAATCCTTTGGTCATTTACCAAGGGATTTTGTTATTTTTACACCTTAAATTAAAAACACAATGTGGTTTAAATTGTGGCAGTGCATAGTAAAAGAATTTAAGTTGTTGTTTCGCGATATTGGCGGATTAATTACCTTATTCATCATGCCGGTAATTTTGGTGGTGGTGGTAACATCTATACAAGACAGCACGTACCAAAGCTTTAGTGCATCAAAAATTCCTGTTCTTTGGATCGATCATGATCAGGACAGTATTTCCCTGCACGTTAAAAAAGAATTGGAAGCTTCGCAAAGTTTTTCATTAATATCAGCCCAAAATAATAAATCAATAACCGAAGCAAATGCAAAAGAACTGGTTTTTAAAGGGAAATATCAAATGGCAATTGTAATTCCTAAAAATCTTACCAGCGATTTAAACATAAAAGTCCGCCAGAACGTAGATGGAATTTTAGACGAAATGGGTATGAGTACTTCTACGTACGATCCTGTTGAAATAGAAAAAAAAGAAATAAGACTGTATTTTGATCCGGCTACACAAGCAGCTTTTAAAAATGGAATCAAGAGCAATATTGATAAAATGGTGGCTCAGTTAGAATCTGATGCCATCTATAAAACCTTCGAAACACAATTGGGCGGTAGCAGTACAACATCGTTCAACGATACGTTTATCAGCTTTAAAGAAATTGTTCCGCAAGAAAAAAATGCAGATGTTGTACCAAATTCAGTTCAACACAACGTTCCGGCTTGGACACTTTTTGCCATTTTCTTTATCATGGTTCCGTTGTCAATCAACATTGTAAAAGAAAAAAATCAGGGAACATATCTGCGTTTAATCAGCAGCCCAACATCAAACAGTATATTGTACTTAGGTAAAATAATAACGTATTTGGTTATTTGTCTGTTGCAGTTTTACACCATTTTAATTATTGCAAAAGTTGTATTTCCATACATGAATTTGCCCGAGCTAAATCTATCATTTAACAAAATAGCTTTAATGTCTGCATTAACGTTAACCGCAGGTTTAGCAGCAATTGGCATGGCAATTTTGTTAGGAATTGTAAGTAAAACCCAAGAACAATCGGCACCTTTTGGCGCAACCTTCGTAATTATTCTGGCAGCTGTTGGTGGTGTTTGGATTCCCGTATTCGCCATGTCGCAAGTTATGCAAATTGCATCAAAAGCATCGCCTATGAACTGGGCATTAAATGGCTATTATGATATTATCTTGCGAAATGGTTCGCTAATTGATATTATTCCTGAAATGATATTACTAACTTTGTTTTTTGTTGTTTTTACAACTTGTGCATTGCTATATGATAAAAAGAAAAGAACCGTTTAACCAAGGCAAAACCTTACAGCATACCGAACATTTTAAGGTAAAGTTTAACCAGACCGATGCATTGGGCATTGTTTGGCACGGCAACTATATCGATTATTTCGAAGATGGTCGCGAGGCTTTTGGTCGCCATTACGGCATTTCTTACAAACATGTGCAGGATCACGGTTTTGCAACGCCGATTGTTAAAACGCAAAGCGAGCATAAAAAACCGTTGCGATATGCCGATGACGCGTATATAGTAACCACTTTTATAGATTCGCCTGCTGCCAAAATGATTTTTAGTTTCGAAATTTACAATGCACAGCACGAATTGGTTTGTGTAGGCGAAACAACGCAGGTTTTTACAGATTTCGCCGGAAATTTAATCATCACCGTTCCCGAGTTTTTTGAACAGTGGAAACAAAAAGTAGGTTTGTTGTAATGGCAGTTTTTATTCACGATACCAATATCATTAGTCCGTTGGGTTTTTCAACCGACGATAATTTCCAAAAGATTCTTTCGGGAACATCGGCTATTGAGAAGGTTTTTATTAATGACAAGATTGGATCTGTTTATGCAGGAAAAATTAATGACGAATTGTTCAACAACCATTTTCAATCGATAAATGCTGATTTTAAAGGATCGCGAATTGAAAAATTATTGATTGCAGCCCTTTCCCCTATTGTGGAGAAAAATCCGATTAAAGACGATTCGGTTTTAATACTTTCAACAACCAAAGGAAACATCGCCGCATTAGCAAATAATGATTTAAGCGGAGCTTTCATTGATCAATTTTCAAAAAACATCAACAATTATTTTGGCTTTAAAACCGAACCAATTGTCGTTTCAAATGCTTGTACATCGGGAGTTGTAGCGATTTCTTTAGCCAAACGATTCATAGAAATGGAACAATTTACCAATGCGTATGTTGTGGCTGTTGATGAATTAACGCCATTTGTAGTTTCGGGTTTTCAATCGTTTCAGGCAATGAGCAATGAGCCTTGTAAACCTTATGATGCCGATAGAACCGGAGTAAATCTGGGCGAAGCAGCTGTTGCAGTTTTTGTATCGAATGAAAATCGAACGGAATCAATACAAATTTTGGGCGATGCCAATATCAATGATGCCAACCATATTTCGGGACCATCACGCACAGGAGAAGGTTTGTTTTTAAGTATTGAAAAAGCTCTAAAAGAAGCCCAAATCACATCAAACAAAATAGATTATATTTCGGCACACGGCACCGCTACCCTATTTAACGACGAAATGGAAGCTGTTGCTTTTAACCGATTAAACCTGCAAAATGTTCCAGCAAATAGCTTAAAAGGATATTTTGGTCACACATTAGGTGCATCGGGCTTGTTGGAAACCGTTATTACCATAGAAAGTTTAAAAAACAACGTGTTAATTCCTTCTTTTGGCTACCAACAGCAAGGAACAACGCAGCAAATAAACATCATTACCAAAAAAGAACAAAAAACGCTTAAAACGGCTTTAAAAACAGCATCGGGTTTTGGCGGAAGCAATTCTGCAATGATTCTGGTTAAAAATTCAGAAAATGTACGCAATTAGTAAATTCATAAATATCAGTCAAAATGTTGTCTGTGAAAGCGGCAAGCCCATCTTTCATAATCAGGAAGATACTTTTGCTGCGTTTATGAAAAACGTGTATAAAAGCTTGAACATATCGTACCCGAAATTTTATAAAATGGACGATTTGTGCAAATTGGCTTTTATTGCAAGTGAATTACTTTTGCATAACGAAACAGAGAAAGAAATCGCCTTGCTTTTCAGTAACAACGAAGCAAGTTTAGATACCGATTTAAAACATCAGCAAAGCATTCAAAATCCAGAAGATTATTACCCAAGTCCGGCGGTTTTTGTGTACACGCTGCCCAATATTACCATTGGCGAAGTGAGTATTCGTCATCAGTTAAAAAGCGAAAGTGCGTTTTTTGTAGCAGAAAATTATCAAACCGAATACCTGCACAAATACGCGGAATATCTGCTAAAAACCAATAAAGCACAAAAGGTTTTGTGTGGTTGGATCCACTTTTTAGAAGGAGATTACAAAGCTGATTTTTATCTGGTGGAAAAAATGGGTATTTTAGAGCATTCAAAAGAACAAATTAACGATATAACAAAATAAAATGGACGCATTAAAGCAAGAATTAAAAGAACGCATTATTAACGCATTGAATTTAGAAGATATTTCTATTGATGATATTCAGGATAACGATCCGCTTTTTGGCGACGGTTTAGGTTTGGATTCTATTGATGCATTGGAACTAATCGTGCTTTTAGACAAAGAATACGGAATAAAATTAGCCGATCCAAAACAAGGAAAAGAAATTTTTCAATCAGTTGAAACAATGGCTCAATTTGTAGCTGCAAACCGTACAAAATAATGCAGAAAAAAGTTGCAATAACAGGAATGGGTATTATATCTTCCATCGGCTTATCGGTCGAAGAAAATTTCCAGTCGTTAATTTCTAAAAAAAGCGGTATTTCAGATTTGGAAAATATCCAAACCCGTCATGCTTCAGAAATTAAGGTCGGCGAAATTAAAATTACCAACCAAGAATTGCAACAACTGTTGAATTTACCTGATGAAAATACCTTTACACGAACCGGTTTATTGGGTGCGTATGCTGCTAAAAAGGCGCTTGAAAGTGCCGGTATTTCTGATATAAACGAACTACGTACCGGATTGATTTCATCGACTAGTGTTGCTGGAATGGATTTTACCGAGAAGCACTACAAAAAGTACGAGGAACATCCGGAATATCAAAAGTATATTCAAAGTCACGATGCCGGCGATTCATCAAACAAAATCGCCAATTATTTAGGTTTAAAAGGATTTGTAACTACCATTTCAACTGCGTGTTCATCGGCTGCAAATGCCATAATGTTGGGCGCAAGCATGATTGAAAATGGTTATTTAGACCGAGTAATTGTGGGCGGAACCGATGCGTTGAGTAAGTTTACCATTAATGGTTTTAAAACACTGATGATTTTGTCTGATACTTACAACACTCCTTTTGACAATAACCGTAAAGGTTTGAATTTGGGTGAAGCTGCGGCTTATCTGGTGTTGGAATCTGATGGGGTAATCAAAAAAAGCAACAAAAAAGTTTTGGCTTACGTGGCTGGTTATGGCAATGCAAACGATGCATTTCATCAAACAGCATCGTCAGAAAATGGTGAAGGCGCATATTTGGCAATGAAACAGGCTTTTGAAAAAGCTTCTATCCTACCCGATCAAATTGATTACATCAATGTTCACGGAACGGCAACACCAAACAACGATTTATCTGAAGGTCGAGCCATAAGCAGAATTTTCAGCAAGGTGCCAAAATTTAGTTCAACCAAAGCATTTACAGGTCATACCTTAGCTGCTGCTGCGGCAATTGAAGCGGTTTACAGCGTACTGGCGTTGCAAAACAACATCATCTTCCCTAACCTGAATTTTAAAACACCTATGGAAGAATTGAATATTGTTCCCGAAACCGAAGTTGTTCAAACCGAAATTAATCATGTACTTTCAAATTCTTTCGGATTTGGCGGAAATTGTTCCACTTTAATCTTTTCGAAACAGTAAATTGCTTTTTGTAAAGAGCAAAATTAGGTTAGGTTGCTTTTTGTATTTAACAATGTTGTGGTTTTTGTATATTTATTAAAAAATCATGGGTCATTCATTCAATAAAATATGGATACATTGTATTTGGTCAACCAAAGATCGATCGCATTTAATAGTGCCTGATATTGAAACGATAGTTTACAATTTTATTAGTGATCAGCTGCGTGAAATAGATTGTCCAGTGAGGATAATAAACGGTATGCCTGACCATGTTCATTGTTTGTTTTTGCTTAATCCTCAAAAATCTATAGCTGAAGTTATTAAACAGATAAAAGGAAGCAGTTCTCATTTTATCAACCAAAATAATTTAACTAATGGAAAATTTTCTTGGCAAACAGGCTACGCAGCTTATTCTGTTTCAGAGTCTGTGTTAGATAAAGTTTTTTATTACATAAAAAATCAAAAAATACATCATCAAAAGAAATCTTTTCAGCAAGAATACAACGATTTTTTAAAAATTTATGGCTTTAAGCAGGATAAATAAATGGTTAAAACCATTTTCATGAGATAATTTTACTCTATAGCCCACGGTTTAAACCGTGGGCTATTAAGTTGAAACAGATAAAACAACCGTTTAACAGTTTATAGAAATAGGTCTATTAATAAAAATGTTTTAAGCATTTCAACAAAAAATGTAAATTTGTATTTAAGCTAAACTAAATGAAAAACTGCTATATAAACGGTATCGGCAACGTAAGTATTCAATCGGTTGATTTCGATCTATTTGAATCAGAAGCTACTGAAATTCAGATATTAAACAAAGCACAACAACCATCATACAAAGATTTAATTCCTCCGGCAATGAGTCGCCGTATGGCTAAAGGAGTAAAAATGGGCATTTATGCAGCCAATAAAGCGTTGTTTAATGCCAAAATGGTTGATCCACAGGCTGTAATTGTTGGAACCGGTTTGGGATGTATCGAAGATTCTGAGAAGTTTCTGGATGCAATTATTGATAATGACGAACAGTTTTTAACTCCAACTGCTTTTATACAGTCAACCCACAACACTGTTGCGGCACAAATCGCCTTACATTTGCAGTGTAAAGCGTACAATTTTACCTACGTAAACGGAGCAAATTCGTTTGAAAGCGCCTTGTTTGATGCTTTTATGCAGTTGAAATATTTTAACAAGGAAAATATATTGATTGGCGGAGTTGATGAAATTGCGCCCTACACTTTTTCAATGTACGAAATGATTGGAAAAGTAAAGCAGAGTGGGGAAGAACTGAACTTTAAAAACCCACAGACAAAAGGAATTGCGTTGGCAGAAGGAGCTACTTTTTTTGCTTTATCGAACCACAGAACAAACAACAGTTATGCTGAGGTTTTAGATGTGATGCTTTTTAATTCTTTTAAAAACGACGAAGCTGCCGAAATCACTGCTTTTTTGAAAAAAAATAATTTTTCTGTTGATGATTTAGATGTAGTGTTTTTTGGGGTAAATGCAGATGCTCATCAGCAAGAATTTTACAACAGAATGAAGGCTGTTTTTAGTGAAATTCCGCAGGGTTATTACCAACATATTTCAGGAAGTTACGATACGGCATCGGCTTTTGGCTTAAAAGTTGCAGCAGAAATCATACAAAAACAACAATATCCAAAATCTGTTCAATACAACGATATCAAGCCAAATAAAATTGAAAAAGTGTTGATGATTAATCAATTCAACAATACCGATTTTAGTTTTGTTCTACTTTCAAAATGTTAAGGCACAAGTACATAAAATGGTTTTTTATTGTTCTTTTAGCATGGTTGTGTTGTGCTTATTTTTTGGGTAAACTACCTTTGGGGTTAATTTTTATTGCGTTATTTTTTTGGTTGGGAATTACCGCTTGGGGATCGTTCGACATTAGATTAAATTACTTTGTAAAAGCACATTCATCAAACAAAAAAATCAATCGAAATGTAGTTGCACTAACGTTTGATGACGGACCGACAGAAATTACTCCTGAAATTTTAAATCTGCTGGAAAAATACAATCAAAAAGCAACATTCTTCTGTATTGGAAAGCAAATCGAAAAACATCCCGAAATCTTAAAAAACATAGTCGGGCAGGGGCATACAATCGCAAATCATACTTATTCGCATACCAATAAAATGGGATTTTTATCGAAAAAGGAAGTTGATAACGAAATAGCATCAACCCAAAACATCATTCAACAGACTACAGGGAAAATTCCAAATTTATTCAGACCACCTTTCGGAGTTACAAACCCAAATATAGCGTGGGCTTGCAAAGAAAATAGGGTAGAGGTGATTGGTTGGAATGTTCGATCGTTAGATACTGTAATAGCATCAGAAGATAAAATTTTAAGTCGAATTTTAGATCGATTTGAAAAAGGTTCGATAATTTTGCTGCACGATACATCAACCAAAACATTGAATGTATTGGAACGATTGTTGATAATTATGGAAGAGAAACAAATACAATCGGTTACGGTTGACGAATTACTTAATATTAAAGCATACAAATAATGAAAAATATTTTTTTAGGAATGTTCTTTTTTGCATCGGTTTTAGGATTTTCACAAACGCAGATGTCAGCTAACGAAGTAACATCGTTTAAAAAAGAAGTACAAAACCAAGCGGGTAAAACAACTACAATTGCTGCCGATTTTGAAGAAACAAAACACGTAAGCGTTCTGAAAAACGCATCGAAATCATCAGGAATTTTACGTTTTAAAGGCGAAAAATTGCTTTGGCAATACAACGCACCTAAAAAAAATGCGATGTTGTTTAACAAAAACAGTTTAAAGATCAAAAACGAAAAAGGTAAAATTACATCGTTCGATTTGAACAAAAACAAACGTTTTAAGCAGCTACAGCAATTAATGGTTGGCAGTTATACGGGAAATTTGTTCGATGAGAAATCGTTCAATATAACCTATTTTAAAAACGGAACTACGCGTTTTGCCGTGTTAAAACCAAAAAGTAAAAACATGAGTAAGCACATTAAAGAAGTTACTTTAACGTTTTTAAACAATGAAGATACGGTTTCGGAGATTAAAATCGTAGAGAGTTCAAACGATTATTCTTTAATCAAACTAAAAAATAAAAAATTAAACACCGCATTGGGCGATAGTGTTTTTCAATTATAACAAAAAGCCGTTCATTTGAACGGCTTTTTTTATGGATTTGTAGAAAAAATAGAACCATTAGCAATTAACGCTCTGCTTTTCATCTTCAAAATATCGCGTACCCATTCAGCAAAATCTTCGGGTTGTAAAACGCTGTTCGGATTTCCGTCGGTTAAACCACCATCAATACTCATATCGGTAGCAATCGTACTCGGTGTCAACGTAAATACACGAATATTGCTTTTGCGCCATTCTGCCATCATAGACTGCGATAAAGAAATCACTGCTGCTTTAGATGCCGCGTAGGCAGACATGTTCGCCCCGCCTTTTAAACCAGCTGTAGAAGCTACGTTAATAACATCGCCGCTGCCGTTTTGTTTCATGTACGGATAAACCGCCATTGCCGTGTAATAAACTCCAAAAAGATTTGTTTGCATTACTTGTTCCCAATCTGCAGCAGGCATATCTTCTAATTTACCAAACCAGCCAATTCCGGCATTATTTACCAAAATATCTACACTACCAAGTTTTGATACCAATTCTTTAATACCATTATCAACCTCTGTTTTATCGGCAACATTAAAAACTGAATATGTAGCTTTTACACCACTTTTTTGTAATTCTGCAACCGTATTTTTTAAGAGATCTTCGTTACGGCCGGTAATTCCTATGTTTACACCTTCTTGTGCAAGCAGCAGGGCAACAGCTTTACCCAAACCACGACCACCACCGGTAATTATTGCGTTTTTTCCTTTTAATGAACTCATATTTTTAAATCGAATTAAATTAATTAAGTATTACAAATTTCTGAAAATAATGTTTGAAATCATTTCTTTTAAAAGTTAAGAAAAACCTATTGTTTTAATGAATGTCTTTACCTTTTTTAAACAGATAAATAAAACTGGGGTTGATGGTACTTTAAAATAAATCATTAATTTCGCTTTTTAAACAATTTGTATGTTAATACCTCATTTTTACAGCGTAAAAGAATTTAATTTTACAGACAACCAGTTAAAAGCGATTATTGAATTAAACCCTGAACATGATGTTTTTAAAGGGCATTTTCCTAATAATCCGGTAACGCCTGGAGTTTGTATGCTGCAAATTTTAAAGGAGTTAACAGAACAGGCAACTAATACAAATTTGTTTATAAAAGAATGCAGCAATGTAAAGTTTATGACATTGATAAATCCTGAAGTTAATCCAATTCTGGAAATTTCAATCGATATCAATCAAGTAGAGGAAAGCTTTAAAATTAAGGCTTCGGCTAGTTTTAATGAAACCGTTGCGCTTAAAGTAAATGCTTTGCTAACCCAGCAATTATAATGAATACCGTGCAAAATAATAAAACGTGGTGCGTAATTATTCCTACCTATAACAATGCGAAAACTTTAAAGCGCGTTATAGACGGAGTTTTAAATTATACCAACCATATTTTTATTGTTAACGATGGAAGCACCGACAAAACTGCCGATATTCTTGAAAACTACAAGCAACTTTACATTTTAAATGTTCCGCAAAACAAAGGCAAGGGAAACGCTTTGCAAATGGGCTTTAAAAAAGCATTGGCGCTAAATTACGATTATGCCTTAACGATCGATTCAGATGGGCAACATTATCCTTCGGATATTCCTGTTTTTTTAGAGGAATTAAATGCAACAACCGAACCGATTTTGTTGATTGGAAGCCGAAACATGACGCACGAAAGTGTGCCGAAAAAAAGCAGTTTCGGAAACCGATTTTCTAATTTTTGGTTTCAGTTTGAAACAGGAATTAAACTGACAGATACACAATCAGGCTATCGCTTGTATCCGTTGAAACATCTTCCAAAAAGATTTTTTACTAAAAAATTCGAGTTTGAAATTGAAGTAATCGTGCGTACAGCATGGAAAAACATACTCGTAAAAAATGTTCCAATTCAGGTTCTGTACGATCCTAACGAGCGCGTTTCACATTTTCGTCCGTTTCGTGATTTTACCCGTATAAGCATCCTAAATACAGTGCTGGTTTTGATTACGCTGTTGTACATTAAACCGAGAAATATCCTTTTAAAATTCAAAAAAAAAAGTTTTAAGGCTTTTTTAAAGGAAGATATTTTACAGACCAACGACACCAACGAAGTAAAAGCAGCATCGCTTGCATTGGGTGTTTTTATTGGAATTGTTCCTGTTTGGGGTTTTCAAACATTTTTGTCGATTTTTTTGGCAGCGATTTTCAAGTTAAACAAAACCATTTCGTTTGTAGGATCAAACATCAGCCTGCCGCCGTTTATTCCGTTTATTGTACTGGCATCGCTAAAAGTTGGGAGTTTTTTTGTAGGAGAAAGTGGCGAAATTCTGATAGATTTTGATAACATTTCGTTCAATTCCATAAAAAACCATTTACTGCAATATATTGTCGGAAGCACAATTTTGGCTACATTTATGGCTGTTTTGTTAGGATTGATTTGTTACGTAATCCTTAATTTTTACAACCGAAAAGCAACTGCATAATGTTTAACGGATTTTATTATTTGTTTCAAAAAATTCAGAAATATCCTAAAACAGCACTTTTAAGTTCGTTGTTTTTTTTGGTGTGCTCGGTTTTTATCCTTCAAAAAATCACTTTTAACGAAGATATTACACGGATTATTCCAAGCAATAAAACCAATAACAACACAGCCCAGGTTATTAGCGAAATGAATTTTACCGATAAAATTGCGGTAATCTTTAAAAAGAAAATAGGAGCTGATAATGATGATTTAATCAGTGCTGCCGAATCTCTTACTGATACACTACCTGTTGTAAAAGACTATTATTTGTTGGTTCAGGGAACGTTGAACGAAGATCTTTTTCAGGAATCTTTTCATTTTGTGTACGAAAATTTACCGATTTATCTGAACGAAGCCGATTATAAAACCATCGACCAAAAACTGAATAATGACAGCCTTTCCAAGCAAATTCAGCAGAATTACGAAACATTGTTAAGTGGCAATGCAGCTTTTATGAAAGATGTTGTGGTTGATGATCCTTTGCAACTATCATTTTTAGCGTTGAAGAAACTACAGCAATTTCAAGGTAACGGCGATTATAAGTTTCAAGATGGATATTTATTTACGCAGGATGAAGAAAAAATTGTGTTGTTTATTAATCCAAAATATGGCGGAAGCGAAACGCAACACAATGAAGTTTTCGTAGAAAAACTTAATACTTTAAAACAACACATTTCAGATAAAAACTCAAAAGTTGAGGTACAGTATTTTGGTTCGCCATTTATTGCCGTTGCCAATGCACAACAAATAAAAAGCGATATTTTAACTACGGTAGCCATATCGGTTTCGGCTTTAATGCTGCTGTTAATTTTTTATTACAGAAATTGGCTGGTTCCCATAATTGTAATGATTCCAACGGTTTTTGGTGGATTATTTGGGTTGTTGTGCCTGTATTTTTTACGGACAGAAATTTCGGCGATTTCGTTATCAATCGCTGCCATTTTAATAGGAATTACTATTGATTATGCGCTGCATTTTTTAACGCATTCCAAGAACACACAAAGTATGCAAGGGTTGTTTAAAGATGTTGCGAAACCTCTTTTAATGAGCAGTTCTACTACAGCAGTTGCTTTTTTATGTTTGCTTTTTGTTCATTCGGATGCATTGATTGATTTGGGAATTTTTGCAAGTATTTCGGTTGTTGCAACAGCTGTTTTTACGTTGATTATTTTACCGCATATTTATAAAGGAAAGACCTTAAAACACAGCCATGCGATTGATAAAATTGCAAAATATCCGTTTGAAAAAAATAAGGTTTTAATTGCCTTTACACTGCTTTTGGTTGTAATGAGCGCTTTTACCTATCATAAAGTACAGTTCGATGGCGATTTGTCTAAAATTAATTTCATGCCTGCGGAACAGCAACTGGTTGAAAAAGAATTGTATGCAGATAATAAAATTGCCAAGAGTTTATTTGTAGTTGCTTATAATGAAAACGAAGATCGAGTTTTAGAAGATAATCAACAGATCTTCAGTAAACTGCAATCAAATAATTATGTAAGCAATGTGCAATCGGTAAGTAGTTTGGTTCCGTCGAAAGCAGAACAATTAAAAGCTATTGATCGTTGGAAACAGTTTTGGAATCCTTCTAAAATTAATCAAACGGTACAAGAAATCGAAACAAAAAGTGTAATACAAGGATTTAATGCACAGACGCACGCTTCATTTTATCAATTACTAGGAAAAGATTTTTCAACCATAAATTTGGGATCGTTAAAGCAGTTTAACCAACAATTGTATAACGAATTTGTTCATGGAACAAACCGATATTTATTATCTACCGTTGTAACGATCGATCCAAAAAACCGTGATGCATTTGTAAAGAATTTCGAGAAAGAAAATCAAGGAAAACAAGTGCTTTTAATCGACCGCCAAGCCTTGAACGAACAATATTTAGGCTTTTTGGTGAACGATTTTAATTCGTTGGTTTCGTATTCATTCATTGCTGTTTTTGTAATTCTTTTTATTTTTTACAGAAGAATTGAATTGGTCATAACAGCATCAATTCCTATTGCTTTAACGGGCTTTATTACCGCAGGTTTAATGGGATTGTTGAATATTCCGTTTAATATTTTCAGCACTATAGTTTGTACATTGGTTTTTGGTCACGGAATCGATTTTACCATTTTTATGACCAGCGCGCTACAAAAACAATATACCGATGGAAAAAACGAAATGCCTTTGTA
Organism: uncultured Myroides sp.; assembly: GCA_913777665.1. GTDB lineage: Bacteria > Bacteroidota > Bacteroidia > Flavobacteriales > Flavobacteriaceae > Flavobacterium. The sequence continues at coordinate 31,540 of CAJYTF010000017.1, forward strand.
TCGAACCTCAATTATTCTGGCTGTTTTAACAACAATTCTGGCTATTGGGGCGTTGATATTTGCGCAACATCCTGCATTAAAGTCAATCGCATTAATCGCACTAATCGGTGTAAGTGTGGCAGTTTTGGTAACTTTCGTATTGTATCCGCTGTTATTTAAGTTTTTGTTTTTCAATCGAGTAAAAAAAGGATTGTCGCCAACCACACTACTACTTAGTGTTCGATCAATTTTAATGTTTACCTATTATGCCATTGCCAGTTTAATTGTATCGGTTTTTATGCGTGTTTTTTTCTGGATTTTACCTATATCAAAGCGCAAAAAATGGCATTTTTTCAGCAGTGTAATGTCGGCTTATATGAAATCGGTTTTGCACTTAAATCCTGCTGCAAGTAAAAAAATCTTCCACAAAGAACGCTTGCAAAAACAGTCGGTAATCATATCAAACCATACCTCGTTTTTAGATTCGTTAACCATTGGAATGATGTATTCTAAAGTGGTTTACATTGTGAACGACTGGGTTTATAAATCGCCGGTTTTTGGCAGAGCGGTAAAGTTTTTAGGCTTTTATCCGGCAACGAAAGGAATAGCGCAAGGATTGGTTCCGTTAGAAGAACGCATTGGGAACGATTTTTCTGTCATGGTTTTTCCCGAAGGGACCCGCTCGCGAACATCAGAAATTGGTCGTTTTCACAAAGGAGCTTTTTTTATGGCAGAAGAATTAAATTTGCCCATTCAGCCTGTTTATATCCACGGAAATGCCGATTTGCTGCCTAAAGGCGATTTTGTTATTTACAACACAAATTGCCATGTGTATGTGGGCGAACCTATAGATTTAAACGATGAACGTTTTGGAAATTCGTATGCAGGTCGAACCAAAAAAATAAGTCGATTTTTTAAAGAAGAATACAATAAGATCCGTTTAAATGCAGAAGATGCCGATTATTTTAAACAGAAACTATTCTTGAATTTTTTGTATAAAGAACACGGAATTTTAAAGTCTGTTAAGAAAGATTTTAGTCTGAATAAAGCAATCTATCATCAGTTGTTTTATTTAATTAGTGATAAAGGTTCGATTGCACACATAACAACCGATTTTGGGCAGCTTGATTTTCTTTTGGTCAATCAATTCCCATCAAGAAAAGTGCATACCTATAATTTAAACGAAGAACACCGATCAATAGCGAAAGCAAGTTACATCAACCAAAAATTTAAGGTAAAATATGCCGATGATTTGGCGGAAATTTGGCAAAACAGCAATGTGTTGATACTTTCTCATCTACAGCAGTTTAACAACGATATTCCGCAAAACATCAACCAAATTGTAGTAGTTTGTTGTAAATTTAAACCAAATTTTACGGGTTTTACACAAACGCATGATGAATTAAAAATACAGGTATTCCAACGTAATGAAAAAAACTAAAACATACGATGTTGTGGTAATTGGCAGCGGTTTGGGTGGCTTGGTTTCGGCATTATTGCTGGCACAAGAAGGCAAAAAAGTGTGTGTTTTAGAGAAGAATAATCAGTACGGTGGTAATTTACAAACGTTTGTTCGTGATAAAACCATTTTCGACACCGGCGTTCATTATATTGGAGCATTGAATAAAGACGAAAATTTAGGTCGATATTTTTCTTACCTAAGCATTTTGAACGATTTAGATTTATCGCAATTAGATCAAAATCAGTTCGATGTGATCAGTTTTGGCAATGAAACCATTCAATATCCTCAAGCGCAAGGTTATGATAATTTTGTAAAACAATTGTTGGTTTATTTTCCAGACGAAGAACAAGCGTTAAAAAAGTATATTGAAACCATTCGGTTTTATTGTGATCAATTTCCGTTGTATAACCTAAAAAATAATACAGGTTATAACGAAGAAATTATGCAACATTCGGTTGAAAGTGTACTAAATTCAATCACTTCAAACAAAAAACTACAAGCCGTTTTATTGGGAAACAGTTTTTTGTATGCAATAAAATCAACCGAAACGCCTTTTTATGTCCATGCCTTAACGGTAAATTCATATATACAAAGTTCGTGGCGTTGCGTAAAAGGTGGAAGTCAGATTACCAAAGCATTTATAAAGCAATTACGTAGTTTTAATGTCGATTTATTTAAACATCAAAAAGTTGAAAAACTCAATTTTACAGAGAATGTTTTAGAAAGTTGCGAAACGGTTGACTGTATTTACAAAGCCGAACAGTTTGTTTCTGATATCGATTTAAAACAACTCTTTTCGATGTTTAATGAGGAAAATCAGCGAAAACCTTATATAAAACGAATTAATCAGCTAAAGAACGGACCATCGGTTTTTTCGGTTCATATCGTTTTAAAACCAAATTCGGTTCCTTATTTCAATCACAATATTTATCATTTTGAAAAGGAAACTAACGTATTTTCGTACAAAAATAATTGGATCGATAATAAACCGCAATCTGTTGTAATTACTACCAATCCGCACAACAAAAACGAGGAATTTGCACAATGCATTTCGTTAATGACGTATATGGATTTTGAGCAGGTTGAAAAATGGCAGCAAACTTTTAATACGGTTAGAAATGAAAACGATCGCGGAAGTGATTACGAACAATTTAAAAATGAAATTGTAACCGAATTATTGCAGATTTTAGAAAAATACTTTCCGAGTATTCAAGATAAAATTATTTCTACACATACGTCTTCACCGCTTTCATATCGAGATTATATTGGTACTTTAGACGGAACCATGTACGGTTTTGAAAAAGAAGCAGCACAACCTTTAAAAACTATGATTTCGCCTAAAACAAAAATCGATAATTTGTTTTTAACCGGACAAAATGTACGTTTGCACGGCATTTTAGGCGTTACGATTACCGGTTTTTTAACGGTTGCCGAAATGGTTGGTAAAGATTATTTTTTTGATAAAGTGTTTAAAAAAGTAGGGTATGAGTAAAAAAATATTTTCGCTTGTGTTGCTGCTTTCTTTAATAAGTTGCGGAAGCATTAAAAACTTGAAAAAAGAATCTGATTTGTTTGAAACCGAATTTGAACAGCAAAAGTTTTTAATTGAAAAAAGAGATGTTTTAAACAAATCCGTCAACGGAAACTGGCAGTTAAGAATTTCTGGAAATCCGTATGAGTTAGGCTACAAAAAAGGATTTTTAACGCAGCAGTTGTATCAAAATCAAGAAAAAATATTTTTCGGAAAGGTAGCAGAAATGATTCCGAATCCATCAAAACAAAATAAATTGCTGTACTTTTTAAAATGGTACAACCGCAACATTCTTTCAGCAATTCCAACTGATTTAAAACAAGAATTGTACGCTGTTTCAACTTTTGGAACGAATGAATTTGATGATATCGGCACAAAATTCGAACGTAATTTATTGTTGCATAGTTCGCACGATATTGGTCACGCCATGCAAGATTTAATGCTGGTTGGCTGTTCATCGATCGCTTTGTGGGACAATTTTACCGAAGACGGAAATTTACTTATTGGCAGAAATTTCGATTTTTATGTGAACGATGAATTCGCTCAAAACAAAATTGTAGAATTTATAAGTCCCGAAAGCGGTTACAAATACGCATCGGTTACTTGGCCGGGAATGGTTGGTGTGGTTTCGGGCATGAACGAAAAAGGCTTAACGGTAACGCTGAACGCAGGAAAATCGAGCATTCCAATGCGGGGAAAAACGCCGGTTTCTATTGTTGCGCGAAGTATTTTACAGAATGCACAAACAATTGATGAAGCGGTTGAAATTGCTGAAAAATTTGATGTTTTTGTATCGGAATCGTTTTTAATTGGCAGTGCAAAAGACAATAAAGCGGTTGTGATTGAAATGAGTCCGAAACGAATGGATGTTTACGAAACCAACAACGGCAAACTGATTTGTACCAATCATTTTCAGTCCAACGGATATAAATCAGATAAAAGAAATCAAAATCAAATTGAAGAATCTCACTCGTATTATCGATTGGAAAAATTAGAAGAATCCTTTCAAGCCGAAAAAAAATATAAGGTTAACGATGTTTTAAAGGTTTTGCGCGATGTTTCGGGCTTACAAAACGAAAATTTAGGTTTAGGAAATGAAAAAGCATTGAACCAGTTAATGGCGCATCACGCAGTGATTTTTAAACCAGCAGAATTAAAAATGTGGGTGTCAAACAATCCGTATCAGTTAGGCGCTTTTGATGCGTATGATCTAAATACCGTTTTTAAATCGAAAGAGCTAAAACCCGTAAAATCGTTGGAATTACCAAAAGATGATTTCATAAAATCGAAAGATTTCAAGCAATACAAAAAGTTTAGAGAGCTGCACAAAACGATAGAAATAGCAACAAATTCAGAAAAAATCGTTTCTAATGAAATTTTAACGGCTTATAAAAAATCAAATCCCGAACTTTGGCTGGTTTATAAACAGTTAGGCGATTATTTTTATAGTCAGAAACAATGGCAAAATGCAGCAGAAAACTATAAAACAGCATTGCAAAAAGTAATAAGTTCTAAAGATCAGCAAAAAAGCATCGAACAAAAATTAAAGAAAACCTTGAAAAAGCTATGATTCCCGATATAGAAACCAAAAGTATAACCGATATTGAACGTTTTCAGAATGAGCTTCTGCAAAAGCACATGGCGTATTTAATGGAACATTCGCCATTCTACCAGCGAAAATTCAAAGCTGAAAATAATCAGATTGATACCATTAAAACCATTGCAGACCTGCAAAAAATATCGGTAACCACAAAAGCCGATTTGCAAATGTATAATCACGATTTTTTCTGTGTTGATAAAACCGAAATCCGCGATTATGCAACAACTTCGGGTACTTTAGGCGATCCTGTAACTTTTGGATTAACTGATAACGATTTGGAACGTTTGGCTTATAACGAAATGCTTTCTTTTCAGTGTGCCGGAGTTCAAAAAGGCGATCTGGTACAGCTTATGACCACGATAGATCGACGTTTTATGGCGGGTTTGGCGTATTTTCTGGGTTTGCGAAAGTTGGGTGCAGGAATTGTTAGGGTAGGTGCGGGTGTTCCGCCGTTGCAGTGGGATTCTATTTTGCGCTATCAACCTAAATATCTAATTGCCGTGCCGTCGTTCATTTTAAAGATGATCGAATATGCCGAAGAAAATAACATCGATTATAAAAACAGTTCCGTAAAAGGAGTCATCTGCATTGGCGAAGCGTTGCGAACAACCGATTTGCAGCCGACACTTCTGGCACAACGCATTCAGGAAAAATGGAACATCAATCTGTTTTCTACTTATGCATCAACCGAAATGAGTGCTGCTTTTACAGAATGTGATCAGTTTGCGGGCGGTCATCATCACCCGGAATTAATCATCAGTGAAATTGTCAACGAAAATAACGAACCTATTGCCGATGGCGAATTGGGTGAATTGGTTGTAACAACACTTGGAGTAGAAGCCATGCCTTTGCTACGATTTAAAACGGGCGATATGGTGCGTAAACATTCAGAAAAATGTAAATGCGGCAGATCAACCTATCGTTTAGGTCCGGTAGAAGGTCGCAAACAACAAATGATAAAATACAAAGGTACAACGCTGTACCCGCCGGCAATGCACGATGCTGTGGCACATTTTAAAGAAATAAAACTGCATTTAATAGAAATATCATCAAACGAGATAGGTACCGATGAAATTTTGGTTCGAATTTTTTCAACCGATACATCCGATGAATTTGCAGGCAAGCTAAAAGATTATTTTAGAGCCAGATTACGTGTAACTCCGCAGATTATTTTTGAAGACGAATTAAACTTACAAAAGATTATTTACGATCCGCTAAGCAGAAAACCAATAACATTCATAGATAAACGCTAACAACTTTCTATCTTTGAAAAAAAATACGAAAAAGATGACAAAACCAGTACGCGTACGTTTCGCACCAAGCCCAACCGGTCCTTTACATATCGGCGGTGTAAGAACAGCCTTATTTAATTACCTTTTCGCAAAGAAAAACAACGGTGTTTTTTATATTAGAATTGAAGATACCGACCAAAACAGATTTGTTCCGGGGGCCGAAGAATATATTTTTGAAGCCTTAAAATGGTTGGGTATTGAACCTGATGAAACCATTGGAGTAAATGAAAAATTTGGACCTTATCGTCAAAGCGATCGTAAGCACTTGTACAAACAATACGCTTTAGATTTGGTACACAACGGTTTTGCTTATTATGCTTTTGATGCTGCCGAAGATTTAGATGCTTTACGAAAAGAAGCCGAAGCCAACGGAAATACCTTTATATACAACCATTCGGTTCGCGAAGTTTTAAATACGTCGTTAAACATGACGCATGATGAATTGGAAGCGCGATTGTTTAACAACGATCCGTATGTGATTCGTTTTAAAATGCCTATCGATGAAAAACTAACGTTGAAAGATATGATTCGTGGCGAAGTTACGTTTGATACCGCTTTGTTAGATGATAAAGTTTTGTATAAATCAGACGGTATGCCAACCTACCATTTGGCAAACATTGTCGATGATCATCTACAGGGAACATCACACGTGATTCGTGGAGAGGAGTGGTTGCCATCGTTACCGTTACATTATTTATTGTATCGATCTTTTGGATGGGATGCACCTGAATTTGCACATTTACCATTAATATTGAAACCGGTTGGTAACGGAAAATTATCAAAACGCGATGGTGATAAATTAGGTTTTCCGGTTTTTCCGTTAGATTGGAAATCAGAAACGGGTGAAACAGCAATGGGTTATCGTGAACAAGGCTTTTTCCCAGAAGCGGTTGTTAACTTCTTGGCACTTTTAGGTTGGAACGATGGTACAGAGAAAGAATTATTTACGTTAGAAGAGTTAATTGAGTCTTTTGATTTAAGCCGAGTAAACAAATCAGGTGCAAAGTTCGATCCTGAAAAGAACAAATGGTTTAACCACCAATATTTGGCAAAGAAAGAAAACGGCGAATTGGCGGTTTACTTACAGTCGGTTTTAAACGAAAAAGGAATTGCTGCAGATAACGCTGTGGTTGAAAAAGTTGCCGGGTTGGTAAAAGACCGAGCAAATTTAACGACCGATTTATACGCTTTAGCAGATTTTTTCTTTGTAGCACCAGAAAAGTACGACGAAAAAGCAGCGAAAAACTGGAAAGAAGATACATCGGGTTTAATGCAACAGGTTATTTCTGTAATTGAAAATGTTAAAGTTTTCGAAGCAAAAGAAATAGAATCAATCATAAAAAACTGGATTCAAGAAAATGAATTAGGAATGGGTAAAATTATGCAACCCCTTCGTATTGCGTTGGTTGGTGAAATGAAAGGTCCCGATTTGTTTGAAATTATAAGCGTTTTAGGTAAGACAGAAACTACCAAAAGATTGAACGCAGCAATAAATAATTTTAAAAATATTTAATTTTAAGTAAAAATTATTTTGCAGTTAAAAAATAAGTTTATATATTTGAAATGTGATTAACAAATGCCCAAATGTTTTTCACAATGATATTTTTTTCATATCAACAACAACAATTTTTTTCTAAATTTTTCTAAATCCCATTCCCTAAAAATGGGATTTTTTTATTATCTTCGATTACATATTTGTAAATCAATCAATTATGAAAAAGTTTCTTTTCCTTTTTATATTATCTGCGGGATTGCTATTCACTTCTTGCGGGTCAGACGACAAAAAAGATCCACCTGTTAACACCACACAAGGTAAATGGGAGCCAACAACTATTCAAATGGTAAAAGTGGTTCCTTTATATACGTTAGATTATCCGCATACTCAAAGTTGCCCCAAAGATTATTTAGAGTTTAAAGCAAATAATAACGCGGTGTTCTTTAGGCATGAAACCGCAAATTGTACGATTACAGAATACGAAAACGCTTTTCAACAAAATGGTAATAACGTATCATTAAATGTTTTAGGATATCAAATTAACGGAACAATTACGGCACAAACCGATACTGCTATGGAAATTCAAAGTGATATTTCGGCTTACATTCCATTGATAAAAGCACAGTTTCCAGAATACGAGCAATATTTAAGCGTATTGGAAGGCGGAACGGTAAAACTATCGTTCATTAAAAAATAGCATTTACACCTCTTTGAAAAAAGAGGTTTTTTTTATATCTTACCAAAAAACAATTTAAAATGGATTTTACACTTTACATTATTATTGCTATTATTTTGTTTGTAATAGTATCATCATTATTTACCGTTAAGCAGCAAAGTGCTGTTATTATTGAACGATTTGGAAAATACCAGTCCATTCGTAATTCGGGCTTACAAATTAAAATCCCGATTGTAGATCGAATTGCCGGGCGATTAAATCTGCGTATTCAACAGTTAGATGTTATTATTGAAACAAAAACAAAAGACAACGTATTCGTTAAAATGAAGGTTTCTGTGCAGTTTAAAGTAGTGCAGGAACGTGTTTACGAAGCTTTTTATAAATTAGAATATCCGCACGATCAAATTACTTCGTATGTTTTTGATGTGGTGCGTGCCGAAGTTCCAAAATTAAAGTTAGATGATGTTTTTGAACGTAAAGATGATATTGCGATTGCTGTTAAACGCGAGTTGAATGATGCAATGGTGACTTACGGATACGATATTATTAATACGTTGATTACCGATATTGATCCGGATATTCAGGTAAAACATGCAATGAACCGTATTAATGCCGCAGATCGTGAAAAAACGGCTGCAGAATACGAAGGAGAAGCAGAACGTATTAGAATTGTTGCAAAAGCTAAGGCAGAAGCAGAAAGCAAACGTTTACAAGGACAAGGTATTGCAGATCAGCGTAGAGAAATTGCACGCGGTTTGGTAGAATCGGTTGATGTTTTAAACAGCGTAGGAATTAATTCACAAGAAGCATCGGCTTTAATTGTTGTTACGCAACATTATGATACCTTACAGTCAATAGGTGCAGAAAACAATTCAAACTTAATTTTGTTACCTAATTCACCACAAGCAGGCAGCGATATGCTGAACAATATGGTAGCATCGTTCACGGCAAGTAATCAGGTAGGCGAGGCAATGAAAAAATCGGGTACAAAAGAAAAAGACTATAAGCCAAAGAGAAATCTTCCACCACAGACTGATTTTCCTTCACAACATAATCCAGCAGAATAGTAATTGAAAAAATAGAGTAATCAAAAAATAAACACCAACTTTTAAAGTTGGTGTTTATTTTTTTTAATGAATTTGTTGAATAAAAATTTAAATACAGTTGATAAAACTAAGGTTTTAATACCTTTTGAATTTTTTACCGAACTACCTAACGATGTTAAACCTTGTTGAAGTAACTGGCTAGGTGAAAAAAGTTGGGCGATATCTTCGGCATTATTACCAATCTTCCGAATACTAATTTCGCGTTCAAGTCTAAGGATTTCCAGTTCTTTATCAACTTCTTCGTATGTTTTGTAACGTATCTTCATAAATATCAGTCAAAAAAGATTCTAGAAAATTTCTTAAGAATAGGAATGTCTATCATTACTTTGCGCATTGCGTATGTAAAAATGGCAACAATAATATAGAATCCGCCTATAATTAAAAAACCGTAAGTGTTGCTGTCTAAAGCTTTCCCTATTGCAAATGCTGCAGCAAACGATAAAAAAAACAACGATAAAACAGCGAATAGGCTTAAAGCGAAAATTTTTAAAATGAAGCCTGTAGCTTTAGATGCTACTTTAAACCCCAACAGTGAATAATAATCAATGTTGGTTTCTAAATAAGCTTTAGCTTCAGACTTCATTTCATGAAGATTGTTTTTTAGATCTTCATTAAATGCCATAGACTATTTTAACTCAGATTTGATATTATCTGCAGCTTTGTTAGTCATATCTTTTGCTCTGTCAACCGCATTAGAAGCTTGTCCTTTTAATTCAGCCAATTTGCGTTCTAAACTTGCAATAACATCTTCTTTTTTATCATCAGCTTTGTTAACCAATGTGTTGAAAGACGATTCGAAATCTGCTTTTTTAGAAGAAATCAAACTTTTAACTTGATTCTTCAACTCGTCCATTTTGCAGTTTAAGTCATCCGTTCCAGATTTAAATCCGTCCGAAATTTTCTTTCTGGTTTTTTGCCCTTGTTCAGGTGCTAATAATACTCCTGCTACCGCACCAACTGCTGCTCCTGCTAAAATAGCTACCAATGTGTTTCCTGTTTTTCCCATAACAAATTTTATTTAATTTTTAATAAATGAATTAATAGAATTAAAGTTAACGAATTTTTTTTAGATCGATGTTAATAACCGGTTAAAATTTAATAGATTGTATCCAAATAAGCCCAAAAAATCTATTTATATTTGCTTTTCAACATTTTACAGAACTAACATGTTTAAAAACAAATTAGGAATTTTTACCTCGATATTTATTACTCTTGCAATTATTATAACCCTTTTATACGAATTTGATGTTTTAGCAATTTCACCAGCATTAATGATAGGTGTTCGTTGGACAACTGCTTTAGTACTGATTATAAATGCGCTTGCTAGAAAAAACCTTACCACATGGATTATTACCTGTATGATTTTGGGTGTTTTTGTGGGGGTTGATTTTCCTAATGCAGCAATGGCACTGCAACCGTTAAGCAAAGGATTTATTAAGTTGGTTAAAACCATTGTAGCACCGATTATTTTTGCAACGTTGGTTTACGGTATCGCCGGACATTCCGATTTAAAACAAGTAGGACGTATGGCATGGAAATCTATGCTGTATTTCTTTTGTGCAACTTCATGCGCTATTTTTATTGGTTTAGCGGTAATTAACATCACGCAGGCAGGTGTTGGTATTGATATGCAAAGTATGCCGCATGAAGAACTTCCGGCTCCAAAACCACCCGATGCAGCTTTACAAACATTACCTGATCATGTGCACGGAATTTACAAGTTTGCTCATTTTATTTACGATCTTTTTCCGGAAAACATAGTAAAATCAATGTATGAGAATCAAGTATTGCAGGTAGTAGTATTTTCGGTTTTGTTCGGAATTGGATTGGCAATGGTTGAAGAAAAAAAACGTAAGCCGTTGGTTGATTTCACCGAGAGTTTGTCTGAAACCATGTTTAAATTCACCAACATCATTATGTATTTTGCACCAATAGGTGTAGGGGCAGCAATGGCTTATACGGTTGGACATTTAGGTGTCGATATCCTTAAAAACCTGTTCATGCTTTTAGGGTCTTTATATCTGGCGTTGGTATTATTTATATTGCTGGTTTTTGTTCCGATTATGCTGTTCTTAAAAATACCGATTAAAAAGTTTATTGCAGCTGTAAAAGAACCCGTTTCTATTGCGTTTGCTACAACAAGTTCCGATGCCGCTTTACCAAAAGCCATGAGTGCAATGGAAAAATTTGGGGTTCCACGTAAAATTGTATCTTTTGTAATTCCTACAGGTTACAGTTTTAATTTAGATGGAACGTCGTTGTATTTGTCATTAGCATCGATATTTGTTGCGCAGGCAGCCGGAATGAATTTATCTATTGGCGAGCAATTAGCAATTGCCTTTACGTTGATGATTACATCAAAAGGAGTAGCAGCCGTTCCGCGTGCATCATTAATTGTGTTAATTGCAACGGCAGAACAATTTGGATTACCTGTATTTATTATCGCTGCTATTTTAGGGATCGATGAATTAATGGATATGGCACGAACATCGGTAAACGTTATTGGTAACTGTTTGGCAACCGTTGTAATAGCTAAGTGGGAAAAAGAGTTTGATGAAGAGGCTCCGTACCGCTTAACCGATGAAACTTTGGATGAGGTTTAGAATTTGAAGTTATTTCTATATACGTAAAGACCTCACAGGTTTTAGAAACCTGTGAGGTCTGAAATAAAACATAATCCCAACTATTCGGTTGGGGTTTTCTGTTTACCAATCATTTCCTTTTTGTAAGTAAGAAATATATTCATCTATAAAATTTGAAGCATACTTTTCAATAACACCAATTGCTTTATCATTGTATCTTCTACGATTACCTTCTTTATCAAAAAAACCACTATATTTTGTGTAATGAGTATCACCGATATTACTTATCAAAATCCGTACTTTTCCGTCTTTAAAGTCTATACTTAAATTATATTTTACCTTTACTCTCCATGGGTTAGCAAAGCCTGTATCTATATCAAAAAAATGCTTTATACCAATGCTTTCATTTTCATTATCAAGTACGATTACCTTCTTAGGATTTTCATATTTAGAAGCTATCCATTTTTTTGTTAGTTGATATAATTCTGTTGTATTTTTCCCTGATACTTCAAAAACATTGTTTTCAGCAACAAGTTCAGAAGGCGCAGCTTTGTAATCTGCTTTTTGTGCATTAACTGTTGTAATAGCCATAAGGCTTAAAAGTAGTAGTAGTGTTTTCATATTTATAATTTTAAGTAAGTAATTTTCTGTTCTTCAAAATCCATTTTAGTTAAAACTGCTTCATCGTAAAGTTTCTTTAAATGAAATCAAAATTCAAATATATAAGTTATTTAAATATTCTTTTTATGGTTTTCCGTAAAATCAAAAATGGATTCTATATCACAATCCGGGTGAAGAGAATTGACGAAGTAATCTTTTCGTGTTGTAATTCCATAAAAAACAAAAAATCCCAACATATAGCTGGGATATTAATGTTTATAATGTTAAAAACTTACTCTTTACTTTCAACTTTAGCCCACGTATCGCGTAAGCCAACCGTTTTATTAAATACCAGTTTTTCTGCGGTAGAATCTTTATCAACTGCAAAATAACCCAAACGTTGAAACTGAAATTTATCGCCGCTTACAGCTGTTTTTAAGCTTGGTTCTACATAACCTGTGATTACTTTTAATGAATCTGGGTTAATGTATTCTTTGAAATCTACTTCTTTGTTGCCATCTGGATTTTCGTGCGTAAACAAACGGTCGTAAATACGTACTTCGGCTTCCACAGCATGCGGAATCGAAACCCAATGAATGGTTCCTTTTACCTTGCGTTTTGATGCTTCTGTTCCGCTGCCCGATCTTGAATCTGCATCGTACGTTACATGAATTTCGGTAATGTTTCCGTTTTCATCTTTCACAACGCTTTCTCCTTGAATAATGTAAGCGTTTTTTAAACGGACTTCTCTTCCTAATGTTAAACGGAAAAATTTCTTATCGGCATCTTCCTTAAAATCTTCGCGTTCAATATATAATTCTCTTGAAAAAGGGACTTTTCTAAACGTTAATTCTTCTGCTTCCGGATTATTTTCTGCATCTAACCACTCTTCTTGTCCTTCCGGATAATTGGTAATCACCAATTTCACAGGATCTAAAACAGCCATTACACGATCGGTAATTTTGTTTAAATCTTCGCGAACACAAAATTCTAACAACGAAACATCAATTAAATTATCGCGTTTTGCAATTCCAATAGTATCAGCAAAATTACGAATCGCAGTAGGAGTGTACCCTCTACGACGCATACCCGAAATGGTGCTCATACGCGGATCGTCCCAACCTGTAACATGACCTTCGTTTACTAATTGCAGCAATTTACGTTTTGATACAACGGTGTGTGATAAATTTCTACGAGCAAATTCGCGTTGTTTTGGTCGAACTTTCTCGTCATCGTAAATCTGATCTAAAAACCAATCGTATAATTCGCGGTGCGGTAAAAATTCCAAGGTACAGAATGAATGCGAAATTTGTTCGATATAGTCACTTTCGCCATGAGCCCAGTCGTACATAGGATAAATTTTCCAATTTGCTCCCGTTCTGTGGTGCGATGCGTTAATGATTCGATACATAATAGGGTCGCGCATTAACATATTGGTCGATGCCATATCAATCTTTGCACGTAAAATATATTCGCCTTCGGCAAACTCACCGTTTTTCATTCGTTCGAACAACTCCAGGTTTTCTTCAACCGATCGATCACGGTTTGGAGAATTCACTCCGGCTTGTGTTGGTGTACCTTTTTGTTTTGCAATTTCATCTGCCGATAAATTATCAACATACGCTTTACCTTTCTTAATTAAAAGAATTGCCCAATCATATAATTCCTGAAAATAATCAGATGCATAAACTTCCTGATCCCATTTATAGCCCAACCATTCCACATCGTTTTTAATGGCATCAACAAACTCCTGCTCTTCTTTTGCAGGGTTGGTATCGTCAAAACGTAAATTTACCGGAGCGTTGTAATCTAAACCTAAACCAAAGTTTAAACAGATCGATGATGCGTGCCCAATGTGCAAATATCCGTTAGGTTCGGGCGGAAAACGAAAGCGTAATTTATTTTGTGACAAACCATTTTTTAAATCGTCTTCAATGATTTGTTCTATAAAATTCAATGATTTTTCTTTTGTTGACATATTCTTGAATTAAGATTACAAATTTATCAAAAAATGTTTGATTTTAAGCGGTAATGATATGTTATAAAAAAGGTTTAATTTTACGATATAAATTTTAAGAAATGGGAATTATTCGCTTAACAAACATACGCGTTTTTACAAATCACGGCTGCCTGATTGAAGAAGCTAAAATAGGATCGGAATATCGTGTGGATTTGGAAATTAAAGCCGATTTAAGAAAATCATCCGAAACCGATGAGTTGGCTGATACGGTTGATTATGTTCATTTGAACAAAATTGTTGTAGAAGAAATGGCGATACGATCGAAGTTGTTAGAGCATGTTGCCAAACGAATTGTAGTACGTGTTTTTGACGAATTGCCTATGGTTTCGCGTATTTTATTGGAAGTTTCAAAAATAAATCCGCCTATTGGTGGTGATGTACAGCAAGTTACTATTGTTATGGAAGAATACCGGGCATAATTTTGTGCTTTAGGTTTTGATATTTAATTTTTTGTAGTAGATTTGCAAACACATTACAGAATGGCATCTTGGCCGAGCGGCTAGGCACCGGTCTGCAAAACCGACTACAGCGGTTCGAATCCGCTAGATGCCTCTTTAAAAAACCTTCAACTATTGAAGGTTTTTTTGTTTTACTACTCTTTGCATTTTTCAAATTATTATATTTAGCTTTAAAATTTACATTATGAAGAAAATTGCATTATTCTTTTTGTTTATGACTATTGCAGCGTGTTCATCGGAATCTTTATCGGTTAAACAGGCTACAAACCTGATTAAAACGCATACTGAGAAATATACTTATTTCGAAAAAACGACTTTACAGTTAGGCGAACAAAAATACAGCGTTCGAAAAGATTCTGCTGAATTATCGGTTTTAAGAAATCTGGCATCGCAAGATTTAATCAGTTTGCAAACAATCAAATCACATAAAAAATTACTTTCTAAAGATTCTGTTTTGGTGGTGAATATCGGTTTAACAACTAAAGCTGCCGATTTTGTAATCGATCAAAAAAAGAATAAAGCCCAAGTGAAAACCTATCTTTTTACCGTTCAGGAAGATTCCGATGTTCAGTTAGAATTAAACAGTAAAACAAAGGCTACAGCATCTGCAAAGCTTATTAAAACCACAACACCTTTTACCGGTTTAAGTAAAGATAAAAACCCCAATGCAGCCTTTATCACTCAAAAATTCATCTTGAAATACAACAAAGAAACCGGTTGGTATGTAGCTAGATAATGAGTTCAATTTTAACAAAAACGTAATATTTGTTGGTTTACCCGGAAAGGTTTTTTAAAGTGAAAGAGTAAAAAATTCAAATACAATAAAAAGTAATAAGTGTAGTTATATTAAGATAATTTAAAACATACTATTATGAAAAACTATCTTAAAATTACTACAGTTGTAGCAATGCTGTGTTTAATCTCTTGCGACAAAGAAGATGCTATCAAAGCTGAGCAAGAAGATTTGTTTAATTTAAAAGTGGGTAGAAATTGGGTTTATAAAAACTACACTAGAGATTCACTCCAAAATTTAAAATTTTCTAATTCCTTTGATTCTGTTGTCTTAACAGATAAATTTACTTTCGAAAATAAAGAATTTTTTAAAAGTGAAAGATTTTACAAAAATTTGAATGTAGGAAGTTGGGAGAGAAGAGGTGTTAATTATATTTATGTTAATTTTAAAGGTCATTTAATAAGTTTTGTAAAAGACCCTAGAGAGAATAATGATCAAAATGAATATACTATTCACCCTGGAACAGATAAGGACTTTACATATGAAGAAGAATTTATTGTTGGAGAGAAATCTTATGGAACAGTTGTTTGTAAATTAGAAAATAATCAAAACATAAATGTTGAAGGAAAAGATTACTTGTCATATCCTTATATTTGGAGGTTACAACCAAATGAAAAAGTAAAAAAAGAACTTGTTTCTGAATACCATTACGCAGAAGGAATTGGTATGGTTAAAGAAGTTTTAGCTGCTCTTTCTGGCGATGCTACATGGGAAAGACATCTTGTTTCTTATAAAGACTAGAAAATAAAAACGTCACTCAATTGAGTGACGTTTATTTTTAATACCCCAACTTCTCTCTAACTCGGTTCAAGGTTCCGTTTGCAATAACAGCAGCTTTTGCAGCGCCATCTGTCAAGAAACGATCAACCTCTTCCAAGTTGTTCATGTAGTAGTTGTATTTTTCGCGTATGTCTTTAAACTTATCGCAAATCAATTCAAACAAAGCTTGTTTTGCATGTCCGTAACCGTAATTTCCACCTAAATAATTTGCACGCATTTGTTCAGTCTGCTCTGGCGTTGCCAATAACTTGTAAATTGCAAATACGTTGCAGGTATCCGGATTTTTAGGATCTTCTAACGGAGTAGCATCAGTAACAATTGCCATGATTTGTTTGTGCAGCTTTTTATCGTCTTCAAAAATATTAATGAAGTTGTTACGAGATTTACTCATTTTTTCACCATCGGTTCCGGGAACGGTCATAATATCGTCCGAAATTTTTGCATTCGGTAACACGAACGTTTCTCCCATTTGGTTGTTAAAACGCGATGCTACATCACGCGTAATTTCCAAATGCTGCAACTGATCTTTACCAACCGGCACAAATTCGGCATCGTACAATAAAATGTCAGCCGCCATCAACATTGGGTAGGTAAACAACCCGGCGTTCACGTTTTCTAAATAGCTGGCTTTGTCTTTAAACGAATGCGCCAACGTTAAACGCTGAAACGGAAAAAAACAGCTTAAGTACCAGGTAAGCTCACAAGTTTGTGGCACGCTTGATTGCTTGTAGAAGGTAACACGATTGGTGTTTAATCCACACGCAAGCCAAGTTGCAGCCACACTATAGGTATTTTCTTTTAATGTTTTAGCGTCTTTAATCTGTGTTGCCGAATGCAAATCGGCGATAAATAAAAACGTTTCATTTTCAGGATTATTTGCCATTTCAATAGCAGGCAAAATAGCTCCTAAAAGATTTCCAAGGTGTGGGGTTCCGGTACTTTGAACTCCTGTTAATACTTTTGCCATTCTTTAAAATTAAATTTTTACAAATTTAAAAGTTTATAACGTTAGTTGATAAAATTATTTATTTATTAATTTGCATTGTCTAACAAAAAACACATGGAATTTTTAAAAAAAGTAGTCTGGTTTTTTTGGAAACTATGGTTCTATCTCATAATATTAGTGGTAATTCTGCTACTTTCTCCGTTTTTAATAATTTCATTATCAACCGATAAGTTTTACCGTTTCTTTTTCTTCTTGGCAAGAATTTGGGCTTATGCGGTGTTTTATGGCACAGGTTTTAGAAAATCGATCATAACCAAACAAAAATTCGATCCAAACAAAAGTTATATGCTTACGGCAAATCATACGTCAATGATGGATATTATGCTGATGCTGATTCTGGTTAAAAATCCGTTTGTTTTTGTAGGAAAGAAAGAATTGGCAAAGCTGCCTATTTTTGGATATTTCTATAAAAAAGCCTGTATTTTGGTAGATAGATCAAGTGCCGTGAGCCGACAAAAAACCATGATTATGGCGGCAGAAAAATTAGCAAAAGGTTTAAGTGTTTGTATTTTTCCCGAAGGTGGTGTACCAAATGACGAATCGGTTATTTTAGACGATTTTAAAGACGGTGCCTTTCGTTTAGCGATTGATTTTGAAATTCCGGTGGTTCCAATGACCTTCGTCGGATTAAAAAAGATGTTTCCTTTTCGATTTTTTGCAGGACATCCGGGAAATGTGCTTATTTACCAGCATCCGTTTGTTGAAACCAAAGGATTAAGTCAGCGCGATAAACCCGAACTAAAAGACCAAGTACGTGAATTGATTTTACAACCCTTGTTAAAGCATGAAGAAAATAATCATTCGTAGTTTAATAGCAATTGTTTTATTGGTTGCGGCTGCTTTTTTGATACTTAAATTCGTTCGACCACAACACGAAGTTTCAAAAGAAACAACAATCCGATTTCAATTAAATTCAGATATAGCTAAAGAGTTTCTAAAAGATCATTCTGATTATAATCAAGATGTTGTTTTCTTGGCAGATATGGCTATTAAAAGTCGTTACAACCGCTTTTATGTGTACGATGTTAAGAACGACCGTATTTTGCACGAAGGTTTGGTGGCACATGGTAAAGGATCGAACACCGGAACGTACGGCGAATTGCAGTTTAGCAATGTGGAAGGCAGCAATATGACTTCGTTAGGAAACTATAAAGTTGGAGTAGATTATGTAGGCAGATTTGGAAAATCGTATAAACTGCATGGTTTAGATAAAACCAACGACCAAGCTTTTGAACGTTATGTAGTTTTACACACTTATACGTTTATGCCGCACGAAGAGCAGTTAGTGCCCATTATTAATAGTGAAGGCTGCCCAATGGTAAGCAACGAAACTTTTAAAATTTTAGAAAAGATTATTGATAACAGTAAAAAACCTATTTTGTTAAGGATTTATTATAAGTAACGTTTCGGGGCTTGCCGAAGGCGGGGCAATCGAAGCACAAATGTTGAATTTAGCACCGCAGTTGCAAAACCATTTTTTTGTTTGCTAATTTACATTTTTCAAAGCAAATAAAAAATGGTTTTTGCGGATACAAAGTACAAAACTTGAACTTTGCACTTAACCCGCTCTTTTGCAAAACCCATGTTAGCGGTAGTGTTATTTTAGAAGCTTTCGCCTATTTCTCTAAACATTTCAATAGGAGATAAATACTTCACTCCAAAATGGATACAAGGTTCAGGGATTTTAATTCTATTTCTTCTTTGTGGTTGACTAGTTTCATGCGTCAATAGTTAAATCATTTTTCTTTGCATAAGCTATTAACCAAGGGTCTGCCAAATCAGTAGCCAAAAATTCATCTTTTGCTGATTGTTGGAAGTGTGTGCTTGAATGAGTCCAAATAGCTATTTGAGAATAAATGTCAACACAAGATGTAGAATCAGCAAAGAAACTAGTGTTTAATTCATCTACACACCAAATTGAAAGTTGGTCAGGATTATTGGTATCACAAAGTTCTTTTTTTACTTTATCAATGCTAATAATTATTCCTTTATTAGATAATTCTAATATTTTATTCCAGAAACTAGGAACTACATCGAATGGATAATGCATTCGATGTGCTTGAATAAAAATATTACTATCTAATAAATACTTTGCCACTAATATAAAAATTCGTTAATAAATTTGTTGTATGTTTCTCCTTTCATATTTGTCAATTTATACGCATCACGATACAATAGTTTATTTTCTTTAACCGCATTATTAACAAATGCTGCAAAACGTAAACTAATTCTTTTCTTTGTTGTGGCATAAAAATCACCCCCAGAACTTTGTCTGTCTTTTCTTTCCTTTACTTCGTTCATATATTCGTTATAAAACTGAATAAATTGAGGGAAGGTAATTAATTTCAAATCCAATGCTCGACGTCCAATAACAATAGGACTTACTTTAAATATTCTGCTTAAGTATTTGAAGTTTTGACTAGTTTCCCATTTCTTTATGAAATAAATCTCTGGTACTAAAAGTTCTGCCGCAACCTTGTCGCATAGCAATTCTAAGGGGTCGTCAGCAGGTAATAAATTAGCATTATCAAAACCAGCACTTTCTCCTAACCAGACATGGGCTAATTCGTGTATTATAGTAAACATTTGTGCTGCTTTTGCATCTGCAGAATTTATAAACAGAAATGGTGCTTTCTTGTTTACTAAAACAAATCCTCTACATTCATTAACATCAATAACTCTATGTGTATTATTGCCGACAATACCATTGTAAGTAACGATTATACCAGCTTCTTCTATCTTTAGTGTTAAATAGTCAAAAGCTTCTTCCCATTTATTATGTTTACTTGCCCAATCAAGTTCAAGTTTAAGTACATTTCTAATGTCATTAACAATATCTATGTAATTGTCACTAACATTAAATTTTCCAACGAACTCTAATTCTGGAAAATTTAATTCCTCCAAATATTCAGTCAGCCAGTTTTGTCTATCTTGAACTATTTGAATTGTATGAAATACATTAAGACTTACGTTATTTGTACTATTTTTTCCTGTTCTGAAAAAAGGTAATGGAATTGTTTCATTTGGCGGTTGTGGTAAAAACATATAGCCAAAAGAAACTTGTACTTTATGTGTGAAGTTTTCAAGTTGTTTTACAGTAGGAAATTTCTCCCCATTAATCCAGCTTTCAACTGTTGGGTTTTGAGCATAGAATTCATCTAAACTATTACCATTTCGGATAATAGCCCACTCGATTAATTCTTTATTTATATTTTCTACTCTAGTACTCACGGTACAAATTTAAACATTTTATAAACGTAATTTAATTTTGTGCGTTCAATTTAACATTACCGCTAACGTTTCGGGGCTTGCCGAAGGCGGGGATTTCTAGCACAAAAGTTCAATAGAAATACTATTGTTGAACTTTGCACAAAAGCTCAATCGAAGAACTTTAGCCCCGCTTTTGGCAAACCCTTGTTATGTCTAGTTTTTCTTAAACAGTTGTTTTAGTTTATTCAGAAATCCGGTTTCATTTTTTTGTGACGTTTGGTTAATTGATTTTTCCATTTCAAGCACCATTTCTTTCGCTTTTTCGTTTTCGTTTATGTGAACTCTTTTTGGTTCAGCTATATTTTGTCCACTTAGCCTTTCAAAACTTTTTTTAGCAGTCTCAAATATTTTGATTTCACTTTCAGGTCTGTCGTCAACATATGAAATTTCAGGAAATAAACCACTACTAGCTTTCACAGATTCGGATTCGAAATCATTCATAATACCTTGATAAATTTTCATTGCCGTTTCTGTTTGTTCAACTCTTTCATATGACTGAGCGAATTGTAGCATATCTTCTCCAATTTCATATTTTTCCAATAAATTTCCAATTGAATTAGATATTTGTGCTTTTGTAGCTGAAAGATTTGCAATTGGTTTATCTTGATTTTCAGATTTTTTTAAAAACTCAATGAAATCTTGTAATCTCTGTCTTATAGCTGGATTTACTTTATACAATTCTTCAATGTCAGATAAGTAGACACCTTTGTTCATTGCAGTTTGTGACATTAGTTGAATAAATCCACCCATTTTGAAAGCTAATTCAACTAAGATATTTAGAAAGCTATCCAGTTTTACTTTGTCCATATTTGATTTAATGAGAACCTCAAATATTTGTAAGCCTTCTAAAAATTCTTCTTGGTATCTGTCTGCTGAAAAACTTTCTCCATCTATTTCGACCGTTTTGTCATTTAAAACGTTCAAAAGATATGAATGTATTTTATATTCAGTTGAATTTTTTAAGGCTTCCTTTAAATCGTCAAATTTATTTTCTTCAATTAAATGTGCCATTGTTTCGTTCGGTTTTAAAATTAGGCATAATAAATCGGGGGCTTTGCGAAGGGATTTTGCTTTTGCAAAACCCTTGTTCTGGGACAGTCCCGAAGGGCTGTTACAGGCGTAAAGCCCCCGATTTATTCAGGGGAAGCCCGAAGGGATTTCCCTGAACACCCAAATATACGCAATTATCTGTTTCTTGCATAAAAATTTCGCATAACAGTAAAAAATGGCATTTTAATGCGAGTAATTTATTGTAATTGCGCATAACTTCTGTAAATTAGTATTTTACAGATATTATGGATAAAAAAATAGCCCTTTTTGTACAGTTGCTTCAAGTTAAACGCTACAGTACCAGTTCTATAGAAACGTATGTTAATGCATTTCGGCAATTTTTATTGCACTTTGTTAATACTGATGTAGATTCACTTAACAAAAAGCAAATAGAACACTATTTAAATTTTATGGTTACCAACCGTAAAATATCAGTGTCGTATCAAAAGCAATTGGTAGCAGCCATTAAATTTTGGTATCAAGATGTTTTAGGTAAAAAAATGCAGTTAGATTATCTTTATCCAGATCGTGGCGAATTTAAAATTCCGGTTGTTTTTTCGCAAGCAGAAGTTAAACTTATTCTTGCAAACTGCGAAAATTTAAAACATAAAGCCATTTTGGCAACTGTGTATTCTTGCGGTTTAAGGGTTTCTGAACTAACTAACTTAAAAATTACCGATATCGATTCTAATACAATGACCGTTACTATTAGGCAAAGCAAAAATAATAGAGATAGGGTGGTGGTTTTGGCAGAAAAATTGTTGATTTTATTAAGAGATTATTTTAAAGAATACAAACCAAAAGATTATCTTTTTGAGGGCAGAACTAATGGCAGATATTCCGAACGAAGTGTTCAACAGCTTTTAAAACAGCTATTAGCAAAATTAAAAATTAATAAACAGGGTTCTGTACACAGTTTAAGGCACAGTTATGCAACACATTTAATAGAGCAAGGTACCGATGTGCGTTTTGTAAAGGATCTCTTGGGGCATAAAAGCATTAAAACTACTTTAATTTATACGCATTTAACCGATCCTGCAAAAAGAAAAATTAAAAGCCCGTTAGATAATCTTTAAACCAAGCTAAAGCTATTACAAAGATCGGGTAGGTAGCAATACAAATCTGGTTAGTAGCAACGCAAATCGGTTACTACAAAATGCAAATCGGGTGTTACAAAACACAAATCGGGTCAACAAAATGCAAATCGGGTACAACAAAATACGAATAAGGTATAAAGAAGTGAAATTAAGAATAAACTCTCCTAAAATTAGCATGTTGTGTTGCGGTAAAATAATCGCAGAATATTTGCTGAATAGGTTCGTTGGTGTGCGATGCTTTGATACCTAACTGAAAATACAGATCTAAAATTTTGTGCGATAAAGTAGCAACCAACGTTTCAGCAAACTGATGAATTTCGGTTTGAACTTCGACTGCTATTTCTTGCTGATCTTTTAAAAGTGTTTCAATTTTATCTGCAAATAAATACGTTTGATTTTCTTGTTTAGAAAGATTGTTTCTAAAGGTTGATAAATCTAATTGAGGTCTTATTTTTGCGGCTTCATCTATAAAATGTTCTGCCATTCCCAGATAATTAACCAACAGGGTTAAATCGGCAAAAATGCGGAACGGAATTCGATCTAAAACCGCATCGGTATAAAATTCGTTGTAAATAAAACTGTGATTGGCATCAACCACAATAGCATCAACCGTAAACGAAAACGTTCCGGTAGCCTGCATTCCCATAGCATTCCAATCGGCAATAATTTCTACCTGATCTTTCGGAACAATAAAAGATCGAATCAATTCTTTACCATTTTCATCTAAAACAGGCTGGTTGTTTTCGGTAATCACCGCGTTCAACGTAAAATGACTCAAATGCGGTGCGCCGGTAGCAAATGTCCATCTACCATTAATCAAATAAAAATCGTTCAGTTTTTCGGCAGTTCCGCCAATAGCTCCACTTCCGCCAAAACACGTAAAATTATCTTTAAAAAGTTCTTGAGCAATTTCGGGTTTCAGGTTTCGAGAAAAATAATTAGCACCGGCACATAAAGTAACCATCCAGCCCAGACTTCCATCGATAAAAGCTAACGATTTTAAAAGTTTTAATCCGTTGGTAAAGTTCAAACCCAAACCGCCGTACATTTTAGGAACCCAAATTTGCAGCCAGCGTTCTTTATAAATATGATGGATAACATCGGCAGGAATTTGCTTTGCCCCAAATAATTTTTGCTGAATGGTGGAACTATGCATTTTTTTGCTGCTTTAAAATTTTGTACCAGTTAATGTATCCAAAAATGGCAACCACAAACAAAAAGGCAGTTAAGACAGCGTACAAATACAGTTCTTTATGAATTAAAAGCGGCACAGCAAGAAAATTACTAATGTTTAGCAACACCCAGTTTTCTATTTTGCGTTTTGCCATAAGCCACATACCCGCCCAGGCAAATGCAGTAACCAAAGAATCCCAAAGCGGCACATCGCTGTTTGTGTAATTGGTTAAAAAAATATAGAAAATTAAAAACGCAGCTAAAACAATACCTGTTGCCTTGTATTTTTCTGATGTTGTAGTAAACGAAATAGGAGTTTCGGTTTGTTGCTTGCCAAATTTCCAGAACAGCCAACCGTAAACACTCATTACCAGATAGTAAAAATCCAGCGTGAATTCAGCATACAGCCTGGCGTTGAACTTAACAAACATAGCCAGAACAATACCGGCAATTCCAAAAAGATAATTGTGAATGTTGTTGCGTTGTGCCAGCAAAACCTGCACAACCGAAAAAAATACACCAAACCATTCTAAAAGGCTGGTTTTACTTAAAATTTCCTGCATCATATAAATAAATTAAATGATGAGATGATAAAGTTACAATCCCTACGCCGGCATTATCCGGATCAGGTGCAGAAACTAGGTTCTTGGGTATCATCTCAGCCAATAATAATCGGCACCCCATTGCTGGCTCAAAATTGATGATTTTTTCTGGATTGCGAAAGGGTTTTGGAAATTATTATGAAAATAGAAAATAGAAAATAGAAAATGTTTAATCTAAACGATTACAAATAAAAAAACCTCCCTTTCAACTGAAAGGGAGGTTTTGGTTTTAAGAATTTTGTTCTTCTTTAATATGTTGTTTAATACGGTCTTCTAATTCTTCCTGAAGTTCCGGGTTATCTTTAATCAATGCTTTAACTGCATCTCGACCCTGACCTAATTTGGTATCACCATAACTAAACCATGATCCTGATTTTTTAACGATTTCGAAATCAACAGCTAAATCTAAAATTTCACCTGTTTTCGATATTCCTTCGCCATACATAATGTCAAATTCTGCGGTGCGGAAAGGCGGTGCTACTTTATTTTTAATGATTTTAACCTTGGTGCGGTTACCCATTACGTTGTCGCCATCTTTTATTTGTGTTGATTTACGAATATCCAAACGAACCGATGCGTAGAATTTTAACGCATTACCACCCGTTGTTGTCTCCGGGTTTCCAAACATAACGCCGATTTTTTCACGCAGCTGGTTAATAAAAAACACCGTACAATTAGTTTTAGAAATGGTTCCGGTTAATTTACGTAAGGCTTGCGACATTAAACGGGCATGTAATCCCATTTTAGAATCACCCATTTCGCCTTCAATTTCACTTTTTGGCGTTAATGCAGCAACCGAGTCAATTACCACAATATCGATTGCACCTGAACGAATCAAATTTTCGGCAATTTCCAAGGCTTGTTCCCCGTTATCAGGTTGCGATATAATCAAGTTATCAATATCAATCCCTAATTTCTGCGCATAAAAACGGTCAAACGCATGCTCAGCATCAATAAAAGCGGCAATTCCACCAGCTTTTTGTGCTTCTGCAATAGCATGTAAGGTTAAAGTTGTTTTACCAGATGATTCAGGTCCGTAGATTTCAATGATTCTTCCACGCGGATAGCCCATTACCCCTAAAGCAAGGTCTAATCCTAATGATCCCGACGGAATGGCATCAACTTCTTCCACCGCGCTGTCGCCCAATTTCATTACGGTTCCTTTCCCGTACGTTTTATCTAATTTATCTAATGTAAGCTGTAAAGCTTTCAATTTTGCTTCTTTCTCTGCACTCATATTCTTTTCTATTGTAAAAGTAAAAATACCTTTTTTTATTGAATTATAAATTGATTTTTAAATTTTAAATAATCAAATTTTGGTTGAAACAGTTGTTTTTTGTAACTTAACAACTATAATTAAAAAGTTTAGCTATGAAAAAGATCATTTTAATTACAGCGTTTGCAACGTTCTTATCTGTTATCGGTTGCAAAGATACACCAGAAGAACGACAAGAAAGGTCGTTAGAAAAAAAATTCGAGCGTAAATACGAAAAAGCGCAAGATTACACCTACACCAACTGGGTTTTAAAGAGTAATGATTCGGTTCGAAAAATCTTTAAAGAAAAATTTACATCGCAACAGCTTACAACCATTGTGGCACTAAATCGTGTTGATAAAAGCACGTTTGCTTCGGTTGATACCTTGTTGATTCCCGATCAGTTCGATGATGATTTCTTGGCATATTCTCCTTTTCCTTACACATTAAGCAGTGCGAAAGATATCAAAAAACTGGCAATTTTCTCGTATCCTATTCAAGCTTACGGATTGTATGAAAACGGCGAATTGGTAAAATGGGGACCATCAAGCATGGGATCGAAACAAAATAAAACTCCAGAAGGACTTTATTTTTGTAATTGGAAAGGCGAAGAAACCATAAGTACTTTTGATGACGAGTGGGTTTTACGTTGGAATTTTAATTTAGATAACAAAGAAGGCATTGCGTGGCATCAGTATCAATTGCCAGGTTATCCGGCGTCGCATTCGTGTTTACGTTTGTTAGAAGCCGATGCAAAATGGATGTATGATTGGGCCGATGAATGGATTTTAGCCGATAAAGAAACCGTAAAAGCAAAAGGAACCCCCGTTATTGTTTATGGAAGTTATAATTTCGATGGAAGAAAACCTTGGTTAGATTTAGCGAAAGACAGCCATGCTAATGATATTTCGGCTGAAATATTGAACGGAATTGTTGGGAAATATCAGGCAGAAATTTTAAAAGAACAGAAAAATCGTGAAGCAGTTTCGGCAGCGAAATAATAGTTTATGATTGACAGTAAGCGGTCATGCTGAATTGGTCACTGAGTCTAGTCGAAGTGCAGCATCTCAAAAGAAAAGTCAGTTGTAGAGATTTTATGCAATACACTCAATGACAAAAAGTAGTTGTTATAATTTATTTTGAACGAATGAAAATCTTATTTTAACAATTGGTTTTTTTATTAATTTCGTATAAAAATTTGAAATGAAAAAAATTATTGTTTTACTGGTAACTGTGCTGTTTTTAGCAGGTTGTAAAAAAGAAATTGAGCAGCAGGATTCTGAAATTGATTCAACTACCATTCAGCAGAATATCGAAACAAAAGTAGATTCTATCGCTATAAAAAGAAACGATTCTATTCAACTCGCAAAGAAAGATTCTGTGGCAGCGGTTAAAAAGGCTGAGATCGAAAAAAGTAAAAAATCAAAAAAATATGCCGTTTACAAAGGCGATGCGTTTAGCTATTGGCCAATAAAAGCCAGCGATTCGTTACGTAAACTTTTTTACAATACGTTTACAAAAGAGCAGCAATATACCATAGCGGCTTTAAACCGTATTGATACCGATCATATTAAAACGCGCGATACCTTAATTGTACCAAACGAGTTCAAAGCAACTTTTATGGATTATACGCCGTTTCCGCGTAAGTTGGATAATTTGGCAGAAGTTCCTAAAACGGTTATTTTCTCGTACCCGATACAAGCGTATGGTGTGTACGAAAAAGGAAATCTGGTTAAATGGGGACCAACAAACATGGGTAAGAAATCGGCTCAAACTCCACGCGGATTGTTCTTTACCAATTGGAAAGGGCGTAAAGTTACAAGTACCGTTGATGATGAATGGATTTTAAACTGGAATTTCAATATTCATAATACCGGCGGTGTGGGTTGGCATCAGTATGCTTTACCAGGTTATCCGGCATCGCATTCGTGTTTACGTTTGCTTGATGCCGATGCACAATGGCTGTACAATTGGGCAGAACAATGGGTTATATCCAATGATAAAAAAACGGTGAAAGTAAAAGGTACACCGGTAATTGTTTTTGGCGATTATAAGTTCGGTGTTAAGGGAATTTGGCATCAGTTGGTAGAAGATCCAACGATAACAACGATTTCAAAAAGTAGTTTAGAAGCTATTGTGGAACCCTATTTGGCTGAAATTTTTAATCAGCAAACCATTCGCGAAGAATATAATAAATCTAAATCAGGTGCTAAACCTAATGATGACGCTTTAAAAACTGATAAGGATAGTATTAATTAGATTAAATTCAAATTACATTACTGAATATATAGGTTAAACATGTTTTTGTAACTTTAGTAAAACAATAATTTTAGTTATGAAAAAGAATTTAATCTATATGTTCAGTTTTTTGTTGGTGGGCTTTGTGTTAATGTCTTTCAACAACAATTTTCAGACAGAAAAATATGAGGAACTATCTAAAGACGGTTTTAAAAATCTGAAAATACTTCCAAAAAATATTTCAAAAGACAGTTTAATGTCTTTAATGGAAGGTTACAACAAAGCGTTAGGCGTAAAGTGTAATCATTGCCATACAATGGATAAATCGTCTGACAAAAAGCACGAAAAAGAAATTGCCCGCCACATGATTAAGTTTACGAACGAGCTAAATGCAAAAGAATTTGCACCAATTGGCGATCAATATAAGAATGCCATTGAATGCGCAACCTGTCACCGAGGATCTACAAAACCAATGAGTGATACCAAAACTTTTATGGAAAGTAAATAATAATATTCTTTTTATTTAGAAAATATATAAGAACTATTTAATAAAATGTAAAATCCACTGAATAAATTTTTTTGTTCAGTGGATTTATTTATTACATTTACATCTACAAACTTGTAAACTAACAAATTATGAGAAAAAGTATCTATTTATTCGGATTGGTTTTAGCACTTTTTACATGCGTGTTTTTTGTTGCTTGCGATTTTCTTGATGATCATATAAAACATCCGATAAAATCAAAATGTAACGAGAAAGCGGTGTTAGATCATGTGGCGTTTCCACAAGTAAATACAAATAATTACGGAATTACAAATGTTGTTTTAAACGGAGATTGTTTAGAAATAACAGTTTCATCAAGCGGTTGTAATCCAAATAACTGGGACATGAATTTAATTGGAGTTGCAAGTACTACCAATATTTATCCGCCTTTGTTTCATGCAAAAGTAGAATTAATTAATAATGAAGAATGTTTGGCGGTTTTTCAAAAAACAGTTTCGTTTGATTTGACTCCTTTTCAAATGGCTGGTCAAAATACCGTTCAAATAGATATCGATGGTTGGAATAACACTATCATGTATCAATATTAATTTCCTGAAAAAAAGCATTTAAAGATAAAATAGGAGTGTATGATTAAAAACTTTTTTTACTTACTGATTATAATGGTTTTTGTTGGTTGTAAAGGCGACGATAGTAATTGTTGCCCACATCCAAACCCGACAAATTGTAATGAGTTTTCTATTATTGATGAAACAAAATACAATCAAACAAACACCAACAATTACACTATAACTAATGTTGTTTTAAATGGCGATTGTTTAGAAATAACGGTTTCTTCAAGTGGTTGTAATCCTAATAATTGGGATATGAATTTCGTTGCATCTGAAGTTGTTGTTGAAACCTTACCAAATCAATGGAATGCAAAAGTAGAGTTAATAAACAATGAAGCTTGCCAAGCGGTGTTTCAAAAAACAGTTTCGTTTGATTTAACTCCTTTTAAAATTACAGGACAAAATCAAGTACAGATAAATATTGCCGGTTGGAACAACAGCATCATGTATCAATACTAAAAAAATTAAAAATTCTATGATTTTCGTCATTTGAACATTAAAAATTTAAATCATAACTTTGCAACCGGATTCTTCCATTTAGAGTCCGGTTTTTTTATTCAATTTTATCACTTAAATGTTTATAGCATGCAACTGTATAACACCTTAAGCGCCGAACAACGCGCGCAGTTAATCGAAGAAGCGGGTCAAAACCGTATCACACTTTCTTTTTATCAATACGCAAAAATTCAGGATCCGCAACAATTTAGAAACGATTTGTTTTTGGCATGGTCTAAATTAGATGCTTTGGGCAGAACTTACGTTGCACACGAAGGGATCAATGCGCAAATGAGTGTTCCGGCTGAAAATTTCGAAGCATTCAGAGAAACCTTGGAAGCGTATGATTTTATGAAAGGAATTCGATTGAATGTTGCTGTGGAACAAGACGATTTATCGTTTTTAAAGCTAACGGTTAAAGTGCGAAATAAAATTGTTGCTGATGGATTGGACGATGCCACTTTTGATGTGACCAATAAGGGAATTCATTTAAATGCAAAGGAATTTAATGAAATGTTGAACGATCCCGATGTGGTTTTGGTAGATTTTCGTAATCATTACGAAAGCGAAGTCGGTCATTTTACCGGAGCCATTACGCCCGATGTTGATACTTTTCGTGAATCGTTGCCAATTATAAACGAGCAATTACAAGATCATAAACAAAATAAAAAATTATTGATGTATTGTACCGGCGGAATTCGTTGCGAAAAAGCCAGTGCTTACTTTAAACATCAAGGTTTCGAAAATGTTTTTCAGTTAGAAGGCGGAATTATAGAATACACACGCCAAGTAAAAGCCGAAGGTTTGGGAAGCAAATTTATAGGTAAAAATTTTGTGTTCGATCATCGTTTGGGCGAACGCATTACCGACGATATTATTGCCAATTGCCACCAATGTGGAAAACCATGCGATACGCACGTAAACTGTGCTAACGAAGGTTGTCATTTGTTGTTTATTCAGTGCGATGAATGCCACGAAGCAATGCACGGCTGTTGTTCTAACGAATGTTTAGATATTATTCAGTTACCAGAAGATGAACAAAAACAGATACGAAGAGGCGTTCAAAAAGGAAACTTGATCTTTAAAAAAGGAAAATCCGATGCGCTGAAGTTCAAGAAAGAACGCAATGTTTTCGAAGAGGTTATTCCGGTAAAAGTTGCAACCGTAACCGAAATCCGTAAGAAAAAGCACGAACGTAAAATTTTGGTAGGTCATGGTGCGCATTATTTCACAAAAGCATCGGTAGCACAATTCACCGTAACAAACAACGAAGTAAAAGTGGGCGATGAGGTGTTAATTGCAGGACCATCAACCGGAGAAGAACGCTTTATTTTAGAAGCCTTCAAAGTAAACGGAAAAGATGCTGAGACTGCAAAAGCAGATGATAAAATTACATTTGCCGTTCCGTTCCGCATTCGTTTGTCAGATAAATTGTATCTTATTAAAAAAGAGAATTAGTAAAGCTAATTTCAGTTCTCTGTCATTCTGAGTGTAACAAAGTGAAATGAAGAATCTTTTAAAAATAGTTACATAAACGTTTAAAGCAAGTTGGTAAATTACTAACTTGCTTTTTTAATGGAATCAAATCTAAAATGAAAAAAATCTATTATCTAAAAACCTGCGATACCTGTAAACGTATTTTAAAGCAAATTAAAAATATTGACCAGTTTCAGTTACAAGATATCAAAGAAGAAGATATTACTGTAAAGCAAATCGAAGAAATGTATGCGTTGACAGGCAGTTACGAAACGTTGTTTAGCAAACGCGCCAAGCTTTATAAAGAAATGGGCTTAAAAGAAGAAAACCTTACCGAAGCTGATTTTAAACGATACATTTTAGAACATTATACCTTTTTGGCTCGGCCTGTAGTTATTTACAACGACCAGATATTTGTAGGAAACAGTCCTAAAACTATCGAAGCAATGTTACAAAAAGTCAATAATTAAAATCAGTAACAATCAGTAGCATATTCCTGCTATTTTGCAGATACAAACCTTGATTTTATATTTTAAAACAGTAGTTTTAACACGAATTTTAGAAAAATCAAGTTTTATGAAAAAATTATTTGCAGAGTTCTTCGGAACATTCTGGTTGGTATTTGGTGGCTGTGGCGCAGCAGTTTTTGCAGCCGGTGTACCAGAAATTGGTATTGGTTTAGCGGGTGTTTCGCTGGCGTTTGGTTTAACCGTTTTAACAATGGCTTATGCGGTTGGGCACATCTCGGGCGGACATTTTAATCCTGCGGTTTCTTTCGGTTTGTTTGCCGGTGGCAGATTCCCTGCTAAAGATCTGTTTCCGTATATCGTTTCACAAGTATTGGGTGCATCAGCCGCAGCAGGTTGTTTGTATTTAATTTTAAACGGAGCCGGAGCTTTTAGTGCAGAAGGAGCTGGAGCATTTGCAACCAACTTCTACGAAATGGAAGGTTACGCAGGCAGAAGTTACAGTATGGCTGCTGCATTTTTAGCAGAGTTCTTGTTAACTGCTTTTTTCCTAATCATTATTTTAGGAGCTACCGATAAATGGGCAAATGGTAAATTCGCAGGTATTGCTATTGGTTTGGCGTTAACATTGATACATTTAATTTCCATTCCAATTACTAATACATCGGTAAATCCGGCACGTTCTACCTCACAGGCACTTTTTGTACAAGGTGAAGCTTTGTCGCAACTTTGGTTGTTTTGGGCAGCACCAATTGCAGGAGCTATCGTAGGTGGATTAATCTATAAATTTCTGCTTCAGAAAAGCGAAGAATAATAAATAAAAACAACAAAACACAAGCTGTCTTTTTTAAGGCAGCTTTTTGTTTTACAAATAGTTTAACAAGGTATGTTACAATTTACTAAATTTGCACCTTTATTATAATTCGGTATGATTTATTCAATGACAGGTTTTGGTAAAGCGTTGGTGCAGTTGCCATTAAAAAAAATAACGGTAGAAATTAAATCGTTAAATTCAAAAAATTTAGATTTAAGCGTACGTTTACCACAACCTTATAAAGAAAAAGAGTTGGAAATTCGCAATGTAATTGCCCAGCAGTTAGAACGCGGTAAAGTAGAATGCTCTGTATTTATCGAAGTTACCGGCGAAGAAACATCGGCAACATTGAATGCGCCAATCGTTAGGGCATATATTGCGCAGATGAAAAACATTATTCCTGATGCCGATGCTACCGAATTAATGAAAATGGCAGTGCGTATGCCCGATGCTTTAAAAGTAGAACGTTGTGAATTAGATGAACAGGAATGGAACGAAATTGTAAAAGTTTTAAACCAAGCATTGATTAACATCAACGAATTCCGTAAACAGGAAGGTGAGAAATTGGGGAACGATTTTGTTAACAGAGTTTCAAGCATTCGCAGTTCTATGAAGGAAATTGAAGGTTACGAAGAAGATCGAATTAAAACGGTAAAAGATCGTTTACTGCAAAATTTAAAGGAATTAGAAGTTAATATCGATGAAAGCCGATACGCACAAGAAGTTGTTTATTACATTGAAAAGTTAGATATCAACGAAGAAAAAGTGCGTTTAACTAATCATTTAGATTATTTCATTGAAACAATGCATGCCAACGAACACGCAGGGCGTAAATTAGGTTTTATTGCACAGGAAATGGGTCGCGAGATCAATACCATGGGATCAAAATCTAATCATGCCGAAATGCAGAAGTTGGTCGTGAAAATGAAAGACGAATTAGAAAAGATCAAAGAACAGGTTTTAAATATATTATAATTGAATAATTTTTGTTTTTAATGTCATTCCGACGAAAGAGGAATCTCAACTTGTAATAGAGATTCTTCATTCCACTTTGTTTCATTCAGAATGACAAATTAAGATGCTAAATATTCAATCTAAACATCAAAACTATATAAATGACAGCACAACAAGGAAAATTGATTGTTTTTTCGGCACCATCGGGCTCTGGTAAAACAACAATTGTAAAGCATTTACTAACACAGCAGCAATTGTGTTTAGATTTTTCTATATCGGCAACATCACGTTACATGCGTGGCGACGAAGTAAACGGTAAAGATTACTATTTTATTTCTCCGGCAGATTTTCAGAAAAAAATCGCAGAAAATGCTTTTGTTGAGTTTGAAGAAGTTTATAAAGACAATTATTACGGCACGTTGAAAACCGAAATCGAACGTATTTGGGCAGAAGGTAAGCATGTAATTTTTGATATTGATGTTGTGGGCGGTTTAAACATCAAACAACAATATCCCGATCAAACATTGGCAATATTTGTTAGTCCGCCGTCTGTTGAAGAATTAGAACGCAGATTGCGTTTTCGCCAGACCGAAAGTGATGAAAAGATAGCAATGCGATTAGAAAAAGCAGAACGTGAAATATCGCGCGCTCCGGAATTTGATGTTATTTTGGAAAATCACGATTTAGAAACAGCCAAAAAAGAAGCCTGCAACTTGGTTTCAAACTTTTTAAATAAGTAAGTTATGAAGGTAGGTTTGTATTTCGGCACATTCAATCCTATACACGTTGGGCATTTAATTATTGCCAATCATATTGTTGAAAACAGTGATTTAGATCAGCTTTGGATGGTTGTTACGCCGCACAATCCACTGAAAAAAAAGTCGGGTTTGCTGGCAGATTATCATCGTTTGCAAATGGTGCATCTGGCAACAGAAGATTACGATAAAATTATTCCGAGCGATATAGAATTTAAATTACCGCAACCAAATTATACTGTAAACACGCTGGCGCATCTGCAGGAAAAATTTCCGCAACATGAATTTTCTTTGATAATGGGCGAGGATAATTTAAAATCGCTCAAAAAATGGAAGAATTTCGAATTGATTCTGAACGATTATCATTTGTATGTGTATCCAAGAATTTCAACCGATGAGGTTCCCGAAGAATTCCTAAATCATCCGAACATTCATCAAGTAAATGCACCGATTATAGAATTGTCTTCCACATTCATTCGAAACAGTATAAAAGAACAAAAAAATATCAAACCAATGTTAGATGCCAAAGTTTGGGAATACATCAATCATAATTTGTTCTATAAGAAATAATTAAAAAGATTATCTTTAATAAAAAATAAGAAAGGATCTTTTTTAAACAAAAAAGCGACAACAATAACGAAGTCGCTTTTTAAATTTATTAAAAAATCAAATTAAAAATCATAAGTACAACGCAAAGCAAAATGTGTTTATTGTTCAAAAACATAAATAATTTAAGCTTAACAAAATAATAAATTAAAAAAGGTTTAAAAAGTCTATTTTTGCAAATCAAAAAAAGAACAATGATTAACAATCCAAAGTTTGCAGTAATTGGCGGTGGTAGTTGGGCAACGGCTATTGCTAAAATGCTGTGCCACAATTTGTCTGAAATTGCCTGGTATATGCGCAACGATACTGCAATTGAAGAATTAAAAGTTAATAAACACAATCCCAATTATTTAAGTTCGGTAGAGTTTGATACCGATCAGCTTTTGCTAACTACCGATATTAACGAAGCAATAAGTTATGCAGATTACGTTGTTTTCGCAATACCATCGGCTTTTTTGGGGAGTGAATTGGAAAAATTAACCGTTTCTTTAGAAGGTAAAATCATTGTATCTGCCATTAAAGGAATCATTCCCGAAACAGGTTTAATTGTTGGTCAGCATTTCATGGAAACTTACAACATTCCTATCGAAAATATTGCGGTTTTGGCAGGACCATGTCACGCAGAAGAGGTGGCTTTAGAACGACTTTCATACCTTACAATTGCCGGTGGCGATATAGAAAAAGCAGAAGTTATTGTAAAAAGTTTGCGCAGCCATTATATTAAAGCAAAAACATCAGACGATGTTATGGGAACCGAATACGCTGCCATGCTTAAAAATATCTATGCAATAGCAGCAGGTATGGCACACGGTTTGGGTTATGGCGACAACTTTCAGGCGTTGTTAATGAGTAATGCCATTCGCGAAATGAAGAAATTCATCAAGAAAGTACACAAATTAAAACGCAACATCAACGATTCTGCCTATTTGGGCGATTTGCTGGTTACCGGATATTCGCTTTTTTCACGCAACCGTATGTTTGGAAACATGATTGGTAAAGGTTACACCGTAATTTCTACAAAAATGGAAATGAATATGGTTGCCGAAGGATATTATGCAGCAAAAAGTGCTTACCTGATGAATTTGGAGCTAAAAGCAAAAACCCCGATTATTGATGCCGTTTACGACATTTTATACAACAATAAAGAACCTAAAAAAGTATTTAAAAAACTAACAGATAAATTAGATTAATACGCTATGAGAAATGATCATTTAATAAACCACCCTTGGCTAATAGGCGGTTTTGCGGTTGCAGTTGTAATAATGCTTTTGCTTGATTTAGGTGTTTTCAACAAGAAAAGTCATACCATATCAAACAAAGAAGCGCTTTCTTGGTCAATAGTCTGGATTGCTCTTTCTATGGTTTTCAGTGGCGTTGTTTATTGGGTGTTAGATAAACCTTACGGAATTACCGATAATTTTGCAAAATACCAAGCTGCTTACTGGATCGAAAAAGCATTGTCGGTTGATAATTTATTCGTGTTTATTCTGGTATTTAAGTTTTTTAAGATACCGAAAGATTATCAGCATAAAGTACTTTTTTGGGGAATTTTAGGCGCCTTGTTTTTTAGAGCGATCTTTATTTTTGCGGGTGTCGAATTAATAAAACTAACCTATATAACCTTACCGTTTTTAGGAATTAATCCCGATACAGGCGAACCACGCCAATTAAACGTTGTGTTGTTTGTTTTTGGTATCTTCCTGATTATTGCCGGAATTAAATCTTGGGCGTCAGATAGCGAAGAGGAAGAAGGAGCTGATATGTCAAAAAATATCGGAGTTCGATTGGTTCACAAGTTTTTTAAAGTAACCAAAGATTTTCATGGTGATAAATTCTTCACGGTTGAAAATGGTGTAAAAATGGTAACGCCTTTATTTGTTGCGTTAGCTGTTATTGAAATTACCGATTTGGTTTTCGCAGTTGACAGTATTCCTGCAATTTTCGCCATTGCACCAGATGATCCGTTTATTCTTTATACATCAAACATATTTGCTATTTTAGGATTGCGTTCGCTTTACTTTTTATTGGCAAATTCAATGGATATGTTCTCTAAACTACATTACGGTTTGGCAATTATCTTAGCATTCATCGGTGTAAAAATGATCATTATGCCCTACTACCATTTCGATTCTTCTATATCGTTAGCCATAATAGGTTCGGTATTGGCTATCTCGGTTATTTGGTCGTTAGTATCAAACAGAAAACATAAAGAAGCATAAAACAAAAAAAGCCAGATTTTTAAAATCTGGCTTTTTTATTTTATAGATAATTGGCTTCTTAGTGTTTATGTTAACACTTGCTATTACTATAAAGGTTTTAAAAGCAATTATCTTTAAACTAGTGGTATTGATTCTAAGTTACAAATTTTTATAATTTTTTACTTTTTTATAGAAATTTTTCAATGATTTTTTCTCTCTTTAATCAATTGTTTGAATGCTAAATAGATGTTGCTTAAAAAAATATTTTAGTATATTTCTTTGTATATAACAATGTCTCTACTTGATTTACTTAGTTTATTGATTTTTTAATTAATGTAAAAAGCTTAGTTTTTTTATTTATAAATATAGAAAAAAGGCTATTTTTGTGTTCTTTATAGAAAAATAACTATTATATTTGTTCTTTAAATAGAAAAATGTATAATAAAAATTTTTTTAAATGACACTAGCACAAATAAAAAAGAATATAAAGCACGGAGATTATAGTATTCTTCAAAAGCTTTTAAGGCTTTCAACAGAAAGCGCTGCAAGACAAAAATTTTTGCGGGGCGATAAAGATGCCGTAGAAGGTATGATCAAGATTCAAGAAAACAGATCCATTTTTTGCGATCTGCATGCTGATGAAGACTGTTCCTGCCACGATGATCTTAAAGAAGCTATAAACCAAAAAGCAAATATTAATCATACACATGATTGGAATGAAATTACAGGAAAACCAACGGAATTTCCGCCAACGCATCATTCACATAACGTCAGAGATATTGAAGGTTTAGACGATGTATTGCATACAATTGATGACATTCGAAATCTGTCAAATCAAAAACTTGACAGAGATGGCTCTAACGCAACAGGTTCTTTAGCATCAACAATTACTAATAACCACAATCATGTAAACAAGGCTGTTTTAGATACTATTACTGCATCAAAAGTAAACGATTGGGAGAATGCTGCTGGTAAAGCACATAATGCGGTTACTTTAGGATCAAATGCAAATGGGTTAACAATTACCAATCAGGTATTACAATTTAGTAACGGTTACCAATTGCCTACCACGATTAAAGTTAGTGAGTGGGATGATGCTTATTTAAAAAGACATACACATGGTAATAAGGCGGTGTTGGATAATCTTACCCAATCGGTAATAGATCAGTCACACACTCACTCTAATAAATCTGTGATTGATGGAATTACAACACAAATGGTAAATAACTGGAATGCATCATTTGCAAATAATCATAACCATAATAACAAATCGACGTTAGATGGAATTTCGTCTGCCGATGTTACAAATTGGGATACAGCACATGCAAATAACCACACACATGCAAACAAAGTTATTTTAGATGCAATTACGGCAGCGTACACGGTTGCAGAAAAAAACAAACTGATTACTATTCAGCCAAATGCACAAGTAAATGTAAAAGCCGATTGGAATGCAACATCCGGAGATGCAGAAATATTAAACAAACCAACCAGTTTTACTCCTGCTTCACACAATCATGCAATTAGCGATGTTGCAGGATTGCAGTCTGAATTAGATTCTAAATTAGAAACACCTCATTTAAATGGTTTTGTCCACGATGTTGCTTATAACAGCACTTTGCATACGCTTACTTTTTATCAGCGTAACGAACCAAATATCGTAATAGATCTACCTATTGAGCATTTAATAAAAGGTGTGCAATTACAAGGTAACGATTTGGTATTTACTTTTGAAGATGGCTCAAATGTAACAATTCCAATGAATACTTTACTTGTTGGTGTGGTAAAATCGGTTAATGGATTAGCGGCCAATTCTCAAGGTGAAGTTGTTTTGGATATTACTGATATTCCGGGGTTACAGAATGCATTGGATAGAAAAGCAAATGTAGATGGAGGTAATTTGACAAATATTGCTAATTGGAGAAGTGCATTAGGAATTACAAA
The DNA here is from genome assembly GCA_913777665.1 of uncultured Myroides sp. GTDB lineage: Bacteria > Bacteroidota > Bacteroidia > Flavobacteriales > Flavobacteriaceae > Flavobacterium. The sequence continues at coordinate 70,427 of CAJYTF010000017.1, forward strand.
TCCACAAATATATTATGAAGATAATAGGATTATTGCACCAAGTGAAGTAAGCCCAAGAGATTTAAGATACGGTTTCACTTCATATAACAATAACAATATCGGGCCTTGGGCAGATTATTTACATATTGGAGGATATGTAGATAGTTCTGGTGGTAAAGAGAATCTAGTACTGTTTAGAAAAGATGGTTTGGGAATGCGTATTTATCAAGGCAGTTATGATGATACGAGTCCATATACTGAATATACTGAAATATTTGGAACACATAATTTCGATCCAAATATAAAAGCTAACACAACAGGTACTTATTTAGGATTAAGTGTTGGTAATTCTATTAACGCTACCAATTGGGGGGTAGGTTATACAAATACTTTCGGCGGTATAAGTGGAACAAGCGGAATAGATTATTTTTATGGTTATAACAGTTCAACAGGTAACGGACATATTTTAACTAAAACAGATTTTCAAAATGCTTTAGGAATAAGCACAGCTTTAAATCTAAATTTACAACAAGTTACTAATAATGGAAATATTACAGGCAATCCTGTAGGAATTAATGATATTTACATTGGAGAAAACATAATGAGTAATAATAAAGCTATTAATACTACTAAAGATTTAGCTTTGTTTTTAAATGACTCATATGCTAATAGATTATTAACAGGAGGTTTATTAGCTTCTGATAATTATGCAGATGCGAGTTTAATACCTGTAAATGGTATTTACAGTAAAGGAATTATTCAGACATTATCGAACGGTAATTCAACACTTTGGAACGACGCTTATAATAAAGGTTTTATTAATTGGGGTTATTTTGGTAATCATTTTGCGGACTATAATGACGCAACTAAAGAAGGTCGTTATATTATGTGGAGTGATGCCGTTCAGCAATCTATACCTAACAGACCTTCCGATTATTCTGGTGTTTTAGAAGTTACTTGGAGTGATGTTACAAATTGGTGTTTTCAGCGTTATCAAGAATATGGTGGAGATCAAAGTACATATACTAGAAGATTTTATAATGGTGCTTGGTCAACTTGGGTTAAATTACTATCTTCTAATAATGCAGATTTAACTCAATTTGTGAAGAAAACAGGCGATACAATGCAAGGTTCTTTAATGTTTCCAAATAATGAGCCTATTAATTTTGGTAATAATGCTTCGTTTGGAGTTAAATATGATCCAACATATAACGGACTGAATTTTGTTCGTTGGGGTTATACAGATGGTGTTCTATTTATTGGAGATAATGAAAGAATAGGTATTGGAACTACAAGTCCACAAACTAAATTACATACAGTAGGAAACAATTATACAGAAGGATATGCAGGTTCTATGTACGGACATACAATTATGCAAACTACTGGAACTGGTCATGGACTTTCTCTATATGGTACTCAAGTAGATCAAGGTTATAATCCTGAATATGGTTTAATGTTTGCAACTACAGGAAATTATGGAACAATGGGTTTTGTAAGTGGAGACTGGGCAACTTATTTTACGATGAATGGAGCTAGTAACAGAGGATGGATTTTTAGACATCAAGGTATAGGTAACGTGGCTTCTATTAATGGAGAGGGTGTTATATCAACCATGTATCATGGAAATAGTGGTCAATGGCAATCGGCTTGGGTTAATGGATTAGTTAATAGAGGAGATATTTATACTTCTAATATTGATTTTAATAATTTGCCTATTGAAAACCGTATAGCAGGAATACACACTGGAAATGGTAGCGGAAACACAAATTTACCAGATTATATGAATGGTAGTTATGGTGTCCATACAAGAACTGTTGGTGGTGCATTTACTACAGATACTGTTTATGGAAATGGAGGAGAGATGTGGTATAAAACTTGGTATCATTCTAGCGGAGCTAATGGAACAGATTGGAGAAAAGTTTGGGATAATGTTAATTTATCCAATCCTGCTACAGAAACTTGGGTGACTAATAATTTTGTATCAAGTACGAATCTAAATAACTATTTAAGATTAGACGGTACAAGCAGTATGCAAGGCGGAAGTATAGACTTGAATAGAATCGGTAGTGCAAACACAGGTTTAATTTGGTATAGTTCTCAACATACAGCTTGGAGAGATTATATGTCGCCTGTTGGTCAAGGTTCTGCTGGTATTTCAGCACCCTCTGGTCAGCTTGTAAATTCTTGGGCAAAAAGAAGTTTCATAGAGGATGCTAATGGCTATGGGTGGACTTTTGAAGCAGGTGGACTTAATTCGACTACTCCAACCGTAAAAGCAGAGATACGTTCAAGTGATGGTTATGCAAGGTTTGGTGCTGTTAGTGTTTATGGTGGTAATTCATCACAATTTTTGAAAGCAGATGGTTCTACTGATAGTAATGCTTATGCCTTAACCTCTGCTATTCCAACAAACAACAACCAGTTAAGTAATGGCGCGGGTTATATCACAGCAACTGCTTTAAATGGTTTTGCATCTCAATCATGGGTAAATTCACAAGGATTTCTAACTTCTGCAAGTTTACCTAATGTATCAAACGCAACTATTACCTATCAGGGAACTGGGGCAATAACTGGCGGAGGTTCACATACAGTAAATCAATCAGGTAATAGCACTTACAATTTCGACTTAACAAACCAAACTAAAAATGAAATTTCTTTAGGAGTTAATGCTTATAATTCCTTGTCGTCTAAACAAGATACTTTAGTAGCCGGTAGCGGAATATCAATTATTGGTAATACAATTAGTGCTACAGGTTCAGGTGGTGGAGGTGTTGTTAATATAGCTACTGATAGCTCTGTAATGCCAGGTCCTACCGCATCACAAGTACCAATGTATTTTAATTCACATGTAGCTTATGGTTTACCTGAAACAGATATAGCAAATGAATTTCCTGGAAATTTAGATGTTGTTGTAGAAACAGGAGATACCATGAGATTTTATGGTTCTTATGATAATGTTTATACTGTAACCGAAAGGACAGGTGAAATAGTTGATTTAGATATAAAAGGTATTAGAACTCATATTTATAATGTTGTATTTCAAAGTTCAGGCGGTACAGGTGGAACTGTTCGATTTGATAGAGGTATTTATACTGGAGATCAAATTAATATTACAGTTCCAAAAGGACAACAAATAACAATACAAAGTTCTGTAAGTATCGTATCTCCTTATGGTAATGGTGGTGGATTTGAATGCCAAACTCATGCTAATTTAATATGGGATCCTAAAGTTGATGCATGGATATTAGTTAGTTATGATTAATATTTTAAAAATCATGAAAAAGGCAAGCAAAAAAATAATTGAATTTATAGCAAATTTCGAAGCTTTTCGAAGCAAACCTTATTTAGATGTTGCCGGAATACCAACTATTGGTTATGGTGCAACCTATTATGAAAATGGCGTAAAGGTGACTATGAGTGATGCACCTGTTACACATGAGCGAGCATTACAGCTAAAAGCATTTCATATTCAGGTTGCCGAAAAAGCGGTTCGCCAATTAGTAAGGTCGGCTGTTAATCAAAATCAGTTTGATGCTTTGGTAAGCTTTACTTATAATTTGGGAGCAACGGCATTAAAGAACTCCACACTTCTAAAAAAAGTAAATGCTAATCCCAACGATAAAAGCATTGAAGCCGAGTTTAAAAAGTGGGTAAATATCCGAAACCCAAAAACAGACAGGTTAGAAAAAAGCAACGGTTTAATTCGCCGAAGGAACGTAGAAGCTGCTATTTATTTTAATTAGACATTAAAAGAAAACGGAACTCATGCAGTTCCGTTTTTTATAATTACATTTATAGAAATAAATCTATATTTTTAAATTA
>CAJYTF010000018.1 GCA_913777665.1 uncultured Myroides sp.
ACTTCATAGCCCATTTCTTCAAACAAAAAAGTACTGTTTGCCACTACCCTTTCCAAACCGCCAGACGATAAAGAATAAGTAACCAATGCTATTTTATTTTTTTCCAATATCTTTGCTGTAAATTAAAAAAATGTCTTTACCTGTTGTTTCTGTTATTTGTATTTGTTTTAACCACGAAGCTTTTGTGCAACAAGCCATAAATTCAGTATTAAATCAAACCTATAAAAATATAGAATTAATTGTTATTAACAATGCAAGTTCAGACAATTCTCACGATATTATTACAAAGATAGCAGATAAAAATTCATCGATAAAATATATAAAATTTACCGAACCTGTTAGTTCTACAAAAGCTTTTAATTATGGATTTAAACAATGTAAAGGAACTTATTTAATTGATTTTTCGGCAGATGATATTTTGATTGAAAATTGTATTGAAAAACAGGTGAATTTCTTTACAAAGCAGACTGATAATGTGGGATTAATCTTTGGAAATGCGTATCATATTAATGACTACGGCATACGAACAAAACCGTATTTTGAAGTTAATGAAGAAAATGAAGTTACAGATTTATTATTACACAATACCAATTATATAAGATTACTTTCTAGCGGAATTGTAATGTGTTCGGTAGCGTCTATGTTTACTCGAAAGCATTTTGAATTATTGAAAGGATATAACGAAGAATTGTTTTTTGAAGATTTAGATTATTGGTTGCGACTTTCCAGGTTATATGAAATTAAATTTTTAGATGATTTTTTGGTTGAAAAAAGATTTTTAGAGAATTCTTTGGGAAATCAGTTTCATAAAAACGATGAATTTTCGAAAAAGATAAACAAATCGCTTCGACAGATTTATACTGAATCAATTGTAAGAAATACATCTAAAACAGAAAACAAGGCTTTGCTGAAAAGAATTCATTATGGCATGGAACAATGCTTTAAAAATAAACAGTGGTTAGAACTTTTAAAGTTTTCTATGATTGAATTAAAGTGTAGAGTTCGATTATTTTAGATAATTCTTAAAATCATTAAAATCGCGTATGTAATCGCTTTCATCAAACTCATCAGAAGACACAACCAAACAAACCGATCCTGATGAAAAATTTCGAAGTTCACGCCAAGTGTTAACCGGTACAAACAAACCTTCATTTGGTTTAAACAAATTATATACTTTTTCTTCGGTTCCTGTATTTAAAACCACTTCAAAACTACCAGAAACCGCAATTATAAATTCCTGCTGATTTTTATGTGCGTGTCCGCCACGTTCTGCTCCGCTTGGTACATCGTACAAAAAATAAATGCGGTTAATTTTAAAAGGAATGATATTTCCTTGAATTACAGATAAATTTCCTCGAGGATCTTCAATTTTAGGAAGTGGAATTATTTTGCTCATTTACAATTTAATGGTTAAATAATTTTCTAAATTTTCTTTTTCTGACTGCCAATCACGAACAATATTTTCTTTAACTAATTTAGCAGGAATCCCGCCTAAAATAATGTTTTCTCCAAAGGAAGAATAATCTTTATTTAGTAAAGAATTTGTACCTACCAAACAATTATCAGGTGTTTTTGCATTACCTTTTATTGTAGAACGTGCACCGATAAAATTATAAGAACCTATTGCTATATCTTTATTCATGGGAAGTTTTGTTTGTGTTGATAAATCTTTCAATTCATGAAAATTGGTGTCTGTAACTAAACAATCATTTCCAAATTGCACCCAATTACCAATTGATATATTTTTAAAACAGATTATTTCGGTACGGCTTGCAAAAGAATTAATGTGCCCTAATTTTAAAACTGCATTTTCTTTAATATACAATTTAGTATCTAAACCAAACTGAACTTTACCATTAATTTCAAGTAAACCGTTTATTACCGCTTCGCCACAGTTTCTTTTTCGCTTAAATATTTCGTAAGGCTGTCCGAAACCAATTAATCCAAATTTAGCCTTTGTATTTAAAATAATTTTTCCATTGAATTGCATCATTTTAAATCCGCGATAAATAATAATTGGTAACAAAGATGCTTCTTTAAAAGCAAAAGCTTTAAAGTTAATTAGTAAGGTTTTGTACCAATTAATACTTAAAAAATGTTTTAATCTATTTATCAAAATAATGATTTAAACTTATTGCTGACTTTAAAATCTAAAATATACTCATCAACTTTCTTAATACTATACACTGCAGAAATTATGAAAAAAATTACAGATATGATTGTAAAGTACATTTTATTGAACAGAAAATTAGAACTAATGATTAATGAAATTACAATAAAAGTAATAACAAACTGCTTTTTAACAAAGTTAGAAATTTTAAAAGAGTATTTCTTATTTGTGTAGTAGTAAATGTAAATCGATGAAAAAAGGTAATTTATAAAAATTGAAAATCCAATACCGATTAACCCCCATTTTTCATAAAAGACAATTGTTAAAACTGTATTTAAAATATCGCTCACAGCATTTATGTAAAAATATTGTCTGAAATTTTGATGTGATAAAAGCAAATACCCTACAGCGTAATTAAAACTGCGAAACACAATTGAAATCAACCCAAAAATAAGTATATCATAAACAGGTAAAAACGCTGATGAAAATAGTATCTTAATAAAAAAATCTGAAAAAGTATATATTAAAACAATCGCGGGTAAAATTATTAATAAGCTTAATTCTAACTGATTATTTATCAGTTGATTTGATATTTTTTGATTTTTTATTGATTGTGATAGTTTAGGAAAGAAAAATTTGCCCATTGCTATAAAAATAATTCCTAAATACGATACAATTATTAGATTTCCTGCATTGTAAAAACTTAAAATTTCTTCGTTAATATCAACAAAATATTTACGAATTATTAAAAAACACAGCAAGCCAATAAAGGTATTTAAAGCTAATAAACTACCCGATTTTATAAACTTCTTAAAATATTCTCTTCTATCGGCAGTTGTTAATATTACCTTCGTTTTTGGAATATTACTTAATTTTGTATAAAAGATTAATGCAACTAACGAATTGATAATCATTGCTACAATAATTCCCTGCGTATTAAAAAAATAGTAGGCTGCTAATACAATTATTGAATTTAGAACATTAACAAAGATATTAATGCGAACTAACTTTTGGAAGTTTTGGGATCCTTCTAAATAGATAATTTTGCTTTGTGTGTAGCTTGTAGCAACAAAATAGATTGATAAAGCAATAAACCAATAGAAGTATTCAGTAGTTTTAAAGGTTTCAAGACTTAATCTACTTGCAAAAATAATGGATATTATTGCAGATAAAATTCCAGTTAATAAAGAAAATTGGCTTACAGCTTTAATGGTTTTGTAAAATTCTATATCATTAGTTTTATTGGCAGCGATTTCTCTAACTCCTGTAAAATTGATTCCCAAGCTTGAAAAAGAACTAATTAATTGAACTGTATTTTCAATTAAACCAACTAATCCAAAACCTTTTGTACCTAGAAAATTACTTGCTGCCCAATTTGTTATAATTTTTAAAAGTAAACGTAAAACCTCGACCAATCCAAAAAGTGAAGTAGCTTTAAATAGTGTTTTATAATGTTTTTCTTCTTTCATTTAATCTAAATTACAACCCATAAGTTCATAATTTTTCTTAACATTAGTATACCAATTCTGCCAAACTTCAAAATTTATATCAGAATTATTACAACAATTTTTAATCCATTCAGAACTTACATCGTCTGTAAAATTAATAGATTCATTACTCTTATTATTATACCAATCTTCATTTAAAATAGAATTAAACTTAAAAACATCTAAAGCTATTCCATATTTTTCTTTTTGAATATCAGACGCTGTAGATTTAATTGTCGTTTTTAAAAATTCTTTTTGGGTGTTTCCTAATTTATATTTATTGATGGTTTTCAAAACATCTGAAACATTTGCTAATTCATCAACCTTGTTTTTCGTATTTTTCCATGTATTTTGATAATATCTTTTAGAAAAAACGCCACCAGCAACCATATATAAATGGTAATATTTTAAAAGTTCTAATTTATGATTGGACAATTTTATAACTAAACTACCTAATTTGAATTTGTTTGTTCTAAAAATAGCATTGAACAAAAAAGGATTTTTAGTTAGGACTTTTGGTTGAACAATATTAAAAAATGCTGTTTTTTGAATGATATTATCAGAAATCAGCTTTGTGTTTTTTAACCATAAAAATTTAATCATATCCATTTTTAAATCATAAACATCTTTGGTTAAATCTTTATAATTTATTGATTGAGTAAACCACATATCGTCTTCTAAAAGAATAAAATATTCGGATCCTTTTAAAACTTCATCGCGCCAAAAAACGGCAGGAATAACTTTTTTAGGTACTATATTCAAAGAAATACCTTTACTTTTCTGTTCGTAATATGGTGATTTTACAATTTGAACATCAGGAAACAATTCACTTATTTTATCTAAATATTTTTGCGGAGTACCATCATCCAAAACAACAATTCTTCCATCAAAACCATTTAGATAATGATAGATGCTGGCTATTGTTCTATGTAATAAATAGGCTCGGTTAAACGATTTTATGTAAATATCCATCATTAATAACCATTTATTTTTTCAATGATAAAATCCTGTTCTTCTACAGTTAACGACGGATTTAACGGAATGCTTACAATTTGCTGATGAATTAATTCTGAAATAGGAAATTGCAGACCATGAAACTCCTGCATTGCTTCTTGTTTATGCGGCGCAATTGGATAATGAATTAACGTTTGAATATCATGCTGCATCAAATAATTTTGAAAGTCTGCTCGATTTTCAACTCGTACCGGAAAAATATGAAATACATGTGCTTCAAAATCCGTCACAAAAGGCATTGCAATTAAAGGATTTGTAATTTCAGAAAGATATCTTTTTGCAATTCCTTGTCGCGTTTTATTATCAAAATCTAAATCAGGCAATTTCAAACGTAAAAAAGCCGCTTGCAATTCATCTAATCTCGAATTAATTCCTTTGTAAATGTTATGGTATTTTAATTCAGAACCATAATTGCGTAAACTGCGAATACAATTCGCCAGCTTGGTGTTATTGGTTGTAACAGCACCACCATCACCAACACATCCTAAATTTTTTCCAGGATAAAAACTAAATCCAGCAGCATCACCAATACTTCCTGCTCTCATATTATCAGCCGTTGCCCCGTGTGCCTGCGCAGCATCCTCAATCAGCAACAAGCCAAAATCTTTACAAAATGTTTTAATTTTCAAAGCATCATTCACTTGTCCGTACAAATGTACCATTAAAACCGCTTTAGTATGTTGTGTTACTTGCTGTTGTAAAACATCTAAGGTTAAATTGTAGTTCAGTAAATTCGTATCAACCAATTTTGGAGTTAAACCTGCATTCATAATTGCTAAAATACTGGCTATGTAAGTGTTTGATGGCACAATAACTTCGTCGCCTTCCTTTAAAACACCTAATTCCAAATACGCTTTAAAAATTAAAACCAATGCATCTAAACCATTACCAACGCCGATGCAATGCGAAACATTACAATAGTCAGCAAATTCTTCTTCAAATTTCAATACTTCGTCACCTAAAATATAATGTCCTTTGTTAAAAAACAATTTCGTTTTCTCAAGAAATGCTTCCTGATAAGGCTCATTCAATTTCTTTAAATTTAAATACGGAATCATATTTTTGGTTGGTTAATTTTAAAAGTATACGTTGGAAATACAATTGTTCGTGCGCCAAATTGCTCTTTCCATCCTAATAAATTAGAGTTTTCGACAGTTGAAAAATCTTCAGATGATGTTCCGAAATCAAAATAATCTGTTTGTAAATTTTTAATAATTTCATAATGAAGTAAATCTAAACCGCCTAATTTATTATAGCTTGATTTACTTGCGATATATTGCGATTTTACGAATTTTTTGTTGTTGAATAAAATGGTTCCAGCTATCATTTCGTCGTTTAAAAAAGCTGCGTACAATTCAATTTTATTAGGAAAACATTCTTTTAGATAAATTATTTCACTTAACGAATGAATTGGTTTTTTATTAAAACGTTCTTCTAACCTTGGCAGCAACAAATCATTCCAAAAGGTTGTAAAATCGTTCGATTTTCTTATTTCGATGCCCTTCTTCTGAGCATTTTTTGCATTTCGAACAATTGATTTTGAAAAAGAAATTTCTTTTTTGTTATAAATAACCGATCCTATATTCATTTCTACAGAACCTTCGTAAAACTGATGCAAAAAAGGCAATTCGTCATTCCCGGCTTCACAATAGATTGATGGTATCGTTTTTATAATCAATTCCGTAAAATTTTGATCCTTCAAAAAATCAATCAATGTGGTAAAAATCTCTTTATACAAATGAAACTTACATTCTTTTTTTACGATCAATCCACCGTAAGTCAATCCTTTGTGACTGTAACAAACCGTATCAATCTTACAAGCTGGCAACAAAGCAACCAATTCGTCATCTGAAAAAAATAGCAGCGAAAAATCATCAAACCGGTCGCTGTGATATTCCATAAAATCACGCTGAAACAAAAAAGTGCCGTTTTTTGCTTCGTTTACAAAACCATCCCAGTTGCTTTTAAACTGATTTTTGTACCTGATAACTTTAATAGAATGCTTCTTAACCATTACAACAACGAAATAAAACAAAAACTACAACATTTCATAATGAAAGCGTACTATTTTTTGTTAACGTAAAATATTTCTTTAGTATATTTGCGTGATAAATTTCAATAGTAAGATGATTAAAATAACATTACCAGATGGTTCGGTTCGCGAATACGCTTCAGGCGTAACTCCGCACGATGTCGCTTTAAGTATAAGCGAAGGTTTAGCACGTAACGTAATTTCAGCAAACTTTAACGGTACAACCGTTGAAACGACTACGACTTTAACCACCGATGGTAGCTTAACGTTATATACTTGGAACGATGCTGAAGGTAAAAAAGCATTTTGGCATTCAACATCGCACGTTATGGCGCAGGCTTTGCAAGAAATGTATCCGGGTATTAAATTAACTATTGGACCAGCAATTGAAAATGGTTTTTATTACGATGTTGATTTCGGAGAGAACAAAATATCAGAAAACGATTTCAAGGCAATTGAAGATAGAATTTTAGCAATTTCTAAAGAAAAGCACGAATTTAAAATGCGATCTGCAACAAAAGCAGAAGCTTTAGAATTATATAAGGATAACGAATACAAAACCGAATTAATTCAGAATTTGGAAGACGGAACAATTAGTTTCTGCGATCACGCTACATTTACAGATTTATGTCGTGGTGGACACATTCCAAATACAGGAATTATAAAAGCTGCAAAAATTCTTTCTGTTGCGGGCGCTTACTGGCGTGGCGACGAAAAAAACAAGCAGTTAACACGTGTTTACGGTATATCGTTCCCTAAACAAAAAGATCTTACCGAATATTTAGAAATGATCGAAGAAGCAAAACGCCGCGATCACCGTAAATTAGGTAAAGAATTAGAATTGTTTCATTTCTCGCAACGTGTGGGTCAAGGTTTACCGTTATGGTTACCAAAAGGCGCTGCATTACGCGACCGTTTAGAACAATTTTTACGAAAAGCACAAAAAAAAGCAGGTTATGAGCAAGTTGTGACTCCGCATATAGGTCAAAAAGAATTGTATGTAACATCCGGGCACTATGCGAAATATGGTGCCGATTCGTTCCAACCAATTCATACACCGGCAGAAGGTGAAGAGTTTTTATTGAAACCAATGAACTGTCCACACCACTGCGAAATTTACAATGCAAAACCTTGGTCTTATAAAGATCTACCAAAGCGTTATGCAGAATTTGGAACGGTTTATCGTTACGAACAATCGGGTGAATTACACGGTTTAACTCGTGTTCGCGGATTTACTCAAGACGATGCGCATATTTTCTGTACACCGGATCAGTTAGATGAAGAATTCAAAAAAGTAATTGATTTAGTACTTTATGTATTTGGATCGTTAGGTTTCGAAAACTTTACAGCACAAGTTTCTGTACGCGATTTAGATAATCCAGACAAATACATTGGAAATGTTGAAAATTGGGAAAAAGCAGAAAATGCTATCATAAGTGCAGCAAAAGATAAAGGTTTGAATTATGTAGTAGAGTCTGGCGAAGCGGCTTTTTATGGTCCTAAATTAGATTTCATGGTGAAAGATGCTTTAGGTCGTAGCTGGCAGTTAGGAACCATTCAGGTAGATTACAATTTACCGGAACGTTTTGATTTAACTTATAAAGGATCTGACGATAAGCTACACCGTCCTGTAATGATTCACCGTGCTCCGTTTGGTTCAATGGAACGATTCATTGCTATTTTGTTAGAACATACAGGCGGTCATTTCCCGTTATGGTTAATGCCAGAACAAGTTATTATCCTGTCTTTGAGCGAGAAATATAAAAATTATGCTAAAAAAGTTTTAACTTTGTTAGAAAATAACGAAATTCGCGCCAAACTTGATGACCGAAACGAAACTATTGGTAAGAAAATTCGTGAAGCAGAGTTGCAAAAATATCCCTTTATGCTGATTATTGGCGAAGATGAAGAAAACAATGCAACCGTTTCTGTAAGAAAACAAGGAGAATCAGGAAAATCGAACACTTCTATGAAAATTGAAGAATTTGTATCTTTAATAGAAGAAGAAGTTAGTAAAACAATAAAACAATTTTAAGTGTAACCGCTTGGCAACAAGCATAAAATTATATACCCATAGCAGTAAATAACAGAAGAGGTTTTAAACCTCTGGAAAAAAAGGAAGATGCACACAGAACAAACGATAAAATTCGTGTGCCTGAAGTTCGTTTAGTAGGCGATAATGTTGAACCTGGAGTTTACAAAACTTCTGAAGCAATGGCTATGGCCGATGCTCAAGGATTAGATTTGGTAGAGATTTCTCCAAACGCAGCTCCACCGGTTTGTAAAATTATCGATTACAAGAAATTTCTTTATGAACAAAAGAAACGCGACAAAATGCTGAAGGCAAAAACTGCTCAAGTTTCTGTTAAGGAAATTCGTTTTGGTCCGCAGACAGACGAACATGATTACGAGTTTAAAAAGAAAAATGCTATGAAGTTTCTAAAAGAAGGTTCAAAATTAAAAGCATTCGTTTTCTTTAAAGGTCGTTCAATCATTTATAAAGAACAAGGTCAGATTTTATTGTTGCGTTTAGCACAAGATCTTGAAGAATTTGGTAAAGTAGAAGCTATGCCGGTTCTTGAAGGTAAAAGAATGACCATGTATATTGCACCTAAAAAGAAAAATTAGTATTTTTGCAAAATATTGTTAAGTAAGATAACATAAATACCTAGGAACAAATGCCTAAAATGAAAACTAAATCTAGCGCTAAGAAACGTTTTACCGTTACTGGTTCTGGAAAAATTAAAAGAAAACACGCTTTTAAAAGCCACATCTTAACAAAGAAGTCTAAAAAGCGTAAATTAGCTTTAACTCACTCTGGTTTAGTACATAAAGCAGACGAAAGAAGCATCAAAGAACAATTAAGAATAATGTAATCGTTCTTTCGGTTAAAAACAATTTAATAACCCTGGAGTGGGCTGATCACTAAAAAATTTCGATCAAAAGTGATGTTCTAACATCCGCCCTACTACAAAAAATTTAAGAATTATGCCAAAAGCAAATAATGCAGTAGCATCAAGAGCAAGAAGAAAAAGAATTTTGAAGCAAGCCAAAGGTTTCTTCGGAAGACGTAAAAACGTTTGGACAGTAGCTAAAAACGCGGTAGAAAAAGCAATGTCTTACGCTTACCGCGACAGAAAACAAAAGAAAAGAAATTTCCGTGCGTTATGGATCATGCGTATCAACGCTGGTGCACGTTTACATGGAATGTCTTATTCTCAATTCATGGGGAAAATCAAAGCTAACAACATCGAATTAAACCGTAAGGTTTTAGCAGATTTAGCAATGAACCACCCAGAAGCTTTCACAGCTATCGTTAATAAAATTAAATAAACGTTTGTAAAACCCGTTTATCTTACTTACATATATAAAAAACCTGCTTTTAAGCAGGTTTTTTTTGTTTATATCTCAATAATGAATTTATACCAAACAGAAAGATTTAATATATTTGTAAAAATAAAATACAACATGCAAGAACTAAAAAGCATTATAGAGCAAGCTTGGGAAAACAGAGAAATGTTGCAACAAGAAGCTACACAAAATACTATTAGAAAAGTTATCGATTTAATTGATAACGG
>CAJYTF010000019.1 GCA_913777665.1 uncultured Myroides sp.
ATAGTAAGACCACACTTAATTGGGTGGTCTTTTTTTTTATGTATTTTAGAATACTACTTAAATGACTGTTCACTAATTTCCCCCAGTTCCAAATTCCGGTTCTTAATGAGCATGCGGTTGCTGAGCCCGTGGTCACTGAGCTTTTCTAATCTCTTTAGGGGCTACTTCTGCGGTACTGATGTTGATCTTCAAAGATACCATCCTGGGTTTTGTAGCCAGCATACAGGTTTCGGCTAACGACATGATTCGTATAGGTGACTGGGTAGAGATGCCTAAATATGGCGCAGATGGTGATGTACTATCTATAAACCTTAATACGGTGAAAATTCAAAATTTCGACCGTACCATTACAACCGTGCCAACCTATGCATTTATTACAGATTCCTTTAAGAATTGGAGGGGTATGTCCGAGTCCGGAGGCAGAAGGATTAAGCGTTCAATTAATTTACAAATGAGCAGTTTCAGATTTTTAAAGGAAAGCGATATCGCATTGTTTAAAAGGTACAAACTAATAAGTAACTACATCACAATTAAGGAAAAGGAAATAAACGAGTACAATAATGCTGCCGAAAATCCCGCAGGAGTATCAGTTAACACTAGAAGGATGAGTAATGTTGGGGTCTTCAGAGCGTATGCAGAAGCATATCTGAAGCAGAATGACAGCATCAGTGATAACATGACGGTAATGGTTAGGCAGCTGGCACCAACTTCAAAAGGTCTGCCAATAGAACTTTATTGTTTCACAAATGATGTTAGATGGAACTATTACGAAAAAATAATGGCTGATGTTTTTGATCATCTTACGACCATAGTTCCGGAGTTCGGTTTAAAGATTTTTGAAGAGCCTTCCGGTGACGATATTACAAGGTTGGGTGAATTAAAGCCAAATACAATTGAATAGGTAACTGCGGTTTACAATTAAAAACAAAGAATAGCTTTGCAATAGAAATTATTGCAAGGCTGTCATTTGCTGTATGTATGTTGTGAAATAATCTCTAACACTTCTTATACAACAGTAAACAATTATTTAAATTCTTGCTACATGTATCGTATCAGTTGTGCTGACAACCCTCAGTGTAAAATAAAAAGTGCTACCTACGGCATATTCGCTTTCTGCCCAAATTTTTCCTCCTTGTGCCTCAATAAACTCTTTACTGATGCTCAACCCCAAACCGGTGCCTTCTTTTTTAGTTCCAGGTATTCTAAAATACCGTTCAAATATTTTACTTAGAAATTGAGGCTGTATACCTTGACCGGTATCTGTTACTGAAAATCTAACTTGATTTTCAATTTTCTCTACCTTAATGTTTACCGCAGCATTATCATAAGAATACCGAATGGCGTTCGACACCAAATTGGTAAGAACCCATGCCGTTTTTTCACTGTCTGCAGCAATGATAAAATCATCATCTATTGAAACATCAATTTTAATATTCTTGTGTTCTGCTGCAACTTTATTGGCATTAACGGCATATTCAATCATGGGTTTAATTTCAGTATCGGCCATGTTGATTTGAATTGCGCCACTTTCAACTTGAGTAATGTTTAACATTTCGCCGGTAATTCTTAAAAGTCTGTCGGCATCGTCACTTATCCCTTTTATCAGTAGCTTTTGCTCCTCGTTTAAGGCACCTGTTTTTTCGTTCTCTAAAATTTGAATACCTAACTGCATCGATGAAATTGGTGTTTTAAATTCATGAGATACGGTTCCCATAAAATTGGTTTTTGCCAAATCAAGCTCTTTAAAAGGCGTAATGTTTCTTAAAAGAATAACCTGACCAATAAATACACTATCTGTTTCCCCGGTTGGAAAAATGTTGATATCAACCACCTCTTTTTCAAAATAACTTTCCTTTCCATCGGCATAAATCTTTAATTGTTCCGATTTGGCTATATCTTCTTTTGGAACAAAAATATCTTTAATGACACTTCTAATCAAATCATTAACCACCGCTATATCTTGTATTTGTTTACCTATAAAATCTTGCTTTTTTAAGCCACAAATAGTTAATGCTTCTTCGTTTGCAAATAGTACTTTTTTGTTTTCATCGATACCGATAACGGGGTCGTGAAGGTTATCAATTAACGTTTCAATCCGCTTTTTACCCTTTAAAATTTTATCAAGCTTGCTTTCAGAATATTCTTCAAGCTTTTGTGCCATGGTATTGAATGACTTTGCTAAATCGCCAAATTCGTTATGACTTCCAAAATGCACCCGTTTTTTATAATTCTGCGAGGCGATTTCTTTTATACTTTCTGTCAATTCTTTAATTGGATTTGCAATACTTGCCGGTAAATTGATCAGCAAAGTAAACGCGATTAAAAAACACAAGGTACCTGTAACCGATATAATTACGATTGCTTTTTGGGCGGTATCGTCTGCAATGCTGCTTTTACGGTTGATCGCTTCCATGTTTAATCGCATTAATTCTGTAATATCTTTTCTAATAAAAGAATTGATCGCTGCGTTTGTTGGTTCGTTTTTTAACGTCGTAAAATGTTTATCTATTAGGTTGGTAGCTTCGGTTTCGCCTATTTCGGTAACATTTTGCTTTTGCAGGTTTAAATTTTCTTGAAAAGTGTTTATTGCGGTTTCGTCTTTAGCCACGTCTTCTAACGATAATAACATATTGCGTGCATATTGCAATGTTTTATAATTTGCTGCCAATATGTTGTTGGTATCTTTTTTAAGCTGGTTAACATACCAGCTGCTTACAAGCGCCAATGCTAAAATTAATAGGAACAATGCACCTACGCCAAAGTTTAATTTTGCTTTAATTTTCATGATAGAATTTTTTAAGTGATAAGTAAAAAGTGAAAAATAAACCTGGTTAATTCTTTTCCATCATCCATCTTCTCACATCCCACTTCTTACTTCTTACTTTCTCACGAAAGTATTACTAAATCGATGTTTTCTTGAGATAGCTTGTTCAACAATGCATTGAAAGTATCGGTGGCTAAGATAATCTTAAATAAATTTAAATGCGGTTTACCAATACAAACGGTGGTTATTTTTCGGTCTTCGCATTCTTTTATGATTGCTTTTGTGGTGTTTTTGGCGTTTACTTTAATAATTTCTGCACCTAACTCTGTGGCTAGTTTAAAATTATTAATCAAATGGCGTTGTTTATCTAAGGGAATTTTATTGACACTTTCCTTAGGAATTTGCACATACATGACATACCATTTGCTGTTGTAATAATTAGCCAAACGTGCAGTTTTTCTAATAACGTTTTTTGCCGTTTTTTCGTTGGAACTGATACATGCCAGAAACTTTTCTTTTTTGATATTTCTTGATAAAACAACTTCGGTTTCCACTTTTCGCTGCACTTGTGAAGCTACTTCTTTCAAAGCCAATTCACGTAGTTGCAAAATATGTTCGCTTTTGAAAAAATTATTAAGCGCTGATTCAATTTTTGAAAAATCGTAAATTTTACCTTCTTTTAATCGGTTGATTAATTCTTCAGCCGTTAAATCGATGTTCACCACTTCATCTGCCTGAGCTACGATACTATCTGGAATTCGCTCCTGAACATCAATGCCTGTGATTTCTTTCACTTCTTCATTTAAGCTTTCAATATGCTGAATGTTAACAGCACTTACTACATTGATTCCCGCATCTAAAATATCGATTACATCTTGCCAGCGTTTTTCGTTTTTGCTGCCTTCTATGTTGGTATGCGCCAATTCATCTACAATAACCACCTCGGGACGAAGACTAATGATTGCTTGCAAATCAAGCTCTTCCAATTCTTTTCCTTTGTAAAAAAGTTTTCTGCGAGGAATAACGGGAAGTCCGTCCAACAACGCATGGGTTTCTGCGCGGTAATGGGTTTCAATGTAGCCAATTTTTACATCAATTCCGTTGCGCAAAAGACTGTGAGCTTCTTGCAACATACGGTAACTTTTACCCACACCGGCACTCATACCAATGTACAATTTGAATTTTCCGCGTCGCGATTTCTGAATTAAATCTAAAAAATGTTCGGCACTTTTTCTTTCGTCCATAAAGCATTTTAAGTTGAATAAATTTACAAATTCCCCTTAACAAAAAATGCCAAGGGGAAAAAATTGAGTAAAAACAAAAGTGTTAAAAATGTATCGCCAATGATGTAACAGCCGTTACGTTATTTTTTTTAGAAATAGCATCTCTGTTAACAAAAATATCGTCTTTGCTGTTTAAGGTTTTCAGTTCGGTGCGCCACACTAAATTGGGTAAAATGTTGTAATCTACATTCAATGAAGCACCAAAAGTTTTAAAACCGTTTTCGGTTTCCGTGGCAATGATCATTCCTTTTTCGTCATTGTAATATTCACCTCTTGCTGAGATGCTAACTTTGTTTGTTGGAGAAAACTTAGCAATAAAAACCGGACTGTACCACATATTAAAAGCGTCGCTTCCTTTTTCTTTTTGTTGAGCCCCAACATCTAATCCTGCAATCAAAGCAAATTTATCTGATACTTGAAATTGTCCATACAAATTATGGAAATAACGCATTCTTCTTTCTTCATCCGGAAAATCATTTCCTATAAAAGAACTGCTGTTCAAAGTTACTTTTTCATTGGGACGGTAAGTTAATTGATGCCCGAAAGCCGGTGTGCTGTTACCTTTTACCCTTTCAATTCTTTGCCATCCGTTTAATACCAAAGCAGCCATACTCCATTTTCCGTTGTTAGTGTTATATGATAGTTTTGCACCTGTTTCAAAATAAGGTGAATTGTCTGCCAACATACTTCTTGTCAATGTAAAACAATCGGCGCCTACAGCACTTTCAAAACCAATGTGAGATGGTAAAATTCCGGCATCTAACCATAAATCATGCTTTTCAGATAATTTAAAACCAACATTTGCTTCATAGATATTCTTCATAACACCTTGTTCCGCAGCGTAATTGGCATTCATATAGGTTCCCACAGCTAAAGCCAAATTGGATCTTAATTTTTCGGTTTGATAATTAGCTTTTATAAAGCCTAAATTAAGATTGACTTCGTTGTTGCGATTGTGACTGTACACAAAACTTGGTCTGGTGTTTGATTTTGGATTGTTAAAATCTTGCTGGTAGTAAACTTCGGCATAACCGCTGATTGTTAAAGGTTTTTTTTCTGTTTCCTGAGCCAATAAACTCCCTGTCATTCCCAACATTAAGGTTGAAATGAGTAACGTTTTTTTCATTTTAAATTATTATTGATAGTGAGCAGTAAGAAGTAAAAAAATGCTGAGTTTTCTTTTTACTTCTTACTTATATTTTACTTTAATGCGTCTAATGCAATATTTAATTTTAATACATTGATTTTTTCAGGACCTAACATTCCCAATAAAGGTTTTTCAGTTTGGTTATCAATTAATTGATTCAATTTAGCCTCATCGATACCTCTTATCTTAGCAATTCGTTTTACCTGAACTTTTGCAGCCTGAACAGAAAAGTTAGGATCTAACCCACTTCCGCTGGCAGTTACTAAATCGACAGGTATTTCGGATTTATCAATTCCAGGGTTATGTATTAAAAAAGTATCTATACGGGTTTTAACTTCTACCAAATATTCTTCATTTGATGGTCCTTTGTTGCTTCCACCCGAACCCGCGGCATTGTACCCTACAGCCGATGGTCTTGACCAGAAATACTTATCTTCTGTAAAAGACTGACCAATGTTTACATAATGTTTGTTTCCATTGTGTTCTATAACTTCGCCTTTACCAGAGTTTGGCGCAAGTTGTGCAATTGCCCACACAGCACTTGGGTAAATGACTGTAAAGAACAGAATCATTACGAGAGTTAATTTTATTGCAGGTAAAATATGTTTTTTCATCTTATTTAAATTTTTAAAGGATTAAAAGAAAACTGATATAAGCATATCAATCAATTTGATACCGATGAAAGGAATGATAACACCACCCAAACCATAAATGAACAAGTTTCTGCGTAGCAAAGCACCTGCGCCAATTGGTTTGTAAGCAACACCTTTCAATGCCAACGGAATCAACATCGGGATAATGACTGCATTGAAAATCACGGCAGAAAGAATGGCACTTTCCGGACTGTGTAAATTCATGATATTTAGCCCTTGTAATGCCGGAATTGCTGTAATGAACAAAGCTGGGATAATTGCAAAATATTTAGCAACGTCGTTTGCGATACTGAAAGTTGTCAGCGTTCCGCGCGTCATCAACAATTGTTTTCCAATTTCTACGACTTCGATCAATTTTGTTGGGTCATTGTCTAAATCTACCATGTTTCCGGCTTCTTTGGCAGCTTGTGTCCCAGAGTTCATAGCTACACCAACATCTGCCTGAGCCAATGCCGGAGCATCGTTTGTACCGTCACCCATCATTGCAACTAATCTACCTTCAGACTGCTCTTTTTTGATGTAATTCATTTTATCTTCAGGTTTCGCTTCTGCAATAAAGTCATCGACACCTGCTTTTTCTGCAATGAATTTAGCAGTCAAAGGATTATCGCCAGTTACCATTACGGTTTTGATACCCATTTTTCGTAAACGCTCAAAACGTTCTTGAATTCCGGGTTTGATAATATCTTGCAACTCTATCACTCCCAATGCGATTTCATTTTCAGAAACTACTAACGGAGTTCCTCCGTTGGAAGAAATTATTTTAACTCGTTCTTCTACTTCTTTAGGAAACTGGTTTTCTGCATTGGAAACGATATTTTTAATAGCATCAGTTGCACCTTTTCGGATACGTGTGTTTTCATAATTAATCCCTGAACTTCTTGTTTCAGCTGTAAATGTGATGAATTCAGGATTTTTTACTTCATAGCTCAAAGGATTGATTCCTGCCAATTCTATGATTGATTTTCCTTCGGGAGTTTCATCAGCCATTGAACTAAGTACAGCTGCTTTTATTAATCTTTTTTCATCAATTCCATTGGCAGTGTGAAAATGTGTTGCTTTTCTGTTACCGATGGTAATTGTACCTGTTTTGTCCAAAAGCAGTACGTCGATATCACCTGCAGTTTCTACTGCTTTACCACTTTTGGTAATCACGTTGGCTCTCAAAGCTCTGTCCATACCTGCGATACCGATTGCTGATAACAAACCGCCAATGGTTGTTGGAATCAGGCAAACAAATAATGAGATGAAAGAGGCGATGGTAATGCTTACGTTGGCATAATCAGCAAATGGTTTCAAAGTCACACAAACGATGATGAATACCAAAGTAAATCCGGCCAATAAAATGGTCAATGCAATTTCGTTTGGTGTTTTTTGTCTGGAAGCACCTTCAACCAAAGCGATCATTTTATCCAAGAAGCTTTCGCCAGGTTCTGTGGTTACTTTAACCAAAATTCTGTCTGATAAAACTTTGGTACCACCGGTTACCGAGCTTTTATCTCCACCTGCCTCACGGAGTACCGGAGCAGATTCACCAGTGATTGCACTTTCGTCGATGGTTGCCAAACCTTCAATGATTTCACCATCTGAAGGAATGATATCGCCTGCTTCACAGATGAAAATATCGCCTTTTTGTAATTGGGCAGATGAAATTGTTCTTCCATCTTTTAATCTTGCCGGAGTTTCTTCTCTTGTTTTTCTCAAGCTGTCCGCCTGTGTTTTTCCTCTAGCTTCGGCAATGGCTTCGGCAAAATTGGCAAACAATAAAGTAAGAAACAGAATAATGAAAACCGTAAAATTATATCCAAAACTTCCTTGTCCCTGAGCACCAGCCAATGTCCATAAGCTAACTGCGAACATAACCAAAGTACCGATCCATACGGTAAACATTACCGGATTACGGAACATGGTTTTCGGGTTTAGTTTCACAAAAGATTGTTTCAGTGCTTCCTGAACCATATCTTTTTGAAACAATGATGTATTATTATTCATTTTTAAATTCTTTAATCAGTTTAATTAAGTGAGAAATATTCTGCGATTGGACCAAGAGCCAAAGAAGGGAAAAATGATAATGCAGCTACAATTGCTATTACCGCGAACACCATCAATCCAAAAGTTGAAGTATCGGTTTTAAGTGTTCCATCACCTTCAGGAATGTATTTTTTCTGTGCTAATAATCCTGCGATAGCAACCGGACCAATGATTGGTAAAAATCTGCCTAAAATTAAAATAAAGCCTGTTGTAATATTCCACCATAAATTATTATCGCCCAAACCTTCAAAACCACTGCCGTTATTGGCTGCTGATGAAGTGTATTCGTACAATATTTCGCTGAAACCATGAAAGCCCGGATTATTTAATGTTGATGCACCGTGTTCTGGGAAAGCTGTTGCCAATGCTGCTCCGACTAAAATTAAGAACGGATGAAGCAACGCAATAATCATGGCAATTTTCATTTCTTTAGCTTCTACTTTTTTACCAAAAAATTCCGGAGTTCTACCTACCATTAAACCGCTGATAAACACCGCCAGGATAATGAATATGAAAAAGTTTAGCAAACCAACACCACAACCGCCGTAAAATGCATTGATCATCATGGCAAGCAGTTCGTTCATGCCTGATAATGCCATAGAACTATCGTGCATAGAATTGACAGATCCTGTAGAAATTACCGTGGTAACAATGCTCCAAAAACCAGATGCTGCGGCACCAAAACGCATTTCTTTGCCTTCCATTCCCCCAAGAGAATTATCAATTCCCATAGATGCAATTGCAGGGTTTCCGTTCATTTCCATATTGATATTTGGAATGGCAAGCATTAAAAAACCTACTGTCATTACGCCAAAAATCATCCATGAAAATCTTCTTCTTTTAATAAAATATCCAAAAGCGAATATCATGCCCAATGGCACAATTAACTGTGCAACCATTTCTACTATGTTTGATAAGTACGAAGGATTTTCGAACGGATGGGCAGAGTTCACTCCGAAAAATCCACCACCGTTTGTACCTACGTGTTTAATAGGCACAAAAGCTGCTGCCGGACCTCTTGATACTTCTACCGAATCTCCTTGTAAAGTGGTAATGGTATCTTTACCTTCAAAAGTCATTGGAACACCATCGAATGCAAGGAAAATAGCCATAACAAAAGAAAGCGGCAATAAAATACGGGTACACGATTTTACGAAATAATTGTAGAAATTCCCTAAGGTGTCAGCGGTTTTATCTCTAAAGGCTCTGAACAAAATTACCGCGGCAGCCATACCTGTGCCGGCACTTACAAACTGTAAAAACATTAGCCAGTATTGCCCCAGATAACTCAAACCTGATTCGCCCGAATAGTGCTGCAAATTACAGTTTACCACGAACGATATCACGGTATTGAAAGCAAGATCTGCAGACATGCTTGGGTTTTTATCGGGATTAAAAGGAAGGTTTCCTTGTGTCATTAAAATTACCATTCCCAACAGAAACCAAACCATATTTATTGTAAGCATGGCTACCATTTGCTGTTTCCAGTTCATTTCTGTTTGCGGATTAATGCCACTTATTTTGAAAAAGATCCGCTCTATTGGGTTAAATATGGGATCAAGCAGCGTTTTTTCGCCACCGTAAACTTTTGCAATGTATTTACCAAAGGGTATTGCAAGCAATATCGACAAGGTAAACATTACGATTATTCCTATAATTTCTGTATTCATTTTTATTAATTAAATATGGTTTTAAACATCCAGCCAAATAATTAGATAAGCGCTAATACAACAAGGAATATCAAAGTTATTTGGGCGACGTCTTTCACTTCGGCGATTTTCTTTTTCATTATGTTAGATCAAAATTTGGACTTTTAAAGAGGCCAGATAGATTATTGATATGAAAAACAGCATCCAAAACAGGATAGATATCCATTCTTTGAATCTTCCTTTTGTATTATTTTTCATCTGTTTAAGCGACTAAAACTTTTCTGGTTTAAGCAATACGTAGCATATATAGGCAAACACGCCAATGGCTATTATGAATAATGCGATCATAAATTTATTTTTGTTAGATGGTTTATATAATTCCCGTTCTCAATTTTCAGATTTTTTCAAAAAAGTCGATTGACTTTATGAACAAGCCAAAGCACGCTAAACCAGCTATTATTAAAACTATTGTCATTGTTTTTTTCTTTATTATTTTTAAGTTGTACTAAATTGTTTCATAACTGCGCCAAAAATCATTATTGCAGAAAAAGCAAAAAGCAATAAGTGATATGATTTTAGCCATGTTGGGAAGGAAGGCGGTTCTTCGCGCTGTTGCCATCCAATGTTTGTTTTTCTCATTTTATTCTATTTTAAATATCTTATGCCAAAAGCTGTTCCAACCTAAAAATTAAAAATTCAAATAATTAAAAATCAATATCTTACACTTAATCAAAACTATTTTAAAAGTTTAAAACCTTATCAAAATGATAAGGTAATTATCAAAATGAAAAGAACTAAGAGAAGTTTTCTAGCGAGATTAAATCTCGTTTTCCATTAAGTTTATTAGGTTATTGGATTGCATAATATTACTTATTTCGTATGATTGCTACCTTTACAAATACGGTTATTAATACAACAATGTTTAGAAGGATTATTTTCAAAGCCAACAATCTTTCTTCGTTAGATTGTCTTTCTTTTCATGACTATTTACCCGATGTATACACCTGATGAGCATAGGCATTATGAAGCTCTGATGGAAGTTGGTTAAAAATAATTTGTCTGTAGTTTTTGTCACAACAAAAGGTTAAGCTGTCTAGCGAAAAAACAAACACTGTTTCTACCGCATTGCGTAAAGACTGATCGCCTTTAATGTACAAATCATTCATTTTTTGAAGACAAGTGGATAAAACTTCGCTATCTTTTTTAAGGATTATTTGTTTTATTTGTTTTGTAAAAACATTAATCACCATAAACGATGTTTTTGTTTTGTACATTTCGTTAAATTCTTGATTTGTTTCAGGTAAAACTTTTATGATTTCCCGAATGGCATCTGTATGATCCATAATATCTATTTTTTAAATTTTATATTATGATGATGCCAAAAAACATTCCTACACTAAACAATAAAACATAAACAACTAAATGTTAGTTGCTTATATTAATAAGAGTAAAGTTTTACACTATGAAAAACTTATCAAAATGATAAGAAAATTATCATTTTGATTATTCAGTTTAAAAAATCGTAATGCACTAATTTTAATAAAATTATAAAATAGGAAGAAGATAATAAGAACCAATAACACTTAAAATTTAAAGAAAAAAAGTCGTTAAAATACTGTTTAACAACTTTCAAATTTATGTATGTTACGGCTTACAAAAAAACTACCACTTTTTCTTTTTAAAATAGAAAAAAGTAACCAATACAATGACTGCCATAATTCCTAACAGAATAAAATAACCATATTTTTGAGTCAGTTCGGGCATGTATTTAAAATTCATTCCATATAAGCCGGCAAGAAAGGTAATGGGCAAAAAATAAACAGAATAAATAGCCAATAGTTTCATTACCTGATTGGCTTTTTGATCTGAAAAAGCTAAAAACATAGCAATTAGGTTGGCAGCTTGTACGTTTAAGTGTTCAAAATCGGTAACGGCATTTTTATACGAATCTGTAAGATCTACCACTTCGCTTTCAGAAAGATCCAGCGTTTTAAAGCTGCGTACCCAATCGTCTGAAATGTCAAGCAGCCTGGAACCCAATGCAGCTTTGCGTTTAACCTTATACAAATCGCGGATAAAAAGAGATGACTTTGTATTTTTCATAAAGATGTCATTTTCCAGCTGATCCATTACTTCAATTAAATTT
Source organism: uncultured Myroides sp. (assembly GCA_913777665.1). Lineage (GTDB taxonomy): Bacteria > Bacteroidota > Bacteroidia > Flavobacteriales > Flavobacteriaceae > Flavobacterium. The sequence goes on from CAJYTF010000019.1 coordinate 11,674, forward strand.
CTATTGCCGTTATCGTATGATTTAAATACTTTAAGTGCCAAATTCAATGCAATTTTATGCGACGTTATAGGTTCTTTCAAAGTGTTTAATTGTTGTACGTAGTCTTGAATACTTTTATTTTTTGTTCTATGAATCGTTATAATAATACCGTCTATAATAAAGAAGCTTAACTTAGTACTAACGTCGCTAATAGTGTTTAAATTTTGGCGTTCTGTTTCTAAAAACTCTCTGGTTAAAAAGAATTTAATGTTTTCATGTTGCTCAAATTTCGGAAGGTGGTTAGGTTCAATAGTATCATCTAACAACAGCTTATTTATTTTATGGGTATCTTGTAAGCGTTGAAGATCGTTTGCGTTGGGTGCTTCAACATCGATCCATTCACAAAGTTCATTCTTAAATAGTATTTTTACAGGCATATTTAGTCAGATATTTTTACTTACTGAATTTTATACAGTTCCATTTTACGGTATAACGTCGCTATACCTATTTCAAGCAGGCGTGCTGTTTCTGCCTTATTCCCGTTGGTATGGTTCAGTATTTTCTGAATATGCAGTTTTTCTGCACTAGCCATCGAAAATGCAGATAATTGCTGCGAATTTGATTTTCCGTATTGTAGGTCTGCAGGTAAGGTATCCAAATCCAGCTGCTGACCATCTGCTAAAATCACACTTCTTTCAATTACGTTTTTCAGTTCGCGTATATTTCCCTTCCAAGGATTATTTTGTAGGGCTGAAACATAATCTTCTGATAAAGCTAAAGGTTTTCTGTTAGATTTAGCTGCAAAAAGATCGGCATAATATTGCGCTAATAATTTAATATCTTTTACACGTTCTCTTAAAGAAGGCAGTTCAATACCAAAAACAGAAAGTCTGTAAAACAAATCACTTCTAAAGTGGCCTAACTCAATTTCATTTTTCAAATTGCGGTTGGTTGCAGCAATAATTCGAACATTTACTTTAATAGGTTTCGCATCACCAACACGTAAAAACTCTCCTGTTTCAAGTACACGCAATATTTTAGCCTGTAAATCTAACGCCATTTCTCCTATCTCATCCAAAAATATCGTACCGCTATGCGCTTCTTCAAAAAGTCCTTTTTGATCTTTTGTGGCTCCGGTAAAAGAGCCTGCCTTATGACCAAATAACTCATTTTCCAATAGTTCTTTACTAAAGGCAGAACAGTTGATCGCAACAAAGTTTTCATTTGCTCTGAGACTTTCTTGATGGATGGCTTGCGCAAAAACTTCTTTACCTGTGCCGGTTTCGCCGGTTAACAATACCGTTGTGTCTGTTGGTGCTACTTTCCGTGCTAATTCAATAGCTTTTAATAATGGTTTGGAAGTACCAATGATTTTATCAAAAGAATACTTTTTTCCTAACTGCTTTTGCAGTTGTTCAATTCTTCTGTTTAATGAAACTTTTTCAGTGGCTTTGTATAAAAGTGGAATAATCTTATTATTATCGTCGCCTTTTGTTATATAATCAAAAGCTCCATTTTTAATTGCCTGTACGCTGTCTGGTATATTGCCGTAGGCTGTTAGAAGAATAACTTCTACTGATGGAAATTTGTCTTTTATAAGTTTTGCCGTATCAACACCGCTTCCGTCTGGAAGCTTTACATCGCAGATGATGATTTCAGGTTCTTCTGCCTCCAGAAATTTCAGACCTGATTTTATGTTTGCTGCCTGAAAAACTTCAAAACCTTCAAAAGAAAGTACTTTGGAAAGTAGGTTTCTCAGTTTTTCCTCATCGTCTATTATTAATACCTTAACCACTTTTTACCTGAATTAGTCTGTGCGAATTTACAATTATTATAGTTCTGTGTACATTCTAAAAACCGAAATCTTACTATTTCATAAATGGAGATTTTAAAAGCCAGATATAACAATAAAAATAATCAATTAACCGAATCAACAGATGAACGAATCAACACTTCACCCGCGAAATTCCCCTCAAAATAAAGACACAAAATTTCAATCTACACAAATCCAAAGCGGTATGAACTTATAAGTAGTATCTTTCCCGATTACTGTCGGAAAGTGTCAAAAAGCTGCAGTGACTCAAAGATGTTTAAGCCTAGTATATGCTAAATTTTTTGTCAACATAGTTCTACGTTAGTATGGTACCAAATATACTCCTTTTCTGTGTTTACATTTTTAAAAAATGATGAGGGGGTGGTTTCTGTAAGTTCTTTAAAATCTTTGTTAAAATGAGGCTGATCATAAAAGAAATGATCAAATGTAAGTGTTCTAAGATTTCTAAAATTTTTAAATCTTTTTATTGAACTTCTAAAACGGTGTATCTTCCGATATTCGCTTGGGGGGGTTACCAACATATTTAATAAATAATTTATGAAGATACTGTCGTGACAAGTTAAATTGTTGTGCAACCTCATATGTTTTTAAATCACTTGTTTCTATTACAGATAAAATATTTTCCATCATAGACAAATCTTTTTCTTTTAGTTTTGAAAGCCAATATTCTTCCAGTGCTTCTATTTGCTGTGCTCTATTGGTCAAATTAAACAGCTCCATCATTCGGGTTACAAAATCCGGAAAAAGACTAAAATTGGCAATGTGGTTATGATGTAAAATATGATGAAATTCCGGAATAAAATGATGTAAACCTAAAGGTTCAAAGTAACAGTAATTTCTTCAACAGCCGTTTCATATATAATTTCTATCGGATCCGTATATCTAAAAACAGCAGTCACTGATAGTTCTTTATCAGCTTTTGACCGTACAACAATTCTATTTCCTTCAAAATGAACTTCCGAAAAACTACATACAGATAAAATATTGTAGTTATTTGCAAACGTTCTGTATTTTAAAGAAGTTAAGTTTGCACTCTTTTTTATGAAGTAGTAACCGTTAATATATTTTTTAAGAGTTTTATCTCTGGTTTTATAAAAATTTATCTGCATACTTTAAGAATTTTAAATTTTGCTTTTTAATCATGTTTTTGGCGATCGAATAAAATTTTATTTATCAGTTTACATTTTTACAACGCCAATTTGGTGCCAGTTTATATTTTTGATTCACAAGTGCAAGTTAATTATAAAAGTAGAAAAATGATAAAAGAAACAAAGAAACTAATAGTGTATAGCATAGTCAGCAGTTGTTTGCTGCTTAATAGCGTTACTGCACAATCGCAGCCTAATCGCAGTAATGATGCATCGTTATTGAATAAGGAAATTTTAAAGATCATTAAAAAAAATTCCCTTTTTACTGATCGTCTGGATTGGAAGTCCTTAAAAGTACAAAGTGACACGCTTACATTTACTGATCACGATCTAAAAAATGAGAAGATTATTCTTGACTTTTATATAAATAAGTTGAGAGCTGTAGGTGACAAGCATTCTTTTTTTATATCTTCTTATAATATACTTAAGATAAGTAACGTTCCTATAGCAGCGATGCCGGAAGGCGAATATTTGGGCGATGGAATAGGGTGGATTAAAGTGCCGGGTTTAATGACTTTTAGTAACCATAAAGATATTGATTTTGCAAATTCTATTCGCAACATAATTGAAAAAATAGATACTCAAAATGTTATAACGGGGTGGATAGTTGATCTGCGGCACAATGGTGGCGGAAACATGTGGCCGATGTTAGCTGGATTAAATGCATTGGTTGAAGACGGTATAGCCGGTTACTTTATTCAAGGGAACAAAAGAATACCTTGGATTAGTAAGAATGGAAAGATTGTTGGTAAAGATCAACCAATTAACACCTATAAAATCAAAAATTATAAAGTGAAAATCGCCGTATTAATAGATTCTCAAACAGGTAGTAGCGGCGAAATGGCTGCGGTTTCATTGTTAGGATTAACTAATGTGAAATCATTTGGTCAAACTACCTCCGGATATATCACGGCAAATTATAGTTATATATTGTCTAGCGGATCACAATTGTTGCTGGCAAAAACGTATGTTTCAGATCGAACCGGAAAAATCTATAAAGAAGCAATCGTTCCAGATTGTATAGTTGATGACTTATCAAACACAAAAGACGATGAAGTAGTCAAATCAGCTTCAAAGTGGATTAGGGAAAGTATAGATTTTTAATTGGATCTAATGCAGTAATGTTGACGTTTTTTTATTATTTTTGGTATTGATGACAAAAGCTTATACTAATTGATAAGATTTTTCACTTAGCTATTACGAGGTTGCAGAGCAACCTCTTTTTAATAAAATAAGAAAAATTAAAATTACATATCATCAAGCCAGAAAGTAAAACAATCTCTAGATTTTAGCTAAGATAAGTTTATGATGCTTAAATAATGGAGTCCGATTCAATAATTACTTACTATATCCGCTATACTGTATGCCATCTTACATAAAAAAAATACATACATAACTGCACATTGCAGAAGAAAAATTCTATGTAATTTTATAAGATTATTCATCAATTACCTGTTAGATCAGGATCTATTTTTGTTGTTATTATGTATATACATACCGATAAAATTATAATGCAAGTGACTATTCCGGTAACGGTAATGTAAAAGTCTTTTTCAAAGTTATTGGCACTTACGCCGGCAATTCCCCAAAGCACTGCCATACCGAAGGCAGCAACATTATATTTCCAACTCACATAAATACTTATAAGGCCCGCTATAATAATCAGCAGCATAGTCCATAAAATTCCGCTTAATATCCATCCGTCCCAGTTCAATTTGGTAAGCAATGCAGAAATATTTGCAATTAGCGCTACAGATACCCATCCTGCATAAAGGGCAAAGGGACAGCTGATGAATAAATTCCTTACAGAAACAGGGCGTCTAACTGACTGTATCTTTATCAAAATTGATAAAAGCATAGATAACAGCAACACCATTATAATCACACAGATCCCTATGAAGTCGTTCAACCAAAAATATACCCAGAGTATATTTAAGATATTGCTCACCGCAAATAGCTTTCCTATAGTGTTAGTAATAACTGTGTCGCCTTTTTTCCTGTAAATATATATGGTGTAAATGACGTGGGTACATAATAGTAGGTAAATAATACCCCAAATGCCGAAGGCGTAACCTGCAGGCGTAAAAAGATTATAATATCTCTCAGAAATTGTTTTCATTGTTGCTCCGTTCATTACACCGGAGTTAAACAGATAATTTAAAATAATTGTAGCCACCAGGCTTACCGCATTTAGAAATAGCAAAGTTGCTTTACTCATTTTACAATTTTTCAGTTAACATCAATACTTCTAATTCAGTTACTTAATTTTAAAGTTTGAATTTATAGCGTAAAAATACTAAATTTTATAAAGAATATTAA
>CAJYTF010000020.1 GCA_913777665.1 uncultured Myroides sp.
GAACCTGTAGATGGCGGTTGGCAAATTAACGAATGGGTTAAAAAAGCAGTAGTTATGTACTTCCCTATTCAAAAAATGGAAACATTAGAAGCAGGAATTTTTGAATACCACGATAAAATGCCTTTAAAGCGTAATTATGCCGAAAAAGGTATTCGTGTAGTTCCTAATGCAGTTGCGCGTCATGGTGCTTATATTTCTGCAGGTGTTATCTTAATGCCGTCGTATGTGAATATTGGTGCGTATGTTGACGAAGGTACTATGGTTGATACTTGGGCTACCGTTGGATCTTGTGCGCAAATTGGTAAAAATGTACATTTATCTGGTGGTGTTGGTATTGGCGGCGTTTTAGAACCTTTACAGGCAGCTCCGGTAATCATTGAAGACAATGCTTTTATAGGATCTCGTTGTATTGTTGTAGAGGGTGTTCGTGTAGGTAAAGAAGCTGTTTTAGGTGCAAACGTATGCTTAACGGCATCTACAAAAATTATCGATGTTATGGGAGAAACTCCTCTAGAAATTAAAGGATATGTTCCAGAGCGTTCTGTTGTAATTCCAGGATCATACACTAAAAAATTCCCCGCAGGAGTGTATCAGGTTCCTTGTGCCTTAATCATTGGAAAACGTAAAGAAAGTACCGATAAAAAAACATCTTTAAACGATGCGCTGCGTGAGCATAATGTGGCCGTTTAATTTGAAAAACTAAAAAATATGTCAATTCAAATTTGTTCTTGTCAAGGTTTAGATTCTAACTGCAAAAAATGTTTCGGTAGCGGATATGTTAATACTCCTTCAATAGAAAAATCTTCTATTCAAAAAGATAAGAAATCAGTTGAAAAAGGAAAGATAAAAAGTATATATGCCTTACCAACTAATTTTGATTCTTTAAATAAAACAGAACTTATAAATAGTACAACAGAAATAATTGCATTTTTGGATCTAAGATCTAAAAAGCAAATGCAAATTTTAAATTCTGTTCCATTCAGCACCAATACGTTTAGAAGAGATTTTAAAGAGAAATTTGCTACTTTAAAAGAATTAGAGCAAGAAAAAATAGTTTTAAGAGAAAAACTGACGGCTGTTGAAAAAGAATTGGTTACACAAAAAATTTCAGGAAATTTTAAATTTAAACATTTCTTATCTGATAAAGATATTGATGTAGATTCTAACAGACAACTTAAAGATTTGATTAGAGAATATAAAAGATTGAAATGTTAATCAGTCTATATTATAAGATTATAAAAATTGAATATATGAAAATTCAATAATAAGTTTTAAATTGATTACATAAAAATAAAAGCTGCTAAATTTAGCAGCTTCTATTTTTTCTCCCCATTCAAATTAGTCAACAGCACATCGGTCATATAATCTACAAAAGGTCTTGATTTTTTGAAAACGTTTGCTGCTTCTTTGTAAAAATCTGGACTTAAAACTTCTTTATCAGTGAATTTATGAATCAGTAAAAACTGCTTTTTCTTTAATAAGGCAATCCGTTCGTGGGTTTTATCGAATCCCTTTGGAGCAGTTTTAACTTCATCACCTTGTAAAGATCCGAATGTAGCTTTAATATCTTTGGAATTCAATATAGTTTCCAATTCATCATCCAATTCAATTTCTTTTCGAATTCGCAATAAATCTTCTTTATTCGGATCGAAAAAACCTATACCAATAAAAGAATTTCCCGGTTCTATGTGAAGGTAATATCCACCACGAAAATCGGGTTGTAATCTGCCCATATACATAGAAAAATGATTTTTGTACGGAGTTTTATCGGCAGAAAAACGAACATCGCGGTAAATTCTATAAATCTTTAAAGGCTCTAAATGATCTACTGATTTTAGTTCGTTATACACATTGTTAAACAAACTGCTTGCGGTTTCTTTAGCATCTTCAAAACTCTTTTTATTTTCAACAAACCATTCGCGGTTATTATTTTTCTGCAATTTATTTATAAAATCTAAAACGTTCTGCATTACTTTTTTTATTTAAAGATACTACTAACTATTATCCTTTAAAACATTAGATACATACTTACCAATGTTTTCGGCAATTTTGGCTGTCGGTAAATCATCGGTTCCACCATTAAAAGGATCTTCAATTTCTTCGGCAATTAATTCAATACTTAACAGAACATAGAAAATAATCATTACCAAAGGAACAATAAAATAACCCGTTGTAAACACATACCCAATTGGCAAAGTAAGTACATAAACGAAGATAAATTTCTTTATAAAAACGGCATACGCAATAGGAATCGGTGTGTTTTTTATGCGTTCGCAAGCACCGGCAACATCTAACAATCCGTTTAAATTTTCATCTAAAATCATTTTGTCTTGTGGTGATATTATCTTTTCACGTTCTAATTTTTGTAAGGCAACATACATTTTACCGACAATTTTTGTTGGCGGATGTTGTGCTTTTAAAGATTCTTCATATTCCGGATGCTCTTCTTCATCGAGCATGTATTTGGTTGATTCGCTTGTAAGATGCGTATGCAAGACTTTTGCAAACAACTTAATTTTGTTGGTAAAATAAATGCGTGAAACCTTATCATCTTCTGGCAAAAGCGCATTTAATTTGACAGACAGATTTCTAGAATCATTTACCAATTTACCCCACATTTTTCGACCTTCCCACCAACGATCGTATGCCGTGTTTGTCCTAAAAACCAATAATAACGACAATACAAAACCAATTACGGTATGCAATATCGATGTGTTTTTTAAGGCTGAATTTTGTGAAAGATCAAAATAATCGAGTTCTAAATAAGCTACCAGCCAAGACAACAATCCCATTAAAATAATTGCCGGCCATAATTTACGAACAGTATCCGATTTATGAATCTTAAAAATAAACCCTAACCAGTCTTTTGCGTTATATACTTGCATATTTTATCGTTTACCTAATTCTATAACTTCTAAATTTTCAATTTTATCTTTATCAATTTCAAACCGAAGCAGTGTTCTCATCTGATGAAATCCGTAAATACCTGCAGCACCAGGATTTAAATCTAAACAATTAAACTGTTTATCGAACTGAACTTTCAAAATATGAGAGTGTCCGCAAATAAAAATATCGGGTTTGTGCAATGCAAATCCTTCTTTAATTCTTGCAGGATATTTCCCCGGATAACCGCCAATATGCGTAATCCAGACCTTTTTATTTTCACACATAAAAACAGCGTCTAACGGAAATTCTTTACGTGCTTCTGCATCATCTATATTACCATAAACAGCTTTTAATGGTTTTATTTTTTTAAGAGCATCGGTCACTTTTAAATCGCCAATATCGCCCGCATGCCAAACTTCATCAGCTTGTTCTGCATAATGCAAAATTCGATCGTCGATGTAACTGTGTGTATCAGACAATAACAAAATTTTCTTCATTACTTTTTTTGCTTGGTGGTGTAAAATAAAATCATTTCTTCGATTGCATTGCTACAAACCGGACAAAAATCTTCGGTATTGTTGATTTTCATTCTGCAGGTTAATGTAGGTATGTACAATCCGTTGCCTTTTAATCCTTCAAAAGCGCCGATTTCAACTTCTTTCTGCATGGATACATCTGTTGGAACAGGAGTTTCAGCTTTCAGCAAATTCTTCCATTTCGATCCAAAATCAACCAGCGAAGTAATATTTTTCTCCCAAGGTTCAATACTTAACGTTGCCTTATTTTCAAAAACATCTTCCGGATAAAAATATTCATCTGCCAAACCAGCAAAACTATGTCCGAATTCATGAACAACAACCGGCGCAAATTCTTTGTTTTTAGTTGTAGTTAAGCTGTACGAATTTAAAATACCGCCACCACCGTAAAAATCGGTATTTGCCAATATAATAATGTGCTGATACGGAATGTTCTCTAATTGATTATGAAGCAGTTTAGTATGCAATGTGGTTAAGTATCGATTTGAATAAAAAGTATCGAAGTTTGATTTAACAGCCGTATTTAACCAGATATCTTTCGATGGAATGCTTATCCCCGATTGTTTTGAAACGGTTTTTACTGCAACTATCTCAAAATAATCCTGATATTTTTTAAAAACTTTATGCTTAAACAGATTTTCAACCGTTTTATGCGCATATTCCATAAAAATGTCTAATTCGTTTTCAGCATATCCTTCGGCAACCAATGCAATTTTAATCGGATTTATTACTTTAGAATGATGTACAACTTCATACGGATTTTGAATATCTGTAGATTTTCGAATTAAAATATCTTTTGGATCGATAAACTGTTGTGATAGTATTCTTTCTTCTCTATCAGCTGTAAAAAACGAAATATCAACTCGGATTGGTTTTTTTGGAAAAGGAATCAAAAAAGAATTCTCAAAACTCTTAAACTGCTTTATTGCATCTTCCAACGTTAACCATTCCTGAAATAAACTTCCAAAAGGTAAAACATAAATCAGTTTATCATTTGCAGTGCTGTAAACCTTAATTTGTCCGTTACCTTGAATAGGCGTAACCGAAAGATTATCAACGCGTCCGTGCCATTTACTTAACTGAATCATTTCACTTAAATAAATATTCTGTTGGTTGGCATTTCCTGCAAAAATATAATCTAACCGAAGGGTTTTATCTGTAAAATAATCATTGAAGTTTTGAGCGCTTGCAATAAAGCTTATCAATAAAAAAGAGAATAGTAAACGTGTTTTCATGAAATATTGTTTCTACAAAAATATTAGTTTTTTGCTAATGAAATGATCTAAACTTAAATAGATAATAATCTAAATAAACCATATAGACACATAGATATTTCAAACTATATTTAATTTGAGTTTTAAATAGATTTTATCTACTGTAAAACATAGCTCAAATATGCAGTTTTGTAATCTATGAAATCTTTATAAAATATTGATAACATGAACCTATGTGGTTTTAAAAAGTTTACATGAGTTTAACACAAGCATTCCGCCAAATTAAAGTATATTTGTACGTTTAAATTTTTAATAATTGAGGTACTTTATTCAGTTTGCATACAACGGCACAAATTACCATGGTTGGCAGCTTCAACCCCAAGCAATTAGCGTACAAGAAGTTTTAACCAAAGCTGTAAATGTATTGTTTAGAGATGATTTTGAACTGGTTGCCGCAGGCAGAACCGACGCCGGTGTACATGCAAAATTAATGTATGCGCATTTTGATACCGATGTAGTGTTTGACAAGCAGTTAATGGTTCAAAAATTAAATTCGTTTTTACCTGAAGATATTACCGTTTTTAATTTTTTTGAAGTTGCTGATGTTGCACATGCCCGTTTTGATGCCGTTTCAAGATCGTACGAATATCATATCAACACGTTTAAAAACAGTTTTTTAAAGAACTTAAGTTATTATCAGTTTAAAAATTTAGATATTAATAAAATGAACGAAGCAGCCAAAATTCTTTTAGAATACGAAGATTTTGAATGTTTCAGCAAAACACATACCGATGTTTTTACCTTTAACTGTAACATCACCACAGCTTATTGGGAAAAGAACGGTTCACAATTGATTTTTCATATTTCGGCAAATCGTTTTTTACGCAATATGGTTCGTGCAATTGTCGGCACCATGCTGAATGTAGGTTTAGGAAAAATTTCGGTAAGCGATGTTCATGAAATCATAAAAAGCAAAAATCGCGGCAAGGCAGGTTTTTCTGTTCCGGCACACGGTTTATATTTAACACAAGTAGTATATCCATACATAAATGAAACAAAATAAAACTTCTACATTAAAAAAAGTAATGCATTACGCGCAGCCCTACAAAGACAAAATGTTTTGGGTGGTGCTTACGGTTATTACGCTTGCTGTTTTTGGAGCAATTCGCCCTTACATGGTTAAAAATGTAGTTGATGTTTACATTGCAAAAGCCGATTTAAACGGATTGAGTATTTACGTTGCTTTAATGGCTTTGGTGCTTATTTTAGAAGTTTCGTCGCAGTTTTTCTTTACCTACATTGCAAGTTGGTTGGGGCAAAACATTATTAAAGACATTCGAACCACGCTGTTTGATAAAATGCTAAAATTTAGATTGAGTTATTTTGATAATGAGCCAGTTGGTAAATTAATCACTAGAAATGTATCTGATATCGAAAACATAGCCAGTATTTTTAGTCAGGGATTATTCATGATTGTAGGCGATGTTTTAAAAATGGTGGTTGTTTTAGGAATTATGACGTGGATGAACTGGAAACTGACCATTATTGTTCTTGTTGCCATGCCGGTTTTACTGTATGCTACACGCGTTTTTCAGAAACACATGAAAGTTGCTTTTGAGGAAGTTCGTTTGCAGGTTGCCAATTTAAATACGTTTATTCAGGAACGTTTAACGGGAATGAAAATCGTTCAATTGTTTAATCGGGAACAGATTGAATACGAAAACTTCAAAAAAATCAATCAAAAACATAACGATGCGTGGCAGAAAAACATTCTGTACAACTCCATCTTCTTCCCTATTGCCGATATTGTTTCAGCGGTTACATTGGGTTGCGTAATTATTTACGGCGGATTTACCATTGTTCAGGGCGATAATTTAACTACAACCGGAGATTTGTTTGGTTATACAATGATGATCTCGATGTTATTTAACCCGTTGCGACAAATTGCCGATAAATTTAATGTGATGCAGATGGGAATTGTTGCTGCAGACCGCGTTTTTGAAATTTTAGATCGTGATGATTTAATTCAGGAGGAAGGAAAAATCACCGCTCCCGATTTTAAAGGTGCTATTGATTTTAAGAATGTCGATTTTAGTTACAGCAATGGCAAAAAAGTAATCAACAGCATTAACCTGAACATTAAGGCAGGACAAACAGTTGCGTTTGTTGGAGCTTCGGGTGCAGGAAAATCAACCATTGCCAATCTTTTAAGTCGATTTTACGATATTGAATCTGGCGAAATTTTGATTGATGGAATGAACATCAACGATTTCACTTTAAACAGTTTACGCGATCAAATTGCGGTGGTGTTGCAAGATGTTTTCTTGTTTTCCGATTCTATTTTGAATAACATTATTTTAGATAATTCAAAAATTACTAAAGAACAGGTAATTGCTGCGGCAAAAGAAATCGGCATTAACGATTTTATAGAGAAACTTCCAGGCGGATACGATTACAACGTAAAAGAACGCGGAGTAATGCTTTCATCAGGGCAACGACAATTAATTGCCTTTTTGCGTGCATACATGAGCAATCCGAGTATATTGATTTTAGACGAAGCTACTTCTTCTATCGATACTTATTCAGAAGAATTGTTGCAGAAGGCGGTTGAAATCATTACAAAAGATCGAACATCAATCATTATTGCACACCGTTTAGCAACCATTGTAAATGCCGATTTAATTGTGGTAATGGATCAAGGTAGAATTGTTGAAACCGGCACACATGCTCAATTGCTAACCAAAGAAAACGGTGCATACAAAAATCTGTACGAATCGCAGTACGCAAGTGTATCAGCCAATTGATTTTAGGTTGTAAGTTGTAAGTTGTATGAAAAGTTATGATCTTTTGACTTTTGACTTTTCAACTTTTGACTTAAATAGTTTTTAAAAAAAATTCTTAAATTCGCAACGCATATCGTGCATATAAATAGTAAAACAATCAACGCTTAAGCTTAATGCTTTAAGTTTAAAACAAATAAAAAATGAAATACGATATTATCATCTTAGGTAGCGGTCCGGGCGGATACGTAACAGCCATCAGAGCATCGCAATTAGGTTTTAAAGTTGCCGTTGTAGAGAAAGAAAATTTAGGCGGAATCTGCTTAAATTGGGGATGTATTCCTACAAAAGCTTTATTGAAATCTGCACAGGTTTTTGATTATTTAAAGCATGCTGCCGATTACGGTTTAACGATCAATGGCGAAGTTGATAAAGATTTTAATGCAGTTATTGCACGTTCACGCGGTGTTGCAGACGGAATGAGCAAAGGTGTTCAATTCTTAATGAAGAAAAACAAAATCGAGGTAATTGATGGTTTCGGAAAAGTAAAACCGGGCAAAAAAGTTGATGTTACAGATAAAGACGGTAAAGTAACCGAAATTTCTGCAGATCACATTATTATTGCAACAGGTGCACGTTCGCGCGAATTGCCAAACTTACCGCAAGATGGTAAAAAAGTAATTGGTTACCGCCAGGCAATGACCTTGCCAACGCAACCAAAGAAAATGATCGTTGTTGGTTCGGGAGCAATTGGTGTTGAATTCGCTCATTTCTATAATTCAATGGGAACCGAAGTTACGATTGTGGAGTTTATGCCAAACATTGTTCCGGTTGAAGACGAAGATGTATCAAAGCAATTTGAACGTTCTTTGAAAAAATCAGGAATCAACATCATGACCAATTCATCTGTTGAAAAAGTAGATACATCGGGAGAAGGCGTTAAAGCTACCGTAAAAACAGCTAAAGGTGAAGAAATTTTAGAAGCTGATATTTTACTTTCTGCAGTTGGTATCAAATCGAACATAGAAAATATCGGGTTAGAAGAAACAGGAATTGCTACAGATCGCGATAAGATCTTGGTAAACGATTTCTACCAGACAAATATTCCGGGTTATTATGCCATTGGCGATGTAGTTCCGGGTCAGGCTTTGGCACACGTTGCTTCGGCTGAAGGAATTTTATGTGTCGAAAAAATCGCAGGTTTACATGTGGAGCCGTTAGATTACGGAAACATTCCTGGATGTACCTATGCAACACCGGAAATTGCATCGGTTGGTATGACAGAGAAAAAAGCGAAAGAAGCGGGTTACGAAATTAAAGTTGGTAAATTCCCGTTCTCTGCATCAGGAAAAGCAAAAGCTGCCGGAACTCCAGATGGTTTCGTAAAAGTAATTTTCGATGCGAAGTACAGTGAATGGTTAGGTTGCCACATGATTGGTGCCGGCGTTACCGATATGATTGCAGAAGCAGTTGTTGCCCGTAAATTAGAAACTACAGGTCACGAAATTTTAAAAGCAGTTCACCCTCACCCTACTATGAGTGAAGCAGTTATGGAAGCTGTTGCTGCTGCTTACGATGAAGTGATTCACTTGTAGAAATTACAGTATATAAAACTGTCTAAAGAGTATTCAAATGTCAAGCTGAACTTGTCTCAGCTTCTCATAAATTTTGTAAATCAAAATAATGAGATTCCGGATCAAGTCCGGGAATGACAAAAGCTAATACTTTTTAGGCAGTTTTTTTGTATGTTTACTTTTTTTAAAATTATACTTATGATTTTCCGAATGCCATTCTATTTTTTGACGAAAACAATCAATTATTTGCTTTCATCGAAATTTGTTTTCAATGCAATGCATATTCAGCAAGCAATAAAAATATTTCATTAAACAATGAATGTTCTAAAAAGTTGTACATATTGAAAGAACAATTTCTGAAAGCTGGTATTAAATACGGAATTATAAATGAAAGACAGCCGAATTAATTTTCGGCTGTCTTATTAATCCTCTCTACTTCCGTCATCTGCCATACGAACCATTTTGGGCGTAAACGTAGCCACAACATCAATCAGATTTTTTTGAGCTTCCATAACCTGATGAATATCTTTATAAGCCATAGGTGCTTCATCCAATCCGGCACCAATCAAGGTTACATTATGATCTTTTAAAATAGCTTTAAAATCGGTTTTTGAAATTTCTTTTTTCGCCTGCGTTCTACTCATTTGTCGACCGGCTCCATGCGATGCCGACTGAATAGCTTCAGGTTCGCCTTTTCCACGGACTAAAAATCCCGGTGCAGTCATAGATCCCGGAATAATTCCCATAACATCTTTACTTGCTGGTGTTGCGCCTTTTCGGTGAACAATAACCTCTTCCCCATTCCACTGTTCTTTCCAAGCAAAATTATGATGGTTTTCAACCTTTGCTATAACCTCTACACCTAACGCTTTTTGCATTTTTTGATGGATCACTTCATGACAAGCCGATGCGTAATCTCCCGCCAAATTCATTGCCAGCCAATATTCCTGACCTTCGGTTGAATTCAAATCAAAATAAGCCAGATTTTTAGCTTCTTGCGGCAACTTACAAACCTTTTTAGCTAACTGCGTGTAATGTCCGGCAATGGTAGCGCCAAAACCACGAGAACCTGAATGCGTTAACAAAGCCACATACTTACCTTTTTCGATATTGAGTTGTTCATCGCGTTCTTTAAATTCAATGATACCGAATTCTACAAAATGATTACCACCACCCGAACTTCCTAATTGCGCCCAGGCTTTATCCTTTAAATTCTTTAAAAGCGGATTTTCATTAAACAATTGATTTTCCAAAACTCCGTGATCAAATCTGTACTGACCTCGAAATCCATTTCCTGCCCCAAAATTTGATTGTGCAATCAACTCCCGTTTAAACTTTGATTGATTTTCTTCGAAAAAAGATTCTTCCATATCATAAATAGAAAGTGCCATTCTACAACCAATATCAACACCCACACCATACGGAATAATGGCGTTTCTGGTTGCCAACACACCGCCAATCGGTAAGCCGTAACCCTGATGTGCATCGGGCATTAAAGCACCTGCGACAGAAACAGGCAGTTTCATAGCTGTTTCCATTTGCTTTCTTGCTCCTTCTTCAATATGATCGCTACCAAAAACAGCGTAAGGTTTTGGTTCAATTGCTAACGGAATGGTATCGTTATCCATTTCTTTTTGCAACGCGATAATTTGTCGTGCCAAAGGATAAAAAGCTGATGTTTCAAATGTATCTATAGGCTTTTCAATAACGTTTTTTAAAATGTTCAACATCTCGCCTTTATTTAAAGATCCTTTGTAGTTTTTACAAAAATCTAATGTTTTTCCTAAAATGATATTTTCTTCAAAACCTATACGCAATAAGTCTTTTCCTGTTATTTTTTTCATGATTAATTGTATAATTTTAAACGAAGTTCAATCAATAAATTTTCAATTTTATTTAAATCAGGAGCTGTCATTAATGTCGATTTTTCATAATAATGTTCTATATCAACTATTAAATCATCAGCCATTCTCACAACTTCTTCATAGCTGTATTTTCCAGATTTAATTTCTAATAATTCATCTCTGTTCTCAACTTCTATTATTAATTTACCTTCCTTAAAAATTTTTAAAGCCACTTGTAACAAACGTATGGTATGCATCATGTTTTTAGCATCATAACCTTTTCCGTGCATTTTGTTCGCTTGAAATCGATCAATATTTCGCTTTGAAACCCATTCCCAGTATTCGCTATATTTTTTACAGTATGTAGAATATGCATCTTTATTAAAATATAATAATACTGATGAAGTTGTGTTTTTTGGAATGCTGCTTAATGTAACTTCATTTGAATTTTCTCCACTACATATTCCATTAAAAAGATCATTTTTTGAATCGTAGAAAAGGTTATAAGTATCTTTTAAATGATTGAGCTTACTTAAACCACAATTTTCTTGATTTAGTTTATTAGCCGTTAACCAAGCATGTAATTCAATTGTTTTACCGTTTTCTACAACATAACAAAAATCTAAAACTGATTTTCGTTCCTTATCTATTGGATGAAACATTTTCTTGTTTAAACCCTTTGCCTTTTTTACCTGTGACAAAGCGTAACCCACGAAAGTATCTTTAGTTAAAAGTGAAAGAAAATCGCTAACTTTTATATCATTCATTAAATCACTTTTATGTAAGATACAATTTTCTGGTGTTGCTAACATTTCTAAAATGTTTGGATTATTTTTAGAAAGAAGCTCAATAAATCTCCCTAATTCGTAATAAACAATATCGTTGGTTTCGTTACTTACTTGTGAGATATAATTAAGTCCGTAAAAATCACTTTTAGGCATGTAGAAAACACCTCGAATATCAGTATCCGATTTTTCTGTATTTAAACCATAAGCCTTACTTCCTGAAATACATTCGAACAGGATCAGGTTATTTTTCTTTAAAAAATCTATCGTCAGCATCTGTTATTATTTTATAAAAGGTTTCATTTAAATGTTCTATATCAAATGTTCCTTTACGTTTTATTTTTTTAGAATCTGAAAGTTCTTTATAACTAACTTTCAAGTAATCAATCAATTTTAAATTGATTTTATCGATATCCTTTTCACTTGCATTTACCTTTACAGCCAGCAATCGATTTGTTTCTTCTATCAGTGATTCATCATCTATCAAACTCATTAGTTTTGAAAATTCCATAGGTGGAAACTGATTACTTTCAATCGCAAATCTTGCGGCTAATAGCGATCTGTATATATAAAAGAAATCTTTCAACCGAATATTTTCTTCGTTAAGCACTTCCATTTTTTTATGAACCAAACCTAAATAGTGGTGTACTAAAGTTTGCTGACAAAAATAATTTAGAAGTAATTCTTTGATTAAATTAAAGGAATTTTCTTCTTTTTGATAGATAATTGGCGATTGCATCCATTCAAACGGCGTTGCATTTGAAGCATACAATAGTTTGAGAAACTTCTTTAAATCCCAACCATTGATATCAAGTTCATTATTGATTGGAAAGTCGAAGAAATCTGGCTGCTCATTTATATGTAAATAATGTTTTTTAGGTTTTACATAAATAAATCGAACATCAAAATCACTATCTCTTGATGAAAATCCCCAACCTCTACTACCCGATTCTATGGCAAAAAGTATTTTTATTCCTTTCTCTTTTTCTATTTCATTAAGTTTTTCAACTATTACTTTTTTCATGATTAATTGTATTTTATTTTGTAAAAATCTGTTTCAATTCTGAAACTATGTTGCCACTGCCGGAAACTGAAATGGTATTTATTTTTTCTGATATTTTTTCGATATACTCCATTTCTTTCAATTTGTACAACATTTGGTTTTCTTCCATTAATTTAGCAGTGTTTAACAAACTTCTTGTCGAGGCAGTTTCTTCTCTACGCATGATACTGTTTGCCTGTGCTTTTTTCTCGGCAACTAAAACCTGATTCATAATATCACGTATTTCTCCAGGCAAAATAATATCTTTTAAACCGGCATCAATTACTTTAACGCCTAACCTTTCTGCTTTCTGAGTGATTTCGACCAAAAGTGTTTCTGCTATTTTATTTTTCTGATCCATTAATTCATCAAAAGTCATAGTTCCAACCAAGGTTCTTAAAGCCATTTGAATGATTATATACAACTGATTTTCAAACTCTCTATTTTCTGCAAATGCTTTAATAAAATCAACAATTTGGTATTGAACAGAAAAATTCATACGTAATTGCACTTTGTCTTTAGTAAGAATTTCCTGGCCGTTCACTTCCATGTTCTGCTGACGCGTATCACCTTTTGCTACTGTAATAGTTTGCGAATTTTTCCACCAGAAATAATTTCCTGCTGATAATAATTCTATAAATTTTCCATCAACAAACAATAACCCTTGTTCATAAGACTCAATTCGATAATTTCTAACATATAAGTTTAATTGTGGTTTTTCTAAAATCACTTTTGATACATCTGCAATTGTATAATCTGCTATAGAAACTTTTTGAAATTTGTATGGATTTTTTCCTTTCCAGAAAGCATATACTCCAGGATTCATAACTGATTGAAAATTATTATTCTGATATTTTAAAACCAATTCATCATCCGCTACATTAATTATTTCCAAATAATCTTTTAAAAGATCATTATTAAAAACTCCTTCATACAAATTAGGAAATTCTTCGCTAGTGTTAAATCTCTCTACTTTTTCACCTAAGAAAAACCAATAAGTACCTTTAAAAATTACATTGATTAACTGATTGTTTTTATAAACCAATGCTGCTTCATTTTCTTGTAATGTAACTTTTTTCATATTTTTAAATTTTTAGTTTTGTTAATTAAGTTCTTTTCAAATTCTTCCTTCTTTAAATGCGGAATAAAGAAAAAAGCAGTTTTCTACTCTGTATCATTTAAACAAAATCAACAACTTACATTTTAATTGTTAGATACATTTCCAAACAGTAATTTTCAATATTCAGGCTTTAAATAAAGTGCTGATTTATCGAAATAAATGCAACTGAAAAACTTGAAAAGAACTTTGGTGTGATTTGTTTTAAAAGTAATCAACTTCCTAAGTGAGGAATTCACCTCATTGCAACCGGGCGCAACTTGAGTAAAGTCAAGTTTGGGATTCGAACCCAATTTTAATCCTTGTTCTATCCAACTGAACTACTTTCATTACTGAAAGGTGGGATTCGAACCCACGACATAGGAACCGTTAAAAATTTAAGATTCAGCATACGGTTTCCCGCACTACGATGCCTTTTGAAACATCAGAATAGAAATACTTTGTTTTTAACATTACAAAGATGACTGTGTTACTACGCAGTATAAATGCGCAACTATAAAAAAAATGAAATAATCTCATAATTAACTAAAATTCAATTATTTAAAATAAAATATTTTTTAAAACAGAAAATTATATCTTAAACTACGTAAATACATTGCGCATTAAATTGTATTTTTGATTGATTTTCAACACCAAATAACTATGGCAACCAACAAATCGGCTTTAATTAGATATAAAACCATTGATAAATGTTTACAAAATCGTTACAGAAAATGGACGTTGGACGATTTGATTGAAAAAGTTTCGGATGCTTTGTATGAATTTGAAGGTATTACAACCGGTGTTAGCAAGCGAACTATTCAGGCTGATATTCAGTTTATGCGTAGTGACAAGTTGGGATATAATGCGCCAATTGTGGTAACCGACCGTAAATTTTACAGTTATGATGATCCGGAATATTCTATTACGAAATCGCCGATTAAAGAAGAAGATGTTGATAAAATGAAGGAAATTGTTTCGCTTTTAAAACAGTTTAATGGTTTTCAGTATTTTGATGAAATGAGCGAATTGATTGCCAAATTGGAGAATAACATTTACAAATCTGCAAAGAAAACTCCGAATTACATTCAGTTTGAAGACAATAAACAGTTAAAAGGAATTGATCATTTAAGCAGGTTGTATCAGGCAATTTTACAGAAAAAACCGTTGCTGATTGAATATAAATCGTTCAAATCTAAACAGGCAATAAAAGAAATTTATCATCCGTATTTGTTGAAAGAATACCGAAACCGCTGGTTTTTAATCACTCGAAACAATAAAGGAAAGCTTTTGGTTACTTTGGCTTTAGATCGAATAGAAGCTTTTTACGAATTAGACACCAACCTTTTTAAACCCTACGAAGGAATTGATTTTGAAACCTATTTTAGTGAATGTATTGGTGTAACACGAAGTGTAAAAGACCGACCGCAAAAGGTCATTTTAAAGTTTAATCCTAAAAATGCACCGTATGTAAAAACAAAACCGCTGCATCATTCGCAACAAATTCTTCAGGAAGATGAAACTGGAATGATTGTGCGTATTGATGTGATCCCAAATTTTGAATTGGAACGTGAAATTTTAGGTTTTGGCGAATGCGTTGAAGTTTTGGGACCAAGAAATTTAAGAAGACTGATTCAATATAGAGTTGCAAAGAATAATAGAGTTTACAACACAGAAAATGATTCATAAAAAAGTCCGAAGAAATTCTTCGGACTTTATATTTTAAAACGGAACATCGCTGTCATCACTAAAGCTGCTTCCAAAAATCTGATCGCTTGGCGGTAGATCATTTGTTAAATTTCGATCATTCATGCTCGATGGAAATTCATCAAAAGGCATAAAAGCATTATCTAAATTATCAAACTTACCAAACTTACCAAGGAATTTCAATCGTATGTTATCTAAACCACCATTACGGTGCTTTGCCACTATAAATTCAGCCTGACCTTCAGTTGGACTTTGTTCATCATCGTCCCAAACATCAATTTTATAATATTCTGGTCGGTAAATAAACGATACAATATCGGCATCCTGCTCAATTGCTCCTGATTCACGTAAATCTGAAAGTAACGGACGCTTTGAAGATCCACGAGTCTCAACCGCACGCGATAACTGCGAAAGTGCAATAACCGGAATATCTAACTCTTTTGCCAAACCCTTTAAGTTACGCGAAATGGTAGAAATTTCCTGTTCACGGTTTCCACCTCCTTTACCGTTTCCGCCTGCTGTCATTAACTGTAAATAATCGATAATAATCAATTGAATATCATATTGCGATTTTAAACGACGCGCTTTTGCACGTAAATCGAATATCGATAGCGAAGGTGTATCGTCAATAAATAAAGGTGCTTTTTCTAAATCTTTTACCTTCACGTTTAGTTGTTCCCATTCGTGTTGTTCTAATTTTCCGGTTCTTAATTTTTCGGAAGACAAACCGGTTTCCGATGAAATTAAGCGGGTAATTAACTGTACACTCGACATCTCTAACGAAAAGAAAGCCACACCTTTGTTGGCGTCAATGGCAATATTTCGAGCCATAGAAAGTACAAACGCCGTTTTACCCATACCGGGACGTGCAGCAATGATAATTAAATCTGATGGTTGCCAACCAGATGTTAATCCGTCTAATTTATGAAAACCTGTTGGCAAGCCCGATAAACCTTCGCGTTTACCAATTTCTTCGATACGTTTTTTTGCCTGTGCAACTAAAGATTGAGCTGTTTCGGTACTCTTCTTAATATTTCCTTGAGTAACATCGTACAGTTTTGATTCGGCTTGATCTAACAATTCAAAAATATCTGAAGATTCATCGTAGGCATCTTCAATAATTTCTGCCGAAATTTTAATCAGACTTCGTTGAATAAATTTCTGTAAAATAATACGTGAATGGAACTCGATATGCGCCGATGACGCAATCTTTTGTGTAAGATTAATCAGGTAGAAATCACCACCTACTAATTCTAATTTACCATTTTTTCGTAACTGGGTAGAAACCGTTAAAATATCAATTGGCTGGCTGGCTTTAAAAAGCATTTCAATAGCATCATAAATATGTTTATGTGCGTCTTTGTAAAATGCATCGGGTTTTAAAATATCAATAGCTTCGTCAACTCCTTTTTTGTCAATCATCATTGCACCCAACACAGCTTCTTCTAAATCAACTGCTTGCGGCGGAATTTTTCCTTTTTCTAAGGAAATTATATTCTGATTGGTTTTAAAATTCGTACTTAATACTTTCTCTTGTTCCATAAAGCGAATTTAGTTTTTTTAAAACTATTTTACCAACTAAACTTATTAACTATTTGGTAAAATTGAAAATATTTTGGTGTTGATAAATTAATTTAAATAAAACAAAAAGCTGAACAAGAAGTCCAGCTTTTTACTATTTTATAGTTCTGAATTATTCTGAAAATTCACCCATTTTAGAATATTTATCCATACGCTCATCTATTAAAGTATCTATTTTCTTTTTAGATAATTCGTTGTATGTTTTAACTATGGTTTTCTTAACTGTTTCAAAAGTAACTGCACGATCGTAATGTGCACCACCAAGAGGTTCAGGAATTACATCATCAATTAAATGATTTTTCTTCATGTCAACCGATGTTAGTTTTAAAGCATCTGCAGCAATCTCTTTATATTCCCAACTGCGAAATAAGATCGATGAACAAGATTCAGGCGAAATTACCGAATACCATGTGTTTTCTAACATAAAAACTTTGTCACCTACACCTATTCCTAAAGCTCCACCCGAAGCACCTTCACCAACAATAATAACAATAATTGGCACTTTAATACGGAACATTTCAAAAATATTGCGTGCAATAGCTTCACCTTGTCCGCGTTCTTCAGCTTCTAAACCAGGATAAGCTCCCGGAGTATCAACAAAAGTTACAACAGGCACGTTAAATTTTTCTGCCATACGCATTAAACGCAATGCTTTACGGTAACCTTCTGGGTTTGCCATACCAAAATTACGGTATTGACGTGTTTTTGTGTTGGTTCCTTTTTGCTGACCAATGAACATGAACGACTGATCGCCAATTTTACCCAAACCTCCAATCATTGCTTTATCGTCTTTAACACCTCTGTCGCCAAAAAGTTCTAAAAACGAATCACCACAAATGGCATTGATATAGTCTAATGTATAAGGACGGTTTGGATGACGCGATAATTGTACACGCTGCCAAGCATTTAAGTTACCGTATATTTCTTTTTTGGTTTCTTCTAATTTCTTTTCGATATTTTTACAAGTTTCTGTAACATCCACATCAGATTCTTCTCCAATAATCTGGCATTTATCTAATTGTTCGTTTAACTCTTTAATAGGTAATTCGAAATCTAAATACTCCATAAACCCTTTACTATTTTATGTGTTTTGCAGCTACAAATATAGCGTTTTTATAATTATACCGATGCTTTTTTACGATTTTTAAAATAGGCATTTAACAGCACCGTAAGCAGAATGATTAATGCGCCAAAGTAAAAAGCAGGTGTCATTTTTTCTTGATCTTTAAATAGAAAAACCGCCAATAGAATGCCGTAAATAGGTTCTAAATTTATGGTTAGCATTATGGTATAAGGCGATAAATACTTCATTATGTCTATGGTTGCAATAAACGGATAAGCCGTACAGATTGATCCTAATATACCTAACCAGATATAGTCATTTGGTTGAAAGTTAAAGTTTTTTGGGGTAAATCCTCCTTGAAAAAAGAGGAAACATGCCAAAATAAACAAACCGCCTACCAATTCGTAAAAACTTATCACAACGCTGTCGTGCGTATTTGCCAATTTTCCGTTGATGATCGAAAACGAAGCTGATAAAAATGCGGATGTCAGTGCCACCAAAATTCCCATTTTGTATTGAGTTTCAAACTGAAAAATCAATAATAATCCAACAACAACCAAACATCCTAAAAATACTTCATATAAAATAAACTTTCGTTTGTAAAATATGGGTTCTAATATCGATGTAAAAAAGGCTCCGGTTGAAAGACAAGCTAATGTTATGGATATGTTCGAAATTTTAATGGCGTAGAAAAACGTTAACCAATGCAAGGCTATGACAAATCCGAAGATAAAAAATCGGAAAATATCTTTTGGTGCAATTGCCAAGTTCTTCTTTTTAATCAGCAGATAAAACAAAATTACGCTGATTCCTATTGCTATTCTGGTAAAAACCAACGGCAAGGCTTCTAAAGTAATTAAATGCCCCAATATGGCGGTAAATCCCCAAATGAAAACGATTAAATGAAGATGTAACTGATTTTTTAAGTTAACGTTTGGCATTATTTAAAAGATAAACAGCCAGGATTCCGAATAGTACGTTTGGAAACCACACTGCAAATAATGGATTGATACTTGATGCTTCTGCCAACGTACCGAAAATTTTATCGAAGAATATATAAGTGAACGCCAAGCCAATGCCCATAGCAAGGTTTACACCCATTCCACCGCGACGTTTCATTGACGAAACCGCCACCGCAATAATTGTTAAAATAAAGGCAGAAACCGGAACGCTGTACTTTTTGTATTTTACCACCATATACGCGTTGATGTTTGATGATCCGCGCATTTTTTCTTTTTCTATGAATTGATTTAATTCAGAAAGTGTCATGGTTTCTGCAGCATAAATTGCCGGCGTTAAATCGTCCACTTCAAAACTAAACTTCATGCGTTTTTCAGATTCTTTTTCGATCTGATCATCTTGAACTCCCACCGTTCTTTTTTGATAATTATATAAAGTATAATCTTTTGTACTGTCGTTATAAACAATTCGTCCGGCTTCAATTTTTGAAACCAAATTCAATCCTTTAAACTTTTCTAATGTAAAATTATAACCTGTTTTAGTGCTGTAACTAAAATTACTAACAAAGATAAATTCGTTTTTATTGAGCTGTTTAAATACGTTTTGCGTTTCACGAACTTCCTTCCGCTTTAAATATTTGTATCTAAAATCGTTATACCCCAAACTTGCTTTTGGAACAATAAAAAAGCCCATCAATAAAGCGAAAATCGATATAAAAGTTGCCCCAATAATATACGGACGCAGAAAACGCATATACGAAATACCTGAACTTAAAATAGCAACAATCTCTGTATTCGATGCCAATTTTGATGTAAACCAGATAATGGAAATAAACAAAAATATCGGGAAAAGCATGTTGGCAAAATAGATGGTAAAATTGCCGTAGTACGTTAACACATCAATTAAAGCGATATCGTTTTCTAATATTTTATTGATTTTTTCGGCAATATCAACCGTAATTCCAATAGGAATAAAAAGCATAATCATTACGAAGAATGTGCCCAGATATCTTTTTAATATGTACCAGTCAATAATTTTCATTCTACCGAAATTATAAACGCGTTGCCATTTGTTTTACCATTTTTTCTTTCCAAGCATAAAATGTTCCAGCAATAATTTGTCTGCGGGCTTCACGTACCAACCACATGTAAAAGCCAAGATTGTGAATGGTTGCAATTTGTTTGCCTAAATATTCATCAGACACAAATAAATGACGTAAATACGCTTTAGAATAATCGGTATCAACCCAAGTGTTTCCCATTGGATCAATCGGACTGTAATCATCAGCCCATTTTTTATTTTTTATATTGATGAATCCTTCACTGGTAAACAACATTCCGTTGCGTGCATTACGTGTAGGCATTACGCAGTCGAACATATCAATTCCCAACGCAATGTTTTCTAAAATGTTTATAGGTGTACCAACACCCATTAAATAACGCGGTTTGTCTTTTGGAAGGATATTGGTTACCACTTCGCACATTTCGTACATTTCTTCAGCAGGTTCACCAACAGATAATCCGCCAATAGCATTACCAACCGCACCAGCATTTGCAATATATTCTGCCGATTGTGCGCGTAAATCTTTAAAAGTTGATCCTTGAACAATTGGGAAAAATGCTTGGTCGTAGCCGTATTTTGTTGGAACTTTTTCCAAATGATTAATGCAGCGATCTAACCAACGGTGTGTCATGTGCATACTACGTTGTGCATAACGGTAATCGCAAGGGTAAGGTGTACATTCATCAAACGCCATAATAATATCGGCACCAATGGTACGTTGAATTTCCATTACATTTTCCGGAGAGAAAAAGTGGTAAGATCCATCAATATGCGATTTAAACTTAACGCCTTCTTCTTTAATTTTTCTTCTACCCGATAATGAATAAACCTGAAAACCACCAGAATCAGTCAAAATATTTCTGTCCCAGTTCATGAATTTGTGCAATCCACCGGCTTTTTCTAAAATTTCGGTTTTCGGACGCAAATACAAATGGTACGTGTTTCCTAAAATAATATCCGGATTAATATCTTCTTTTAGTTCACGCTGGTGCACTCCTTTTACGGTAGCTGCCGTTCCAACGGGCATAAATATTGGGGTTTCAATAACGCCGTGGTCAGTTGTAATAACGCCTGCCCTAGCTTTTGAGTTTATATCGGTGTGCAGTAAATCGAATTTCATACTTGTTGTTTACAAGCTGCAAATATACGCTTTTTGGTGTTTAGTTTTTTGGTTATGTTTTATAGATTTTTATGCAAAATAATTGGAAATTTAAAACACTAAAATAAAATGATTTTAATAATATTCATAAGTATTGTAGAAATCTACAACTGGATATTTCAAATGCTCGTTAATTTTGTAATTATCGTTATCGTATGTAATAAAGTATTCAGCAAAAAAGGTTCCGTTAGCAGTTATTTCTATTAAGATTCTATCATTTTTATCTATACTTCTTATTACTTTATAAGCTTTTGTATATATATTGTAGAATGGGTTCGTTTTATCATTATGGCTATAAGTATAAACTTCATTGTTACTTTTTTCAACAATTAAATTACCATTTAAATAATATTTGTTATTGCTTTTTAAACTACCATCATTATTATATTCGTATTTAATGGTTTGTGTTGAACCATTACTTTTAATATAATAACGTTCTTCAATTATCTGATTTAGTTTATTATAAGTGAAATGATTTTCACTCTCATTTTTGTTAATTGGATTTTCAATACTCCCTTCAGCATTTAAATTCGCTATAAAAATAAGTTTATTGCTTTTATTATAATTAAACTTATGTATTGAAAAGCTATCAAAACCAGAACTATTTTGTCCTCTATATCTACTATATATCGAGTCTATAAATCCTGAAGAATTGTAATAGTATTGATGTTCACCAAATCTATCATTCATTTTCTTGATTTTCTTACCAATTGGTGCAGTTTCAACCACTTGATTGGCACGTGGTCTTTCAAAATCACTTCGTATAAAGTTATCATCAGAGCATGCTATAATGCTAAAAATAAATAATAAGAGTACTAAATTTTTCATAAGTATGTATTTTATTGTTAAATATAATAAAAAAAGCCCACTCTTTCGAATGGACTATTAAGATACTAAGTATATATATTTTAATTCTCTAACGGAACTGCTGGTAACAATTGCGATGAAACATCACCAAAACCAATACGAACTCCGTTTTTTTCACAGTAACCTTTCATAATTACAGTATCGTAATCCTCAATGAATGCTCGGGTAGATCCATCTGGCATTTCAATTGGGTTTTGTCCGCCCCAAGTTAATTCTAACATAGAACCGAAACTGTCTTTTGTAGGTCCTGAAATGGTTCCTGATCCCATTAAATCTCCTGAACTAACCAAACAACCATTTACTGTGTGATGTGCTAATTGCTGTGCCATGGTCCAGTACATATATTTAAAGTTCGATTTACAAACTGTTTTTGCTTCTTTATCTTCTGGTTGAATAATTACTTCCAGATTAATATCAAAAGAATGATCACCTTTTTGTTGTAAATAAGGTAAGGGTTTAGGATCTTCTTGCGATGGACTAGCACAACGGAAAGGTTCTAAAGCATCCATTGTAACTACCCAGCACGAAATTGAAGAACCAAAGTTTTTCGCTAAAAATGGTCCAAGTGGCACATATTCCCAAGCCTGAATATCACGTGCAGACCAATCGTTCAACAACACCATTCCAAACATGTGGTTTTCTGCATCGTCAACCGAAACTCTGTCGCCCATAATATTAGCATCAGCAGTGATAAACGCCGTTTCTAATTCAAAATCAACACGGTTTGATGGTCCAAAAACAGGTTGTGTTTCGCCTTTTGGTAACGCTTGACCTAACGGACGGTTAACCGGAACGCCAGACGGAACAATAGTTGAACTTCTACCGTGATAACCTACCGGTAAATGCAGCCAGTTTGGCAATAAGGCATTTGCAGGATCTCGGAACATCATACCTACATTGGTTGCGTGCTCACGGCTTGAGTAAAAATCGGTATAATCGCCAATGAAAACAGGCAATTCTACATTTACTTCGTTTACATTAAAAATTGTTAGTTCGCGTGCTTTGGCATCGTCACGTAACTTTGGATTATTTGCTTCAAAAATTTCAGAAATTCTGTTACGAACGGCTCTCCAAACTTCTTTTCCTTCACTAATAAAAGCATTCAAGGTTTCATCGTACAACACATTATCATCAAAATCGATATCCTTAAAAAAGCCTAAATTGTTTAAAGCTGTTAAACTAATGGCAAAATCGCCAATTCTGGTTCCAATCACTAAATCGTCTTCTTCTACCGAAAAAACGCCAAAAGGTATGTTCTGTATAGGAAAATCGCTGCCTGGAGCAACTTCTAACCACGATTTTAAGCTAGGATTGTTAGCAGGTATATTCATAGTTTTAATTATTTTTTGTTCTAATTAGATTACTTATGCGAATATAACAATGATTTTTTATAAATTTGAGTTCAATTTAAAGAATTAATAAAAATGCAACGCGACGAACAAATCTTTGATTTAATATTAGACGAGCAAGACAGACAAGTTAATGGTTTGGAATTAATTGCTTCGGAGAATTTTGTAAGCGACCAGGTTATGGAAGCTGCAGGATCGGTTTTAACAAATAAATATGCAGAAGGTTACCCAGGTAAAAGATATTACGGTGGTTGTGAAGTTGTTGATATTGTGGAACAAATTGCTATAGACAGAGCCAAAACTTTGTTTAATGCAGAATACGTAAACGTACAGCCACATTCAGGTTCGCAAGCAAATACGGCGGTTTATGCAGCGGTTTTAAAACCGGGCGACAAAATTTTAGGTTTCGATTTATCGCACGGCGGACATTTAACGCACGGTTCTCCGGTTAACTTTTCGGGTAAATTGTACAACCCTGTTTTTTATGGTGTTGATGAAGCTACCGGATTGATTAATTACGATAAAATTATGGAAGTTGCACAGCGTGAAAAACCACAATTGATTATTGCTGGTGCATCGGCTTACTCTCGTGATATGGATTTTAAACGTTTCCGCGAAATTGCAGATGCTGTTGGTGCTTTGTTAATGGCAGATATTTCTCATCCGGCGGGTTTAATTGCTAAAGGATTGTTGTCTGATCCGCTTCCACACTGTCATATCGTTACAACAACAACACACAAAACTTTGCGTGGTCCTCGTGGCGGAATGATTATGATGGGTAAAGATTTTGAAAATCCGTTTGGTTTAAAAACTCCTAAAGGCGAAACACGCATGATGTCTGCTTTGTTAGATTCTGCTGTTTTCCCAGGAAATCAAGGTGGTCCGTTAATGCATATTATTGCAGCTAAAGCGGTTGCTTTTGGTGAAGCTTTACAAGACGAATTTATGCATTATGCGTTACAAGTTCAAAAAAATGCACAAGCAATGGCAAGCGCATTTGTAAAACGCGGTTACAACATTATTTCTGGTGGAACTGATAACCACATGATGCTGATCGATTTACGCAATAAAAATATTTCGGGTAAAGAAGCAGAAAATGCTTTGGTTAAAGCTGAAATTACCGTTAATAAAAATATGGTTCCGTTTGATGATAAATCTCCGTTTGTAACATCGGGAATTCGTGTGGGAACTGCAGCAATTACAACGCGTGGTTTGGTTGAAGACGATATGGAAACCATTGTTGATTTAATTGATCGCGTTATAATGAATCATACAAATGAAGAAGTTATTGAGCAGATTGCCGATGAAGTTAACGAAATGATGAGCGAACGTGCAATGTTTGTTTTTTAACAAATTATTTTATAAAAAGTTAAAGAGTCACTAAATGTGGCTCTTTTTTTGTATATAAAAAATAAATCATGCTAAATTTTGTTAATAGAATTATTTATATTAGCATATGAATAATTTTTAAACAGTTAATTTATGAAAAAAGTATTAGCACTCTTAATGAGTTGCTCGTTGTTGTTTATGGGCTGTAGGCACGATGACGTTTTGGAAAATGATCCAAACCAAAGCCATAGTGAAGATGCGCTAAAAGGAAAAACATTTGTGTTAACACAAGAACAGTTAGAAGCAAAATATGCAGGCAACAAAAACCTGAATAATATTTTGCAGAAAGAATTTAAAACAGAAGGCGGTTTAATAAAAACTAATTCTGCAGACGAAGGACAAAATGGCGTGTATATTGATTTAGACCATGTACAGGTTTTTGAATCAAGCGAAATGCACACCATTACGTATTATGTAGAAATTGGTGAACAGCAAGAAACCAATGAACCACAGCAAGTATACAACTTAATGTATTTTTCTAAAGACTATGAAAACTATCATGTAATTTTATTTAAGTACGATTTTAGCCAGATTCCGTTTCAGCAGTTTATTATGCATCCGGAATTAACAAAAGATGTTTTGGGTTTTATTCCGTTGAATGATATCGAAAATATTTACGAAAATATTAGTTACAGTATATCACACGGTTTAAAAAGTGCGTCATCAGTGCAAACAACCAGTTCTTCACCTGCTGTAACCTTAGTATTTTCTGACTGTGTTATCGCAACTATAATTCCGCCACAGCCTTGTAAAGTATGTACACAATATAAAGGCGAAGTAAGAAACGGTAGAATATGTACAAATGACAACCCAGAAACAATGCCTATAGGAGGCTCTGTAACTTATGATTTTTCTGGTTGTGGTGGCTCGGGTGGCGGTGGAACCGGTGGTAACCCTGGGTCAGGAGGCGGTGGCAATCCCGGTAGCGGAGGCGGCTCTGTAGGAAACCCTGGTGGCGGTTGGAATCCCGGTGGTGGTGGTGGTGGTTCAACACCTTCAAACCCTATTTGGAGTAACCCTATTAAAAATCACCGAAATTTATATGATCTTGTTAAAGTTGATATTGGTTTTAACACCGGAAATACTAACAAAAATTTAAACGTACTAAAAGGTATTGTAGAAAACAATTTACCAACTTTACAAGATTTATATAGTAAAGCCAGCGACACGCAAGAACATGGTTATATGTTTACTAAACAAATGAAAAATGGTAAATATGTGTCATTAGCAAACCAAGTACCATTACCTTTAAAAACGGGTTCAGTTTGGGCATTAAATATTGACGATTATGTTAAAATTGCTATTAATACAGGTTTTTTACATACTCATACCAATAAACATACGATAATATATAATGAATCTAATAAAGAAACAAAAGCAGACCCTATGTTTTCTCATAGTGATCTTCGTGCAATATTCAGGATAGGTAACGTAAAAAGTATGTCTAATAAAAAAGAATTATATGACTTATTTGTAGGTTTAATGACCAGCGAAAGCCTGTATACAGTTATGTTTCCTAATGATGCTACCAAAATAAACTTTCAAACTGTTAGCAACGGCACGCCGTTTTCTTACTATATAAATAGTAATGAAATTTGGGAAAATGTGAAAGATGAATTATTAATCGAATATCAAAAAATTAACTCTTCAACAGCAACCGATCCGGTAAAAGCCAAAATGTACGAAAAAGCATTGTTAACTGTTTTAAAAGATAATAATGTGCCTTTAAACTTTTACCGTTTAGATGCCAACAACGGGCAGTTTAACGGCACTTGGAAACTGCTGGGGTTAGATGCTAGTGGAAATGTAACAGAAAATCAAGGATATTAAAATTAAAAAAATATGAAAAAATATATATTAATACTGTTTAGCTTTTTTACCCTAAACAGTTTTGCACAGTTTACAACCGTAGATATGTTTAATGTACCAAGTAATATTGGTGTTAGCGAAAACGGTTATTATTATAAAGATGTAAGCGGCTATTTTAACCAGTTTGTAGGTACCTGGCAATACCAAAATGGTACTACCACTTATACCTTACAGTTTAAAAAACAAACGTTTCTTAAAAGTTATCCCCATGTAAATAAAACATATCAAAGAGATTATTTAATAGGCGCTTTAAAGGTTGTTAAAAACGGGGTGCTAATATACAACGATTTACCAACTTTGAACCTAAACCTTACCCATGCTGTTAAGTATAAAATTTTCTCGATGACAAGAGCAGAAAATTTCAGCAATTGTTATATGTGTACGTACCCAAACCAGCGTTTACACTTGTCGTACTCTGAACCTAACAACGACAATTATGCTTTTGAGGATTTAGGTTTTATGATGCATACTTATACACAAAACGGTGTAGTTAAACTACGTGTGGATTTTTCGGATAGAACTTCTCCAAGCCAATTTACAAACTTTAAAGACCCTGACTCTCCCCCAACAAAAACATCCATATTTATGGATTTTGGTATTTTTGATTTTGTAAAGGTTCCGTAATATAAAGCTCCTGAAAAAAGGAGCTTTTTAAACTACTTATAAAATCATGAAAAAATATATATTAATACTGTTTAGCTTTCTTAGCTTAAACACCTTTGGACAACAGTTTACCGTAACCGACATATTTGATTATAACAATAATGTAGAGAGAGGTACTAACGGTTATTATTATAAAGATGTAACCGGTTATTTTAACCAATTTTTAGGTACCTGGCAATACCAAAATGGTAATACCATTTATACCTTACAGTTTAAAAAACACGCATTTATTAAGAGCTACCCTCATGTAAACACAACATATCAACAAGATTATTTAATAGGGGCTTTAAAAGTTGTTAAAAACGGAGTGTTAATATACAATGGTTTGCCAAATTTAAATCTAAGTTTTTCCGAAGCTGTTAAGTACGACATTTTCTCTATGACAAGAGTAGAAAATTTTAGCAACTGTTATATGTGTTCCTATCCGGAACAACGTTTGCACTTGTCGTACTCTGAACCCAACAATGATAATTATGCTTTTGAGAATTTAGGTTTTATGATCCATACTTATACACAAAACGGTGTAGTTAAACTACGTATGGATTTTTCGGATCAAACTTCCCCAAGCGCTTTTACAAACTTTAAAGACTCTAAATCTCCCCCAACTAAAACATCCATATTTATGGATTTTGGCATTTTTGATTTTGTAAAGGTTCCCTAAATTATTTTATAAAAAGTTAAAGAGTCACTAAATGTGGCTCTTTTTTTGTTAGTTGTGTAACAAAACAGTACTTTTCGCAACAAACACTTAAAATCTATTTATGAAAAACATTTTACTTACACTACTACTTTTTTTAAACATCTCGGTTCAGGCTCAACAATTGGTTCAGGGAATTATTAAAGATACCGAAACCAACAAACCAATTCAATATGTACTAATTATTGGAAATGTATCTGGAAAAAGCACGGTTACTAACAGCGAAGGTCGATTTCAATTTAATTTACCTGCCCAAGATTCAAAACTAATCATTAAACATTTAGATTATTTTACGCAGGAATTATCTACTAAAAATACTAAATCATTTAGTATTCAAATGCAATCTTCTACCGAATCTTTAGAGGAAATCGTAATCTTAAAAACATCAATAAAAGATGAAATTGAAAAAGCGATTAAAACATCGCAGGAAAAATTCGCAAAAAATTTAAAACTGAATACTTTTTACCGAGAGTTGCTTTATATAAACGGAACTATGTATCAATACGAAGATGCTGAAATTGATTATTACTTGCAATCGATCAAAAAAAATGATGTGATTGTAAAAGAAAGCCGAAGCGTAAAATTTTCTAACGAAGAAGCAAAAAAATTTGATTCCCTTTCTAATATCCGATATTACTGGGGTGATTTTAAAGATAATGTATCGTATGAATTTAATTATCAGTTTATTAAAAATATTATTTCAGACAAAGAATATGATTTATATATTACCGCTAAAACCGCTGCAGATGGAACCGAATTATATGTTTTAAATTTTAACCCCATTGACAATGCAAAAAAAGCGACACTTTCGGGTAAAATGATTTATGGGGCAAAAGATTATTTGATTAGAGAAATTAAAGCAGATTTATCTGAAAAATTTATAAACAATAACGAATTTACTCAACAAAACAATCACCGCTTTAAACGCAGTTTTTATAATCGAACCACAATTTTCAACCTTTTTAACAATAACTATACTTTAGCATATACATCGTACCGAATTTTTGGTGTTTCGCAAGTTTCAAACCAGCTTACCAAAGTAGGCGGCGTTATGGAACTTTTGATAGATTCGATTGAAGAAAATCCGGCAAAACCAACCAGTGAAAATTTTTATACTGAAAACAAACTAACTCGATTAGGCAAAAACTACAAAACAAAATATTGGGAAAAATTCAATGTGGTACCACTGACATTTAAAGAAGAACAAATGCTTAAAGAGATTAATAAATAAACAAAAAGAGAGTTTTTACAAACTCTCTTTTTTTCTGAATAATTGATTTTCTTTAAGCAAAGTCGCAACCGTTTCTGGCACATCGCTTTCCCAACTATGATCGTTTTCCTGTATTTTTTTAAGTACTTTGTGCGAGAATATTTTTAAATTTTTTTGTTCAAAATTTTCAATGTCAATAATCTGATCTTGTTCTTTAAAGTAATTATAGATCGGTTTTAAGGTTTCGTCGTGTAATTCTATATTTTCTGCCGTAATTACTTCTTCTTTTTCATTTAAAAACGGATACGCGTAAATTTCCAATCCGTGTTTAAACAATCTGCCCAAACCTTCAAACAATCCGCCTGGTAAATTTGTATAATGCTTCGCATCAAAAATTTCAATTAAACTCGGAATACCAATAGTCAACGCAATTTTTTCTTGCGAATAATTCCAAATATAATCTACTGCCTTAAAATATTCTTTAAAGTTCGATATCATTACCGTATGCCCCAAAGCACAAAGTAATTCGGCACGATCAAGAAAATCCTGCTCGTCTACTTCGCCTAAAGCTAAAAGGTTGTTCAAGGTAATTTCAAAAATAACTGCTGTTTTATCAATTGATAACTGATTTTTACCTAAAAACTGGCTCAGCGATTTTTGATACATATTAATGTTTACAATAGTTACCGGACGAAAACTACCGCGTAACAACAACACGTTTTTTCTAAACAATGTATTTGCAGGCAGAATATTTTGTCCGTTTGGTCCAAACATAACCGCATCTGCCATGCCGTTTTTAACCAAAAACAAACTCATTAAACGATTGTCGACATCTTTAAACGCCGGACCTGAAAAGTTAATGGTATCAATTTCTAACTGGTCTTTATCTAAATGATCGTATAAATTGTAAATTAGTTTTTTAGGATCGTGGTATTGGTAAAAAGCGCCATAAATTAAGTTAACCCCAAGGGTTCCTAACGTTCTTTGTTGCAACAATACATCGTTTTCTTTGAACTGAATATGTAAAATAATCTCGTTAAATTCCCCTTGAGGTTCGTTCTGAAAACGGATACCAACCCAACCGTGACCTTTAAATTTCTTAGCAAAATCTATCGTTGCAACCGTATTGGCATAACTAAAGTAAATTCTGTTCGGGTTTTCGGTATGGTCCAAACGTTCTTCCAACAACTGCACTTCGTGATCTAACATTTTGTACAAACGGTTTTCGGTAACATAGCGTCCGTCTGGTTCAGTCGTATAAATGGCATCGCTAAACTGCTTATCGTATGCCGACATTGCTTTTGCAATGGTTCTTGAAGCCGCACCAGCTCTGAAAAAATGACGAGCCGTTTCTTGCCCGGCACCAATTTCAGAGAAAGATCCGTATATATTTTTGTTTAAATTAATCTTTAAAGTTTTGTCAGATAAGGCTTGTTTTTGATCTGTAACTCGATCACCTTGTAATACTAAATCGTCTGCAAAAATATTGCTCATATTTCTATTATTGTTTGACTATAAAATTACTAAAATCATTTTTAATGTGCTATTTTTGTAAAAAAGAATCTTAAGTGAAAATACATTTTTTAGGTACGGGTACATCGCAGGGCATTCCGGTTATAGGAATTAAACATCCTGTTTGCTTAAGTACCAATCTAAAAGATAAACGTTTGCGGTCATCGATTTTAATTGATTGGAACACCACAAAAATTTTAATTGATTGTGGTCCCGATTTCAGACAACAAATGCTACGAATTGACAATGATGCTTTAGATGCTATTTTGTTTACACACGAACATGCCGATCACACTGCGGGTTTAGACGATATTCGTCCCTATTGTTTTATGGAAAGTAAAGCTATGCCGGTTTATGCTCAAAGTCGAGTTGTTGAAAGTTTAAAACGTAGGTTCGATTATATTTTTGAAACAACCAACAGATATCCGGGAGCACCCTCGATCGAAATTCATGAAATTGAAGCTTACAAAGATTTTTCTGTCAACAATAAAATCATAAAGCCTTTGTTGGTAAATCATGGTTCATTGCCTATTTTAGGCTATCGATTTGATAATTTTGCCTATTTAACCGATGTTAAAACGCTTGATGAAGCCACTTACAAACAATTAGAAAATTTAGATGTTTTGGTAATTAATGCCTTGCGCATACAGGAACATCCCACACATAATAATTTAACCGAAGCTTTAGAACATATCAGTAAAATAAAACCTAAAAAAGCCTATTTAACGCATATTGGGTTTCAACTGGGTTTTCATGATGAAATAGAAACTATTTTACCTGAGAATGTTTTTTTAGCTTACGATCAACTAATTTTAGATATTTAATGAAACGTATTTATTTATATTTGTTTATATTTTCTCTTATAATTAATATCTTTTTAATTGTAAACGATGGAAGAATATTAAAGGCAAAAGACCAGCATATTGAAAGTTTAGAAAAAAAGCTTAAACGTTCGCAAGATTCATTAAAAGTATTAGAAAAAAGAATAGTAACCAATCAATCTTAAAAATATGAAAAGAAACATATTAAGTATTTTAGTAGTAGGATTTCTTACTTTTTCGTGTACTAAAGAGAAAGATACAACCGATGCTCTTAATACGGTAATGGTAAAAGATTCTTTGGAAATGTATAAGAAATTATACGATGAAGCTGCTTATTTTTCTATTGATAAAAACGAAAATGCCCAGAAACAGTTCGCTCCGCAAGAAGTTGAAACTGTTATGGCAAAGGTAGTACAAGATTTTAGCGAATTGAATCAGCAAGAAGGCGGAAACCCGTTATTACCAGTTGATTCTACAGGAAATACTACCAAAGTAAATAAAATGTCGGTTATAAATCACAAGTGGTTAATAATAGATTTTTATGGCGAAGGAGTTGTTGGCGAGTTAATGATTAAATACAATTACAGTCCAGATAAAACAACCGAATTTACTGTATTAGATACCGTATTATATTAAAAAAGTTTCCAAATTTGGAAACTTTTTTATTTTTCTAAAAACGCTTTTAAATCATAAAAGTTTTGTGGTGCTACCCCATGACCAACCAGATATTCTTTATATTCAAAAGAAATTTGTAAAGGCTCTAAAAATGCCGATGATTTTCTTGCCCATTCCACAGGAATTACCTGATCTACCGTACCATGCGATCCAAAAATCTTTAAGTGATTATAAGTAGAAACATCGTTTTTTGGAGTCATTATTTCCGGATTAAAATATCCGCTTAAAGCAGCAACTTTATTTATCTTTTCCGGATACGTAACCGCAATTGCATAACTTAAAATAGCACCTTGACTAAAGCCAACCAAGTTTACATTTGTTGTATCAATAGGATATTTTGCTGCTAATTCATCAATAAATTTAACCAATAAATCTCGTGATTCCATTGCTTGGTCGTTATCACTGAATTTATTCATATCGGCATCAAAAGAAATAGCATACCAAGCAAACCCGTAAGGTGGAACTTGATAAGGAGCCTGTACCGAAACCACATAATAATTGTCTGGTAATTCTGGCGCAAACGAAAACAAATCTTCTTCGTTGCTGCCGTAACCGTGAATTAAGATAATCAATGGATTTTGTTCTTTAACAACCTTTGGTTCTTGTATTAAATAATTTAATATTCCTTTTTGCATAGTTATTTTTTAGATGAAAATATTTTTTGAATAAAACCTCCAATTACCGGTATCAATTTATATTCGTTAGAAACTGCTCCCGAGAAACTGTAAATCCATAAAATAAAGATAAAAATGTAAAAACCAATTAAAGTAGGCATAAACATAACTTCTGGTACAATTGGTAAAATAGCACTGATTAGTAAAAACAGCAGAAAAATTCCAACTGATTGTTTTATATAGAAACTGCCAAATTTATCTTTTTCTTCTTGATTGATGAACCATGCAATTACAGGTCCTAAAAAAGTTAAATGAGCAATAATTGCAGCCAGTTTACCGTCTTTTGAAATGTTGTTTGCTTCCATTACTTAATAACTAATTTGTTGTTATTGTAAATTCCGTAAACAAAACCTTTCATTTTATGATTTAAAAATGCTGAGTTTTTAGATTTTGATAGGATATCATTTTTAGTAAATGTCCATTCTTTTGAAGGATCAAACAACGTTAAATCTGCTTTTGACCCAACTTTAATTCCGTTTGAATCATTCAAGAAAATTGACTTTGCTGCTTGAAGTTTTTCAACAACAACATCGAAAGGAAGAATTTCTAACAACGCACCAAAAGCCGATTCTAATCCAATAGTTCCGTCTTTCGCCATATCAAACTCCATTTTTTTGTGTTCGATATCCATCGCACAATGGTCGCTTGTAATCACATCGATCGTTCCGTCTAAAACTCCGTTAATTAAAGCTTGTTGATGAGCTTCATCTCGAATTGGCGGATTTACTTTAAAACGCGTATCAAAATCAGTTAAAACTTCATCAGTCAAAACTAAATTATGAACGGAAACACTACAAGTAACATTCAAACCTTTTGTTTTGGTTTCTTTAATCATTTCAACCGATTTTGCTGTAGAAATTGTTGGCACGTGCATTTTACCGCCCGTATATTCTAACAAAAATAGGTTGCGAGCCAATACAATTTCCTCTGCCAATGGCGGAATTCCCTTTAAACCTAACTGCGTAGATTTAATACCTTCGTGCACAACGCCTTTACCTTTAATTAAAGAATCGTTACAAAAAGCGATTACAGTAGCGTTAAAATCTTGAGTATATTGTAAACCAATTTTCAACAAATTTGCGTTAGCTGTACTTTTTTTATAGTCGCCAAAAGCAATGGCTCCGGCATTCTGCATATCGTACATTTCAGCTAAATCTGTACCTTCTTGGTTCTTGGTAAAAGCACCAATTGGGTGTAAAGTTGTCGCAAAATTTGCTGCTTTTGTTTTTACAAAACTAACTATTGACTGATTGTCTATAACCGGCGAAGTATTTGGTTGATACGCAATATGTGTAAACCCGCTTTTTGCTGCAACATTTAAACCGTTTGCAATTGTTTCGCGGTCTTCAAAACCAGGTTCACCAAAAGAAACCGATGAATCCATCCATCCGCTTGAAACGTGTAGGTTTTCTAAAGAAAGTATTTCGAAATCTGTTGAGTTTATTTCTGATGCAATTTCAGCAATCACACCGTTTTCGATTTTTATATCGACTTTTTTCTGATTGAATTCACTTGAAGAATCTACAATTGTAGCATTTTTTATAACGATATTCATTGTATGAATGGTTGTATTGTTTAAAAATCTTACAAAATTAATGATATTATGATTTAAAACCGATTATTTGAATCTATTTTTAATCAATATTTTTATGAAAATTAAAATCATTAAAAATTCATAATCTATTAATTATCAATCGATAAAAAACACCTAACCCATTTCAACGTTTTGAATTAGATTATCCCACAAAAAAATAGTATATTAGCACGTTAAAATTCGAAATAATAAAAGTATAAAATATGATCTCTGACGGAGAAAAGTTAATTCCTATTAACATCGAAGAAGAAATGAAATCGGCATACATTGATTACTCAATGTCCGTAATCGTTTCCAGAGCATTACCAGATGTTCGAGATGGATTAAAACCTGTTCACCGCCGTGTATTATTCGGTATGTACGAATTAGGTGTTACTGCAAGCAAAGCTCATAAAAAATCTGCCCGTATTGTTGGGGAAGTTTTAGGTAAATACCACCCGCACGGCGATTCGTCTGTTTACGATGCCATGGTTCGTATGGCACAAGAATGGAGCTTACGTTATTTATTGGTAGACGGACAAGGAAACTTTGGTTCGGTAGATGGCGACAGTCCTGCGGCTATGCGTTATACCGAGGCAAGAATGAAAAAGATTTCGGAAGAAATTTTGGCGGATATTGATAAAGAAACCGTTGATTTTCAGTTAAACTTCGATGATACTTTAGAAGAACCTAAAGTAATGCCTACCAAAATACCTACTTTATTGGTAAACGGAGCATCAGGAATTGCTGTTGGTATGGCAACCAATATGGCACCACATAACTTAACAGAAGTTATTAACGGTACGTTGGCTTATATCGACAACAACGAGATTGAAATTGATGAATTACTACATCATATCAAAGCACCTGATTTCCCAACAGGAGGAATCATTTATGGTTACGAAGGTGTAAAAGAAGCTTACAAAACCGGTCGTGGTCGCGTTGTTATGCGTGCAAAAGCGAATTTCGAAGAGGTCGATGGTAAGGAATGTATCATTGTATCGGAAATTCCTTATCAGGTGAACAAAGCCGAAATGATCAAGAAAACGGCTGAACTTGTTAACGACAAAAAAATTGAAGGAATATCGACAATACGTGACGAATCAGACCGTAAAGGTATGCGCATTGTTTACGTATTAAAACGTGAAGCTGTGCCAAACATTGTCTTGAACATGTTGTACAAGTTTACGCAGTTGCAGTCATCGTTCAGTATCAACAATATTGCGTTGGTAAATGGTCGCCCGCAGTTATTAAATCTTAAAGAATTAATTCATTATTTCGTAGAGCACCGTCATGAAGTGGTAACGCGTCGTGCGGAATACGAATTAAGAAAAGCTCAAGAACGTGCACATATTTTAGAAGGATTAATTATTGCTTCGGATAATATTGATGAAGTAATTCAAATCATCCGTAGTTCTAAAAATGCCGATGAAGCTCGTGAGCGTTTAATTGAACGTTTTTCTTTATCGGAAATTCAGGCTCGTGCCATTGTTGAGATGCGTTTACGCCAGTTAACAGGTCTTGAGCAGGAAAAATTACGTGCAGAGTTTGATGAAATCATGAAGTTGATTGCTCATTTACAAGAATTATTGGCAAGCAAAGAATTGCGAATGAATCTTATTAAAGAAGAATTAACTGAAATTCGCGATAAATATGGCGATGCCCGAAGATCTCATATTGAATATGCAGGTGGCGAAATGAACATCGAAGATTTAATTGCCGATGAGCAGGTTGTTATCACCATTTCGCATGCAGGTTACATTAAACGTACGCCGTTAAGCGAATATAAAACACAAAACCGCGGTGGTGTTGGTCAAAAATCGGCAGGGACACGCGATCAAGATTTCTTAGAACACATGTACGTGGCAACAAACCACCAATATATGTTGTTCTTAACGCAAAAAGGAAAATGTTTCTGGTTGCGCGTTTACGAAATTCCAGAAGGAAGCAAGCAAGCAAAAGGTCGTGCAATTCAGAACTTAATCAATATCGAAAACGACGATAAGGTTAAAGCATTTATCTGTACGCAAGATTTACGTGACGAAGAATACACAAGCAATCACTATATTGTAATGTGTACCAAACAAGGTCAGGTTAAGAAAACATCATTAGAACAATATTCTCGTCCGCGTCAAAATGGTATCAATGCCATTACAATTAAAGACGGAGATGAATTGTTAGAAGCAAAATTAACCGACGGAAATTCTAAAGTATTGGTTGCTGCTAAAAACGGTAAAATGGTTCGCTTCGATGAATCTAAAACCCGCCCAATGGGTAGAACGGCATCTGGAGTACGCGGTATTAAATTAGCCGATGAAAAAGATGAGGTTATTGGTTTGGTAACGGTATCCGATTTAGAATCAGAAATTTTAGTAGTTTCAGAAAACGGTTACGGAAAACGTTCTTCTTTAGATGCTTACCGCGAAACAAACCGTGGTGGTAAAGGTGTTAAGGCAATGAACATTACCGATAAAACCGGTGCGTTGATTTCAATCAATTCGGTTACTGATAACGATGATTTAATGATCATTAACAAATCTGGATTAACCATTCGTTTGCGTGTGTCTGATCTACGTGTAATGGGTCGTAATACGCAAGGTGTTCGATTAATCAACATCAAAGGAAACGACTCAATTGCAGCAGTTGCAAAGGTTATGCGTGATGAAGATGCAGAAGATGAAATGGATGACGAATTGAAAAAAGATCTTTTAGCGGTTGATGAAAACGACATTTTAGAAGATGTTGTTGATGATATCGAAGAGGAAGATGATGATATTGTAGAAGACGAAGAAGATACAAATGAAGAATAAATTAATGATAATGAGCATGTTTTTAATAACATGCTCTTCTTCTTTTGCTCAAAAAAATGAGTTAAAAGAATTGGAAAAACTGGTTAAAAGAAACAATACAACCGAAACAGCAGCGTTACTTTCAACCGTAGAAAAAATGCTTCCACAGGCAACCGATGATCAAAAGGCGGCGTATTATTTCTTTAGAACCAAGAATTTGATCAACCTGGCAAATAGTGGAGTTGATTTTAATGAAAATCGATCAAAAGCTATCGAATCAATCAATCACTTGATTAAGTTTGAAAACGAAACCAAAAGCAAAAAATATACTACCGAAGTTACCGCTTTAAAGAATTCTTTATTAGCAGAATTGGTTGATGAAGCCATTGACAGCAACAGAAATAAAGATTATAAAAAAAGTAGCCGTTTGTTTGAACAAGCTTATAATCTAAATGTGACTGATACGGTTTACTTATATTATGCTGCAAGCGATGCTGTAAATGCAAAGGATTTTGATTATGCCGAGAGCAAGTTTAAAGATTTAATTAAGCTGAAATACAACGGAGAATCGCAAACTTATGTTGCAACTTCACAGGCAACGGGTAAAGTAGAATCATTTGGTTTTGACAGAAAAGCGCGTGATCTAGCTGTTAAAAGTGGAACACA
This sequence comes from uncultured Myroides sp., assembly GCA_913777665.1. Classification (GTDB taxonomy): domain Bacteria; phylum Bacteroidota; class Bacteroidia; order Flavobacteriales; family Flavobacteriaceae; genus Flavobacterium. The sequence continues at coordinate 38,044 of CAJYTF010000020.1, forward strand.
TACAAAAGCTGAAACCATATTTAGTAAAAGTGCTAAACCAGATATTTACAATAACTTAACGCATATTCTTTTAAATAAGCAGAACTATTCTGAAGCGGAGAACTATGCTTTAACGGCTTATAATTTAGATAAAGACAATGTAAACAGTCTGCTGAATGTATTGTTTTTATACTACAACACCAACCGTTTAGATAGGTTTGAAGAACATGCAAAAAAAGGTATTGAACGTTTTCCGCAAAATGAAATCTTACTTTACAATTTGGCGATTATTAATATGCAAAACAATCAAAATGACCAGGCTAAAGAATATTTAAACAAGATTTTGCTGTTGAATAAAAATCATTTTGACGCTTTAAAATCCTTGGGTAATATTGAATTACAGAAAGATGCCGATATAACCAACAAGATTAATGCATTGCCAAATACAACAACATCAAACAAAAAACGTAACGATCTAATGCAAGAAAAACGATTGGTTTACACTACCACATTAGATTATTACAAAAAAGCACAAGCAATTAACCCTAAAGATGAAAGTTTAAACGAGTTAATTTCGCAAATTCAAGATTTTTTAAAGAATAATTAAAAAAGCTTCCTTTTAGGAAGCTTAATTTTTACCTAGTTACCGCTAAAGTATCCGTTACAGGTGTATCAACAATTGGAATTACCGTTTCATTGACCGGAATGATAAACTCGGTGATCCATTCATTTGATTTTTGTGTGGTTAAAATCGATGTCTTATATATTGATATCGGTTTGATATCGGCACGTTGCGTTAGGTTTTTAGCTGCAATTTCTTTTTTAACTTCTGTCCAAGCTTTATCGCTGTGCATATAATCACCGGTTAAAACCGTTTTGTAACCGTGAAAAGCCGGGAGTTTTTCGCAAACAATGTCGCTGCCTTCTGCTGTGCTGAAAAAGTTTTTAATAGGCAAGCAAACCGAATAACGCACATTTCCTGAAAGTACATTAATGTTTTCAAACACTGTAAACGGAGATCCGTAAGGTTCTAATTCAAAGTTTTTGGCGAAATTACTCATGTGCTCCATACTTTGGAAAATTTTATCGCCTAAATTTTCAATGTTCGATTCTACTGTTTGTTTTATATAAAACATCTCTGTAATCATGGTGATACCTTCATTTTTAATCGAAAATTTCTTAAGACTTTCTGTAATATTTTTATCAATCTTGGTTAAACCTTCTTCAAAAGTCGGAGCAATCATACTTTCTGGTGTTCCTTGAAAAAACAATTTAAATTTTTCCCTGAAAGATAAATTCCCTTTTACTTTCCAACCAATCGTTGTTTTTCCGTTTACTTCATCAAAATACATCTTGGTATCATAATCGTTACCCGAAATATTCATTTTTAAGAAAACGGTATCGTTAGGAATTGATTTTGTTATAAAGACTTCATTTCCGTTCCATGAAACTTTTGCATCTTTTCCTTTATAAATAGAATCTAATTTAAATGCACTTGCGTTATCGTTCCACGTATTCCAATCACCAAAATTCTGTAAATTATCAACATACCTAAACAATCGCTGGTTAGATAATTCTGTTTTTTTACTTACACTAAATTCATATTCACTTTTACCGGTTGCAATATAAACGGTTAAAAAAACTATTGCCAATGCAGCAATAATGAAGATGTACTTTAAAATTTTCATAGAATTTTAATCTTTTAAGGTGACTTTAATTACAAACAGTAATGCTATAAACAATAAAAAAGTAAACAAAACCCATAAACTACCTTTGTAATAAACTTTGTGCATTTTTAAATCTTTGCGATACATGATAATCATTATTATTACAAAAACTATTACAAATAAAAGAGCAAAGATAAGCTGACCTTGTGAAAACATACTTTTTTATACAAATATAACCAAATTAAGTGCATAAAAAAAGCCTGCAAACGCAAGCTTCTTCATTATATTTTAACAGTCCAGTTAAACGGATCGTCTGCTAATTTATTTTGTAGTTTTGTTAGTGCGTTTTTAAGCTGTAAGGCATAGGATTCTTCATCTGCCATTTCTGGTAACTGATAATATTGATCTTTGTAAGAAAAACCTTCGATTTGGTTTACAACAGCCGCTGTTCCTGCTCCGAAAATTTCTTTCAACGTACCATTTTTAGCAGCATTTAATATAGTATCAACCTGTACAGGTTCAATTTTAATATTGTAACCTAAAGATTCACCTAACTGAATTAAACTTTTACGGGTAACACCATCTAAAATACGGTCCGATGTTGGTGCGGTAAATAATGTATCGTTAATTCTAAAGAAAACGTTCATTGTACCAGCTTCTTCTAAGTGCGTATGGTTAGAATCTGTCCAGATAACCTGATTAAAACCAGCTTCTTGAGCTAATTTTGTAGGATAAAATTGTGCAGAATAATTACCTGCAGCTTTTGCAGCGCCAATACCACCATTTGCAGCACGACTGTAATAATCGGCAATTTGAACTTTAATTTTACCAGCATAATAAGATTTTGCAGGTGATAAAAGAATACAGAATAAAAATTCGTTCGATGGGCTTGCAATCACGCCGCTTTCGGTAGCAATCATAAACGGACGGATATATAAAGAATTTCCTAAACCTTTACGCACCCACTCTTTTTCAACTTTGATCAATTCTTTCAATCCGCCAATAAATCGGGTTTCATCGATCGCAGGCATTGCCAAACGAATTGCCGATTTATTAAAACGCTCAAAATTCTGATCCGGTCTAAACATCCAAATATCGTTATTCTCTTCTTTATAAGCTTTCATGCCTTCAAAAATCGCTTGTCCGTAATGAAAAACTCTTGCCGAAGGATCTAACGTAATTGGTGCATAAGGCTTAATTTCCAACGTACCCCATTCACCGTTTTTATACTCACAAACTAACATGTGGTCTGTAAATTTTTCTCCAAATTTCACATTTTCAAAATCAAAAGTATCGATTTTTGAAGCAGCTACTTTAGTTAGTTTTAAGTTATTTAAAATGTTTGAATCCATTTTTATTTTTACTCTTTAAAATTTGTTATGTTGTTTTAAACTTTACAAATTTAGGAAAAAAAAATCGTTACAAATAGTGTCAATTATGTAATTTACAACAAAAAGCTATTATTACTATAAATATACTAATTTTATTAAGGTTTGATAAATTAGCTGAAATAAAGTTAATTAGCCTATTTTTAGTTTACTATTTTTATATTTGTAAAAATTTATTTTAAAGCATGAAAAAAATAGTATTTGTTTTCGCAGCAGCATCTTTAATGATTGCTTGCAATAAAAAAGAAACTGTAACTACAGATAAAGTTGAAAATACAACTGAAACCGCAATGAACTATCAAGTTTTTGGCGACAGTATTACTAAAGACAACGCAATTACAAAAGAGGAAATGTTGGCTAAATACGAAAGCATGAAACCAACTGATACTTTGGATGTTAAGTTTACATCTGAAATTAAAAACACCTGCAAGAAAAAAGGTTGTTGGATGACTTTAAATTTAGCTAATGAAAAAGAAGCTTTTGTAAAGTTTAAAGATTATGCATTCTTTGTGCCAAAAGAAGGTGCAGAAAACCATACGGCAATTGTTTCTGGTAAAGCGTTTATAGAAGAAACATCGGTAGATCAGTTAAAGCACGAAGCAAAAGATGCAGGTAAAACACAAGCCGAAATTGATCAGATTACAAAACCATCTAAAAACTATCGTTTTATGGCAGACGGTGTTTTAATTGCAGCTGCTAAATAATGAAAAAAGTACTGTTAATTGTTTTAACTGTTGCTTTTGCCACAAGTTGTCAGCAAAAAAATGATACAAACAAAGTTGTAACAGTTAAAGACACTGTTGCTGATGCTAAATTTCAGATGTACGAAATGTCTGAAATGGCGGCTTTAATGGAGCAAATGTATGCTTACAACACGCAGCTTAAAGAGCGTATTACAACAAATCAGGATTTAGGCAGTTACCCTGTGGCTTTTGGTAAACTGCATACGGCTGTTTTGACAGAAGCTTCGGATCGTGACCCGTTTTTTAACGATCAGGCAATAAAATTTATCGAAGCTCAAAAAGCTATTTATACCGATCCTGTTCAGGCAAAAGACAATTTCAATAAAATGGTGAACCAGTGTTTAGAATGTCATTCTAAAAAATGTGGCGGACCTATTCCAAGAATCAAAAAACTGATTATTCCGTAAATGAATCGTGAAATTATAGTTACCGAAGACGGTTCGCACTCTTTATTTGTTAAAGATATGGGCGAAACTTTTCATTCCAAACATGGAGCCGTTCAGGAATCTGCTCACGTTTACATTAAAAACGGTATTGAGTTGATTAATAAAGAAACCATTCATGTTTTAGAATATGGTTTTGGCACCGGATTAAATGCCTTGCTTACGCTGGAATTTGCGGTTAAAAACAATAAAAAAATTGTTTACGAAAGTGTTGAAGCCTATCCGCTTAATCAGAATGAATTTAATTTATTGAATTATAATGATTTTGTAAAAACACCTGTTTCGATACAAAAATTACACGAAATTCCGGTTGATACCAACAAAATGGTAACCAAACATTTTAGTCTGCTGAAACATTTCTGTAAGATCGAAAATTTCGATACAACCAATAAATTCGATATTGTTTATTTTGATGTTTTCGGATTTGATTATCAAAGCGAATTATGGTCGACAGAAATTTTACAAAAAGCCTATGATTTTTTAAATACAGACGGAATTTTTGTAACCTACGCCTGTAAAGGAATAGTTAATAGAAGATTAAAAGAAATAGGCTTTAAAGTTCACAAAACCGCCGGACCACCCGGAAAACGTGAGATGATTATTGCTGTTAAAAAAATCTAAAATTTTAATAAAACTAATCGCTTTTGGTTTATATTTATATAAAATTACAGATTATGACAGAACGATTAAATCACACCATAAAAATTTTAGAAAAAGTAAGTTTCAGTAAGGATTTATTTCTAAAAGAGATTACCAAAGCAATTGAATTTCTGCTTCCGTTTGAAATTGACAAATTAAAAGAATGGATCGCAGATTTTACTAAAAACAAAAGCGATTTAGAAGATATTATAGTGATCTTATAAAGCAAAAAAGGATGGAGTAATTTCCATCCTTTTCTTTTTCTATTTATTTAATTTCGGACTTATAATTGCAATATCCTGAAAAGCAATCGCTCCTTTTACAACTCCTGAAATTGTTTGTCGTAACGCATCAACAATATGAATTTTTAATTCGTTTTTAGGAAAAATCAAACTAACCTCGCGTGATGGTTTTGGATCTGCAAATTCAATGATATTCTTTTTATCTTTTTCGCTTAAATTTAACGTGTGCAGATAAGGCAGCAGCGTTACCCCTAACCCTTCGTTCGCCAAACCAATCAAGGTTTCAAAACTGCCCGAAGTCAATTCAAAATTCTGCGATTGATCCAATTTTGAAGCCTTGCAAATGTTTAAAATTCCGTTGGTAAAACAATGTCCGTCCTGCAAAAGCAAAATATCGTTCACGTTTAAATCGTTCGGAGATAATTCGGTTAATCCGTTTCTAAATTCCGACGGAAAATATCCTACAAAAGGTTCGTAATAAAGCACAATCTCTTTTAAATCATTTTCATTTAAAGGCGTTGCGGCAATAGCAGCATCTAACTGCCCTTTCTGTAACCTGCTGATAATTTCGTCTGTAGTATGTTCCTCAACAATTAAATTTATTTTCGGATATTTTCTAATGAAATTCTTTAAAAACATGGGCAGCAACGTAGGCATAATGGTTGGAATAATCCCAATTTTAAAATCACCCCCAATAAAACCTTTCTGCTGTTCTACGATATCTTTAATCCTGTCGGCTTCGTTAACAATGCTCTTTGCCTGCTCCACAATTTTTTTACCAACTTCGGTTAACTGAATCGGTTTTTTGTTTCGATCAAAAATTCTGATTTCCAATTCTTCCTCAAGTTTTTGAATCTGCATACTTAACGTAGGCTGCGTAACAAAACACTTTTCTGCCGCAATGGTAAAATTTAAATGCTCTGCAACGGCAAGCACATAATTTAGTTGGGTAATGGTCATTTTTTAAAGATTTTAGCTATTGAACAATTGATACTATCAATAGAACTTATACAAATATCGGTTAATTATTTGTAAATTTGATAGTAGAATTTTAAAAATAAGGTTATGAATATTTTAGGATTACCACAGAAACAGACAAAAGAAAATATTGAATTGTTGAATGTTTTATTGTCGAACTTTCAAGTTTATTATCAGAATTTACGCGGCTTGCATTGGAACATCCGCGGAAAACGTTTTTTTGAATTGCATGTTAAATTTGAAGAATTGTACAATCAGGCACAGTTAAGAATTGATGAAATTGCCGAACGTGTTTTAACTTTAGGCGGAACACCTTTACATACATTCGATGATTATTTGAAAAACAATTCGTTGAAAATCGCAAAAAATATAACTAATGATGAAGAAGCTGTTGAAGTAATTATAAAATCGTTAGCTGCTTTATTGACCATTGAGCGTGAAATTTTAGAAAAGGCCGGTGAAATTAATGATGAAGGAACCAATTCTATGATGAGCGATTTAATTACCGAACAAGAAAAAGACATCTGGATGATGCAGGCGTTTTTGGGGTAATTTGGATATGAAAAAAGCTGAACATTTTGTTCAGCTTTTTTTATCTAATAATCAATATTTCTTAATTATTCAACATTACCGGCATCACAAGCATTGTTACTGTTTCGCCTTCGTCTAAACCATCGATCGGAGTTAAAATTCCGGCGCGGTTTGGTAATGACATTTCCAGTTGTATTTCGTCTGACTGTAAGTTGGTTAACATTTCACTTAAAAAGCGTGAGTTAAAACCAATTTGCATATCATCGCCTTTATAGTCACACGTTAAACGCTCGTCTGCTTTGTTTGAGTAGTCGATATCTTCTGCCGAAATGTTTAATTCTGTGCCAGCAATTTTTAAACGAATCTGGTGCGTTGTTTTGTTAGCATAAATAGCTACACGACGAACCGAGCTTAAAAACTGTGTACGAGAAATAATCAATTTGTTTGGATTTTCTTTTGGGATTACCGCTTCGTAATTTGGATATTTTCCATCGATCAATCTACAGATCAACGTATAATTATCAAAACTAAACATAGCGTTAGAATCGTTGTATTCAATAGAAACCGCTGCGTCTGATGTTGCCAGAATATTCTTTAAAATGTTTAAAGGTTTTTTAGGCATGATAAAGTTTGCTTCTGCAGAACTTGTAACATCGGTTCTTGAATATTTCACCAATTTATGCGCATCGGTTGCAACAAAAATTACGCCTGTTGGTGCAAACTGAAAATAAACACCCGACATTACCGGACGTAAATCGTCGTTACCAGCAGCAAAAATGGTTTTACTGATTGCAGTGTGCAATATTTCGGCACCAATTTCAGCTTTCGACGGATCTTCTAACATTTCAGCTTTCGGAAATTCATCGCCAGGTAAATATGCTAAAACGTATTTTCCTAAATCAGAACTAATTTCAATAGTACTGTTGTCTTTCACTGTGAAAGTTAACGGTTGTTCAGGAAACGTTTTTAAGGTTTCTAATAACAAACGTGCCGGAACTGCAATAGATCCTTCACTGGTTGATTCAATCTCTAAAGTAGCCGTCATGGTTGTTTCCAGATCCGATGCCGATACTTTTAATTGATTTTGATCAAGTTCAAATAAGAAATTATCAAGAATATGTAAGGTGTTGTTACTGTTGATAACGCTTCCTAAAACTTGTAATTGTTTCAATAGATACGAGCTCGATACAATAAATTTCATCCGTTTATTTTTATTTATGCCTTCTTGGCAGGTTTTTACAAATATATTTCTTTTAAAGCGAAAAATAAAACTTTATTTTAAGCAACTATTTTGTGTATTTCTTTTTACGTAAAAAAGTAAAAACAAAACCAAAAACAGCTAATACAGCCAATGGTAAAACCACAATTATTATTTGAATGTAGTTGTAATCGGTGTAAACTTTTTCTTTATCAAGCAATGCTAATTTTACTTCTTTGGTTCTTAAATTTATCAATCCGTTATCATCTAACAGATAATTCACAGCATTTACAAGGAATTCTTTGTTTCCGTATAAAGTATTTGTCCATTTATCGTAACCTAATTCCATTGGTTGAAAATCTTGATCCAACTGATTTTTAACGATATCACCATCCGCAATCACAATCATTTTTGTAGGTTTTCCTTCGGTAAGATAATTATCAGTTTTAAAAGGAACGATTCTGTTTTTAAACACCGATGTAAAATTCCCCTCTAACAAAACAGCCAGCGGAAACGATTGCATTTTTACGGTTTTAGGATCGATTTTTTCTTGAATAGTTTTAGATAAACTCACGATACTTGGTGTTCCGACCTTAACAGAATAAGGAGATGATGACAATAATACCGTTTTTTTGATGTTGTTTTTCAACGTATCGATGCTGTTTGCAAAATCGAATTTTACTACATCTATATTATTTACGATTGGATGTGTGGAACCACTAACCACATAAGGAGCGAATTTCCAGTTGAACGTTTCGTAAACGGTTTCACTTCCTTGCTGACCAACTGCCAGTTTTATTGGCGATCCCATTTCGTCTTTAACCAAATCTGGATTTACACGCACACCGTATTTAAACAGCATTTCGCCTAAACTTTGATCTTTAGGATACGCCAGCATTTCACTGGTTGAGTTATACAAACTATCCATATCTGCCTGAACCTGATCTAACATCCAAATTGATTTTCCGCCGTTCATAACAAACTGATCCAACACTTGAATTTGATTTTCATTGAACTCCTTTGTAGGTTTTGCAATGATTGCCAAATCGTATGCTTGTAAATCCTTCAGGGTTTTCTGTGGATTTACCGCAACGCTGTCTAACGTAAAAGGTGCAATGAAATAATTATCTTTTATAGTGCGAAGAAAATCTGCAATGTACCTATCATCAAGTTCGCCAATTCCTTTTATAATCGCTATTTTTTTAGATTTTTCGGTATTAACCTTATGAATAGCTTCGGTTATCGCGTATTCTAAATGTTGAACAGACGATGCAATTTTATCTTCGGTTGTAGCCGTCATAGCGTTTTTAAGCAACTGAATTTTCGCACGATTTTCGCCTTTTGTAGCAACAGCCCACGGAAATACCATTTCTTGCGACTGCTTGCCTTTATCGTTTACCGAAATATTGATCGGTTTCATTCCGTTTACAAAAAGATTTTCAGCCATTTTTGCAGCTTCGTTTTCAGCTGATAACGGATCAATAAACAAGAAATTAACATTGCTGTTGTAAGCGTTAAATTCTTCTAACAACTGTTTGCTTTCGGTTTGTAATTTGCGTAATTCGGCAGGAAAATTCCCTTCTAAATAAACATCAATAAAAATGGGTTCGGTTACGTTTCCCAATACATTTTTGGTAGCTTCTGAAAGCGTGTATCTTTTATCTGAAGTTAGATCAAACCTATGAAAAACATAACTTCCAACAATATTCAAAACAATTAATACTGCTGCAATGCCTAAAAACGATTGTATACTTTTTTGCTTTTTCATTATTTACGCACGTTTTTTAGATTGAACACAGTTGCTATTAAAAAGAAAACGGTTACCGAAATAAAATAGATTAAATCCCGTGTATCAATAACACCGCGACTTATGCTTTTAAAATGATAACTTATTCCGAATTTTTCTATGATTGTAGCCGATGATTTGAACAATTCTGCCAATTGATCGAACCCTAAATAAAGAACAAAACAGATAATTACCGCTAAAATAAACGCCACAATTTGATTGTCTGATAACGACGAACAGAAAATTCCGATACTGGTGTAAGCCGCAATTAAGAATAACAAGCCCAAATACGAACCTAATGTGCTGCCTAAATCCATATTTCCTGCCGGCATTCCGTACGGATTTAAAATGATTATGTATAAAACTGTTGGTAAAATTGCCAGCACAACCAATAAAAAGGCACCTAAAAATTTACCTGTAACAATTTGGTTTAAACTTAAGGGTTTGGTTACCAATAGTTCAATAGTTCCTTGTTTTCGCTCGTCTGAAATACTTTTCATGGTGATTGCAGGAATCAGCAAAAGCAAAACCAAAGGTGCCAATTGAAAAAACGGTGTTAAATCGTTATAACCGCTTTGTAAAATGTTGTATTGCCCATCTACAATCCAAAGGAAAATTCCGTTTAAAATTAAAAATACGGCAATGACTAAGTAGCCTGTTAAAGAACCAAAAAACGATTTGATTTCTCTTAATAATATTGCTTTCATATTATGGTAACGATTCTAATTTATCAACACTCCACGCTTGTGGTTTATCATTAAAAAAGGCTTTTGTGTATGCCCAAACACTTTTAAAAAGATCAGAATTTCGATAGGTTTCCAAATCGTTTTCTTCATTCCAAACAGAATAAGTGAAAAAGATACTTGGGTTGTTTTTATCTTGATAAAGCTCTAAAAAATTGTTTCCGGGAAAATTTCTTATATCGTTTTTAACACTATGAAAGTTATCTAAAAACAACGGAATTTTCTCTTCGTGAAAACTCATTTTAACTATTCTAATAAACATATATTTTAAAATATTATTCGGTAAATTCAATAATAACAGTATCGCGGTACGATACGCCAAAAAGCGTTTTTGCATTTCCTACATTCTCGTAATCAGATTTGTAGATCGACATTTGTAAAAAATCTAAATCATTAAAGATAAACAACATATCACCTTCGTATTCTCGCAACGTTTTGCTTTCGGTATTAAAATCTGCATAAAACTCATTTATCCTATTAATTCGATATTTTACAGCATTAATCACATATTTTCTGCCATTTCTAACGCGCTCAAACAATTCTTTAGAAATATTGGTAACGGCGTTTCCGTAATGATCCATATAAATAACAGATCCTCGAATCGAATTTTCGTCATCGGCAACTTTCGGACGTAATTCCACCAAAAGTTCACAATCGTTGTAATTAATTTTTGTTCCTAAACTGCTGCAAGATACATTTTTAAACAATTCGTTTGCAACATAAGTGTACAACGAAACCGTATCGTTACAAAAATCAGGAATTTTTAAATCAACAATTTCCGTTTCGTCATCGGCAGTTGCTAACAAAGTAATCGTGCCGTTGTTTGCCGTTAAAAAAAAGTGGTCGTTAAACTTGGTAAGTAAAAATGAGGTTTGATCGAACATTTCAGCCTCTACCAACACCATGTGCAAACTACCTTTAGGAAAATTGCTGTAAGCCCCAAATAAAACGTAACTGGCATTAGCTATATTGTATAAATCAATGCAATGCGAAACATCAACTATTTGCGCCTGCGGTATTTCGGTTAATATTTTACCTTTTACCGAAGCAACAAAATGATCTTTAATACCGTAATCTGTTGTTAATGTAATAATTGACATTAATATTTTTTGTTAGTGTTTTTTAATATTTTTTGTTAGATTTGATATAATACAAAACTAATTTTTTTTAATTAAATCTAATAGCTTTTGAACGAAAGAATAATCGAACTAGAACATATTACTCCAAAAGATTTTTGGGGTGCACAAGATATTCATTTAGAAACCATTAAAAAACTGTATCCGAAATTAAAAATTGTGGCTCGCGGAACTACTATGAAAATTTTCGGCGAAGCTGAAATTTTAGACCAGTTTCAATCGCGTTTCGACCGTATCTTAAAGTATTACGAAAAATACAACCAACTAAACGAAAACATTATTGAACGATTGATTTTAGACGATGTTCCACAACGAATGGACAAATCTGACGAAATTTTGGTGCACGGTTTAGGCGGAAAATTAATTAAGGCAACCACGCCTAATCAGCAAAAGTTGGTCGATTTAGTTTTTAAAAACGATATGGTCTTCGCTATTGGTCCTGCAGGAACAGGTAAAACTTATACTGGTGTTGCTTTGGCGGTTAAAGCGTTGAAAGAAAAACAGGTAAAGCGTATTATTTTAACACGACCTGCGGTTGAAGCCGGCGAAAATTTAGGTTTTTTACCGGGCGATATGAAAGAAAAACTTGATCCGTACATGCAGCCTTTGTATGATGCTTTGCGCGATATGTTGCCCCCAACCACATTAGAAGATTATTTGTTAAAAGGAATTATTCAGATTGCGCCTTTGGCATTTATGCGCGGACGTACGTTAGATAATGCCTTTGTAATTTTAGACGAAGCTCAAAATACCACCCACAGCCAAATGAAGATGTTTTTAACGCGTATGGGTAAAAATGCCAAGTTTATTATTACGGGCGATCCTGGTCAGGTTGATTTACCACGAAAAGTAACATCGGGCTTACGCGAAGCTTTACGAATTTTAGAAGGTGTAGAAGGTATTGGTTTTGTGTTTTTAGACGATAAAGACATTGTACGCCACCGTTTGGTTAAGAAAATTGTGGAAGCTTACAAAAAGGTTGAAACTGCAAACGAATTTGCATCGCATCAAAATTATTATCAGAATACTCAAAATACAGAAAATCCGACAAGTTAGTCGGATTTTTTTTGCGAAAAATTTATCAAATAAATTATTAAATATGATATTCAGACCTCACAGGTTTTTAAAACCTGTGAGGTCTAATTAAAAATAGCTTTTAGTATTAAATCAACTTCATCAAAACATTTGCATCAATACCTTCGTGCGATTCATGATAAACAACTTTATCATCACTAATCAATAAAATTTGTGGTGATTGATGCGTAATTCCAAAATCGTCGGCAATTTTGTTTGATATATCTCTGTAAACAATTAAATCTAAATAATAAGCATCAATAACATCGTGCAGCAAAAAATCATTTTCAAAATTCTTTAGCGCCATTTTACTAATAATGCAACGCGTACTATGCTTAAAAATCAGCTGAAATTTACAATGCGATGCTTCTTTTATTTCCTCTAATTGATTTACGTTTTCTAAAACCTTCCAATTCATTTTTGTAACTTTAATACTCAAATATACGCCAATTTATCATATTTAATCTATCTGTAAAAAACCTTAATTAGTGTCATTTTGTCGTAATAATTACAATTAAAACACTTAAAATAAGACAAATAGTCATAAAAAAATCATTTGGAACATCATTTGAAAATAAGCTAACAACAACACAACATAAAAACAAAAAATATGAATTTAAATAATTTTACAATAAAATCGCAAGAAGTACTGCAACAGGCTCAAGTTTTGGTACAGACCTTTGGTCAGCAACAAATAGAAAACGAGCATCTTTTAAAATCAATTTTAGAGGTCGATGAAAACGTAACGCCTTTCATTCTTAAGAAAGTCGGAATTAATATCGATCAGTTAAAATCGCAAAACGATCAAATTATAGAATCGTTCCCAAGAGTTGAAGGTGCACAGATAGGCTTGTCGCGATCGGCAGGAAATGCTTTGAACGAAGCACAAATAATCGCCAAAAAAATGAACGATGAATATGTATCGATCGAACATTTGTTTCTGGCAATTTTTAAATCGAACAGTAAAATAGCATCGTTTCTAAAAACCAGTGGTGCAACCGAAAAACAAATAGAAACTGCAATTAGCGAACTACGCAAAGGCGAACGCGTAACATCGGCATCAGCAGAAGAAACGTACAACTCATTAAATAAATATGCCAAAAACTTAAACGATTTGGCAAACAGCGGAAAGTTAGATCCTGTTATTGGGCGTGATGAAGAAATTCGACGCGTGCTGCAGATTTTAACCCGCCGATCTAAAAATAACCCAATGCTAATCGGTGAACCGGGTGTTGGTAAAACCGCCATTGCCGAAGGTTTGGCACACAGAATTGTTCAGGGCGATGTACCCGAAAACCTAAAAGACAAAATTGTTTTTTCGTTAGATATGGGCGCATTGATTGCCGGTGCAAAGTACAAAGGCGAGTTTGAAGAGCGATTGAAATCGGTTGTGAAAGAAGTAACATCGTCTGAAGGAGATATTATTCTTTTTATAGATGAAATTCACACGCTTGTTGGTGCAGGTGGTGGCGAAGGCGCTATGGATGCGGCAAATATTTTAAAACCGGCTTTGGCTCGTGGCGAATTAAGAGCGATTGGTGCTACTACTTTAGACGAGTATCAAAAATATTTCGAGAAAGATAAAGCGTTAGAACGTCGTTTTCAAAAAGTAATTATTGAAGAACCCGATACCGAAAGCGCCATTTCTATTCTACGTGGAATTAAAGAAAAGTACGAAACACACCATAAAGTGCGTATTAAAGACGAAGCAATTATTGGAGCGGTTGAATTGTCTCAACGTTATATTTCGAATAGATTTTTACCAGATAAAGCAATCGATTTAATGGATGAAGCAGCATCTAAAATCAGAATGGAAATCAATTCAAAACCTGAAGAATTAGACGTTTTAGACAGAAAAATCATGCAGTTGGAAATTGAAATTGAAGCGATTAAACGCGAAAATGACGAAGCCAAACTGAAAGTTTTAGGTATTGATTTGGCGAATTTGAAAGAAGAACGCAATCAGATTTTTTCTAAATGGAAATCAGAAAAAGATGTGGTTGATAATATTCAGAATGTCAAATTAGAAATCGAAGAATACAAATTAGAAGCCGAACGTGCCGAACGTAATGGAGATTATGGTAAAGTTGCCGAAATTCGTTACGGAAAAATTCAAGATGCAGAAACACGTTTGGCTGAATTTCAAAAGCAGTTAGATGAAAATCAAAAAGGAACTTCGTTAATCAAAGAAGAAGTTACTTATGAGGATATCGCTGAAGTTGTTGCAAAATGGACAGGTGTTCCGGTGACCAAAATGCTGCAAACCGATCGTGAAAAGCTATTGAATTTAGAAACCGAATTGCACAAACGTGTGGTTGGTCAGGAAGAAGCTATCGAAGCAATTTCAGACGCCGTTCGCAGAAGTCGTTCGGGATTGCAAGATCCTAAAAAGCCAATCGGATCGTTCTTATTTTTAGGAACTACCGGAGTTGGTAAAACCGAGCTGGCAAAAGCCTTGGCAGAATATTTGTTCGATGACGAAAATGCCATGACCAGAATTGATATGAGCGAGTATTCTGAACGCCACAGTGTGAGCCGTTTGGTTGGTGCACCTCCTGGTTACGTGGGTTACGATGAAGGCGGACAGTTGACAGAGGCTGTGAGAAGAAGACCTTATTCGGTTATTTTGTTAGATGAAATTGAAAAAGCACATCCCGATACTTTCAACGTATTGCTGCAGGTTTTAGATGAAGGAAGATTAACCGATAACAAAGGTCGTTTGGCAGATTTTAAAAACACGATTATCATTATGACATCGAACATGGGAAGTCATATCATTCAGGAACAGTTTGATAAAAACCCGATTGATGTTGCTACCGAAAATGCTAAAACCGAAGTATTGAATCAGTTAAAAACAATGGTTCGCCCGGAATTTTTAAACCGTATCGATGAAATCATCATGTTCACGCCGCTAACAAAAGGTAATATTGAACAAATTGTATCGTTCCAGTTAAAAAGTGTATTTAAAATGTTGGCACAACAACACATTACTATGGATGCAACGCCTGAAGCTATCAATTATCTGGCTAAGAAAGGATTTGATCCGCATTTTGGTGCCCGTCCGGTAAAACGTGTGATACAGCGCGAAGTTTTAAATCAGCTTTCAAAAGAAATTCTGTTGGGAAGCATTAAAACCGATAGTATTATTCTGCTGGATAGTTTTGAAGATAAATTGGTTTTTAGAAACCAAGACTAACAACAACACAACAATAAAGCGTCTTAAAAATATTTTAAGGCGCTTTTTTATTTTTATATGATGAATTTTCGTAAATTGGAAATAAAAAAATTATGGAACAAAAACATGTAGAAATTTTTGCCGGAAGTGTCATTATGGCAATGGCTGTAAAGCATACTTTAGATGAAAACAATATTTCGTATGTAGAACGAAACGATATAGATTCTGCAATTACAGCCGGATTTGGATCTGCAGATAAAGCGGTTCACATTTTTGTGTTAGAAGACGATGAAGAAAAAGCACGTTACGCTTTAGTAGAAGCTAATTTTGATGATATTGACGAAGTTGGCGATTTAATAGACGAAAACGAAGAATAAAAAAGCTGTTAATTACACTGCTTGCAAAAGTTTGAGCAAGTTAAAATTAATTTAGTTTAAAAAAAATTACTTATAACAGTTTTCATGGCAATCCCTTCCGCTTGCGCCACAGGTCGGGCTGTTGCGAGTCGTTTTTTGTTGCCCTTCGACAGGCTCAGGGAACAACAAAAGAGCTCCAACAATCGCTCCAACCCTATTGCGGGATGCCAGATGTTTACAAAAATTCGTGTAAATCCGTGCAA
>CAJYTF010000021.1 GCA_913777665.1 uncultured Myroides sp.
GACACTTTTAAAAAATTCGAATAAAAAGACACATTTTAATAATCAATCTTTAAAAAGAACCTATTTAAAATTATTTTTTTAGAATATAAATGTGCGAAGAATACTCTTTAGAGAAAATTCCTTTGATATTTGAAACTAATCCAATGTAGAATGCCTTTAATATATTTTTTGATCCGGTTTTATATTCTTCTGATAAAAGTGAAACATAAAAACTATCAAAATACATAGGTTTGATATGTATCAGTTTAAAATTATTTTCTTCAGCTAGTTTTTTGATAGATTGCTTACTGAAATGCCAAAGATGCCGAGGTACATCCCAAGCTGCCCAATGTTGTTTGTAATGATTTGCATCAAACGATTTAAAATTAGGAACAGCAATTATTAAAGTTCCATTTTCTTTTAAATGATTTTTAAAGAAATTAAAATATTCATTTGAATCAGTAACATGTTCTAAAACGTGCCAAAGTGTTATCACATCATATTTTGATTCATCTAAATTTTGAATACTATTAAAAACATTAATATTTTTAGATGAACTTATTTTTGCTGCATCATTATTCGGTTCTACACCTACTCCGTTTATATGAAATTTATTTATTCCGTATTTTAAAAAATCACCTGTTCCGCAGCCAATATCTAAAACAGAAATAGAAGCTCTATTGGTTTGCTTTTTTATTAATTTCCATTTTTGATTGATGGTATAATTTTTTACCAACTGATAAACTTTTTCAAACCAATTGCGTTTTGCATCGGTATGTGATATATAATTTTCACTTTTATAGTAATGGTCTAACCTATCAAACGAATTAAATTTTGTTTGATACATATCATACTTTTCATCATAGATCAGTTCAAAATCTTCTTTAGTTATACTGTAATCTTTAATGGTTTTGTTTTTCATAATGCGAATATATAAAACAAAAAACTCCTTTGCAAAGGAGTTTTGTTTCACGTGGAACATAAAATTATCTTCCCATGTGTATTAATAAAATGGAAATATCAGACGGAGCTACACCACTAATTCGCGACGCTTGTGATATTGTAACCGGACGAATCTTTTTTAATTTTTCCTTCGCTTCAAACGACATTGATTTTATCTTTTCGTAATCGAAGTTTTCAGGAATTATTAAATCTTCTAGTCTGTTTAATTTATCTGCATTGTTTTTTTCTTTTTCTATATAACCAGAATACTTCACTTGGATAATAGCTTGTGAAATTATTTCTTCGTCTAAATTATTTTCTTCAATATAAGCTTTTACTTTATTAAATTGTAAAATATCATTATCTTCTAATTGCGGACGTGAAAAAACCTTGAACATTTTATCAGGTTGCTTCATTGGTTCGCTCCCTTTTTCTTTTAAAATAGGATTTGCTTCTTTCGGCTGAACTGATGTTTCTTTAAAATATTGAACAAAATTATTAGAAGTTTCTTGCTTATATTCCATTCTTTTTAATCGATCTTCTTTTGCCAAACCAATTTCAAAAGCTTTTGGTGTTAACCTAAAATCGGCATTATCCTGGCGTAAAAGCGTTCTATATTCTGCACGCGATGTAAACATACGGTAAGGTTCTTCTGTACCTTTTGTAATTAAATCGTCGATTAAAACACCAATATAAGCTTCGTTCCTTTTTAAAATTAAAGGTTCTTTTTCTTGAACTTTTAACGCTGCATTTATACCAGCCATTAAACCTTGTGCAGCTGCTTCTTCATAACCTGTTGTTCCATTAATTTGTCCTGCAAAAAACAAACCTTCAACCAACTTGGTTTCTAATGTATGTTTTAATTGAGTGGGCGGAAAATAATCGTATTCAATTGCATAACCTGGTCGGAAAAACTTCACATTTTCAAAACCTGCAACAGAACGTAATGCTTTAAATTGAACATCTTCTGGTAACGATGTAGAAAAACCGTTTACATAAACTTCTACCGTATTCCAGCCTTCTGGTTCAACAAATAATTGGTGGCGATCTTTATCTGCAAAACGATTAATTTTATCTTCGATTGAAGGACAATAACGCGGACCTAAACTTTTAATTCTGCCATTAAACATTGGCGAACGATCAAAGCCTTCACGTAATAAATCATGAACTTCTGGCGATGTATAAGTCATGTAACATGAACGCTGTTTTGTTAGCGGTTTTGTTACATCAGAATAAGAAAACTTTTGAGGATTTACATCACCGGGTTGTTCATCCATTTTAGAATAATCTAACGAACGACCATCAACACGCGGAGGTGTTCCTGTTTTCATTCTACCCGATTCAAAACCTACTTTTATTAAATCTTCGGTAATTCCAAACGATGCACTTTCACCTGCTCTACCTCCACCGAATTGTTTATCGCCAATATGAATCAATCCGTTCAAAAAAGTACCGTTTGTAAGAATAACCGTATTCGATTTTATCTCGATTCCTAAACTTGTTTTTACTCCAACAACCTTATTATTTTCGATCAAAATACCGGAAATCATTTCTTGGTAAAAATCTAAATTCGGAGTTCCTTCCAACATCAACCTCCACGTTTCTGCAAAAAGCATTCGGTCACTTTGACATCGTGGCGACCACATTGCCGGACCTTTTGAAACGTTCAACATTTTAAATTGAATTGCAGAGTTATCAGACACAATTCCTGAGTATCCACCCAAGGCATCAATCTCTCGAACAATCTGTCCTTTTGCAATTCCTCCCATTGCCGGGTTACAACTCATTTGTGCAATATTTTGAAGACTCATTGTAACCAACAAAGTTTTCGTTCCCATATTTGCGGCTGCAGCTGCAGCTTCGGAACCAGCATGACCAGCACCAACTACAACTACATCATATTTATCTTGAAATAAACTCATTGTTCCACGTGAAACATTAAATTAGTAATTTAAAAAATTATTGTTCCACGTGGAACATATTAATTTTTTCTTGTTCTTTAGATCGCATTAATAAAGCTTCATTTTCGGTTTTATCTTTGTATCCACAATAGTGTAAAACACCATGTGCTAAAACTCGTAACAACTCTTCATTAAACGATACCTCGTAATCTTTTGCATTATCTTGTACTCTTTCAACAGATATAAAAATATCGCCCGAAATTAAATCGCCAATACAATAATCAAAACTAATTATATCGGTTAATGTATCGTGATTTAAATACTGCATGTTTATATTGTGCAAATATTCATCATCGCAAAAAATATAATTAATTTCACCTGGTTCTTTACCTTCCGATTCAATAACAGCATCGATCCATTGTTCATATTCTAACTCGTTTTCTAACTGAAAATCGGTTTCGTAATTAAAAATGACCATAATTAAGCTTTAAAATACTTGCAAAGGTACAACGAAAGTAAAAAAAAAGTTATATAAGATTATATTAAAATATATAAATATTTGATATTCAGTAATTTAAATATAAACAAAGTAAATTAATTGTTATTAAGATATTAC
>CAJYTF010000022.1 GCA_913777665.1 uncultured Myroides sp.
CACGACCTGCTGATTACAAATCAGCTGCTCTAGCCAGCTGAGCTACAGAGGCAAAATAATGTTGTTGTAAATTCAGAAAAAAATCAAATTGAAAATTTTGAGCCTCTAGAGGGACTCGAACCCACGACCTGCTGATTACAAATCAGCTGCTCTAGCCAGCTGAGCTACAGAGGCAAAATAATATTTTCAATTTGATTAAGAACTTGAGCCTCTGGAGGGACTCGAACCCACGACCTGCTGATTACAAATCAGCTGCTCTAGCCAGCTGAGCTACAGAGGCGACTCATTTACGGTTGCAAATATACTGCTGTTTTTTAATTCTGCAAGTGCTTCCGTAACTTTTTTGTCGGTTTTTTTTAACTATAAAGCGTTAATTTTTTCAACCAATTGATTTGCAGTTCCTTCTAAATCTGTATAGATTGCTTTGAAGTGTGCTTTTTTATTTTCTGCTTTTTTATCGTTTACACGCTCTATTAAAGCATCAAATTGTGTAATTGCTTCATCGATAATTGCTTGCGATTCATCTGTTGGTTTTCCTGCTGTAGAAAGTTCCCAAATGTAAACTGCTTCAATAATATCACCCAATACAAAATTGATATCTTTTTTTAAAGTTCTAACGTTTGCCATAATTCAATAATTATAATTTATTAATAAATACTTCTAATAAAGTTGCTTTGCCTTGTAAGGCAAAATTGTTTAATTGTGCCGGTACTAAAACGGTATCGCCTTGTTTTATTTCAAAACGTTCACCATTTGTTATCAATGTCGCATTTCCTTCTGTGCAAATATACACCAAAAAACAATCGTTGTTTTTAGTTATTTTATAAGATGACGTTAAAGACACAATGTTGGTGGTAAAGAACGGACAATCGATCAAATTTACCGATTCATCATCAACTTGTACATACTCAATTTTTGGATCTTTCTTGTTGTAATTAATCGCTTCTAATGCCAGATCTACGTGCAATTCGCGTTCGTTTCCTTGATCATCTACTCGATCCCAATCGTACACACGATACGTAATATCTGATGTTTGCTGGATTTCTGCCAATAAAATTCCGCCGCCTATGGCATGGATTGTTCCGGTTTCAATAAAAAACACATCGCCTTTTTTTACATAATATTCCTGTAAAACGCTTGGCAATGTTTTATTCTTTAAATGATCTAAATATTCTTCAGGAGAACTGTTTTCTTTAAATCCTAAAATAATTCGGGCATTATCATCGGCCTGCATAACGTACCACATTTCGGTTTTTCCGAAAGAATTGTGTCGTTTTCTTGCCAATTCGTCGTTTGGATGCAGTTGAATAGACAAATCGGTCTTTGCATCTAAAAACTTAAATAATAAAGGAAACTGCTTACCGTATTTTTGATAAACTTTTGTTCCCAATATTTCGTTTGGATACAAATCAATCAATTCTGCTAACGATTTTTCTTTATAAATACCGTTGGTTACAATATTTATATCGGTATCAATCATAGAAATTTCCCAGCTTTCGCCAATATTGTCATTAGAAAGTTCTTTTCCTAACGACTGTAATTTGTTACCACCCCAGATTCGCTCTTTTAAAATAGGCTGAAATTGGATAGGATAACTTTTAAAAGCGGTGGTGTTTGACTGATTATTTATATGTTGTTTAATTGAATTCAATTTTAATGCGTTCGCTTAAATTAAGTTGGCAAGGTACAAATTTTATTAAAATATTTTTCTAAAATTATCATAAAC
The DNA here is from genome assembly GCA_913777665.1 of uncultured Myroides sp. Lineage (GTDB taxonomy): Bacteria > Bacteroidota > Bacteroidia > Flavobacteriales > Flavobacteriaceae > Flavobacterium. The sequence continues at coordinate 1,727 of CAJYTF010000022.1, forward strand.
CACAATACTTAACGAAATTTCGAGGGGTTTCGTACAGGGTTATTTCCAAATCTAATTTTAAGGGAAGACGTTTACGCAATTTATGCCAGATAACGTATGCAATATGTTCTGCCGTTGGATTTAAGTCTTGAAATTCGGACACATCTAAATTCAGATTTTTATGATCGAAAGGCACTTCTACTTCTTCGTAAATAATGTCGCTTAGATCTTTAATATCAATCACATAACCTGTTTCCGGATTTACCGTTCCGGTAACATCTACAATTAATTCGTAATTGTGCCCGTGAAAATTAGGGTTGTTGCATTTACCGAAAATCTTCTGATTTTTCTCATCAGACCAATCTTTGCGATACAAACGATGCGCTGCGTTAAAATGTGCTTTTCTACAAACAGTAACTCTCATAAACTAAATTTTCTGTGCTTCGATGTGATGATAAAACTTATCGAAAATAATTTTAAACCATTCGGTATAAACTTCCGGATGCTGCTGCATATCTTGCTTTATTGCTTCAATACTCATCCATTTCCAGCTTTCAACTTCTTCTTTATTGATTGCAGGATCATCGTTAAAATAACCAACCATTACATGATCAAATTCATGTTCGGTTAAACCGTTATCAAACGGAGCCTTGTAAATAAACGAAAATAGTTCTTTTAATTCAACCGAAAAACCCATTTCTTCAAACAAGCGCCGTTTGCCCGCATTGATATTACTTTCGCCGTTACGCTGATGACTGCAACACGTATTAGTCCACAACAAAGGCGAATGATATTTGCCCGCAGCGCGCTGTTGCAACATGATTTCGTTTTTATCGTTTAAAATAAAAACCGAAAAAGCCCGGTGTAACAAAGCTTCTTCATGTGCCTGCAATTTGGGCATTAAACCAATAGGCTCGTCTTTTTCGTTAACTAAAATTACTTGTTCTTCGGTTATCATAGGTTGTATTAAAGCAAAACTCAAATTTACCACAATTAATACAAATAAAAAACACCCTTCTTCCAAAGGGTGCTTTTCTTGAGTTTTTTGTTATTTTACAATAATTCTGTTTGTTGTTATTTCGCCATTATAGGTCGATACAATTAAGTAAACTCCGGCTGTTGAAAATTTGGTTTCAAACACATGATTGTTAATGTTGTTTACTTCTTGTTTGTTGATCAATCGACCTTCAACCGTGAAAACATGGATGTTTAAATTTGTCGGTTTATCAAAATTGTAGGCTACATTAACTGTTTCGTTAATATTTGCCGGGTTTGGATACGCATTTACCTTTGAGTTTGATACGATTTCAGGTTTTGAATTTTCTTTTGCTTTCGTTGTGTATCCTACAGAAAAAGTATCAAATCCGTTTCCGTCGGCATCAAACATAACATTTTCAAAAACTAATTGGTTTCCTTCTACTTTTCCTTGAACTTTTAATACGTTGGTATTATCAAATGATGTTGCACTTTGATTGATTAACAACTCATACGTTCCAGTTGATTTTAACGATCCTAAATTTAAACGCAATGTGGTTAAATTAGAAGCCGTATTTGTTTGAACCAACCACGATGAATTTAAAATTTCGTAATCGTTTGATTTTACGAATGATGTATTTTCATTGTTTGTTCCAATAAACAAATATTCGTTATTGTTGAAACCGTTCGTACTAATTTCGATACGTTTATCAACAGAATTAATCGTTTCGGTTTTGTTCAAACCAAAATAATCGCTTTTACCAACACCTGTAATATTTGTGTTATACTGCGCATTTAAATTGCTATTCCAAATCTGCTTACCGTTTGCATCTACATAATTTGCAGGATTTATCAACGAAATTCCGTATTTTACCGATAAATATGTTTGAATTTGCTGATGATCTAATTCTGTGAATTTTTCATTCACATAAATTACTTCGTACACATCGGTTAAATCGTTTGGTTTATCAATAACAGTTACATAATTTTTATCTCCGCTTGCGCCAGGATATTCAAAACCATATTTTACAATAGCTCCGGTTTTTCTTTTCTGATCAACCGTAGCAGCATCGTGGTAATTAATATTATGCGTAGTAACCGCATGTTGCGCGCATGTAAATGTAAAGTTCAACAAATCTTTTTCAACAGTATCTTCCGACTTAAAAACCATGTAAAAGTTTGAACTGCCTTCACCGATATTTGTTACTAACGATTGATTTGTACCGTGATTTAACGAGGCATTTTTATTAAATACCTGTTTTGTACTTTGCGTTTTATTAGGTTTTGCCCAGAAGGTTGCTTTATTTTCAAAGGTTTGAGCAAAAGTTGTTAAAGATGTAAATAAAACTGCTGCTAAAAGTATTTTTCTTTTCATAATGATTTGTATTTTAATCGAATATACAAATTAAAATGAAACGCAAATAAAAAAACTCATAGAAAATATGAGTTTATCTTAAAATTATTTTTTTAATGATTTCTTTGCCTAAATCTTCATTTATCATGGCAATGATTTTGTCTAAACCATAGCTTAATTCTTCTCGCAAAACGTTAGACGATAACGAAACAAACAACGTGTCTTTTCGCAATTCTACCTGCTGTGTGTAAGCTGCAATTCCCGGACCTAAAAGCTTTATCCAGGCTTCACGAACATTTAATTTATCGATACCTTTTTCTAAATTATAGCCCGAAATCATTTTCCCCAAAACATCTTGAATCGATGATTCTTCGTGCAAGCGTTTGTAAGGATTAAATTTTTTATTATTCATTTACTACAATCGGCGTAAACCTTTTATATGTGTATTTTATATCGTTTTGGTTGATAATCACCAATTCATCTTTAGTTAATTTATCAACTTTTTCTGTCCATTTAGCGTAATCTGTAGAATATTTCAAATACGTTGCATTGGCAGAATCTAAAACTGTAAATTGTTCTTTTATACCGTTTGATGCATTTTTTCCATCGAACTGTGGAACAACTTTGGTTCGAGTTCCCTTTAAATCGTTCAACTCAAAAAAATCTACGTTGTTGTTCGATTGAAATTCTTTTGTATCTCCATCTGCAGTTTTTACTTCATTGATTTCCCAATATCCGTTTAAATTTTTCAATTCTTCGGCAGAAATTGGTTTGGAACAAGAAACTATAAATACCGAAAGTGCAATAAAAGCTAAAATATTTTTCATTATTTAAAGAATGAATCTACGAATTCGTATTTATTAAAAACTTGTAAATCTTCAATCCCTTCTCCTACTCCGATATATTTAACCGGAATTTGAAACTGATCTGAAATACCAATTACCACACCGCCTTTTGCAGTACCATCTAACTTTGTTACTGCTAATGATGAGACTTCGGTTGCTGCCGTGAATTGTTTTGCTTGTTCAAAGGCATTTTGACCGGTAGATCCGTCTAAAACCAACATAACATCGTGAGGTGCATCGCCAATAACCTTTTGCATTACGCGTTTTACCTTGGTTAATTCGTTCATTAAGCCTACTTTGTTGTGCAAACGTCCGGCGGTATCTATAATCACCACATCTGCATTTTGTGCAACCGCAGATTCTAAGGTATCAAAAGCAACCGAAGCCGGATCTGATCCCATTTGCTGCTTTACGATTGGCACCTGAACGCGATCTGCCCAAATTTGTAACTGATCGATAGCTGCTGCACGAAACGTATCTGCCGCACCTAAAACCACGTTATGACCAGCTTTTTTAAACTGATACGCCAGTTTACCAATAGTTGTTGTTTTACCAACACCATTTACACCAACAACCATGATTACGTAAGGCTTTTTATCTTTTGGAACTTCGAATTCTGTAGCTTCGCCTGATTTTGTTTCAGAAAGTAATCCTGAAATTTCTTCGCGCAAAATTTTGTTCAGCTCATCGGTTCCTAAATATTTATCTTCGGCTACACGCTTTTCAATACGACCGATAATCTTTAAAGTGGTATTCACACCTACGTCTGAGGTAATTAGGATATCTTCAAGATTATCTAAAACATCGTCATCTACTTTTGATTTTCCGGCAACTGCTTTTGATAGTTTATCAAAAAAAGATGTTTTTGACTTTTCAAGCCCTTTATCAAGTGTTTCTTTCTTTTCAGATGAAAATAAACGCTTAAAAAAACTCATATTCTACAATTTTTAAGTAACAAATATACTGATATTAATCTTAGGATTTCTGATAAATATCATTCCCTTTAAAATAAAAAAAGCTACCTAAAATTTAGATAGCTTTAATGCTTTTTTGTTGAATGATTATTTTTTTGCTAAAAATTCATCAACTAACTCAGGAGCCATAACTGACTCAACGAATGTGTAAGCGCCTGTTTTTGGAGACTTAACCATTTTAATAGCTTTGGTTAATTTCTTAGAAGCTCCTTGTAATGTTGCTACGGTTTTCTTTGCCATGACTAACTAAATTATTTAATTTCTTTATGAACTGTTACTTTCTTTAAGATAGGATTGAATTTTTTGATTTCCATTCTATCTGGAGTATTTTTCTTGTTTTTTGTTGTAATGTAACGTGAAGTACCTGGTAATCCAGTTGCTTTATGCTCAGTACATTCTAAAATTACTTGAATTCTATTTCCTTTTGCTTTCTTTGCCATTGTGATAAAATTTTAATGGTGAACTGAATTACTTTAATAATCCGTTTGCTTTAGCTTCTTTCAAAACTGCTGCAATACCTTTTTTGTTAATTGTTTTTAATGCAGATGTAGATACTTTTAAAGTTACCCATCTATCCTCTTCAGCGATGTAAAAACGCTTCTTAACTAAGTTTACAGAAAACTTTCTCTTAGTTTTGTTCATAGCGTGTGATACGTTGTTTCCAACCATCGCGCGCTTTCCTGTAATTTGACAAACTCTTGACATTATTTCTTACTTTTAAAATCAGTGTGCAAAATAACAACTTAAATTTTATTTAAACAAATGTTATTGCTTATTTTTTAAATATTTATACAGAATTAACCATGTTTTTTCTACAGCTGCTTGTATTACCTTATTTCGTGGCTGTCCAAAATTAAAAGTAAACGATTCTACCTGATCACCATAAGCAAATGCCATACAAACAGTTCCTATTTCGGCATCGCCATCGCCTTTTAACGGACCTGCATTTCCGGTAGTTGAGATAGCTAAATCTGTCTGGTAAATTCTTTTTGCTCCACGAGCCATTTCGCGTGCAACATCTTCGCTTACCACACTAAATGTATCAATTGTTTGTTGTTGAACGCCTAAAATATTCACTTTAGATTCTGTTGCGTATGTTACGGCACTTCCTTTAAAATACCCCGAAGAACCTTCTACCGATGTTAGTTTCTGAGCGATGCTTCCTCCTGTACAACTTTCGGCAGTGGCAATTGTTAATCCGCTTTGCTTTAAAAGCAGCACCACTTCGTTAAACAACGAATCGGCATTTGTTATTCCGATAAAAAATTCAGGAATCAACAATTGTAATTCCGCAATCTTTTGAAGAATTTCTGCCTCAATTTCATCGACAGAACTTCCTGTTTTACTTAATCGCAAACGTACCAAACCAAATTGAGGTAAATACGCCAAATGGATATTCAAAAGCTGTAAACTATCTTCCCATTGCTCTATTTTTTCTGCCAGTAAGCTTTCGCCGATTCCAACCGTTAAAACGGTTTTATGAACGATTGCTTCTAATTTAAACTGTTCTTTTATATAAGGTAGCAATTTTTCGGTTACCAAAAATTTCATTTCGTAAGGCACGCCAGGTAACGACACAAAAGTTGTTTGTTCTTTTACCATTAACATGCCCGGAGCCGTACCAACATCGTTAAACAAAACCGTACATTTAGACGGAACATAAGCCTGCTGACGGTTCATTTCGGTAATTGGTCGGTTGTAATAACCTTCAATCAACTTTTTTACATGAAGAAATACTTCATCGTTAAAAATCAGCTCGTCGTTAAAATAATTCGCCAGCGTTTTTTTGGTAACATCATCTTTTGTAGGACCCAAACCACCGGTAAGTACAACCAGATCAACCTGATTTTGATACCTATTTATTGTATTGGTAATAGCTTCAATGGTATCAGAAATTGCTACTTTTTCTACAACGGCACAACCAATTGACTCTAATTCCTGACCAATGAAAACGCTGTTGGTATCAATCACTTGTCCAATTAACAGCTCATCGCCTATAGTTACAATTGCCGCTTTCATTACAAAACTTTAAAACCAAACATTTTTTTATCTTCTAAAAAACCTTCCAACACATCGCCACTATTTACTTTTGATACGCCGCTTGGTGTTCCCGTAAAAATGATATCGCCAATTTTCAACGTAAAAAACTGTGATATGTATGAAATTAATTCATCAATTTGCCACAACATATCCTGTGTGTTTCCGTTTTGAACAACCTCATCGTTTTTCATTAATTGAAAAGATATATTTTGAAGATTTTCAAACTGATCTTTATCTACAAACTCACCTATAACTGTTGCTCCATCGAATCCTTTAGCAATTTCCCAAGGCAAACCTTTTTCTTTTAATTTAGATTGAACGTCGCGTGCAGTAAAATCGACACCCAACCCAATTTGATTGTAATATTTATGAGCGAATTTTGGACTGATACTTTTACCAACCTTGCAAATTTTCACTAAAACTTCTACTTCGTGATGCACATCGTTTGAAAAATCGGGAATAACAAACGGAAACGTTTTTAGTAAAACCGATGTATCAGGCTTCATAAAAAGTACAGGTTCAGTCGGTTTTTGGTTAGAAAGTTCGTTGATATGATCAATATAATTTCTGCCTACGCAAATAATTTTCATTTACTTTTTAAAGTTTTATTATTTATTTTTTGATGGATTCTGTCGTGTGTCGAAAATTCTAACTACATAAATTGCTCTTTTACCTTTTCGATATGTAATTTTATAATGACTTGTTACAAGCTTTCGATATTCATATTTTAAGTGTATGAATTCTTCATCTATAACACCAATTTCTGTAAAATCTATGGTTGAGTTTTCTAATATCTCTAACTCTTTAAAAATATCATTGATAATTTCTTTTGATTTAGAAATACTGTAAAGGTTATCATTAAATACTCTAATCTTTTGTAAATCTTTTAAAGACCGAGATGTTAATTCAACTCTTATTACGGATTCCATTTTTTCATTATTTCTTTAGCTTCTTCTAAAGTATAAGTTTGTCCGTTTTTAATATCCTTCTCGCCTTCTGCAATCATTTTATCTTTATTTTTTTGCAACATATACGCCTTTGCCATTTCATAAAATATTCTTACGAATTGGTCATCGGCATTCTCTATATAATTATGCAGTTCTTTTTTTAATTCAATAGTACTCATAATTTCTTTTTTATTTATAAAGATACAACTTTGCTTTAATTAAAACTTATTAGTTAGTTTACGCAACTTGATTCCTGTCAGTACTTTTTTGGTGTACAACGGAAAATCGGCGTTTTGAATCCAGCCAAAATAACCCGGTTCACGATCTAAAACATCATCAACCAAAGCACCTTTATGCTTACCGAATGTAAAAATTTCTTCTCCGTTATCATTCAAGGCGATAAATCCGGCAAAATCAACCGATTTTTTACGGGTAGTGAATACAGAAAGTGCTTTCATATCGTTTTCTAAATCTTCGTAACGATCTAATTGCGCCTTTAAAATTTCGTAAGTTGCTTCGGTATCAGCTGCGGCAGAATGCGCATTTTCTAATGATTGATTGCAGTAAAACTTCAAAGCTGCACTTAATGTACGTTCTTCTTTTTTATGGAATATCGTTTGAACATCGATCGAAACTCGGTTTTTCATATCAAAATCAACATCGGCACGCAATAACTCTTCTGCCAATAAAGGAATATCAAATCGGTCTGAATTGTATCCTGCCAAATCGGCATCTTTAATCATGTTGTAAACCTGCGAAGCCAGTTCTTTAAAAGTTGGTTCGTTGGCCACTTTTTCATTTGTAATTCCGTGAACGGCCGTAGCATGCGCAGGAATTGAAACCGTTGGATTTACCAGCCACGTTTTACTTTCTTTGTTTCCGTTGGGGAAAATTTTTAATATCGATATTTCTACGATTCTGTCTTTTGCTACATCAATTCCCGTTGTTTCTAAATCGAAAAAACAAATAGGTCGGTTTAATTTTAACTCCATATTTTTTGTTTAAGGTTTAATGTTTCAAGTTAAAATTAATCTTAAAACACATACTTATTAATTTAATTTCTAACCCTTTGGGTGTAATTATTTCCACAAAATAGAAACATAGATTTGCCTTATGTTTTTAAAAGATTGTGATAGACATTTTACTTTTCGCATAGCAAACTATGTGAAAAATAATATAATTTTCTATCCCATCTTTGACAATTAGTTATAATTCTATTCGTCTATGTTGTTAATTTTATTTATTGTATATCGCACTCAACGGGTTTAATTTCTATAACCAAAAATTTGTTCGGCACATTTAATAGCACATTTTTCGCCATCGATTGCTGCAGAAATAATCCCGCCAGCATAACCTGCACCTTCTCCACAAGGATACAGTCCTTTTATTTGCAAATGCTCCAACGTATCATCGTTTCTTGGAATACGAACCGGCGATGAAGTTCTACTTTCCGGCGCATGTAAAATAGCATCGTTTGTAAAATAACCTTTCATGCTTTTACCGAATTCCTGAAAACCCTGGCGCATGATTCCTGTTAAAAACTTTGGAAAAACATCTCCTAATTCTGACGATACAACTCCAGGAACATACGATGTTTTAGGTAATGATTCGGAAACTTTTTTATTTGAAAAATCGACCATTCGTTGCGCCGGGACTTGTTGCGTTTTGCCTGCAACTTTCCAAGCAGTATTTTCTATTTCTTTCTGAAAATACATTCCTGCCAAAGCTCCATGCTTTTCGTACGGTTTAAAATCTTCTAATTTTAGTTCGACTACAATTCCTGAATTTGCGGTGATTTGATCTCGTTTTGAAGGCGACCAACCATTGGTAACAACCTCTTCAACATCGGTAGCACAAGGTGCAATAACTCCACCGGGACACATACAAAATGAATACATTCCGCGACCATTAACCTGTTTTACAATGGAATATGGTGCGGGCGGAAGAAAATCGCCACGAAAATCGCAGGAATACTGAATGCTATCTATTAAACTTTGCGGATGTTCTGCACGAACGCCCAATGCAAAAGGCTTAGCTTCTATAAAAATATTTTTTCGATCTAACAATTCAAAAATATCTCGAGCCGAATGTCCGGTTGCCAAAATAACCTGATTTGCCGCAATGGTTTCGCCTGTATGCAAGATCGCACCTTTAATCTCGTTACCTTCAACATCAAAATCAACCACACGTTTATCAAACAAAACTTCGCCACCAAATTCGGTGATTTTATGACGCATATCTTCCATGATTTTCGGCAATTTATTGGTTCCAATATGCGGATGCGCTTCAATCAAAATATCTTGCGATGCACCAAAAGCAACCAAAAGTTCTAAAATACGGTTTACATCGCCTCGTTTTTTAGATCGGGTGTACAACTTTCCGTCTGAATATGTTCCTGCACCACCTTCACCAAAACAGTAATTGGAATCAGGGTTTACAATATGATCTACATTAATTGCCTTTAAATCTCTACGGCGACCGCGAACATCTTTTCCTCGCTCTATAACAATAGGTTTTACGCCTAATTCTATCAGTTGCAATGCCGCAAAATATCCTGCAGGTCCTGCCCCAACTACAATTGCTACCGGTGCATTTTTCACATTTTTATAATCAGGGAATGAAACCGATCTGTGCTGCAAATCTTCGCCTTGAAAGAAAACCTGAACTTTAAGATTGATTTTTACCTGTTTTTGTCTGGCATCAATCGATCTTTTTAAAATGGTAACATGCTGAATTTCGTTAGTAGGCGTATGCGTTAATTTTGCAACATAATCTACCAGCAAATGATTTGTAGCTGCAATTTCTGGAAGGACTTGTAATTGTATTTCTTGAGGCATTTTGTTATAAAGCAAATTTGAAACTACAAAAATACATTAATTATAGATTTGTTGAAAAGGATGTTTTAAATTTACTAAAATTTGACAAAATGGAACGACAGATAAAATTAATCTGGGATTTTAGAGGTCCCGATGCTTTAAAAACAGCCGAACATCAGGAAATTCATTTGAAAGAATTTATTGTTATAGAACAATTACCGATTTCGATTTCCGGTTTTCAGCAGATTAACGAATTTCATTCGATTGCTTTTATTGTAGTAAACGACGAAATGATGCGAAAAGTACGCGATGTTTTAAAACCGCACCGTGGAGAACTTTATACTGATATTGTATAAAAAAACTCCTTAATATTTTTAAGGAGTTTTTTATTAATTCGCTACTTCACTAATAAACTTTATGCGCATTAAACGAAGTTCTTCTATATCGTAATCGCCATCGAACTCTTTTAAGGCTGCTTTAATAGAATCGTTTTCGGCATCCATAAAATATTCTTTAATTTCTTCCTGCTGATCTTCATCCAAAACATCATCAACCCAATAATTAATATTCAGTTTAGTACCCGAATAAACGATCTGTTCCATTTCTTTCAACAAAGCATCCATATTTAAGCTTTTGGCAGCTGCAATATCTTCTAACGACAATTTACGATCCACACTTTGAATAATAAATAGTTTTAAGGCAGAATTTGCTCCGGTTGATTTTACTACCAAGTCATCAGGGCGAATAATATCGTTTTCTTCAACGTATCGTGTAATTAAATCGATGAATTCTTTGCCGTATTTTTTTGCCTTACCTTCACTTACGCCATGCACATTTGCCAGTTCATCTAACTTTATGGGATATTTCAATGCCATATCTTCTAACGACGGATCCTGAAAAACCACAAACGGCGGTACATCCATTTTTTTGGCTACTTTTCGACGTAAATCTTTCAGCATACTTACCAAAACTTCATCAGCAACATTTGATGCCTTTGCATTTGTAATGATGGTTTCATCGTTGGTAGTTTCATAATTATGATCTTCGGTCATCATAAAAGAAGTAGGATTTTTAAGAAAATCTTTTCCTTCTTTAGTAATTTTTAGTACACCATAACTTTCGATATCTTTCGATATTAAGTTTGATACCAAAACCTGACGAATCAATGCCATCCAGAATTTATCGTTAAACTCTTTTCCTGCTCCAAAAACGCTTTGCGCATCGGTTTTGTACGATTTTATAACGGCATTTATTTTACCCAATAAGGTAAGAACAATTTCTTTTGACTTGTAGATTTGCTTGGTATCCTGAATGGTTCTTAATAAAAGTTCCACCTGATCCTTTGCTTCTTTTTTTGATTTAGGGTTACGCGAATTATCGTCCATATCGGCTCCTTCCCCGTTCACTTCATCAAATTCTTCACCGAAATAATGCAGTAAAAATTTACGTCGAGATACCGATGTTTCTGCATAAGCAACCACTTCTTGTAACAACGCATAACCAATTTCCTGTTCAGCCAAGGGTTTGCCTGCCATGAATTTTTCAAGCTTTTCGATATCTTTATAAGAATAGTACGCCAAACAATAACCTTCGCCACCATCGCGACCGGCACGACCGGTTTCCTGATAATAACTTTCCAGTGATTTAGGTATATCATGATGAATCACAAAACGCACATCGGGCTTATCAATTCCCATTCCAAAGGCAATAGTTGCCACAACCACATTCACATCTTCCATTAAAAACATGTCTTGATGTTTGGCGCGAGTTTTGGCATCTAATCCTGCATGATAAGCTACTGCCGAAATTCCGTTTACTTGTAAAACCTGCGTTATTTCTTCTACCTTTTTACGGCTTAAGCAATAAATAACGCCTGATTTCCCTTTAAACTGATTGATGAATTTTATAATATCCGATTCTATATTTTTGGTTTTCGGGCGAATTTCATAAAACAAATTAGCTCTGTTGAACGAAGCTTTAAATGTATTTGCATTGGCAATTTCCAGATTCTTAAGGATATCTTCCTGAACCTTTGGCGTTGCAGTTGCCGTTAAACCTATAATTGGAATATCGCCTAATTTTCTGATAATGTTTCTAAGGTTTCTATATTCGGGTCTAAAATCGTGCCCCCATTCAGAAATACAGTGCGCTTCATCAATTGCAATAAAAGACAATGGCACAGAATTTAAAAACTCTACATATTCTTCCTTCGTCAACGATTCCGGTGCCACGTATAAAAGTTTGGTAATACCTTTCTTTATATCCTCTTTAACCTGTGTGATTTCAGTTTTTGTCAATGAAGAATTTAATACGTGTGCCACACCAATTTCGCTTGAAAGACCACGAATGGCATCAACCTGATTTTTCATTAAAGCAATTAAAGGCGATACAACGATTGCAGTTCCTTCTAAAACCAAAGCCGGTAGTTGGTAACATAACGATTTACCACCGCCCGTTGGCATAATTACAAAAGTATTGTTGCCATAAATAATGCTCTTTACAACCTGCTCTTGCAATCCTTTGAACTGACTGAATCCGAAATATTTTTTTAATTCTTTATGTAAGTCAATTTCAATTGATTTCATGTTTTTAATTATGCTATTTTATCTAAATTTGCAATTATAAAGATATACAAATCTTTTAGTTTTAGCAAAATTTACATAACACGTTTGTATTTTGGACATTAATTTTAACATATTGGCAGCCGCAAAAAGCACTTTAAAAGCTGAAAGCGATGCTATTACAAAGGCTATAGATTTTTTAAACGATGACTTTTTAAAATCGGTTCAAGCCATATTTAACACAAAAGGAAGGCTGGTAATTACCGGAATTGGCAAGAGCGCACATATTGGTCAGAAAATTGTTGCCACATTAAACTCAACCGGAACGCCGTCTTTATTTATGCACGCTGCCGAAGCTGTTCATGGCGATTTAGGTATGATTACGAAAGATGATGTTGTTTTGTGTATATCGAAAAGCGGAAACAGTCCGGAAATTAAAGTCTTGGCTCCGTTATTGAAACGCGACGGAAATATTTTAATTGGAATGACTGGAAACGAATCTTCTTTTTTAGGAAAAAACTCCGATTTTGTTATTAACGCCTACGTTGAAAAAGAAGCCGATCCTAATAATCTGGCTCCAACAACAAGTACAACCGTTCAATTGGCTTTGGGCGATGCTTTGGCTGTTGCGTTAATTGAAATGAGAAAGTTTACTGCGAACGATTTTGCTAAATTTCATCCGGGTGGTGCTTTGGGTAAAAAATTACTGCTTAAGATCAAGGATATTTTAGACGGTAAAAACAAACCTACGGTTACTATTCAGTCAACCATTCAACAAGTTATTTTTGAAATATCGAACAAACGTTTGGGCGTTACAGCGGTTTTAGATGGATCTGAAATTAAAGGAATCATTACCGATGGCGATATAAGACGAATGTTAGAAAAAACAACCGATTTATCAGCAATCACTGCAAAAGACATTATGACGGTAAATCCGAAATCAATAGAAATAAATTCAAAAGTAGAAGATGCTTTAAACATTATGGAATCGTTTGAAATTACGCAATTGGTAGTTACAGATAACAATTTATATGCTGGAATCATCCACTTACACGACATTTTAAAGGAAGGAATTGTATCGTGAAAAATAAAAACACCAACAAAGAAATGTCGTTCTTAAACCATTTAGAAGAATTAAGATGGCTTTTAGTACGCAGCTGTATTGCAATTTTAGTAACATCGGTAGTAGCTGTTTTTTTTAACGAGTTTATTTTTGATGTGATTATTTTTGGCCCGAAACAAGGCGATTTTATTACTTACCAGTTTTTTTGCGACGTTGCTACAAAATACGATTTAGACCGATCGTTTTGCGATAACGAACTGCCTTTTGTTATTCAGAACCGAACAATGGACGGGCAATTATCTGTAATGATCTGGACATGTATTACAGCCGGATTCATTATGGCATTTCCGATTATCTTATGGGAATTTTGGAAATTTATACGACCGGCACTGTATCAAAACGAACGTAAATATGCGAAATTGTTCATATTTGTATCGAGCATTTTATTCTTTTTAGGTGTGATTTTCGGATATTTTGTATTAGTACCATTATCAATCAACTTTTTGGCTAACTTTACCATCAGTAATGTTGTTGAAAATCAAATCGATATCAATTCATATATCAGTTTGGTAAAAACAACATCGCTGGCAACCGGTTTGGTATTTGAACTGCCAATTATTATTTTCTTTTTAACCTATTTAGGTTTAATTACCGATAGTTTTTTAAAGGAATACAGAAGATACGCTTACGTGTTGATTTTAATAGTAGCAGCAGTTGTAACACCGCCAGATGTAATTAGCCAGTTAATTGTATCGTTTCCGTTAGTAATTTTGTATGAATGCAGTATTATAATTGCTAAAGTAATTACAAAACGTAACGTACAAAAAGAGAAAAACGAAGCCTTAACAAAGAATTAAGCAATGAAATTAAGAGCAGAGAATTTAATTAAAACATACAAAGGACGAAAAGTTGTAAAAGGCGTTTCGGTTGAAGTAAACCAAGGGGAAATTGTAGGTTTATTAGGACCAAATGGTGCCGGAAAAACAACATCGTTCTACATGATTGTGGGTTTGGTAAAACCAAATTCGGGCAATATTTTTCTAGATAATTTAAATATTACCAATTATCCCATGTACAAACGTGCCCAAAACGGCATTGGTTACTTGGCTCAGGAAGCATCGGTTTTTAGAAAGTTAAGTATCGAAGACAATATACTTTCAGTTCTACAGCTTACAACGCTTTCTAAAAAAGAGCAAGAAGCTAAAATGGAATCATTGATTGATGAGTTCAGTTTGCAGCATATCCGTACCAATCGTGGTGATTTATTATCGGGTGGTGAACGCAGAAGAACAGAAATTGCTCGAGCTTTGGCAACCGATCCTAAATTTATTTTGTTAGATGAACCGTTTGCTGGTGTAGATCCTGTTGCGGTTGAAGATATTCAGCGCATTGTGGCTCAGCTGAAAAATAAGAACATTGGTATTTTAATTACCGATCACAATGTTCAGGAAACTTTGGCAATTACAGACAAAACGTATTTAATGTTTGAAGGCGGCATTTTGAAGGCAGGAATTCCTGAGGATTTAGCTGAAGACGAAATGGTTAGAAAAGTATATTTAGGGCAAAATTTTGAATTACGAAAAAAGAAAATAGAATTTTAATATTAAATTTTCATTTAAAATTTAAAAACAATACTTTTGCGGAGCTAAGGGGAATCTTATTTAAAAATTGTTATGACTTTGTCAAAAAAAATACAGGAGAATTTTTCACATTTGAAAACAATTCAATATCTGCCTCGATGGATTATTTTTTCTATTGATATTGCTATTGTAATTTTTTCTGCCGTAATAACACATCTTATTTTAAAAGGAATTGGTATTGACTATCAACCTATTATCCAAGCTCCTTTTGTATTCGCCCTTTTTCTTGGTACACATCTTTTTGCTTTTTGGTATTTTAAAACTTTTACCGGAATTGTTAGACACACTACCCTAAACGATGCAGCCAAACTTTTCTTTGTAGAAGCTTTGTGTTTTTTAGCTTTATATATAACCAATACAGTTGTAGATTTAATTTATGACGGCAGGTTATTTTTAAACACACAATTATTAATCAGTATTGCAATTACTTACGGTTTACTGGTTATTTTTAGATTACTTGTAAAAGTATGTTTCGATTTTTTTTCAGAATATTCTAACGATAGTCAACAATACATAAAAGCAGTTATTTATGGAAGCGACGAACGTGCCATTGCTATTGCAAATGCAATCACTGCCGAAGTTCCTAAAAAATATAAACTACAAGGATTTATAAATCCTAATGCAAAAAATTCATATAACCGAATTTTAAATATACCAATAATCGGAAAAACACGTAAGGTTTCGGTTTTAGTAAGATCGTTAGGTGCCAACAATTTAATTATAGCCGATGAAAATCTTACAAAAGATGAAAAGATTGAGATTATTGAAGATTGTTTAAATTACAACATCAAAGTTTACAGTTTACCAAGATTAACAGACATCAACAATCAGAAAAAGGTAGC
Source organism: uncultured Myroides sp. (assembly GCA_913777665.1). Classification (GTDB taxonomy): domain Bacteria; phylum Bacteroidota; class Bacteroidia; order Flavobacteriales; family Flavobacteriaceae; genus Flavobacterium. Next base: position 17,763 of record CAJYTF010000022.1, read on the forward strand.
TTCAAATATCCGAAAAATTAAAATTGAAGACCTTTTAGAGCGCAAACCAATCGTAATTAACAACAATCAGATATCTAATCAAATTAAAGATAAAGTTGTTTTGGTTTCGGGTGCAGCCGGATCAATCGGAAGCGAAATTGTATGGCAGGTTGCCGCTTTTAATCCAAAAAAACTAATTTTATTAGATCAAGCCGAAACTCCATTACATCATATTTCTTTAGAAATTTCAAAATGCACTACCAATGCAGAAATCATCTGCATTATTGCCGATGTACGAAATTACGATTCGTTAGAACGCGTTTTTAACGATTACAATCCGGATATTGTATATCATGCTGCCGCTTACAAACACGTACCTTTAATGGAAATGAATCCGCAACAGGCAATTTTTACCAATGTTTTAGGTAGTAAATACATGGCAGATTTATCCTTAAAATACAAAGCAGACCGTTTTGTAATGGTTTCTACAGATAAAGCCGTGAACCCAAGTAATGTTATGGGTGCCAGTAAGCGTATTGCCGAAAAGTACGTTCAATCTTTGGCGCAGAAACTTAAAAAAGAGGACAATCACACAACAAAATATATCACAACGCGTTTTGGAAATGTATTAGGATCTAACGGATCGGTAGTACCATTATTCACCAAGCAAATAGAGAACGGCGGACCAATAACCATTACGCATCCTGATATTATTCGATACTTTATGACAATCCCCGAAGCTTGTCAGTTAGTTTTAGAAGCAGGTTCAATGGGTAACGGAGGTGAAATTTATATTTTTGACATGGGTAAACCTGTTAAAATTATCGACCTTGCTACAAAAATGATTAAATTAGCCGGTTTGGAACCTAAAAAGGATATCGAAATTAAAGTTGTAGGTTTACGCCCAGGCGAGAAATTGTACGAAGAACTGTTAAATGACAGTGCTACAACATTACCTACACACCACGAAAAAATTATGATTGCCCAAGATATAAATGAAGATTACGAATTTATTTCAAATCAAATTGAAGAATTAAAGCATTTATCAGCAGCATATTTAGTTTTAGATACCGTTGCAACAATGAAAAAAATTGTTCCCGAATTTAAAAGCTTAAATTCTACTTTTGAAAAACTAGATTAAATATTTATGAAGAAGATAATTTTACCTATTGTAGTTGCCACTGTTTTGTTGACTTCCTGCGCATCAAGAGAAAAAATTGCCTATTATCAGGGAATTGACAATACAGAAATTGTTAACAAAAAGTTTGAAACAAAAATTAATCCAGACGATTTATTAATGATCATTGTTTCTGCACAAGATCCATTAGCAGTACAACCTTTTAACTTAACTACCAATTTAAGTGTTGATCCAATAAATCAAGCTGGTGGCGGACAAATGCAACAACAATTGTATTTGGTTGATGATAAAGGTTATATTGATTTTCCTACTTTAGGAAAGATTGATGTTGGCAATAAAACAAAAGAGCAAATTGTTCAAGATTTACAAACAAAAATATCAAAGTACGTAAAAAACCCAATTGTTAATCTACGTATCATGAACTACAAAGTAACGGTTCAGGGCGAAGTTAAAATGCCGGGAACGCACCGTGTTACATCAGAAAGAATTACGTTGTTAGAAGCAATTTCATTATCGGGCGATTTAACAACCTACGGTAAACGTGATAATATTTTAGTTTTGCGTGAAGAAAACGGAGAGATAAAATCACACCGTGTTGATTTAACCAAGGCTGATTTCATCAACTCTGATTTTTACTATTTAAAACAAAACGATGTGGTGTATGTAGAACCAAATAAAGTAGCTGTTAATTCATCTGCAGTTGGTCCAAACATCTCAATTTATTTATCGGCAATATCTTTATTATTAACCACAGTAGCCATTATACTTACAAATTCTAACAAATAATGACTGAAGAAAAAGACAACGTTATAAACTTAAAAGAAGAATTATTTAAGTATTTAGCACATTGGAGGTGGTTTGTTTTAAGTGTTTTTGTTTCGCTTATTTTAGCTTTTTTATACCTAAAATTTACTCCGAAAAGCTACAGTGTTACTACAAAAATTTTAATTAAAGACGAAAAAAGCAACGATTTAGCAAACCAATTAAGTGCATTTTCAGAAATGAGCATGCTTGGTAATTCTAAAAACAATATTGAAAACGAAGTTGAAATTCTTAAATCTAGAACATTAATCTACAACACGTTAGATTCTTTAAACTTAAACATTCAATATTTAGATACTTCTGAGGTTATAGAAAAAGATTTGTATAAAAAATCTCCTGTTCAAATTATTTGGAACAACGAGCAACTTGCAAAAACAGTAACTATTGAATTACACAATATTACGGCTAATGCTTTCGATGTTTCTGTAAACGATACTAAAATAGGAAACACTACTTTTGGTAAAAGCATAAACAGTGAATACGGATCTTTTATTGTTAATAAAACTGGTGCGTTTAACAAAGTTACCGAACTTAAAATTAATGTTTTCCCAAAATTACAACACGCCGAAAGTTACCGCAATATTCTAAGTGTAGCACCGGCAAGCAAAACATCAAGCGTTATTGATGTTTCGATTATTGATAAAACTCCCGAAAAAGCTGCCGATTTCTTAAACACGCTGGTTTATAATTATAATTTAGGTGGAATAAAAGACAAACGTTTTATTTCAGAAAACACTTCTGATTTTATTTCTGACCGATTAACTTTAATTGGTACAGAATTAGGTGATGTAGAATCACAGGTTGAAGGTTATAAAAACGCTAATAATTTATCAGATATTGAAACTGAAGTTAAATTATATTTAGATAATTTATCAACATTTGAAAAATCGGTTTTAGAAAATGAAACAAAGATTAATGTTGTTAACGATTTAATTCGCCATATCAGCAGAACAAAATATGATGACTTGGTTCCTGGAGGATTATTAACTGATGATGCAGGTTCAGAAAGCTTCATTCAGGAAATCAATCAATTAATTTTGGAAAAACAAAAGTTAGCTGTTAGCGCAACTACAGAAAACACCAATTACATTCGTTTAGAAGAGCAAATTCGTGCTTTAAAATCAAATTTGCAAGCAAGTTTAAGAAGAAATTTAAGCTCTTTACAAATCGTAAAAAATGATTACAAGCGTCAAGAAAACGAAATGCAGTCAAAACTTTCTCAAGTTCCTCGTCAAGAAAAAGAATTTAGAATCATTGATCGTCAGCAAAAAGTAAAAGAAGCTTTATACTTGTTTTTACTTCAAAAACGTGAAGAAACCAATATTACGCTTGCTGCAACTGATATGAATGCAAAAGTGATTGATAAAGCCATTGCTACAGACAAGCCGGTTGCTCCAAAAACAATGATTATTTTATTGGCGGCTTTAGTTTTAGGAGCTATAATTCCTTTCATTGTAATTTACATCACCAACCTATTAGATACCAAGATTAAAAACAGATTTGATGTTACCGATAATTCAGATATTCCATTTTTGGGCGATATTCCTACGTCTGAATCAAGCGGTGAATTAATGGAAATAGGCAGCAGGTCAAGTGCAGCCGAAGCGGTGCGTATTGTTAGAACAAATTTAGATTTTATATTATCAGACAAAGCAGAAGATGAATGTAAGGTAATCTTTTTAACATCAACCATTTCTGGTGAAGGCAAAACCTTTGTATCGGCAAACTTAGCTGCAACATTCTCTCTTTCGGGTAAAAAAGTCTTATTGATAGGTTTAGATTTACGTAATCCAAAATTATATGAGTATGTAAAAGTAAATCCTTTAGGAATTTCAAACTATATAACATCAAACAATAAATCTTTGAATGATTATATTTCTCCTGTTGAAGGTTATGAAAACTTTGATGTGTTGTCATCAGGGTCGATCCCTCCTAACCCAACAGAGATTTTAATGAACAAAAAAATCAAAGAAGTTTTTGACACCTTAAAAACCCAATACGATTATATTATTGTTGATACGGCTCCGGTAAGTTTAGTTACTGATACTTTATTAATAAGTAAATATGCAGATGCTACAATTTATGTGGTTAGAGCTAATAAGATTGATAAAGAAATGTTACGAATTCCTAATGAGTTATACAGAGATAAAAAACTGAACAAACTTTCACTGGTTTTAAATGATTCTGACGTCACAAAAGGTTATGGCTATGGCTATGGCTATGGTTACGGAGCAAAGGTTGAGCAAAAACCACTTTGGAAAAGAATATTTGGTATTAAATAAAAAATGAGCTTTAAAGCTCATTTTTTTTATTATCTAAAGAATTCATTTTTATTCAAAACACTTTCAAACGCATCAATATTTTTTAATCTAATCTCGCTGCTAAAAGCGCTAATGTGTTTTTGATGATGCACATCGCTTCCTGCAAAATCGTACATATTTTCTTTTAAAAGATAATCTGCAACCGTTGTAATTCCTGCTCCGTAATAACCTGTGCTACTTAACATATTTATTTGAAACAAACAACCAGCACTCTTTAATTTTTTGAAACTATCGTAATCATTTTTGTAGAAATTATATCGTTCAGGATGCGCCAATATAGGCTGATATCCCTGCGAATTCAATTCCATAATAATTTCATACAACTGAATAGGCGGATTGATGTAAGACATTTCTATCAACACATAATTATCTTTTACAGTCAATAATTTTTCGTTTTCTAATCGCTTTAAAAATGAATCGTCAATTAAATATTCCGATGCCACTCGAAGTTCAGCTTCAGACATATTTAATTCTGCTTTAACTTTTTCGTATTGATCTAAAATCTGGTCTTTTGTGTTTTCCCAAACTAATGGCGTAGTATGAGGAGTTGTAATAAACTGCGAAAAACCAAACGATTTTAAATCAGTAATTAAATTTTGAGTATCTTGTAATGACTTTGCTCCGTCATCTAATCCGTACAAAAGATGCGAATGCATATCAACAAAGTTCTGTGGTATAATTTCTCTAAGAGTTTTCTTCTTTTTAAAAAAACTAAACATGTGTTATTTTTTAAGGTTTTGCAAATTTACACGCATTATTTCGCAAAAACAATACCATTATATAACCCAAATTTAATACTATTAATGGTGCGGCAACCAACATTAATTCTAACCCCATAAATACCAAACTTATAGCAGTTAAAAAAGTTGCAAAAAATATTATTTTTTTATTTTTTAATACTAATCCAACAAAGAATAAAGGATTAAAAAAGAGTATTAAAGCGTTAAACTGTAGTTCGGAATGATTACTATATACACTAACTGCGACTAAAAACAAACTAAAAAAGGCAGTTAAAAAAAAGTATACCCATCTGCATTTTTTATTAAAGATGCCAATTAATATAATAGCTACAATAATCCATAAAGTATAAATGGAGTTTAATGAAATTTTAGCATTGGTATCATCTACTTTATTTATGCTTTTTTCTGATTTTAGAATGTTTTTATCAAACGATATTCCGTTCTTTAATTTAACGGGTAAAAACATTAGATCTGCCTGCTTGTTGGTTGAATATCCAAACAGAAGATTGATTCCCAATTTTTCGAAATAATGCTGATCTAACCCTTCATTCAAAATATATCGGTATGAATGATTATTTGATGAAAAATCGGCACTTAATGGTTTTTCAATCGATTTATTAATCACATCAACAACCTTTGTAGTACAATTGTTCCTGATAAATCCATAGGTGTAATATCGATCATTTCCTTTTAATTGTCGATTAATTTCTGTCCATATTTTTGATTTTTCAGTAGATGATAAATTCAAAACCTGTTCAACCACTTCCCTATTTTCAACCGTGTAATTGTATAAAAAATCGTCAAACGAATCTACATCTAAATAATAAAGTAAGTTGCCTTTTACAAACTTTGCCAAAAAATTAGGCGTTCTAAAATCGAACATTCCCCAATTGTAAACCACATCTAAATTTTGATCAATATCTTTAATTCGCAACGCTGTATGACCAAAAAGCGTGTGCATTTCATTAGCAGTTCCGCAGGTTAACACGCTAATTTCGGCTTTTTCTGATAAGGTTTCGGGTTGTGCTGCTGCAGTTATAAAAGAAAAACAACAAATCAATAATACGATTTGCTGTTTAAATTTTGATACTAAATTATTCATTTGATTTTGTAAAAATTCCTAAATCTAATTTCAGTGAAAAGATGTTTGAGTAAAGCGATGCACTTTGATCGCCAATATCGGTTAAGGCATAATCTACCTGAATTCCTTTATACTTAAATCCTAAACCAACGTTGGGTTGAAAGGTAACTTTTTCGGAATTATCGATTTGCATTTCATTCTGAAAATTCCCCACACCGGCACGTACAAAAACCATTCTATCGTATCCAAACTCAAAACCAACCGATGGCTGAATACTGAAAGATGATGTTGAAATCACAGCATTTGTTTGATAAAATTCGGTATGAAGAACAGCAGCGGTGGTTAAATTGAATTTTTCGGTTAATGCGAAATCTCTTGCAACACCCAATTGTAGTTTCGGTAACGTAAGTTCGGTAGTTTCCGGCAACGTTTGATTTTGACCTTCAACTGCACCTCGTATCTTTTCAAATTCTGCTTCGTTAATATTCCAAACATTATAAGTTGTAGTAATATCGCGCGCCATTAAACCAAATTTCCAGTTTTCGGTATGATATTGCAAACCAACATCCAACCCAAAACCCCACGATTTTGCAAAATCGCCAATTACCCTGCGAACAACTTTTGCATTTGCACCCAACGATAACCCTTCTACAGATAATTTTCGAGCATACGATATATTAAAAGCATAATCGGCAGCAGAGAATAACGAAATTCTGTTATAATCAATGTTTCCGTTTTGATCGATCAATTCGGTGGTATTCATGATATCATCTACACCAAAACGAATTGCAGAAATTGCCAGCGCACTTTTATCATCAATAGGCATTGCAAAAGCAGCATAATCGTACTGTGCAATGTTTGCAAAGTAGCTTGCGTGCATTAAACTGATCTGTTTATCTTGCAAATGGATCAATCCTGCCGGGTTCCAATACCCCGAATTAACATCACCTGTTTGTGCAATTACACTGCTTGCCATACCAAATGATGCGGCATCTACCCCAATATTTAAAAACTCGTTAGAATATTTCCTTGCAGTTTGCGCCTGCATTAAAGCCGTACCAAAAAGTAAAGGCAATAGTAAAAAACGTTTTTTCACGTAGATAATTTTTACAAATATTACAAAAATTTACAATATATAAACTCAAAATACTTACAACTTATTGTTTACTTTTGTTTTTATAATAAAATTATACAATTGATGACAATAAAAAAACACATTCCTAATGTAATTACACTTTTAAATTTATTATCGGGATTAGTTGCGTTAGTTTATGCTTTTGACGATAACCTGCAAATGGCTTTTTTCTGGGTTTGTTTAGGAATTTTCTTTGATTTTTGGGACGGATTTGCCGCACGCGTTTTAAAAGTTTCAAGTCCGTTGGGTGTTCAGTTAGATTCTTTGGCAGATATGGTAACATCGGGCGTAGTTCCTGGGGTTGTAATGTATCAAATGCTGGCGCATATTCAGGAAAATTACGAACAATACACCATTACCGAAGATACTTTTTACATGAAACTGGTACCGTTTATTGGTTTTGTAATTACTTTGGGAGCTTGTATGCGTTTGGCAAAATTTAATATTGATACCCGCCAAACCGATAGTTTCATTGGCTTACCAACACCTGCAAACGCTTTGTTTATATTGAGTATCCCTTTAATAATGAACACCACAGAAAGCGATTTTGTTTTTAACTTTTTCAGCAATCCATATGTTTTGGTAGTAATAAGTTTGTTTAGCGCATTTATTATGAATGCCGAATTACCGCTTTTCTCACTAAAAACGAAGAACAAAAATTTAAGCGACAACAAGTTAACGCTTTTGTTTTTGGGAGTTTGTGCATTACTGCTATTATTCTTTAGATTTGAAGCTATTCCGCTGATTATAATATTTTATATTATACTTTCAGTTATACTGAACAAAACAAAAAAATCGGTTTTATAACCGATTTTTTGTTGCTTCAATTTATACAAATAAAAAAAGCCGAAGATTTCTCTTCAGCTTTTCTTTTGTGGTACCTCCAGGAATCGAACCAGGGACACACGGATTTTCAGTCCGTTGCTCTACCAACTGAGCTAAGGTACCGAGTAATTAAACTCTGTATTTCTGTGGTACCTCCAGGAATCGAACCAGGGACACACGGATTTTCAGTCCGTTGCTCTACCAACTGAGCTAAGGTACCGAGTAATTAAACTCTGTATTTTGTGGTACCTCCAGGAATCGAACCAGGGACACACGGATTTTCAGTCCGTTGCTCTACCAACTGAGCTAAGGTACCGTTTTGTTAGGTAAACTACCTCTCAAAAGCGATTGCAAATATAGAGGCTTTTTTTAATAATATCCTAATCTTTTCCAAAAAAAATTTACCTACCTTTGTTCAAATATGCCTGATAAATTATGATTATTTGTATTGATGTTGGTAACACACGCACTAAAGTTGCTGTGTATGAAAACAGTACGCTGAAAGAACTAATTATTACCAATAACGAAAAATTGATAAAAAATATATCGAAACAAATTCAAGGAATAGAGAATTGTGTAGATATTATTCTTTCTTCGGTTGGTGATTTATCTGCGGAAACCATTGAAGATCTTAAAAAGTTGGGCAATTTAATAACGGTTACACACGAAACGCATCTTCCTTTTAAAAATTTATACAGTACGCCTACCACTTTAGGAATTGATAGAATTGTGCTGGCTGCGGGTGCAACTTTGAAATATCCTAACCAAAATAGATTAGTTATTGATGCCGGAACCTGCATTACGTACGATTTTATTAATGATTCTGATCAATATCATGGTGGTGCTATTTCGCCGGGCATCGGACTTCGATACAAAAGCCTGAACGATTATACGGCAAATCTGCCTTTAGAAAAGATTTCGGAACTGCATCCTTTTGTAGGAAATTCTACTTCTACCTCTATTCAATCGGGGGTTTTAAACGGTGTTATTGCCGAAATTGAGGCATTTATAGATCATTTTAAACATGTCGATGAAAATTTAACAGTAATTTTAACGGGCGGAAATTCTGAATTTTTGGTAAACCGTTTAAAAAATAGCATCTTTGCCAATCCAAACTTCTTATTAGAAAGTTTATTTTTATTACATCAACACATTGTATCAAATGATTAAAAAAATTATATTAGGAGTTGCTTTAGCAGGTATATCAAATACTTACGCGCAACAAGGTACAGCTTCTCCTTATTCTTATTATGGTTTTGGTGAAAAACAATTTAGAGGACCAAACGAAATAAAATCTATGGGTTCTTTAGCTGTTTTTAGCGATAGTTTACACATAAACACATTAAATCCGGCGTCGTACGCCAAGCTGCAAGCCACAACTTTTTCATTAGGTGCATCCTACAAATCAACAAATTTATCAAACGCAAACAGCAAAGAAAAAGCAACAAGCGGATCTTTTGATTATCTGGCATTGGCTTTTCCGGCGGGCGATTTTAGAGTGGCGGTAGGTATTATGCCGTATTCATTTGTTGGATATAATATTCAGAACACAAGTATTAACGACAAAGGAATGACCCAAGCTAATCAATTTATTGGCGAAGGCGGTTTAAACAGAACGTTTTTAGGGTTGAGCTATAAGATCAGTAAAAACTTAAGCATTGGTGTTGATGGAGCGTATATTTTTGGTGATACAGAAACTAGTGAGACAAAATTTGTAACCGATAATGGCGATGGTGTTCCTATAGATCGCGGAAGTCGTTTACGCAACAAGAACAATTACAGCGGACTTGCCGTTAACGCAGCGATAAATTATGAGCAGCCTTTAAACAAAAAAGTGTCTTTGTTTGCAACGGCTACTTTTAGTCCTGAAATGAAGTTGAAAAACGATCAAGAAAGCATATTGGCTACCGTTAAAGCAGACAGCAATTTAGGTTTTGTTGAAATTGATTCCAGAATAACTACAGATTATGATGAAAACATACTTTTACCAATGAATTATTCTATTGGTTTAGGTATTGGTAATCATTTAAAATGGTTTGTTGGGGCAGAATATACGGCAACACAAACATCAAAATATAATAATTTCTACAATTACTCAAACGCACGTTATAACGATTACATGAAAATTGGATTAGGAGGTTTTTACACTCCGAAATACAATTCATTTGAAAATTATTTTCAAAAAATATCATACCGTGCTGGTATAAATTACGAAAATACCGGTTTGGTTATCAACAATGAAGAAATTAAAGGTTACAATGCAAACATAGGTATTGGCTTACCTGTTCCTTTCAGTAAAACTATGATGAGCAATTCTAATATTAATATTGGTTTTGAATACGGACAGAAAGGAAACACGAATATGGGCTTGATAAAAGAAAATTATTACGGTGTTCACGTTGGATTTTCTTTTAGCGATGTTTGGTTTAAACGCAGAAAATTTAATTAATTGAAAAAATATTTTGCACATATTATCGTATTTGCTTTTGTATTTTCTGCTTGTAATAATGATTTAAAAGACATTCAGAATTTAAACAAAAAGCAACTATATCCTACCGGCGAAGCAGATTCTATCAATGTTAAATATACCGATTCTGCCAAAATAAAAGCAGAATTATATGCTGTTAAAATGTTAGATTACGGAAAGGCAAAGTACTCGTTCAATCATTTTCCAAACGGTATTAAGGTTACGGTTTACGATAGTAAAAGAAATAAAAATTTCATAGTTGCAAAACAGGCAACTGTTTATAATAAAACGGGAATTATTAATTTAGTGGGCGATGTAAAAATTACGTCGCACGATGGTAAAGTAATGCAGACACAACAAATGTATTACGACCAAAAGAACAACTGGTTTTTTACCGAAAATTATTTTAAGGTTACCGATAAGAATAAAAGTTTTTTTGAAGGAATCGGCGTTGATTTCGATCAAAATTTTAAAATTGTTAATGCACAGCAAAATCGTGCCGAATTAAAAGACGTTAAAGATGAAAATTTATAAAATTATAGTTTACATTTATTTAGTATTTGCCTTGTTTTTTATTTACGAAGCGTATCGTGCATACACTAATGGCGAAGATTATTTAATTAGACTTTTATTGGCCGGTGTTGCTATTTTTATGTTTATATTTAGATTGCGAAGCGTTAACCGTTTGCCGCAAAACAAACAATAACTGAATGATTACTTTTGGATTTACATTTCTTAGTATTGCCGTATTAATCTGCTCGGGGTTAATGGTTGCTTATTCTAACGCAAATAAAATCTACCTTAATTTAGAGTCTAAAAAAACAGACGCCAACAATCATTACTTAAAAACCGTTACCGAACAGCCTCGATTATTTATCGGCGCTTTAAAAGTAGGCAACAGTATTTTTATAACCATTTTAAGTCTGCTTTTTTTTACTACTTTTCTAAATTCGTACGAGTTTGATGATTTATGGAAAGTACTTCTTTTTTTATTTCTGCTATACATTATCTCTAAATTTCTTCCGCAAACCTTTGTAAAACCGTTTGCAAATGAAATCATTCTTGCAGCAAAACCATTTATTCAGGTTATCTTAAAACTTTTCGGATCTATTGCGCAGTTTTTTATTTCGATAAGCGAAAAATCGTTAGAAAGAAAATATCCTTACGCAAAAGATACCGAGTTCAACCTTTTAAGTACGGGCGATTTAGGCACTTATATTTCACAGCAGATACAAGCCAGCAGCCAGCAGGAACAGTTAGAAAACGAATTCGAAATCTTGAAAAACGCCTTATCGTTTCCTAAAGTTAAGGTAAAAGAAATCATGACTCCGCGAAACGAGTTTGAATACATCAATGAAAACGATGCTATTGAAACCATTCGTAAAAAGTTTGTAGATACCGGTTTTTCTAAAGTCTTAGTGATTAACGATACCAACGAGCACTTTATTGGTTATCTGCACACTTACGATTTACTACAACTGCAACAACCTATCGAAGATTTTATTCGTCCGTTTGTTTATGTTTATGACGATGTTTTAATTAAAGATTTGTTGAACACTTTAACCATTCGTAAAAAATCGATTGCCTTAATAAAAAATTCCGATAATGATATTATTGGATTGGTTACTTTAGAAGATATTATCGAAGAACTTTTTGGCGAAATTACCGATGAACATGACGATACATTGATTGCCAAACAGATTTCGGACACCGATTATATTTTCTCGGCAAGTTTGGATATCGACGATTTAAAAGAAAAGTTTGATGTAATAATCCCCGAATCGGAACATTATCATTCTTTAGGCGGATTTATCTTTCATCATTTAAAACGTCATCCCAAAGCAAAAGAAACAATTACTATTAAATCGTTCAAAATAAAAATTCTGGCAGCCACAAATACCCGAATTAAAACGGTTGCGCTTACTCTTTTAAAATAATTTTAATGAATTGCTCGCATATAAATTTGTATTTTTATTACAAACTTTATTTGAATGACACTTTATAAACCTTATCTCATCTATATTGCTATTAGTCTAATATCTTTTGTCGCAGCATTTATTATAAGAAAGCATATAAACAATGAAAGAAAGCCGGCTAATGACAAGTATATAAAACGAATAGGAATTCCTTTTAGTATTTACTTCTTTGTTAAAATATTTTTTGGCTGGCGCTTAAATTGGTATACCGAAACCATTATTTTAATAATACTTTTTATCTGTTTCGATTACTTAATTATTATAAAAAATAAATATCCCGCAAAAACTCAAGGAATCTATTACACTCTGCGCTATCTTTTTTTTGGCTTGCCGTTTGTATCTTTTGTAATCATGTATTTTATGATTGTAATTTCTTTTGGCTACGGAGCTTTAGGAATCTGTAAATTTTTCCCAACAGATCGATCAACAGGGGAACAGAAAGTATATAAGAATCTTTATGTCTTTCGAAATGAATGTGAGGGTATAGTTTTTAAAAAGAAACTTTTATTCTTTGAAAAAGATGTTGCGGAGATATCAATAGATGAAATATATAACAAAGGAATACTTACTAATAGTGGTTTTAGCGGATACATTCATCGTACGTCGAAAGCAATTTATATAACAGCTGAAAAAGATATGGATTCTTCTTATCAATATATAAAAATCGTTCCCTTACCAAATAACGAAGTACTCATTGAAAAGAATTACAGATTTTCACACGAGCCTGCCCCATCTGGACAAGAAATCATCAAACTATAAAAACACTCCATCTATTTTTTATTCAGAAGATTTATTTACATTTTATCTAATCTAAGTTTTTTTATTTAACAGATAATTGTATTTTCGCTCATTGAAAAAATTACACATTATATAAAATGGCAGTTTTACAGAAAATTAGAGAGAGATCAGGTTTACTTATTGGCGTAATCGGGTTTTGTATTTTGGCATTTGTTGCTGGAGATTTATTAAACGGTGGGATGAACATCAGCTCACGTAATGTTGGAGAAGTAAACGGAGTTTCGATTTCTTCGGCTGATTATACCAATAAAATTCAAAATTTAGAACAAAGCGGTCGTGGCAAAGGCGCACAGCTGCACAATCAGGTTTGGACCAACGAAGTTCGTACCATTTTATTTAACGAACAGTTAGATAAAGCCGGATTACGTTTAGGAAAAGATCAATTGATCAATGTTTTAAAAACAGATCCAAGTTTCGCTCAAAATCCTCAATTCTTAAATGATGCAGGTAAGTTCGATATCAACAAATTCAACACGTTTTTAGCTCAAATGAAAGCTCAAGGTCCACAACAATGGAATGCTTGGTTGGCTTACGAAAAACAGTTAGAAACAGTTGCAAAAGAGCAAATGTATCTTAACATGATAAAAGGAGCAATTGTTACTACAACTGCCGAAGCTAAAATGGTTTACAAAAACGAAGCTACAAAAGTATCTTTTGATTATGTTACTATTCCTTTTTCTTCAATCAACGACGATCAGGCAAAAGTTACTAACGATGAGATCAATGCATACGTTAAAAAACACGCAAAACAGTTTAAAACTACGCCATCGCGTAAAGTAGAATATGTATTTGTTGCTAACAAACCTTCTAAAGAAGATGAAGCGGCATCAAAACAAATCATCGACGATTTATTGAAGCCATCTGTTGTATTCAACAAAACAACTGGTAAAAACGATACTATTTCTGGTTTTGCAAAAGCTACAGATATCAAAGCATTCGTGAACCAAAATTCTGATGTTCCTTTTGATTCTACTTACTATGCAAAAGAGCAGTTACCGGTAGAACATGCAGAAAAATTATTTGCTGCACCAACAGGATCTATTTACGGTCCGTATTTATTTAACGATTATTATGCGGTTTCTAAAGTTGTTGCAAAGAAAAATACAGCAGAAACGGTTGATGCTTCTCATATTTTAATTGCTTACAAAGGTGCAGACAGAGCAGATGCTACTGTTAGTTTAACAAAAGAAGAAGCTAAAGCTAAAGCTGAAGCATTATTGAAACAAGCACAAGGTGGTGCAGATTTTGCTAAATTGGCAACAGAAAATACAAACGATGCGGGTTCTAAAGCTAATGGAGGTAAATATCCAAACATTAACAAAGGACAAATGGTTCCAACTTTTGATCAATACATCTTTAATAATCCTGTAGGAAAATTAGGAATGGTAGAATCTGATTTTGGTTTCCACGTTTTAAAAGTTGATAAAATCAATGAAAAAGAAGGTGTTCAATTGGCAACTATCGCTAAAAAAATCGAATCTTCTACTACAACAGAAGACCGTTTATATGCACAAGCTAACAAGTTTTTAGAAAGTGTTGAAACTGGCGATAAAGATTTTTCTAAAGAAGCAACTGCGCAAGGTTTAATTTCTTTCCCGGCTACAAAAATTGATCCTTTCGATGATCAGTTAACAGGTGTTGAAGGAACACAAACTGAAGCGATCCGTTGGGCATCTAACAAAAAAACAAGCATTGGCGATGTTAAGAAATTTGATTCTGCTGATGGATATTTAGTAGTTAAATTAGTTAGCATTAACGATTCTGAAGTTATGGATGCCGATGATGCACGCCAAACGGTTGAACCTATCTTAATTAAAGAGAAAAAAGCAGCAATTATCCGCAAACAAATGGTAGGAAACACTTTAGAAGAAGTTTCTAAAAATGCTAAAGCAGGAATTGTAAATGCTATTGAAGTTACAGGTGCAAACCCAATGGTTAACGGTTTCCAAGAGCCTTTGGTTGTGGGTGTAGCGTTAGGTAAAAAGCCAAACGAAACATCAAAATTAATCGATGGTAGTAACGGAGTTTACATGGTTAAAACCAAAAATATTACCAAAGCAGTTGATTTACCTAACTATTTAACGTACAAACAAAAAGTAGGAACAAACAACCGCCAAATGGCACAAAACATGGTTTACAGCGCAATGTATCAAAATGCGAAGATCGAAGACAACCGTGCGAAAGTTTTACAATAAAATATATTTGAGTACAACATATAAAAGTCCGTTTTAAAACGGACTTTTTTTTATCTATTAATTTGCTATTTTTGTAGCAACAAACTAATAACAAATGAAAGCATACGTATTTCCCGGACAGGGTGCCCAATTCGTTGGAATGGGTAAAGATTTATATGAAACATCGGCAGTTGCAAAAGAATTGTTTGATAAAGCCAATGAAATTTTAGGTTTTAACATTACCGAAATTATGTTTAACGGTACCGATGAAGAATTAAAACAAACCAAAGTAACGCAGCCGGCAGTATTTTTACACTCGGTAATTTTAGCTAAAACCTTAACCGATTTTAAACCAGAAATGGTTGCGGGGCATTCGTTAGGAGAATTTTCTGCTTTGGTTGCAAACGGAACACTTTCTTTTGAAGATGCTTTACAATTGGTATCAAAACGTGCCCTGGCAATGCAGAAAGCCTGTGAAATTACTCCTTCTACAATGGCGGCAGTTTTAAATTTAGATGATAAAATAGTGGAAGATATTTGTGCATCGATTGATGGTGTTGTGGTAGCAGCAAATTACAATTGTCCTGGACAATTAGTAATTTCGGGCGAAACAAAAGCGGTTGAATTGGCTTGCGAAAAGATGAAAGAAGCTGGTGCAAAACGCGCACTGATTTTACCTGTTGGTGGCGCATTTCACTCGCCAATGATGGAGCCTGCACGCGAAGAATTGGCGGCGGCTATTGAAGCTACAACTTTTAATACGCCAATTTGTCCGGTGTATCAAAATGTAACGGCAAATGCAGTTTCTAATCCTGCTGAAATCAAGAAAAACTTAATTACGCAATTAACAGCTCCGGTTCGTTGGACACAATCTGTACAGCAAATGATTGCCGACGGAGCTACATCGTTTACCGAAGTTGGTCCTGGTAAGGTTTTAATGGGCTTGATTAACAAAATCAATAAAGACGTAGAAACGATAAAAGCATAAACTTAAAACGACTTCAAAAACAGAAGTCGTTTTTTTATATCTTTAAAGAAAAATAGTTATGAAGTTTTTTAGTGTATTATTTCTGATCTTACTCATTAGCTGTGAACCTAAAGAAACCAAACCAGAATTGGATTTTGTGAAGATCGATATGGATCCTTATCTGGGAAAATGTCCTGTAAACATTTACATTGACTTTAAAAATAGAACATTAGTATTTAGTGAATTACAATATATGGCTGTTTTTGAAAAAGAATGTGATACCGCATATACATATGAAAGTACAGAAAAAAGTGTTGATTTTTTGCACATCAATTTAAATGATGAAGAATATCATTTATTAAAATCTAAATTCAACAATAACTTTTTAGAATCCATAAAGAAAAATAATCAAAGTTTACTTGATAATCCTAAAAAATATGATGGAATAAGGTTTGATGGAATTGTATTTGAATTAGATATTGTTAAAGATAATCAGGTTTTTTCCACTGATAATTATTTAATTTTAGAGAAAGAAGACCACTTTAAAATATTAGAAGTTCTAAAAGTTGTAAAAAAACATACTAAATCAAAAGATAATAAAGAATATATAAATTATTTATCTTTCTATTTAGAATAAAATTTATTTATGATCCCAAAATTACGAACTGTAACAGTTACCCGATATATTACCCCTTTGCGTGAAGGCGGCTCGTTACCCGCTTTAGCAGAAGCTTGTGACGATTTTAAATACGTGATAAAATTTCGCGGCGCAGGTCACGGTGTTAAAGCATTGATTTCAGAATTATTAGGTGGAATTATTGCTCGATATTTAGGTTTACCGGTTCCTGAATTAGTCTTTATTGAATTAGACGAAGCTTTTGGACAAACCGAAAGCGATGAAGAAATTCAAGATTTATTAAAATTCAGTAAAGGATTAAATTTAGGTCTGCACTATCTTTCTGGTGCCGTTACGTACGATGTAGCGACCAATGATTGCGATGAACTGCTGGCATCTAAAATTGTGTGGTTAGACAGTTTTATTACCAATGTTGACCGCACGTTTCGTAACACCAATCTGTTAATTTGGCATAAAGAATTATGGCTAATTGATCACGGTGCATCGTTTTACTTTCATCATTCGTGGGATAATTGGGAGAAAACATCGGTAACTCCGTTTGCATTGATAAAAGACCATGCACTTATTAAAAAAGCAACCAAATTACAAGAAGTTCATACCGAATTTACTGCAAAATTGAACAACGAGGTTTTGCGTGAATTAGTAAATACTATTCCCGATGAATTTTTAAACTGGGAAGAAGGTCCTAGCAATGAAGAAATTCGTGAAGTGTATTATCAATTTTTGTCGAACCGATTGGCGCATGCCGATATCTTTCTAAAAGCTGCTCAAGATGCAAGATAAAGTTGTTTACGAATACGCTGTGATTCGAGTTGTTCCTAAGGTTGAACGTGAAGAATTTATAAATATAGGTTTGATTTTATTCAGTAAAAGAAAACGATTCATTCGGTTTGATTATCACATTCCCGAGGAAAAAATAAAAAGTTTTTGCAACGAATTCGATTTAAACCAATTAAAAGAAAATTTAGAATCGTTTGCTAAAATTTGTTCAGGTGCAAAAGATGGCGGACCAATTGCCGCATTAGAAGCCGATGAAAAATTCCGTTGGATTACTGCTATAAAAAGTTCAAGTATTCAATCATCAAGACCACATCCAGGTTTATCAGCAGATTTAAATGCTACGTTTGATAAATTGTATAAAGAATTGGTTTTGTAATTTACATAAAAAAGTCCTCAATTGAGGACTTTTAGTGTTTTATTCTACTCTGAATGATACTTTACAAATAACACCATAAGTTGAAATTTTACCATCGTTTACGTGACATTTCATATCTTTCACATAAACAGAATCAATATTTCTTATTGATTTAGATGCTTCTGCAACTGCTTGTTTAACTGCATCGTCAAAACTTATTTCAGATTGAGCGATTACTTCAATTACTTTTACAATACCCATTACAATTATTTTTTAAATTTATTAAATGTAATAAAAAAATCAGAACATTATAATACACTCATTAATATCTATCATAAAAAAACTCCTAAATAAATTTACTTTATCAGGAGTTTTTAAATTTTAAATACTTTTTCTACTATTCTTCTACTACTTCAGCATCAGGTGCATTATTCATAACCGATTGAATACCGTTTTGACATCCCGCCAATGATTCATACATTTGGCTTGAACCAATGATTTGACCGTTTGTAGCTTTTAAATTGAAATAATGTTTTCCGTTTTTAGCTTCTAAAGTTTCAAATTTACTTTCATCCTGGCTGTTTTTCTTTACAGATTCAACACCATTCATACAAGCTGCGTTGGTTGTGTAACCTTCGCTCGATAAAATAATTTGTCCGTTAGTAGCCTTCAAATTAAACTGAAACTCTTCGTTTTTTCTTTTACTTACAACAAATTTGCCCATGTTTTTGTTTTTAAAATTAATAAATGAATTTGTTTTAAATCTTATTTAATAAAATCTAAAACCGTTGAAGTTATAAAATCAATCTGATCTTTTTCTAATTCGGTATGCATTGGTAAGGCAATAACCTGATCTGCAAACAGATTGGTTACCGGAAAATCGGCATCATTGTATCGAGCATCGGCATACGCTTTTTGCTTGTGCAACGGAATTGGGTAATAAATAGCACACGGAATTCCTTTTTCTTGCAAATGTGTTAAAAGTGCATCGCGCTTACCGTTGGTAATTCTCATAACATATTGGTGAAAAACGTGATCGTCTCCTTCAATATCAAATGCCGGCGTAATAATATTTTCATTTACAGAAAAAGCATCGTTATAAGCCTTCGCAGCATTTTTTCGTGCTGTATTATATGTATCTAAAAGTGGTAATTTTGCATTTAAAACTACTGCTTGGATACTGTCTAAGCGTGAATTTACTCCCACAACATCGTGATGATAACGTTCGTACATTCCGTGATTCACAATACCGCGAATGGTATGCGCCAAATCATCATCATTGGTAAAGATCGCACCACCATCGCCATAACATCCTAAATTTTTAGAAGGGAAAAACGATGTGGCACCAACATGACCAATAGCTCCCACTTTTGATTTAGTACCATTAGCCGATGTATAATTAGCACCTATCGCTTGTGCATTGTCTTCTATCACAAATAAATTATGTTCTTTTGCCAAATCCATAATTGCATCCATATTTGCTGCACGACCGAATAAATGAACCGGAACAATTGCTTTGGTTTTTGGTGTTATGGCTTTTTTAATGGCATCTACCGAAATGTTCATAGAATCTTCTTCCACATCAACCAAAACAGGAACCAATCCTAACAACGCAACAACTTCAACCGTTGCAGCAAAAGTAAAATTAGCAGTAATAACCTCATCACCAAGTTTTAAACCCAAGCCCATCATTGCAATTTGCAAAGCATCGGTTCCGTTAGCACAAGGAATTACGTGTTTAACGTCCAAATACTGTTCTAAATTCTTTTGAAACTCATGAACTTTTGGCCCGTTAATGTAGGTTGTTGTGTCCAACACTTCTTGAATACCGGCGTTTACAATTTCTTTTATATCATCGTATTGACTTTTTAAGTCAACCATTTGTAGTTTTTTCATTATTGAAAATTTGATACGCAAAGGTAAAAAAACCGCTCGAATTATTTTATAGTTAGCCGTTTAAAACAACATTTTTTAAAGCTTCTAACGCTTTTGGATAGATGTTTTTAAAATAATCTAAATATTCATCGATTACATCAATATCAACCGTAACTTTTGTGCTGCCGTTATTTTCTGTAAAGGTATAATTTTCGTGACCTCCCGCCCATTTTTCAACCATTTCGCCTTCAGTAACTTCTTCATTCCCCTGAACAAAACCGTAATGACGAACGGAAACAAATTCTGCCGGATTATTTTCTTCTACCTGCGAAATCATGCCTGCTTTCTCTCCTTTTTCATCGGTTCCAACAAAATAAATTTTGTCGCCTTTGTTCCAGCTGCCTTCATAAGTTGATGTCGGGTTAAAAACCGAAGCCCAGCTTTCATAGGTGCTTTTATCGTTCAAACCAAGCATTGCTTCATAAACTTTCTGTGCAGGTGCCGGAATATCAATTGTAAACTGTAATTTTTCCATACTAATAATTTTTGTCAAACTTTAAATGTTCATTGTAACTCAAATTTAATAAATTACAATCTTTAAAATCTTTTCATAAGACAATTTATAAGGTAATTTGTATTTTTACAGCAATAATAAATTTTCATGAAATTTCTTTATCAGTTAGGCATCAATTTAGCGGCACTTTTACTGCCGGTTTCCCGATTTTTCAGTCCGAAAATGAAATTGTTTGTCGATGGCAGAAAGCAATCCTTTGCTGTTTTAGAAAATCAGATCGATAAAAATCAAGAATACATTTGGTTTCATGTGGCATCGTTAGGCGAATACGAGCAAGGTTTGCCGGTGATGGAAGAAATTAAAGCGAAATATCCCGAATACAAATTGTTGCTGACGTTTTTTTCTCCGTCGGGATTCGAAATCAGAAAGAACAATAAAATTGCCGATATTACTATTTATCTTCCGTTAGATACAAAGCAGAATGTGAAGCGCTTTTTGGATCTTGTTCAGCCTAAAATGGTATTCTTTATAAAGTATGAGTTTTGGCCGAATTATCTGTACGAACTTAAAAACAGAAATATTCCTACCTATTTAATTTCAGGGATTTTCCGTAAAAACCAATTGTTCTTTAAATGGTACGGCGGTTTTTACAGAAATGCTTTAAAGAGTTTCAATCACTTTTTTCTTCAGAACGATGTATCAGCTCAACTGCTTAAATCAATCAATTTTGATAATTCAACGGTAAATGGCGATACTCGTTTTGATCGTGTGGCACAGATTGTAGAACGTGCACAACCGCTAGATTTTATTGCAGAATTTAAAAACAACACAACAACAATTGTTATTGGAAGTTCGTGGATCGATGATGAAAATGTTTATCTACCCTACCTTAATAATAGTAAAAACGTAAAATTTATTATTGCTCCGCATAATATTAAGGAAGAAGAAATTACGCGTTTGATTTCTAAAATTGATAAAAAAACGGTTCGATACTCCAACTACAAAGCCGAAGTTTTAAAAGATGCCGAAGTTTTTATTATTGATACCATTGGGATTCTAACGCAGGTTTACGCCTATGCCGATATTGCGTATGTTGGCGGTGCTTTTAAAACCGGATTACACAATATTTTAGAACCTGCAACTTATGGAACGCCTGTAGTTATTGGTCCGAAGTATTCAAAATTTCAAGAGGCTAAAGATTTAGTTGCATTAGGAAGTTGCCTAGTTGTGAACAATACAGAAGAATTATCTGGAATTTTTAATCGATTAATTTCTGATGATGATTATAGAAATGAGTTGGGTACAAAAAACCGAGAGTTTGTATTGAAAAACAAAGATGCTACTAAAGTTATTATGGATTTTATTGGAAAAACTATTTAAGCTTTTCTGCGGTTTACATAAAAATTTACAATGTAAAAAAGTGATGAAACAATGGGTACAAAGAAAAAAGCTGCAATCCATACCGCTTTTGATATTGAAGTTTCTCGTTGATTTTTAATTAAAAGCACGCATGCCCAAACAAACGGAATAACCATTGCAATCGGAATTAATTGCCAGAAGAAAAGCCCAAAACTAAAATCGTTCACTAATTTTTCCATAATTTTAAGTTTATTTTCAAAGATATGATAAAATTCGAACTCTTAAAAACCGAAACCATTCCTGCAGTTGTAAACCTAATGATTGATTTTTATGCAATTGATGGTTATCCTATAAACAAAGAAACCACTACTAACCTGTTTTTTGAATTTTTAAACAAACCCGAAGCCGGTAAATGTTTTGTAATTACATACAACAACGAAATTTGCGGTTATACTATTTTGGTTCAATTCTTTAGTTTTGAAATGAGCGGAAATGTGCTTTTGTTAGATGAATTGTATATCGATACTAACTATCAGGGAAAAGGAATCGGTAAAAAAGCAATGGAATTTATCAAACAATTTGCACAAACCAACAACTACAAAAAAATTGTTTTAGAAGTGGAGCCGCATAATCAACGCGCTATTCAACTTTACGAAAAAGAACAATTTAAAAAACACAAACGCGATTTAATGATTTTTCCGTAAATCTTTATCCAGTAAAAACAAAAATCCAAAACCAATTACATAGCAAAGTAAATCCCACCACGAAAACGATGTTCCAATAACAATTCGTGCCAGCTTGTTACCTTCTAATCCTAAAACAGTTACCAATTTAAAATACTGGCCAATTTCTACAGAAAAGGCAAATGCCAAGGTAACCCACGCAATGTAAATAGGTTTGCAGTTTACAAAAGCGCGTATAAAATAATACACAAACCAAATTACAATGATATCGCCCACAAACGGGCGAATAAAATTATCGTGTACAAAAAGTGCAATGTATACCTCAACCGCAAAAATGACCAGCATTAGTGTAAAATAGCGCAAATTAAATCTTAAAAACTTCATAAATGCAGGCTAATAAACATCAAACATAAAAAAATCGTTTTAAAATTCGTACCTTGGGCATTCAAATTTTTCACTCTTTTAACAAATCTAAAAAATGAAAAAATTACTACGAGCGCTCGTATTATTTGTTTCTTTTCCAATTTTCGCCCAACAAGGTGGCATGTGGGTTCCTTCTTTATTAAAAGGAATGAACGAAAAGGAAATGAAAAGCCTTGGAATGAAAATGTCGGTTACCGATATTTATGATGTTAACAATTCAAGTTTAAAAGATGCGGTTCCGCAATTTAATGGCGGCTGTACAGCAGAAGTGATCTCATCTAAAGGATTATTGCTTACAAACCACCACTGTGGTTACGGAGAAATTCAATCGCATTCAACGGTAGAACACGATTATTTACAAGACGGTTTTTGGGCAAAATCTTACGAAGAAGAATTACCAAATCCAGATCTTGAAGTTACTTTTATTGTAAGCATTCACGATGTTACCAAAGAAATAATGAACGGTGTTGATGCTATAAACGGCGAAGCAGAAAAGAAAGCTGCGGTTCAGAAAAACATCAACGATTTACAGAAATCATACAAACGCGAAGCTTGGCAAAGTGTTATGATTCGTACCTTTTTTGAAGGAAACCAATACATGCTGTTTGTAACTGAATCTTTTGAAGATGTTCGTTTGGTTGGTGCACCACCATCATCCATCGGAAAATTTGGGTCGGATACTGATAACTGGGTTTGGCCTCGCCATACCGGAGATTTCTCTTTGTTTAGAATTTATGCCGATAAAAATAACCGACCTGCAAAATATTCAAAAGACAATGTGCCTTACACGCCGAAACATTTTTTACCGGTTTCGATTAACGGTGTAGAGCAAAACGATTTTACAATGGTTTACGGTTATCCGGGCAGAACGCAGGAATACCTTCCGTCTTTTGCGGTGGAACAAATTGTGAACGATTTAAATCCGGCAAAAATTGAAATTCGTGATAAAGCGTTGAAAGTTGCCGATGGATTTATGCGTCAGGATCAGGCAATCAAAATTCAGTATGCTTCAAAATACGCAAGTATTGCAAACTATTGGAAAAAATGGATTGGCGAAAGTCAGGGTTTAAAAAAATCGAATGCCGTTGCGATTAAAAAATCGTTCGAACAAGAGTTCATTAAACGTGCAAAAGAAAAAAATAAAATGAACGAATACGGTAATTTGTTGCCACAGTTCGAAAAAATCTATAAAGACATTACTCCTTATACATTATCACGCGATTATTTCCAAGAAGTTGTTTTAAGAAATAACGAATTATTATCGGTTGGTTTCCGTTTGTATCAATTAGAAAACGCATTTACAAAAGGTGGCGAACAAGCTTTTAACGACCGTAAAGACAATTTAATTAAAGGATTAGAATCTTTATATAAAGACTATAATAAAGATGTTGACCACGGAATTTTCAATGAAACAGTAAAATTGTACGGAACTAAAGCTCCGGCAAACCTTACGCCTTCATCTATTAAAGATAAAGATTATGTTGCTTTAGGTAACGATATTTACAGCAAATCTGCATTAACATCTTACGACGGTTTAAAAAAATTAATGAACGGAAAAGCTGCCGATGTGGTGAAAAACATACAGAAAGATCCGGGTTATATATTAGCGAAAAGTTTAGCAGACAACTATTTCAACAACATTGCACCAAGCTACGATAAAATGGCTTTAGAATTAGAAAGTTTGCAACGTACTTATATGAAAGCGCAATTGGAATTATTTCCAGATGCCCGAATTTTCCCAGACGCCAACTCAACTTTACGCGTTACTTACGGAAAAGTAAACGGCTACCAACCAAGCGATGCTGTTACTTACAGCCATGTTACTTATTTGGATGGAGTGATGGAAAAATATGTTCCGGGTGATTATGAGTTTGATGTTCCGCAAAAACTGATTGATTTGTATAACACCAAAGACTTTGGTCCGTATGCAGATAAAAACGGAAAATTACCTGTAAACTTTATTGCTACCAACCACACAACAGGCGGAAATTCTGGTTCACCGGCAATTGATGCACACGGTAATTTAATAGGATTGAATTTTGACCGTGTTTGGGAAGGAACAATGAGCGATATTCATTATGATCCGGCTATTTGCAGAAACATTATGGTTGATGCACGCTATATTTTGTTCGTTATTGATAAATATGCGGGAGCAAAACACCTGATTGAGGAGATGAAAATTGTAAAACCTAAAGAAACAAAGAAAGCAAAGCGCTAAAAAACAGCTTTTTACGCACCATAAATATTTTATAAAAAAAAATACAAAAAAATATTGTGGTATTAAAAAATTCATATCTTTGTAGAGAATTAATAATTAACTTTTATAATTAAAAAAATGAAAAAATTAGCATTATCATTAGTATTAGTAGCTTCAGTTGCATTCGTATCTTGTAAAGATACAGCTAAAGAAACTACAACTGAAGAAACTACAGTTGAAACTACAACTACAGAAGCTCCAGTTGTTGAAGAGGCTCCAGTTGTTGAAGAAACTACTACTACAACAGAAACTACTACTGAAGCTGCTCCAGCTACAGAAGCTGCTCCAGCTACAGAGGCTGCTCCAGCTAAGTAATTTCTAGTTAAGATAGAAAACTAATTAAGCCTTGCATTGCAAGGCTTTTTTGTTGGATTAAATTCTGATTATAAAACCTGTCGGAAATTTATCTTTTTGATTCTTCGCTCCATTTCAATTCGTTCTGAATAACAGAAAAAAAACAATTATAAAGATTATGGAAATTAAGGTTTTAAAATCAAGCATTAAATAAATTCAAATAAAAAAGGATGCTTCAATTGAAACATCCTTTTTTATTAGTTAACCGTTGTTGGGTTTAACGGTATTGCCAAATCTTGCTTAATAAACTCGCCACCAATCATTGGAATAAACAAGCGGTTGTATTTATGACCTTCTGTTTTAGTATGTAATACACCACGTGTTGTATTCATTGTAAACATTGCCAATTCTTGTAACAAGCCTTTAGGTAAAATTAATTGCTCGCCTTTAACGAAGAATTCCCATCCTGCAGGTTCAAATTCAAATTCACAAGAAACAGCTACATCAATAACTTCAACTTTGTCTAATAAAAACTTGAATTTAGCAATAGTTTTTACAAACTTTTTGTCATTGTTAACGCCAAACTGAAAATCAAAATTTAAATCTAAAGTTCCGTTTTCTGTGTCAACTTCATTTAATTTAAATTCTTCTGTTGTAATATTAATTAATCTGAAATTAATATTTACCGGTTGTTCACTCATAATATTTATTTGATATTTAATTATTCAATTCTTTTAATTGTTCCAGATAACATCGATCGTTTGATAATCGTGGAATTTTATTTTGTCCGCCCAATTTATCTTTTTTGCTTAACCATAAATGAAAAAGATCCGGCTGTGCCACATTTAAAACCAATTCATTCAAGGTCATGCTGTTGTAACGTTTGGCTTCGTAATCTGAATTTATTCCTTGTATGTTTTCATCGAGCCTTTTTGTAAAAGCCTTTAAATCATCGGGATTCTTTTTAAATTCAATCATCCATTCGTGTGCCCCTTTTTCTTTATCCTTCATAAAAACAGGTGCTACTGTATATTCAACAATATCTACATTAAACTCTTTTGCCGTTTTTGCTATGGCGGTGTCGGTATTTTCGATCATTAATTCTTCGCCAAAAACATTAATATAATGCTTTGTTCTGCCCGTAATTTTAATTCGATACGGACTTAACGATGTAAAACGAACGGTATCGCCAATTAAATAACGCCATAATCCTGAATTTGTGGTTATTACTACGGCGTAACTTTTATTGATTTCTACACCCGCTAAAGATACTGTTTTTTGGTTAGATGTACCAAAAGTATCCATCGGAATAAATTCATAAAAAATTCCATAATCTAACATTAGCAGCATATCGTCGGCATTATTTCGATCCTGAATGGCAAAAAATCCCTCGGAAGCGTTGTAATTTTCGTAAAAACGGAACGAATCTTTAGGAAACATTTTTTTGTACTGATCGCGATACGGCTCAAAACTAATTCCGCCGTGAAAATAAACTTCGGCATTTGGCCAAAGTTCCAATAAATTGTTCTTTCCGGTATCTTGTAAAACATTATTCAGCAAAACCATTAACCACGAAGGAACGCCAAGCAAACTGGTAACATTTTCGTTTTTGGTTTCTTTAACAATGGCTTTCATTTTCTCTGTCCACTCATTCATTAAAGATGTTTTATGACTTGGGGTTGATCCCAATTCTGCCCACAACGGTAAATTATCAATCAATATGGCAGACAAATCGCCAAAAACCGTGTTGTTATCCTCGTACAACTGCTTGCTTCCGCCTAAACGTAAACTTTTTCCTGTGAAAAGTTGAGATTCCTCGTTATTATTCAAATACAAACACAGCATATCTTTACCGGCTTTGTAATGACAATTCTCTAAAGCATCGGAACTTACCGGAATAAACTTACTTTTAGCATTGGTTGTACCGCTCGATTTTGCAAAAAACCTAATTGGTTCTGGCCAGTAAATGTTTGCTTCGCCTTTGCGGCTACGTTCAATTAAAGGCTCTACATCTTCGTAGGCTGCAACCGGAACGCGGTCTGCAAACTGTTCGTAGGTTAAAACAGATGAAAAATCGTACTTCTTCCCTATTTCGGTATGCTTTGCCCGCTGAATTAAATTCAACAGCAATTCGTTTTGTACTTCGTGCGGATATTTCATAAACAATTCAATTTGATGAATACGTTTTTTTAAAATCCACGAAACAATAGAGTTAATAATAGATAATGCCATGTGCTTTTAATTGTGCTAAAATGCAAAATATGGTTATTACTTTGTACTTTTACAATTCATTCAAAAATAAAAAAAATCTAATGCAATACGAAGGAGTTTTAAATAAAATGCACAGCGAATTTTTAAATCCTATACAATATTATCTGGTTTTTGAACAGGCGTTTATTAATATGAATCAAGTTATTAACAAACAGATTGAAATTCAGCATATTGGTTACCAATGTTTAAATTGCACAAAAGAGAAAAAAATATTTAGACAAGGTTTTTGTTATGATTGTTTTATGAAAAGCGCTGCTGCTGGCGATTGGATTATGCGTCCGGAATTAAGCACGGCACATTTAGGAATTGAAGATCGTGATTTAGTGTATGAACAAAAAGTTCAATTACAACCACATATTGCTTATTTGGCTGTTGCGAGTGATTTAAAAATTGGAGTTACCCGAAAAACACAGGTGCCAACAAGATGGATTGATCAAGGAGCGTCGTTTGCGATTCCTGTAACCGAGGTTCCCAACAGATATTTGGCAGGAATTACCGAAGTTGCATTAAAAAGCCATTATACCGATAAAACCAATTGGCGAAAAATGTTATTAAATCAAATTTTAACTGTTGATTTGAATGAGGCTGTTAAAAATATTGAGCAGTTTTTACCTGCCGAAATTATTCCGTATTATAAAGAAACCAATCACGAAATTTATGAATTGAATTATCCGGTTGAAAGATATCTTACAAGCTGCAACAGTTTAAATTTAGATAAAACTCCGAATTATTCAGGAAAATTGATCGGTATTAAAGGTCAATACCTTCTTTTTGAAGACGGAACGGTTTTTAATGTTAGAAGCTACGAAGGTTATAAAGTAAATGTGAGTGTTTTGTAATTGTATTTTTTTTAAGTGTCACAAAGCACTACTTACTTTTTCTCGCAAAATAATTACTCATAACTGTTACAAAACTTATAATAGTTGCTGTACTTACAGGCATTATAATCGCAGCGACCAATGGCGATAAATTGTTTGATAGTGCAAAGCTTAAACCTACAATATTATAGGTAATTGCCAAGCAATAACTCATTTTAATGGTTTTCATGGCATTTTTTGCAAAATTTAAAAAGTAAGGTAGTTTAGTAAAAACCGATGCATCGATAATAGCATCGCTGGCTGGAGTGAAAACATTTACGTTTTCTGAAATCGATATTCCAATATCGCTTTGAGCCAACGCACCGGCGTCGTTCAAACCATCGCCAATCATTAGTACATTATGGTTTGTAAGCTGTAAATTTTTAATAAAATTGAGTTTATCA
Organism: uncultured Myroides sp.; assembly: GCA_913777665.1. GTDB lineage: Bacteria > Bacteroidota > Bacteroidia > Flavobacteriales > Flavobacteriaceae > Flavobacterium. Next base: position 46,895 of record CAJYTF010000022.1, read on the forward strand.
TCAGGTTTTTGGTTAAAAATTAATCGAGTATTTTCAGGAACCAACCGTTCCAACATACGTTGTTCGCCATTGTTATCGCCCGAAAGCACATATAATTTGTAATTTCTGTTTTTCAGCGTATCAAACAATTCCTTGATTCCTTCGCGGTATTCGTTTTCGAACACATAAAAACCTTTGACTTTATTATTTATGCTAATATAAACTTTGGTTTGATTGATTTCTGAAGCATCGTTTACTCCTACCCAACTTGCCGAACCAATTTTCAGCGTTTGATCCTTAAAAAATCCTTCGATACCTTTTCCGGCAACTTCCTGATAATTCAAAGGTTTTTCGATCGATGTTTCTGGTAGAATCAAATACAATCGTCGACTTAACGGATGATTTGATCCACGCACGATGTTTTTCAAAGCCGTTAAATCATCTTTTGAAAGCGGATCGCCCACGTATTTAATCTGCTGATTGGTGTTTGATGTCAACGTACCTGTTTTATCAAAAACAACTGTATCAACTTTAGAAAGCTGTTCAATTACAGCGGTATTCTTCAAATAAAGCTTTCGTTTCCCCATTAATCGAATCACATTTCCCCAAGTATAAGGTGCGGTTAATGCCAATGCACACGGACATGCAACGATTAAAACGGCGGTTAAAACATTAAATGCATCGTTAAAACTTGTAAAACTCCACCCAGTAAAACCAATAATGGCAATAGTTAGCAAAGCCGGCGTAAAAATATGGCTGGCTTTATCGGTAATAGTCTGTATTTTTTGAGAAACTTTTTTCTGAAAAACTTCGTTACTCCACAACTGCGTCAGGTAACTTTGCGAAACCGTATTTATGGCTTCAACAGTCACGGCGTTACCTACCTGCTTTCCGCCCGCATAAATTTTATCGCCCGATTTTTTCTCAACCGGAACAGCCTCGCCCGTCACAAAACTATAATCGATAAAAGCAGTATCAGATAGCAGAATGGCATCAACAGGAATTAATTCTTCGTTACGAATTAACAATTGATTTCCTTTTTCGATCTCATAAACCTGAATGGGAACTTCTTTCTGTTGATCTATTTTAGTTACTGCAATTGGGAAATACGATTTATAATCTCGTTCAAACGATAAAAAATTATAAGTTGTTTGTTGGATCAATTTACCCGAAAGCATAAAAAAGACCAATCCGCACATACTGTCTAAAAATCCGGCGCCGTCCTGAAAAAAGATATCAACCAAACTGCGCACAAACATGACGATTATTCCCAATGCCATAGGAATATCAATATTATATGCCTTGGTTTTTATACTGTGATAAGCCGATTTATAATAAGGCGTTGCCGAATAAAGAAAAACGGGCAATGCCAAAAGTATGTTGAAATATCTGAAAAAATCACGGTATTGGTGCATCCAAACATCTTCAACATTAAAATATTCGGGAAATGAAAGCAGCATAATGTTTCCGAAACCAAAAAAAGCCACGCCAATTTTATACAGCAAACTACGATCTATTAGCTTTGGCTTTGCATCGTACTGTTCCAAACTAATGTAAGGTTCGTAACCGATTGATGCCAAAAGCAATACCAGATTTTTTAAAGAGATATTTTCGCTATTGTAAGTAATACTCACTTTTTTTTGCGAAAAAACTACCTGTGAATGAGTTACGGCTGCGTTTAAAGTATTCAGGTTTTCTAAAATCCAGATACACGAACTGCAATGAACATGCGGAATGTACAAACGGACAATCTGAGTGGATCCTTCTTTAAAATCGAGCAGTTTGTCGGCAATATCTGCGTTTTCCAGATAATTATATTTAGAAGCAACATCTTTTGGAGCTGCTCCCGGATTTTTTTCAAAATCGTAATAAGTGCCTAAACCGTTTTCCGAAAATAAATCGTAAACCGTTTGGCAGCCTTTACAGCAGAAATCCTTATCATTAAAAACAATCACCTCATTTTCAACAATATCATTTCCGCAATGATAACAATTCAACATTTCTTTTTGCTTTATACCTTGTACAAAATTCAGAAGGTCTATCTTTAAAAAAAATGATAATTGTCATAATAATCGTATATTTGCAAAAACTAATTTAATGGGCAAGTGTGAGCAGTGCATCGTTAGAGAATTGAGTTCGTTAAAGGCTTTGTCTAAAGACGAACTGATTCATTTAGCGAAGTGTAAAGACAGTTTTCTTATAAAAAAAGGCGACGTTATTTTTAGCGAAGGCGATGTAATGAATGGCGTTTACTGCATTAAACAAGGCACATGCAAATTGGTTAAAATGAATTCTAGCGGAAAAGATACTATTCTAAAACTGATTACCAAAGGCGATTTGTTAGGTCAAACATCGATCTTAACCGAAGGAAAAGCTACTTTAAGCGCCGTTGCTGTGGAAGATATGCAGGTTTGTTTTATTCCGAAAAACGAAGTATTAGGCTTTATTGGCAACAACAAAAATTTTTCGTTTGAAGTTACAAAAGATGTTTGCCAAAACCTTAATTACGCAACCGATTTTGCCATAAACCATACGCACAAAACCGTAAAAGAACGTTTAGCACAAGCTTTGCTCGATATTTTAGATTCTGCCGGAACTGATGCTGAAGGTTTTTTAAGTTTACAATTAAGCAGAGAAGAAATTGCAAGTATGGTTGGAACTGCTACCGAAAGTTGCATAAGACTGCTTGCCGAATTAAAAAAAGCTGGAATTATAGATTTAAAAGCAAAAAGAATAAAAATTTTAAAGCTGAACGAATTAAAAAGTTTAGCACAATAATTTTATAAAGCCTTTTAAAGTAAATGCTAATTTGTGTATTTTCGCATTATGATGAATACAAACGATACAGCATTTTTAACCGATTTTTTAAAAACGCCCAAACAAATAACAATTGTTCCGCACCGCAACCCCGATGGTGATGCATTAGGTTCGTGTTTAGGTCTTTACCACGTTTTAATACAGCTTAACCATACCGTAAAAGTAATTTCACCTAACGAATTTCCTGAATTTATTTCTTGGCTTCCGGCTTCTGAAGAAGTTTTGGTTTTCGAAAAAAACTTCGATGCCTGCAAAACTTTTTTACAAGGAAGTGATTTGGTTTTTACGTTAGATTTTAATGCGTTGCACCGTGCAGGCGATCAAATGGGATCGTATTTAGAGAAACTGCGCAAACCGTTTGTAATGATCGATCATCACCAAATGCCCGATGCGTATGCAAAAATCACGGTTTCCAATACTTCTTTCGGATCAACCTGCGAATTATTGTATCGTTTCCTAGAAGAATTAAACCTTAAGCAATATATCAACAGAGATGCAGCAACCTGTATTTACACAGGTATTGTAACCGATTCTGGTTCATTTAAATTCGTAAAAACAACCGGCGATACACACCGTGTAGTTGCAGACTTGATCGATTTAGGGGTTGATAATCCAAAAGTACATAATTCACTTTTCAGCACGGCATCGTTCAATCAGTTGCAATTATTAGGCAGAGCGCTACAGCATTTAAAGGTAATGCCCGAAAAAAGCACGGCATATACGTTTCTTTCTCAAGACGATTTAAACGAATTCGATTATCAAAAAGGCGATACCGAAGGAATTGTAAATTACGGATTATCTTTAAAAGGAATTAATCTGGCGGCAATATTCATCGAAAATAAAGAAGAAGGAATGATTAAGATTTCTTTTAGATCTGAAGGAGATTTTGATGTAAACGAATTTGCACGCAGCTATTTCAATGGCGGCGGACATATTAATGCAGCTGGAGGAAAATCGTTCGATACCTTGGAACAAACCGTTCTAAACTTTGAGACTATTTTAAACAATATCAACAAACAGTAATATGAAAAAAATAATTGCATGTTTTGCCCTAACCGGCTTATTGTTTGCCTGTAAACAGCCCGAGCCTCGCAAACCGGTGAGTTACAGTTCAGGTACTTTTATTAAGGAATCTGTTCAGCGAAACAAGAATATTGTTCAAGACGAAGAAAAACTGATCCAAAACGTCATTAAAAAAGATTCGGCGCATCATTATTACCAATCTACTTTAGGATTTTGGTACAAGTACGATGTTGCTGTTACAACCGATAGTTTACTGCCTAAAAAAGGCGATATCGTTAAACTGGATTTTGAAATTTACGACATCAACAGCAATTTAATTTATACAAAAGCCGAAACAACCCCAAAAGTTTACGCTGTAGACAAGCAGGAAATTATGGTTGGTTTGCGCCACGCCGTAAAATTAATGCACAAAGGCGAAACCGTTTCGTTTATATTTCCATCGCACATGGCTTATGGTTATTTGGGCGATAAAGAAAAAATTGGAACCAACGTTCCGCTCATCTGTAAAGTAACCCTTAACGATATTAAACCAGAATAAAAAATGAAAAAACTATTATTTGCTTTTGCGTTAATTAGTGCGCAGGCTTTTGCACAAACCAAGTTAGCTGACGGTATGTATGCAAACTTTGTTACCAAAAAAGGTACCATTACCACTCAATTATATTACAATGAAACGCCGTTAACCGTAGCAAATTTTGTTGCTTTGGCAGAAGGAACACATCCGCAGGTTAAATCAGAATACAAAGGAAAACCTTTTTATAACGGCTTGAAATTTCACCGCGTTATTGCCAATTTTATGATTCAGGGAGGCGATCCAAAAGGCGATGGTTCTGGTGAACCAGGTTACTTATTTGCAGATGAAATTGTTCCCACATTGAAACACGATGGTCCCGGAGTTTTATCTATGGCAAATCGTGGACCTATAACAAACGGATCTCAATTTTTTATTACACACGTTGCTACGCCTCATTTAGACGGTCGCCATACTGTTTTTGGAAAAGTTGTTGACGGACAAAAAATTGTGGATGCTATTGAACAAAACGATGTTATTGAAAAAGTAGAAATCGTTCGTGTTGGAAAGGATGCAAAAAAATTCAATGCAGCAAAAACATTTACATCTGTTCAGGAAAAATTAAAGAAAGAAGAAGAACTTAAAAAGAAACAGGCAGAAGCTTTAAAAATCGAATCAAAAAAAATGTTCGATGATTATCTTGCAAAAGCAACGGCATATCCATCGGGAATTAAAATGTATGTTGTTGAAAAAGGTGCAGGTATCAAACCAACCGAAGGCGAAAACATTCATTTTGATTACGCAGGATATTTAGCAGACGGAACTTTGTTTGATACAGGTATTGAAGCTTTGGCAGAAAAACACGGAATTTTAAATCCACAAAGAAAAAATGCTAACGCATACCAACCATTAGATTACACTTTTGGAAATAAAGGTGGATTTATCGAAGGAATGACAGAAGGCTTATTACAATTGAACAAAGGAGATAAAGCATATATCTTTATTCCATCCAATTTAGGATATGGCGAGCGCGCTATGGGACCAATTCCGGCAAATTCAAACTTAGTTTTTTACGTAGACATCAAACCTTAATTACTATAAAATGAAGAAAATTTTAGCATTAGCTGTATTAACGGCAACCTTATTTACAGCATGTAAAAAAGAAGAAGAAAGCAATTTACCAGAAGGCTTATATGCCGAAATTACCACTAACAAAGGAACTATCACTGCTCAATTAGAATATGAAAAAGCTCCGTTAACGGTAGCGAACTTTGTAAGTTTGGCAGAAGGTAAAAACCCGTTTGTTGAAGCAAAATTCAAAGACAAACCTTTTTACGACGGATTGACTTTTCACCGCGTTATTGCAGATTTTATGATTCAAGGTGGTGATCCATCAGGAACAGGCGAAGGCGGACCGGGTTATAAATTTGCCGATGAATTTCATCCAGATTTAAAACACGACAAACCGGGTATTTTATCTATGGCAAATGCCGGTCCAACAACGAACGGTTCGCAATTTTTCATAACACACGTTGCTACACCACATTTAGATGGTATGCACAGCGTTTTTGGTCATGTTATTGAAGGACAAGAAATTGTTAACACCATTGCTCAAGGCGATAAAATAGAAACCATAAAAATTATTCGTTCGGGCGATAAAGCAAAAGCTTTTGATGCAGCTAAAGTTTTCAAAGAAAAACAAGAACAAGCTAACAAAGTTCCAAACGAAACAAAAGCGGTTTTAGAAGATGCAAAAACAAAAGCAACTACTACTAACAGCGGTTTATCTTATTATATTTTTGAAAAAGGAAACGGCGAAAAACCAAAGCAAGGCGACAAAATTAATGTGGCGTATGCAGGGTATTTTGAAGACGGACGTTTGTTTGATACCAGTATAGAAGATGTTGCTACAAAATACAATGTATTAAATGCACAACGCAAAGCAGCAAACCAATACATTCCAATTCCTTTTGAATATGGTCAAAAAGTAGGTTTAATTCCAGGTTTTATTGAAGGGATCGAGCAATTGAGCATTGGTGACAAAGCGTACATCTTTATTCCATCGCATTTAGCTTATGGCGAACAAGGTGCAGGCGGTGTAATTCCACCAAATACCAACTTAATTTTTGAACTGCATATTTCAAAATAATAGAAAAGAGGCTTTTGCCTCTTTTGCTTTTAAATTCCTAATCTATCCTTAAAAATCAACAATGAACAAAAACTATTTAAAATCATCCTTATTACTTTCGTTTTCTGTATTAAGTCTATCTGTTTCAGCACAGAATAAATTTCAGCAAAACAAACAATCTATTTATAGCGAAATCATCAATGAAGTTGAAAATAACAATCAGTTAGAGAATTTGGCATTTGAACTGTTAGATGAAATAGGTCCGCGTTTAGTAGGATCTCCAGAAATGCAACAGGCTCATAATTGGGTTGTTGATACGTACAAAAAATGGAATATTTCGGCTGAAAATGTTGCGTATGGCGAATGGAAATCGTGGCTGCGTGGTACAACGCAGATCGAAATGACACATCCAAGAATTAAATCAATCGACGGAATGCAGCTTGCTTGGAATGCCAATACTAAAAAAGCAATTGAAGCAGAAGTGGTTGCAATGCCGATTTTTGAATCTAAAGCCGATTTTGAAACATGGGCTAATTCGGTTAAAGGAAAAATCGTTTTGATATCTCAATACCAAAAATCAGGCAGACCAGAAAATCAGTGGAAAGAACACGCAACCGAAGAAGATTTTACATTGTTCAAAAATGAAAAAACCGATGATTTAACCGCTTGGAACAACAGTATTAAAGCTACCGGAAAAACCACACGCGAAATTGTAGAATATTTGGAAACCAAGGGCGCTGTTGGTTTTGTACAATCATATTACACCGGAACAATGGGCAGCAACCGTATTTTTTATAGTTTTGCTAAAAACACACCAATGGTAGATGTTAGTTTAGAAGATTATGGTTTGTTACATCGTTTGGCAGTTAATGGAAAAACTCCAAAATTAAAGATCAATACCCAATCTAAAAATTTAGGAACATCAAAAACTTTTAATACCATTGCTACAATTCCCGGGAAAACCAAACCAAACGAATATGTGATGCTTTCGGCACATTTAGATTCTTGGGACGGTGCACAAGGTGCTACAGATAACGGAACGGGAACTATTTTAATGATGGAGGTTGCTCGTTTAATTCAGAAATATGCTCCGAATAACGACCGAACCATTGTAATTGGACATTGGGGAAGCGAAGAGCAAGGGTTGAATGGTTCACGTGCATATATTATGGACAACCCAACCGAAGTACAGAAAATCAAAGTCCTTTTTAATCAAGACAGCGGAACCGGTCGTATTAATTATATTGGCGGTCAAGGATTTACCCAATCTTACAACTATTTAGGCACTTGGTTGCAAAATGTTCCTGAAAGTAACAGAAAACACATTAAAACAGATTATCCGGGAATGCCTCAAGGTGGTGGAACAGATAATGCATCGTTTGTAGCAGCAGGTGTTCCGGCTTTTAACTTAGGAACTCAAAACTGGGATTACGGTCAATACACTTGGCATACCAACCGAGATACCTATGATAAAATTGTTTTTGAAGAATTAGAGCGAAATGTAATTACGACTACAATTCTTACTTTAGAAGCAGCAAACGATCCAAACGAAATCTCCAACGAAAAAAGAATTTTACCAACAAATACCCAATGGCCAACAGTAAAAGAGCCAAAAAGAAATTCTAAAGATTATTAAAAAAAGCTGTTCAAATGAACAGCTTTTTTGTTATTTAACAACCTTTTTAATGAAATTAATTATGTATATTTGACAATTAACCAAATATTCATTTATGAAGCTAAAACTACTTTTCGCATTGCTATTTGTAACTATAAGTAATGCACAAACACAAATTGGTCAGGATATTATAGGTGATATGCCTGATGATAAGTTTGGATATGGTGTTGCATTGTCTGCTGATGGCAATGTCATGGCAGTATCGGCTCCTGGAAACGATAATAACGGAACGGATGCCGGACATATTAGGGTTTACTTAAAAACTAATGGCACTTGGACACAAATTGGACAAGATATTGAAGGACTTAACCCTGATGATCAAATAGGCTATAAAATAGCACTTTCAGATGACGGATCTACTTTAGCATTTTCTACCCCATATGTAACGAAAACAGTCAACAATATTAGCTATGGTGGTTTTGTAAAAGTATATAAATATACAAATGGTTTATGGATACAAATGGGACTAGAATTAAGAGACGATGATCCACTGCCCTTTTCTTTAAAAACTACTGGTTTTGGTTTATCTTTTTCATTATCTTCAGATGGTACTACAATTGCAATTGGTCAGAATTATTATCTAAATCCCCATAAAAATAATAAAGTCATAGTTTATAAGTTTATATTTGGAAATTGGACTAAAATAAAAGAAATTACTGCAAGTGATTATAATGTAACTCCTAATACAGAAAATTTTTTTTCATCACATGCTCAATTCGGTTGGAATGTTTCGTTATCAGGGGATGGTAATACTCTAGCTTTTAGCGACATTACTGGTCGTACATCAACTAGTGTTAATGAGAGTGGTGTTGTTATAGTTTATAAATATCAGTCAGGAACATGGGTAAAAATAGGCAATACATTATCTGGGAAAAGTAAAAATATAAATTTTGGTCACAGAGTTCTACTTTCTGCAGATGGAAGTATTTTAGCAATTAGTGCAAGATATTCCAATAATAATGGGACATCCTCTGGTCATGTAGAAGTTTACAAAATTACCGGAAATAATTGGGTACAAATAGGAAATGATATTGTAGGCGAAGCATCGTTTGATCTTTGTGGTCAAGGTTTGATTATGTCAGCAAACGGAAATGCTTTAGCTATAGGATGCAATGGATGTGACACGGCAAACGGATCAGATACCGGCAAAGTTCGCATCTTTGAAAACATTCAGAACAATTGGGTTGAAAAAGGCAGCGTAATTGGTGCTAATGCAGGCGATGGGATTGGTTGGTCTATAGCCTTATCTAAAGATGGTTACAATTTAGCGATTGGTAATCCAGGTAGTAGTAGCGTTGGTGGTAAACCATATACTACTAATTTTGAAGAACAAACTTTTAGTGACAATTTATTGCAGACAAATAATTATAAAGCAAAAGGTACATTTCCAGGTTCTGTACAAGTGTTTAACTTATCAGGTATCTTATCATCTAATACCTTTGTGTTAGAAAACTTCAACATCTACCCTAACCCTACAACGGATATTCTAAATATTGAATTAAAAGAAAACTTAACTTTAGAAAAAGTACTTATTTACACTACAAGTGGTCAATTGGTAAAAGAAACTTCAGAGAAAATAATTAATGTAAGTGATTTTGCAAAGGGCATTTACAATGTACAGGTTTTAACAAATCAAGGAAAAGCTACTAAGAAAATAATCTTAAAATAAAATCAAATAAAAATGAAACTAAAACTACTTTTCGCATTGCTAATTATTACAATAAGTAATGCACAAACACAAATTGGACAAGACATTACATTAAACGCAAACAACTTAGACGCGATTGCATTATCTGAAAATGGTTATGTATTAGCTGTAAGCAGCGGGAATGTTGTCCAAGTATATTCTAAAGCTTCTGGAAATTGGACACCGATTGGACAAGACATTCAAGGATATGGTTACAGAATCTTGCTTTCAAATGACGGATCTACTGTGGCAATTACAAATCATGGAAACATGGTTAGAGTTTACAAAAACATTAATAATACTTGGACTCAAATAGGTCAGGATATTATAGAAGATGGACATGATATAGCCCTTTCAGGTGATGGATCAACCTTGGCAATTGCACCTATGGCGAATGCGCCATTTAACATCTATAAAAACATTTCAGGTAATTGGACAGCCATAGGAAACATTAACATTCCAGGAGGAGCATTTAGCGTTTGTTTGTCAGAAGATGGTAATACCATTGCAGCAAGTCCACATCCTGGTACAACAATCGATATTTATAAATATGTAAATAATAAGTGGGCTTACAGTAATACAATTGTCGCTAATCCAAATGATATTTCAACAGGATATAGAATGGATATCTCAAGCGATGGAAACACAATTGCCATAACTACTATGGCTGTTTACCCACAAAATATGGGTTCTATAAATGTTTACAGATACATAAATAACACTTGGACACAAATTGGTAATGCAATAACTAGTCAAGTACCAAATGAGCGTTTTGCTCACAATGTTGCTATATCTGGTTCAGGGAATGTTGTTGTAGTGAGTTCTAATGAAAATGGTAATACCAAAAATGGTAGAGTGGAAATTCATGAATACCTTCAAGGTAATTGGGTAAAAAAAGGAGAAATAATTGACAAAAATGGTAACAGTATTTATTGGGCAATTGCACTTTCAAGAGATGGTCACAGTTTAGCTTTAAGTAGTAACGGAAAAGTTGGTCCTAAACCGGCTGGAAATACTAGTAATAAACAAAGTAAAGGACCTTCAGGAGAGGTACGAGTTTATGATATTTCAGGCATTTTATCATCAGATACCTTTGTATTGGAAAACTTCAACATTTACCCTAACCCTACAACCGACATTTTAAATATTGAATTGAAAGAAAATTTAACTTTAGAAAAAGTATTGATCTACAGCACAACTGGTCAATTAATAAAAGAAACTTCAGAGAAAATAATTAATGTAAGTGGTTTTGCAAAAGGTATTTACAATGTACAAGTTTTAACCAATCAAGGGAAAGCTACTAAAAAGGTAATTGTCAAGTAACCAACAATTAGTATAAAACAAAAAACACGCTTAAACAAGCGTGTTTTTTAATGCTTTATTGTAAATAGCTTCGTAAAGCGGAACAATTTTATCTACACTGAAGTTTTTTGAATGAGCATACGCTTGTTCTTTGAATTGTTGCAGCGTAACATCGTCTTTTAAAATTTCGATAGCGTGTTGAACCATTCCGTCTATATCGCCAATGTTGTCCATAAAACCAGAAACACCTTGAACGTTTACTTCGGGCAATCCGCCGGTGTTCGATGAAATTACAGGAACTTTATTTGCCATGGCTTCTAATGCTGCCAAACCAAAACTTTCAGTTTCAGAAGGAAGCAAAAACAAATCGGAATATTTCAAAATACTGTCGATTTCTGATGAATTTCCAAAGAAAATCACTTTGTTTTCAATCCCCAATTCTTTTACTAATTCTTCGGCTCCTAATCGTTCTGGACCATCGCCCACCATCATTAGTTTTGCAGGCATTTCTTTCTGAATTCCGTTAAAAACCTTAACAACATCCAAAATACGCTTTACTTTTCTAAAGTTACTAACGTGTGTAACGATTCGCTCACCGTCTTCGGCAAACAAATTTCGTTTACATTGTACATGCGTAACATTTTTATCTTCGATAAAATTCGGAATAACGTGTATTTCTTTCGTAGTATCGAACAATTCATAAGTCGATTTTTTCAAATCTGCCGAAACCGAAGTTACGTAATCGGACTGGTTAATACTGAAACTTACCGCGGTTTTATAGAACGGATGATTGCCCACCAATGTAATATCGGTACCGTGTAAAGTGGTTACCATAGGCAGCGAAATGCCTTGTTCTGCCAACATTTGTTTTGCCATATAACCTGCAAAAGCGTGCGGAATGGCGTAATGTACATGCAAAAGATCAATACCATATTCTTTCACTGTATCAACAATTTTGCTTGACAAAGCCAACTCATAAGGCTGATAGTGAAACAAAGGATATTCGGGTACCACAACTTCGTGATAATGAATATTTTTATTTAAAAGTGCCAAACGAACCGGCTGACTGTAGGTTATAAAATGTACTTCGTGATTGCGTTTTGTTAATTCAATACCTAATTCTGTTGCTACTACTCCACTTCCACCGAAGGTTGGATAGCAAACTATGGCTATTTTCATATTTAAATGTGGAAAATTAATTATTTTAAAGCATCGTAAATTACCTGCTGTATATCTTCTCTTGTATTTGCTTTTGAAAGCTTGTTGTCATCGGCATTCGGAAAGGTTCTGTTTGATAGAAAAACGTAAATTAAATCGTTTTCCGGATCAGCCCAAGCCATTGTACCTGTAAATCCTGTGTGACCAAAACTTTGTTTTGAAGCGCAACCGCATGTTGGCCCGCTTTTACCCAATTGTGGTTTATCAAAACCGGCTCCTCGCCTATTTCCTTCCTTGCAGTAATAACAGGTATTAAAATCGTTTATGGTTTTTTGCGAGATGATTTCTTCGCCGTTAAACTTACCGCCGTCTAAAAAAAGCTGCATCATTTTAGAAACATCCAACGCATTGCCGAACAATCCTGCATGACCAGCAACACCGCCAAACATGGCAGCTCCCATATCATGCACATAACCTTGAACGGTTGTGTAACGATAATAATTATCGATTTCGGTTGGAGCAATCTGTGATAAATCGAATTTTGTCTGCGGAAGATACGTTAAGGTCTTCGCTCCGATTTTCTCATAAAAATATTCATTTACCAGTTCGTTTAAAGGTTTCTTGTAAGATCTTTCAACAATTTCTGACAATAAAATGAAATTCAAGTCGCTGTATTTGTATTCTTTCTTCCCTAATTTTGATTCTGCAATGGTTTCAATGATGTTCTTTTTATAATCTGATTTTAAAAACAGATTATCGTTTATCTGCAAATTAAATTCTTTTGAATATGTTGGTTGATACAAATCGGCTTTCGGTTTTCCATTACTGTCTAACGTTTCTTTATAAAATGGAATCCAAGCTACCAAACCCGAATTATGCGTCAACAGTTCTTTAACGGTTATGTTTGTTTTGTCGGTCTTTTTAAATTCATGCAATAAATCGCCTAATTTCTGATCGAAACGTAACTTTCCGTCATCGTACATTTTCATAACCATTGGCAATGTTCCCAACATTTTAGAAAGCGAAGCCAAATCGTAAATTGTTTGATTAGTAACATCAATATTATCATTATATGTCATTTTTCCAAACGATTTATTATAGACAATTTTTCCGCTTTTTGCTACTAAAACCTGTGCGCCTGGCGTGTATTTATTTTTGATTGCAGTATTAACCAAAGCATCAATTTCTTTCAACTTCGCTTCGTTAAAACCTTCTTCGCTAGCACGACCATAACGAATATTTTTATTGGCTTTTATATCAATTCCATCACCTTCTTTGAAAAATTTGCCAATAGAAACCGGCAGTTTTCCTGTTGCAGGCTGCATTCCAAAAAGAACGTCGGTAACTTTTCTGTGTGCGATAATGTTGTTCTGATAACCTAAAATAACCGCTTCAAACTTCGAAAAATCTTTAACCGCACTTAACGCATAAGGTTTTACAAACGATACAAAAATTGACTTATTTGTGTTCGCGATATTGTCAAGCAACGTAACTTCGTCCGGAGTCATATCATGTTTTTTCCAAACTCCGTCTGCTTTGTGATAACCTACAATAACCAAATCGAACGCCTTTAAATCTTCCAAATGATCTTCGATCTGATAATGATTAAAAACCGTAACCGGCTGGTTTGCCTGCAATGCTTCAATAAAAGTATCATTTACATCGTCGCCCAATTTCACATACGCAATATTCTGCTGTTTGGTGCTGTTAAAAGGCAACGCATTTTTATTATTTTTTACAACGGTAACAATATTTTCGTACAGTTTATAGCTTAAATCGGTGTATTCCGGCTTGTTTAAATCTTGATACAAATTCTTGGTATCAATTGGTTTGTAGTTGTTTAAACCAGCTTTGTATTTGTAAAGTAAAATCTTTTTAACCGAATGTGCCAAACGATCTTCGGTAAACTCGCCTTTTGCAAACGAATCATTAAATTTCTGAATTGCCAACGGAACATTCTCTGCAAAAAGCAACACATCGTTTCCTGCCAAAAACGCTGCCAGATCAACTTCTCCCGGAGATTTAAAATTCGCCACGCCTTTCATATTTAAGGCATCGGTAAAAATCAATCCTTTAAAATTTAAATCGTCTTTTAAAAGATTAGTGATGGTATTGTACGATAACGATGTTGGAACATCCTTTTTAGGTTCTAACGCAGGAACCGACAAATGTGCCACCATTACAGATGCCAAGCCTTCTTTTATCAGTTTTTTGTAAGGATATAGTTCGATATTATCCAATCTTCTTTTATCGAAATCGATATTTGGAAGTGCATGATGCGAATCGGTTGCGGTGTCGCCATGCCCAGGAAAATGTTTAGCTGTTGCAAACACTTGATTTTCTTGCATTCCGTGCATTAAAGCTACAGCTTTATCAGCAACATTTTCTTTTGATTCGCCAAAAGATCTGTTTCCGATAATTGGATTCAGAGGATTAATGTTGACATCTACAACGGGAGCAAACATAAAATGAATGCCCATACGCTTAGACTGCTCTGCCATTTGCGTTCCCATTTGTTGGATCAAATCGTTTTTTTGAACCGCACCCAATGTCATATTCCACGGGTAAACATAGGTGGAATCAAGCCTCATACCCAATCCCCATTCTGCATCAATTCCAACAAACAAAGGTAATTTTGAAGCTGCCTGTAATCTATTGGTCATATTTGCCTGACGCCCCGGACCGCCTTGAAAGAAAATAACACCACCAATATTTTTAGATTTAACCAAATCTAAAAGTTCTTGAACATGTTTTTCATCTCGGTTGGAATAAGCTGCTACCATGAAAAGCTGCCCCACTTTTTCATCGAACGACATTTGATTGTAAACACTATCTACCCACTTTTGTGCAGGCTGAAATTTTTGTTTGGGTTGTGCAAATATTGTGAAGGGAATATATAGAAACGCTAACCAGATTTTTTTCATAACTGTTAAAAATAAAACATCATCAAAAATAAACTTTTGAACATGAAATTAATAATATAAATTCGGAATTTTCCGTTAAAAAACTCTAACATACATTTACAAGAATAATGACAAACGATTTACAACAGATAGAAATATTACTTTCACAATTAACCGATAAAAAAATTACCGATTTTATTATAGATGACGAATGTTTGGAATATTCTGGATGCAGTTTTAAATTGGGCGATCTAAAAATAAAATTTCGACAAGCAAAGGTGACTCCGAAAAAAGTTAGTCTGTTTGTAACTCTTTGGAAACGAAATACCGAAAACAAAACCGAACCTTTCAATGTAAATGATCCGTTTGACTTTTATATCATCGCTGTAAAACAAGAAGTTTATTCTGGCTTTTTTATTTTTCCGAAAGATATTTTAAGCGATAAAAACATATTAACCAACAGCAAAAAAGAAGGAAAAAGAGGTTTTAGAGTTTATCCCAATTGGGCAGAAACTACAAACAATCAGGCAGCAAAAACCAAAGCATGGCAAACTAATTATTTTATCAATTGTAGCGAAAACAACCATACAATAAGTGAAAAAGCAACTATTTTGCTGAACAAATCATAAAAACCCCTATCTTTGTACAACAAAAAATAAGCAGTAAAATGTAAAAAACAATTTCTTTCAGACTTTCAAAAGCGGGAAATTACAAAATGGTGCGCTGTATTGTTACATCTTCAACGAAAGAAATCATGCTTATTATTCAAAACTTATCCTATACACATCCAAACAAGGATTTACTTTTCGGCAACATAAATCTTACAGTAAATTCAGGCGAAAAAATCGCATTAATCGGGAACAACGGTTCCGGTAAATCAACTTTGCTAAAAATCATGGCGGGTTTGCTGCAACCATTAAACGGCTCGGTTAATATCAATTCCAAACCTTATTATATTCCCCAGATTTTTGGTCAATATAATGATCTTACTATTGCCGAAGCTTTAGGAATCGATAAAAAACTGACTGCATTACATGAAATTTTAAAGGGAAATATTTTGGAAGAAAACTACGAAATATTGAACGATGATTGGACTATTGAAGACCGATGCGACGAAGTATTGAAGCATTGGAAGTTAAATGATTTGGATTTATCGCAAAAAATGGAAACGTTGAGCGGCGGACAAAAAACGAAGGTGTTTTTAGCGGGAATTTCGATTCATAAACCTGAAATGATTTTATTGGATGAACCCAGCAATCATTTAGATTTTGAAAGTCGCGAACTTTTGTACGATTTTATCAGATCAACAAAAAGTACATTGATTGTTGTAAGTCACGACAGAAAACTGCTGAATATTCTGAACAAAGTTTGTGAATTAACCAAAAACGGAATTACTGTTTACGGTGGAAATTTAGATTTTTATACTGAACAGAAACAGATCGAAAAAAATGCATTGGCGCAAGATATTCACAGCAAGGAAAAAGCGTTGAAGAAAGCTCGTGAAAAAGAACGCAAAACCATTGAACGCCAGCAAAAATTAGACAGCAGAGGAAAAGGCAAACAAGAAAAATCGGGTGTTGCCAAAATAATGATGAATACGCTACGAAATAACGCCGAAAACAGTACGGCGAGGCTAAAAAGTGTTCACACAGAAAAAATTGGAAACATTAGAGACGAGCTTCAAGACTTACGATCAGCCGTAGTATCAACTGAGCAAATGAAATTCGGTTTTAACAGTTCAACGCTTCATAGAGGAAAAGTGCTTTTTACGGCAGAAAATATAAATTTCAAGTACGAAACCAGCGATTTTATATGGCAGAACAATTTAAATCTGCAAATTTTAAGTGGATCGCGCATTGCAGTAAAAGGCAGTAATGGATCTGGTAAAACGACTTTTATAAAAATACTTTTAGGAAGTTTGAAACCGCAACACGGAAGTATTTTTAGAAAAGAAAGTAAATCTGTTTATATTGATCAGGATTATTCTTTAATCAATAACAACTTAAAAGTGTATGAACAAGCTCAACAGTTTAATACTTTTAATTTGGAAGAACATGAAATAAAAATCAGACTGAATCGTTTTTTATTTCCACAAAATACTTGGGATAAACCTTGTAGCGCTTTAAGCGGTGGCGAACGTATGCGTTTAATGTTATGCTGCTTGAGCATCGGTAGTCAATCGCCGGATATTATTATTTTAGATGAACCAACCAACAATCTGGACATTCAAAATATAGAAATTCTTACCAACGCAATTAACGATTATCAAGGCACTTTACTGGTAATTTCTCACGATGAAACTTTTTTAGATCAGATTAATATAGATCAAATAATAAAATTGTAAACACTAGTACTTCTCAATTATTAATTAAATTTAGCGGTTATTTTATTTTAAAATCCATAGAAAATTTAAAAGTATCGGATAAAAATTCAAGTAAATTCTTTGTAACTAACAAATAAATTTGTTTTTTTGTTAAATTATTATTTTAAACTAAAACTATATATTATAAAACTAAAAAAAACATTTATGAACATTTTTTCAAACTTTCCATCAATGTATTTCAAGAAAAATTTCATAACAAAGATTGCGGGCGTTGCCTTATTATCTTTATTATGTCTAAACATAGTATCCTGTACTGATATCGAAGTCCTTAATAATGAAGATGATATTCTAAAACCACCCCCGACAGTATATATAGCTAGTACAAGTGGTGGTCTTAACGGAATAATTCCTGTAGTGACTTATTGGAAAGACAGTATAGCATTTCCAATTAACAATGGTAATAAAGGTGCCTTTGCGAATTCAATTTTTGTCGAAGGTAATGATGTTTACGTTGCAGGTTTAGAAAATGATGGTCAAATAACTATAGCAAAATATTGGAAAAATGGAATAGGAGTTTCACTTACAACTTCTCAAAATAATGCAAACGCAAATTCTATTTTTGTATCGGGAACTGATGTATATGTGGCAGGTTGGAAACAAAAATATCATGGTGCACCTGCAGTTGCTACTTATTGGAAAAATGGTATAGAATTTCCATTACCAAGCAATAAATTTAGTTCTTATGCAGAATCTATTTTTATTTCTGGAAACGATATTTACGTTGCAGGATACGAAAATGATGCAAACGGTAATGAAATCGCAAAATATTGGAAAAATGGTATTGGTGTAAATCTTAGTAATGGTTCAATACATACTACTGCTAAATCTCTTTTTGTATCAGGTAGTGATATACACATAGTTGGTATCGAAAATAATGGTTATACTAGAGTTATCAAATATTGGAAAAACGGTGTAAGCAACTCTCTTACTGACGGGACATTAGATGCCTTCGCGAATTCAATATTTGTATCAGGTAATGATGTTTATATTGCTGGTGGAGAAGGTATCCCTAATGGTGGACCTTCAATTGCTAAATACTGGAAAAATGGCAAGCCAACAGCACTAACTAATGGTCAGCGAGATGCTGCAGCTGTGTCGATATTTGTTTTAGAAAATGACGTATATATTGCAGGAGACATATATAATTCAAGTGGATATCCTGTTGGTACATACTGGAAAAATGGTGTACCTACTAGCCTTACAGATGGTAAAAACATTGGTTATGCAATGGGTATATTTGTAAAATAAAAAGATTTAAATTAATAAAGAAAGACAGATTATAATCTGTCTTTCTTTTATAAACTTAAAAAGAAATTGAAATTCTAAATTAAAAAAAGCGGCTATGCCAGCTTTCGCCTGCAGGTACTTCCCAAAATTCTTCGAATTCTTCAATGGTGTTTACCAAATTATTAAAGACAATAGTATTTGCATTAACAGCTTTTTCTTTAGCCATTTTCTTGAAATCGATTAACGATTTATGTGCAATAAATTCGCCTGTTTTATAGGTTACATTCATTTTATCTAATAGATCGATTCCAAATTTTTGTTCTAAATCCTGAATGATTTTCACAGAAGCATCAATTGAACAACCCGATGCGGCATGATATTCCTGATCTACCGCTAAAATAATAAAACGATTGTATTTTATTTGGTACGATGCTTTTAAAGGTGTGCTGTGCGCTGCCCAATTTTCAACAAAATTAGTCAACAGTTCGTTCGCAGTTGCCACTTCTTCATCGGTCATTTTTCTGTTTGCCTGGTAAATCCAGATTCTTGCCGATTTCGGCATTTCTTCAAAAGCTATCAACATATTATTTGGCTTCTATATAAGATACTATATTATAATTTACAAATTTTCCTATTTTGGCATCGTATATTTCAGATACATAATAAGAAATTTCTACTTTATCTTTAATTTTTAATAATGAATCTGTTAGCAAATACGCTGTTTCAAAATCATATAATAAAATAAAATCGTGCTTTTTGCCGGAGTTTTCTTGAACTGTAAAACTTAAAAACTGCTCTTTACGAATATTAGTTAAAGATCCTTCAATAGTCTTAATTTCTACATTCTCGGTTGCTTCTTCCATCCAAAAATGCTCAAAAACTTCGGGACAAGTCATTCCCATATACATTCCTAATTCTTCGCTAATACTTTCAAAAGCATCTTCTTTAATTAAAAAGTCTTTACCAAAGTGATGTTCAACTTCTTCTTTATGCTTGTTTACATTTTTAATCATGTACAAACCTAAAATTTGTTCTGATTTTACTTCAACCTTATTATCGGCAATATCTTTACAAATATCTGTTGCAATTGCAGAAAGCAATTCTATTTTTGAAAGCTTTTGTGCTGAAACCGTTGTGCAAAGTAATAGGAATACAAAGAGATATTTTATCATTATTGCTATAAATCTTGTGCGTTAGCAATTAATTCGGCAATATCTAACACCTTAATTTCATTTTCTTTATGGTTAAACTTTACCCCATCGGTTAACATTGTATTGCAATAAGGGCAGCCCGTTGCTATAATATTTGGATTGGTTTCCATGGCGTCTTTGGTGCGCAGCACATTAACATCCATATCGCCTTTTTCAGGTTCTTTAAACATTTGTGCACCACCGGCACCACAACATAAACCTTTGGCTTTTGATCGTTTCATTTCTACAATGGTGGCGGTTGTTTTTTGTAACACTTCGCGCGGGGCATTGTAAATTTTATTGGCGCGACCTAAATAACAAGGATCGTGAAAAGTAATGCGTTTGCCTTTATACGTATTTTCGCTAAATTTTAATTTTCCTTCGCTTATTAATTCATTTATAAACTGTGTGTGGTGTATTACTTCGTAATTGCCGCCTAAACCCGGATATTCGTTTTTTAAGCAATTAAACGAATGTGGATCGCAGGTTACTATTTTTTTAATTTCGTAAGCATTTAGAATTTCAATATTCATCATAGCCTGCATTTGAAACAAAAATTCGTTTCCGGCACGCTTTGCTAAATCGCCGGTGGCACTTTCTTCTGTTCCTAAAACAGCAAAATTAACTTGAGCAGCATTTAAAATTTTAACAAATGCACGCGTTATTTTTTTTGCTCTATCATCATAACTTCCGGCCGAACCTACCCAGAACAATATTTCGGGCTGTTTGCCTTGCGCCATCATTTCGGCCATTGTAGGTACTACTAAACTTTCTGACATTTTTCTCTTAATTTTTAGTTGATGATATGGTAGGTTAATTTTCGTCTTTCCAATTTAAACGATCCATTTGGCTGTATTGCCAAGGTGCCCCATTGTTCTCAATGTTGGTCATCATGGTGTTTAATTCCATAGGTGCGGCACTTTGTTCCATAACCAAAAATCGGCGCATATCCATAATGATAGATAAGGGACTGATGTCTATTGGACAAGCTTCTACACAGGCGTTACAGGTTGTACAAGCCCACAATTCTTCGGGTGTAATATAATCATTCAACAATGTTTTACCATCGTCTACAAATGTTCCTTTATTGGTATCAATATTTTTACCAACTTCTTCTAAACGATCGCGCGTTTTCATCATTATTAAACGTGGCGATAGTTTTTTACCGGTTAAATTTGCCGGACAAGACGCTGTACAACGACCACATTCGGTACACGAATAGGCATTTAACAGCTGCACCCAGTTTAAATCCTGAACATCTTGTGCACCAAATTTTGCTGGCACTGCATCTGCATCAGGTGCTGGTGCTGCAAACGGATCGGCATTTGGATCCATCAT
The DNA here is from genome assembly GCA_913777665.1 of uncultured Myroides sp. Taxonomy (GTDB): domain Bacteria; phylum Bacteroidota; class Bacteroidia; order Flavobacteriales; family Flavobacteriaceae; genus Flavobacterium. The sequence continues at coordinate 68,216 of CAJYTF010000022.1, forward strand.
TAATTTTACTTCATTGGTAACTGCCTGCAAATTATCGAATTTACCCAACGGTTCTATGTGTGCAAAATAGGTATTCGGGAATGCCAATATAATGTGCAAGTGCTTAGAATAGTACAAATAATTAAGGAAAGACAACACCATAATAAAGTGTCCCCACCAACCTATGCGTTCTAAAACATGCAAAGTTCCTTCGCTAAAAGATCCAAAAACTGCTGGACCGATGAATTGAGAAATGGTAAAATTAAAAGATCCCTGACCTTCAAAATGTGATTTGCCTATGTTATATAAAACCTCATCGGTTCCGTTCATGGTAAAAATGCACAATACCAAAATAATTTCCATCATTAAAATTAAATTGGCATCTTTTTTAGGCCATCCCATTAATTCTTTCATGTTTAAACGCGGAAGTTTTAACAGGTTTCGTCTTGATAAAAAGATAATTGTTGCGGTTAATGCTGCAACCGACAATATTTCGATTAAACTGATCATGAAAGTATAGAAACCACCAAGCGATTCTTTAAAAACACGGTGTGTTCCAAAAATTCCGTCGATAAAAATTTCTATCAGTTCAATCTGGGTAATCATAAATGCTGCATAGATGGCAAAGTGTAAAAGTGCCGGAATGGGTCTGGCAAACATTTTCTTTTGCCCGAAAGCTACAAGAAGCATATTTCTCCAGCGTTCTGAAGAGCGGTCGGTTCTGTTCACAGACTGACCCAACTTTATATTGCGGTAGATTTTCTTGGCATTTACTGCAAAAAATCCAAAGCCTGCAACGGTTAAAGCTATAAATAAAATACTGCTTAAAATGTGCATTACTGTTATAAATTAATTATTGTTTTTGTTGTATTTAGTTTTGTATGATTATTGTTTTATGGGTTCTGCATAAGGCTGTGCTTTTTTACCGAAAACCGAAATGTTTATGTAACGACGTGGGTTTAATTTAACGTCTTCTAACAAACTGTTTAATTCTTTTGTTGCCGATTCCAAGTTGTTGTACAGCTGCTCTTCTTTCATTAATTTACCAATGTTTCCTTTGCCGCTGTTGGCATCGCTCATCATTTTATCAAGGCTTGATGCTGCATTATCGAATTTATTTAAGATATCTTGTAATTTTTGTAATTGGATCTTATCTAAATCGTTAGAAAAAGCCGAAAGATTTTTAGATGTGGTGTTGAAATCTGAAACAATATTACTGATTTTAGCTTCGTTGCTTGATACAATTCGGTCAAACTTACCCGTTATGGCATTTGCGTTACCCATTGTAGCGTTTAATTTAGCCAAAGCTTCTTGCAGGTTTTTCTGCGCAGCAGGATCTAACGTTTTGTTTATGGTTTGCACCAAGATGTTTACATTGTAAAGAACAGAATCTAATTTTTTTGCGATAGGATCTACTCGTTGCCCTAAATCATCAATTAAACCTGCCATTTGTCCCGATTGCAAATAATCGCCGCTTTTTGCCAAGGTTGGATCGTTATAATTAATTTGAAGTGCAATTTGTTTTCCTCCGATTAAATCAGGCGAATAAATTACGGCTTTAGATGAGATCGGAATATCAACCTTATCGGTCATTACAATTTCTACCAACAGTTTTCCCTGACCTTTTAACGAAATATGATGCACCTTACCTACTACCATTCCGTTTATTGTTACAGATGATGCGGTTGAAAGACCTTCGACATTATCGTATTCCACAAAAAATGTTCTGGAACTGCTAAAAATGTTTTTACCATTTAAAAAGGTGTATCCCCAAATTAACATTCCTATAGATAATAACACTAGTACAGCGGTTTTTACCTCTCTTGATATAGCTATTTTCAATTTTCTATTTTTTTAGTTACTTGTTAATTGCTTCTTTAATGCTTATTTTTTTACCGTTTTTGTAGGCAACCAAAAACGCAGAATTGTATCCTTTGTTTTTAGCTACTTCCAACGCTTTACGTGCATGATCGTAATCGGTAGTTTCATTGTAAAAATACTTAAACATATTACCTTCTTTAACCATAGAAATATTGTTTAAGCCGTTGAAGTTACTTGGCGTTAAGGCAATATCTTTACTGCTTGCAGAAATTTGAACTTTAAACGAAACACCGGTTTTTGTAACTGTTGCAGGTTTAGATGCATCTACAGACGATGTTTTAGCAGGTTCCGGAGCTTTCTGTTTTATGGTATCGACCTTTTTAGGCTCGTCTTCTTTAATTGGAGTTTCTCTTGGTTTTTGAGCCGAAATATTCTCGCTTGCTGAATGATACTGCTTTTTATAATCGATGATTGCATTGGCAATTGATCTCGCTAATTCGTTTCTACCTTCTTCACTGTTTAAATATGCCCCTTCTTCGCTGTTCGATAAAAATCCTAATTCAACCAAAACACTCGGCATAAAAGCGGTGTACAAAACCACAAACGGAGCTTGTTTAACACCTCGGTTTTTTCTTTCGGCATCGTTTGTAAATCGAGTTTGAACTTTCGAAGCCAGCTCAATACTCTGCGTTACAAACTGTTCCTGTATTAACGTTAACCCAATTAATGATTCGGGTTTGCTTGGATCGTAACCAGAATACGATGTTTCATAATTATCTTCTAACGTAATAACGGCATTCTCTTTTTTAGCAATTTCTAAATTCGATGCGTTTTTACTTGTACCCATTATAAAGGTTTCAGTTCCTGTTGCACTTGGTGCGTTAGAAGCGGCATTTGCGTGAATGGATACAAAAATATCTGCTTTTTCACGGTTGGCTATTTCGGTACGTTCTCTTAACTCTAAAAAAACATCGGTTTTACGAGTATAAATAACGCTTATTCCTTTATCTCTTTTTAACAAGTCGCCTACCTTTTCGGCAACGTCTAAAACAATTTTCTTTTCTACATAATTTCCGCGCACAGCACCAAAATCTTTACCTCCGTGACCGGGATCTAAAACCACTTTAAAATTTTGGGCATAAACCGTTGATCCAACACACATTAAAAAGGCACCAATAGCAACTTTAAAGTTATCTATAAACATAGCATATTTATATTTCGTTTCATATAATAAAGTCTAAATTTTAAAAAATATCGAATTTCGGATTTTCGCACAAAACAAAAACCTATTCTAATTTACAAAAATAGTATATAAAACTTGCATACAAAAGTAATATATCTCGTTTTTAACTCGATTTTACCTACAGCACGCTATTAAGAATTAAAACGAATAAGAGATTTGCTTACCAAAAAAGTATTTTTACCCCCATTGTGTGTAATTATTTCCACTACATAGAAACATTGACTTTTCTTATATTTTTAAAAGATTATGATAGACATTTTACTTCTCGCATAGAAAACTATGTGAAAAATAATATAATTTCCAATCCTATCTTTTACAATTAGTAATAATTCTATTCGTCTATGTGGTTAATTTTTATTTATTTTGAATTACACCTAACGGTTTATTTTATTTAGATTGAATTACTTTTTTTATAATCTCTAATAGCTCTTGCAATTGCAATTGCTAGCTCGTTTTTACCTTCTTCAGAATTCAAAAATTCTCCTTCTTCTTTGTTTGAAATAAAACCCAATTCAACTAAAATACTCGGCATAAGTGCACTATGCAAAACCCAAAACGGACCTTGCCTAACGCCTCTGTCGGTTCGTAAAACCTCATCTTTAAATCGAACCTGGATTTTAGATGCCAGATCAATACTTTGTTTGATAAATTGTTCTTGCATTAAAGTCAACCCTATTAAAGATTCCGGACGATTTGGATCGTATCCTTCATAATGCTTTTCATAATTATCTTCTAGCGTAATAACGGCATTTTCTCGTTTGGCAACATCTAAATTCGCTTCGTTTTTACTGATACCCATTATGTAAGTTTCGGCACCATAAGCAGCGGTATTCTTTGCGGCATTTACGTGAATCGATACAAAAACATCGGCTTTTTCGCGGTTTGCTATTTTTGTTCGTTCGGCAACTTCAACAAAAACATCCGTTTTACGGGTAAAAATCACTTTAATATCTTTATCAAGCTTTAGCAGTTCGCCAACCTTTAAAGCAACATCCAAAACAATTTTCTTTTCTACACAATTTCCACGCATCGCACCGGGATCTTTCCCTCCGTGACCGGGATCTAAAACTACTTTAAAATTTTGCGCATAAACGGTTGATCCAACACACATTAAAAAGGCAGCACAAGCAGCTTTAACTTTATTTACAATCATGATTTATTTTATATTTTCGTTTCTTATTTAAAAGTCTAAAAGTAAAAAAAAATATTAGTAAGTTTGAAGTCTAAAAAACACACCTACCAATTTTACAAAATAGCTTTAAAAAGTTGCACAGAAAAGTAATATATATCGTTTTTAATTTGATTTTGATTCCGGGCGCATTGTCAAAGGTTTCGGCACAAGAATTCCCTCATGTAAACAAGCGCTTAAATATTGAAAGTAAGAACGATACACTTACAAAAAATCTTATTCCTAATACAACTTTAGATACTGTAAAGCCCGTTAAAAATGACAGTGTAAAACCTAAACAAGGACAAAAATTAGAAGCGCCTATGTTTAGAACTGCGAAAGATTACGAAAAGCTGGATCAGAAAAATAAAAAGGTTACGTTGTACAATCAGGCGGTTTTTAAGTATCAGGATTACGAACTTACGGCGGGAATCATTATTTATGATTATGAAAAGGAAGAAGTTTATGCCGGCAGAATTAAAGATTCGTTAGGAAATTTAACGCAGCATCCGGTTTTTAAACAAGGAACGCAGGTTGTTGAGCCAGATTCTATTCGCTTCAACACCAAAACAAAAAAAGCAATTGTTTGGAACACCCGTACAAAATATCAGGATTTTAATGTTAAGGCGGCGAAAACCAAAAAAGTAAACGATTCGGTTTACTTTATGAAAGATGTAATTTTTACAACGGCTGAAGATATTGAAAATCCAGAGTATTATTTCCGTACATCGAACGCTAAGTTTGTTCCTAACAAAAAAATTGTAACCGGAGTTACCAATTTGGTTATTGAAGATGTGCCTACGCCTATTGGTTTACCGTTTGCTTTTTTCCCGTTATCGCAAGGATCTGTTTCGGGGTTTATCATTCCATCTTTTGGAGATACCAATTTAAGAGGATATTATTTACAGAATGGTGGTTATTATTTTGCCTTTAATGATATGGTTGATTTAACCTTATTGGGAGATGTTTACCAAAACGGAAGTAATGCTTTTAATGCGCAATCGCAATACCGCAAAAGATACAAATACAGTGGAAATCTTAATTTAAGATATGAAACTTTGATTGATGGTGAACGTGGTTTTGACAATTATCAGAAAGCGAAAATTTATAATATTCAGTGGAGTCATTCGCAAGATGCAAAGGCAAACCCAACATCGCGTTTTTCGGCATCGGTTAACTTGGGTAGTAGTAATTATTTCCGAAACTCGTTAAACACGCAGAATATCGGATCAAATATGAACAACACCTTATCATCATCGATAAGTTATTCAAAAACAATCCAGTCTGTTCCGCAGGTAAATTACACTATTTCTGCAAATCATCAGCAAAATACCAACACGCAGCAAATTACAATGTCTTTACCAAATGTTCAGGCAAGTGTAGATCGCGTGTTCCCATTCGCACCAAAAAACGGAAGTAAAAAAGGTTTCATTCAAAACATTAACCTACAGTATAATTTAAGAGGAGAAAATAGAATTCAAACTACCGATTCATTGTTCTTTAAACCGGAAATGTTTAACGAAATGAATGCAGGTATCCAGCACAGTATTCCGCTGGCAACCAACTTTAAAGTCTTAAAGTATCTGTCGGTTACCATGACGGGAAATTATAACGAAACTTGGGTTTTAAATACGTTCGATCGTTTTTACAGTAATGAAACCGGGCAGGTTGAAACTGTAAGAAATAATGGTTTTGACAGTTATCGAACTTATAATTTCAGTACGAATGTTGGAACAACCATTTATGGAACCTTCAATTTTAATAAAAATTCAAAAATTCAGGCAATACGTCACGTAATGCGTCCGGCTGTTTCTTATTCATATACTCCAAGTTTTGATCAATATTACGATACTTACGCAATTGACGCATTAGGTACAACCATGCAAGAATATTCTCGTTTTCAGGGTACGTTGTTTGGCGAACCTAACAAAACCATGTCTAATATGGTAGGTTTATCGTTAGGAAACAATTTTGAAGCTAAAGTGCGTGATGATGAATCTACAACCGGCGAACCTAAAAAAGTGATGTTATTAAATTCGTTAAACTTTAATACATCGTACAACTTTACTGCCGATTCGTTAAAATTAGCACCTATTGGTATGAGTGCGAATACCAATTTATTAAAAGATAAGTTACGATTGAATTTTGGTGCAAGTTTAGATCCGTTAGCGCTTGATAATAGTGGCAGAAGAATTGATAAGTTTAACATTGCAAATGGTGGAAGTTTACTACGTTTAACCAGTGCCAACATTACAGTAAATTATTCTTTGGCAAGTACCGATCCGTTATTTGGTGGAAGTCCGAAACGTGAAGACGAAGTAGATCAAAATGTTCAGAATGGTGGCCGTGGAGATGATTTATTTGGGCAGTCGGTGGATTTGGCAGATAGACAAAAATCGATGTTTGATGACAAAAAACGCGAAAAACCAAAAACATCATTTTATAACACCGAAATTCCTTGGGATTTAACGCTGGCATGGAGTTTAACCTATAACAATGCAAGCAGAAATTCAGAAATATCGAACAACTCGTTAATGGTTTCCGGAAACGTAACATTAGCTCCGGGCTGGCTGGCTGGTTTTTCTACCGGATACGATTTCAAAAATAAGGGTGTAACTTATACCCAATTACGTTTTGAACGAGATTTGAAGTCATGGCGAATGGATTTTTCTTGGATTCCGAATGGATATTACAAACAATGGAACTTTTTCATTGGAATTAAATCGTCGATCCTACAAGATATCAAATACGAAAAAAGAAATGCTGCCGAACGTCGTTTCCGAACCAGATAATTTCATAACTTTAAGCTATTCGTTTTTAGTTTTAACTTAATATACATCAAATGAAACAAATAATCAACTCATCAAAAGCACCTGCTCCAATTGGTCCGTACAATCATTCGGTTATGGTTGGCGACTTACTTTTTATATCTGGACAAATTCCTTTTAACCAAGCAACCGAAACCTTGGTAACAACAGGTATTCAAGACGAAACCAAACAGGTAATGCAAAACCTTTACTATATTATTGAGGAAGCCGGACTGACTTTTGACCATGTTGTAAAAGCAACTATTTTTATTAGAAACATGGATCATTTTAGTATGATTAACGAAATATACGGAAGTTATTTTTCTGCCGAAACCGCACCAGCACGTGAATGTGTTCAGGTTGAAAAACTGCCACGAAACGTAAATATTGAAATTTCAATGATTTTGCATAAATAAAAAAATCGCTTTCAGTTTTGAAAGCTATTTTTTTATCTCCAAAGCAATCTCGCTTTATCTAAATCTTCTTTAGTGTCAATACCTACGCCTGTGTGGTTTGTAAGTACCATTTGTATGGTTCTGCCGTATTCTAAATAACGTAACTGTTCTAATTTTTCGGTTGCTTCTAAGCCTTTCATTTGCCATTTAGTAAAGTCTAAAAGTGCTTGCTTTCTGTACGCATAAACACCTATGTGCTGATAATACGGAACGTAGCTTTTACCATCGCGCGGAAAAGGAATAGCAGCTCGAGAAAAATACAATGCTTTTAAGTTTTGATCTACCACAACTTTTACGTTGTTTGGATTATTGATTGTTTCCAAATCATTAATTTCGAACATCAAAGATGCCAGATCAATTTTTTGGTCGATATCTTTCTTAAAAATTTCAATTAAACTTTGTAGGTTTTCTTTGTTTACAAAAGGTTCATCTCCCTGAACATTTACAACAATATCACAATTAATATTTTCGATTACTTCTGCAATACGATCGCTTCCGCTTTCGTGTGTATCACTGCTCATGACCACATTCACGTTATGCTCTTTTAGTAAATCGAAAATAATCTGATGATCGGTTGCTACTAAAACTTCGTCAAACAACTGTGTTGCAACTGTTGCCAAATAGGTTTGAACCACAACGGGTTTTCCGCCTAAATCTTGAACTAATTTTGCAGGAAAACGTGTAGATGCATACCTTGCCGGAATTACTGCTATTATTTTTAAATTATTCATTTTATCTCTTTTTTAACCACATAGATTTATTTTAACGAAGTTTCAATTTTAAGATAGACATAGTTTTATATAAATCTATGATTACTATTGTAGTAAAACCACAAAAACTTATTCACTGAAAAAATCGTCGTTAAAACCTATTAAATAAACTTTTTCTTTTGCGCGTGTTAATGCTGTGTACAACCAGCGCATGTAATCTTTACTGATACCGTCAGGCAAATAAGGTTGTTCTATAAAAACGGTATCCCATTGTCCACCCTGCGATTTATGACAAGTTACTGCATACGCAAACTTAATCTGTAAGGCATTAAAATATTCGTTATTCTTAACTTTTTGCATTCTGCGAAACGCCGTTATTTCATCCTGATAATCTAACAAAACTTCTTGATACAGCTTATTAGATTCTTCGTACGTTAAACTTGCCGATTCGGAATGTAGCGTGTCTAACAAAACAATGGTATCAAAAGGTAACATATCAGGATAATCAATCATACGGACTTTTACCGATGCAAACCTAAAACCATACAATTCATGGTGTTTATAAATCTGCAAAATTTCTAAAATATCTCCGTTTGCAATAAAATCGGTTGTTTTAGAATCTTTCAACCAAAAGTAATTATTTTTCACCACCATTATGTAATCGCCGGCACTAATTTCGCTTTCGTTGTCTAAAATCCGCGTTCTAATTTGTTGATTGTATTGGTTGGCGCGTTTGTTAGATCGAACAATAAAAATGGTTTCTTCGGATCCTTTTTTTGAATACGCATCGTGAATAGCATCTAATGTTTCGTATCCATCTTGCAAACGAACAATGTCTTTAAAAGGTTTTACATCAAACTCAAAAAAATCGTAGAATTCTTGTTGCAGCTGTTCGCGCAATTCGGTAGCATTATACAAAATACCCGAATCTTCTTCCTGACGCATTACTTCGGTCAATTCAATAAAATCGACTTTCATGTGATAATTCAATGCCAGCTTGTTTTCGTTCAAAGCCGGACTTTCATCCATTCCTACAGGCGGTAACTGCGCGGTATCGCCCACGATAATCAGTTTACAGTTTTGTCCAGAATACACATAATACAGCAAATCATCTAATAACGAACCGTGCGTGTACATGGTGGCATCAGTCACATTATCGGAAATCATAGACGATTCATCGACAATAAAAATGGTATTTTTGTGTTTGTTAGCCTGCATGGTAAATGCCATGCCCGAGTTTTTATCTTTTTTAGGATAATAAATTTTTTTGTGAATGGTAAACGCTGGCTGTTTGGCGTAGTTTGATATTACTTTTGCAGCCCTACCAGTTGGAGCCAGCATAACATATTTTTTGTTAACCAACGGCAGTTGATTGACCAAATTTGACAATAACGTGGTTTTACCTGTTCCAGCGTATCCTTTTAAAACAAAAACTTCGTCTTGATTTTCGCTTAAAATAAATTGCGAAATCTTTTTTAAAAAGGCATCTTGTTTTAAGGTAACATTAAACGGAAAGCTGTTTTTTATGTGAAGGTAAAATTCGGTAATGGTCATTGGTTTGTAGATTTCTTATATTTTATAAAACTTGTTTTCAACAAATTATCTAAATCTTTAAATGAAATCTTTAATCCGTTTGGAGATATAGCAACAGGAGAGCCATACATTCTATAATTTATTGATGCAACCTTTTTCTTAAAGCCTTTACTTCGCTCAATATATTTATCATTATTTTTTAGATAGATCATTAAAAATCTTTGATCTTTCACTTTTTTAATTTCGATCTCTAAAATGTCTTCCCATTCAATTAACCCTAAACCAACAAAAGAACTATTTTCAAATATTCCTTTGTCAGAAATTATCAATCCTTTTTTTGAATCAAATATTTTAAACAAAGAAGCGATAAGAGTTAGTGAAAAAAAAGCGATCGACAAAATACCCGCAAATTTAACAAATGAATCTGAATACCTCATAGAAGTGTTTGTATGATAAAATGCTAAATATATACCTAATGCCGCAAATAGTAATGAACCCACTGCTATTAGAAAAATTTTGATTTTACTTAACTCTACTTCTATTTGTTCTGTTTGCATAAAAAGGTGTTTTCACAAAGATACTATTAATCAGTAAAAAAAATTGTACTTTTGATTCTTATACATTTTATGATTTATGACTAACGAAACGTTTCAAAAATTATACATACAGGTATCGTTACAAAATTTTAGTTACTGCGTTAAAAATCAGGTAAACAATCAGGTTATTCAGTTTAAATCGTTTGCTTTAGATCCGCACAAAACCATTGAACAACAGTTAGATGTTTTTTTTGATAAGGAAGAAGCCTTGCAAACCGGTTTTAACGATGTGCTTGTTTTACACGATAACAATTTAAATACGTTTGTACCAACGGCTTTGTTCTATGAAGCTGCTTTAGGAAGCTATTTGCAGTATAACACAAAGGTTTTCCCAACCGATTATTTTGATTTTGATTCGTTAACACAACATCAAATGGAAAATATCTATGTGCCGTATGTTGCCTTTAACAACTATTTTTTAGATGTTTTTGGCAGCTTTAATTTTCAGCATATAAACACCGGTTTGGTGCAACATTTTTTAAATAAATCTGCAAACAACAATCAAGTAGAATTTTTTGTGCATGTTGCCGACACACATTTTGAAGTGGTATTGCTACAAAACAAAAAACTGTTGCTTTTTAACAGTTACGAATATCAAACTCAAGAAGATTTTATTTATTACCTGCTTTTTGTGTTTGAACAATTACAGTTAGATCCGCAAAAACAACCGGTGAAAATTGTTGGTAATTGCACCAAAGAAAGTAATTTATACCAAATTGCCTACAAATTTATTCGCAATGTAGAAATTGCCGATTTAAAAACCGTAGCGCAAACACTATCGGTAACCAACGAACAAATACAACAACATTACATTTTATTACACGCATGAGAATAGTTTCTGGAAAATTTAAAGGCCGACGCATAACTGCTCCCAAAAATTTGCCTGTTCGCCCAACAACCGATTTAAGTAAAGAGGCACTTTTTAATATATTAAACCACCAGTTTTCGTTTCACGAATTAAAGGTTTTGGATTTGTTTGCAGGAACGGGAAACATTAGCTACGAATTTGCATCGCGAGGTGCCGAACCTATTACGTGTGTTGATGCCGATTTTGGCTGTGTGAATTTTATTAAGAAAACGGCACAAGAGTTTGATATGGATATCACAGCGATTAAAAGTGATGTTTATAAGTTTTTAGAACGCAGTAAAATTAAATACGATATTATTTTTGCCGATCCGCCATACGATTTTTCTCAGGAACAGTTTGATAAGATTTATCAGTTAATTTTTGAAAATGAATTGTTAGAGGACGATGGTTTACTAATTATTGAACATTCTACCCAAACAAAAATGGAGCATTTAGAACATTTTAGTAACAGCAGAAAATACGGTGGTTCTATTTTTTCGTTTTTTGAATACGAACAAGAAGAAACCGAAGATGACGATGATTTTGACGACGATGATTACGATAACGAAGAGGAATAGATTTTCCTCTTTTTTTGTATTTCGTTTTTAAGTATGATATCTGAAAATTTTCTAATTAAAGCAACATAAATATCTATATAATATTTAATATTTTA
>CAJYTF010000023.1 GCA_913777665.1 uncultured Myroides sp.
GAATTATTCAGTTTCTTGAATATAAAGGAATTACAAAGAATAAATTTTATGTTGAAACCGGAATATCTAATGGTACTTTAGATAAAGTAAGTGGATTGTCTTTAGAAACAGTAGAGAAATTTTACAATGTTTATCCAGAAATAAATCCTGATTGGCTAATAACTGGTAAGGGTGAGATGATCAAGAGTGAAAAAAATCTAAATATTATATCTAATAACAGAAAAACCCAAGATGGAAAAGTAGATGAGCAAGAAATTCCTTTATACGATTTTGAAGCTACTGCTGGTTTAAAAGATCTTTTTAATAGTGATTCGCCCAGAAAAGTACTTGATACGATTAAAATACCGAATATTCCTAAATGTGATGGGGCAATATCTGTTACAGGTGATAGTATGTACCCTTTGCTAAAAAGCGGTGATATTGTTTTGTACAAGCAGGTTGCAATTGAAGATGTTTTTTTCGGAGAAATGTATTTGTTAAGTATTCAACTAAATGAATGGGAAGAATATATCACAGTAAAATACGTGCAAAAATCTGATAGAGGAGATGAGTATGTAAAGTTGGTAAGTCAAAACGGGCACCATCAACCAAAAGATGTTCTCACTAAAAGTATTACTGCTATAGCCTTGATAAAAGCAAGCATCCGAATTAATACAATGATGTAGATAAATAAAAAATCCAGATTTTTAAAATCTGGATTTTTTATTTCAATAAAACTCCACGTAAATCAGTTCCGGGAATATCGCTTAATGCTTTATCGTTTATGGTGTTTGTTTTAAAAACAAAAGTTTTGTCGAACATTTTGTTGTTTAAAAAGTAAGTAACAGCAAATTCGTTGTTTAACTGTAAAACATTGTTTTCTAATAGTTCGATTTTAATGATGCTTTTAGGAGCAACTTCTTTAAAAGCATGACGAAACGTTCCGGTTGCACGCTGTTCGTTATTGATGATGCCATAAGCACGAGAAACAGCTAAAACCATTTCTAAAGTTTCGTCGGTATTATTCACCAGATAAACATACCAGCTGTTTTCCAGAAAATCATCGTTCCATTGCTGTATAGCTGCCAAAAAAACATTTTCCGATTTAGGAAAATCGATATCCTTTTTCATTCTAAAAATTTAAAGAACAAATGTAGTGCAAAACTTTTTAATTATTTTTAAGATAAATTATTAAAAAATTATATTAAAGTTTGTGAAATGTTATTTTAATTCGTACATTCGGTAATATATTTTTAGTATTTAAAGAAATAAATTGGTTTTTGGTTAGATTAAAATGATTAGCAAAAATTTGCTATGAAGAAGAATCGCTCCATTTTTTGGAGCGATTTTTTTAAATTCTTTTTATAATGAAAATTTGTTCTGTTTTATTATTTTTACACATTAAAGTACAGAACGTTAAGTTTTTTAAATTATTTATACGAAATTCTGTGTTTTTTAGTTATTGTAAAAAATCAATCTATTGAAAACTGTTTCCTTTAAATATATTCCTGTCTTATTTATTCTTTTGGTAGCCATTGCTTGTTCTACCGAAAAAGCAGGCTTTGCCAATAAAAGATATCACGCTACTACCACAAAATACAACGTGCTCTACAACGGTACGGTTGCTTATGACCGTGGGGTAATGGAACTTAAAAAGAAATATGTCGATGATTTTTCTAACCTTATAACGGTGGAACCTGCCCAAAAAGATGAAAAAGCATTGATTATTACAGGTGTTGCAGAGAAGAATCCGCATTTTCAGCGAGCAGAAGACAAAGCCGTGAAAGCTGCCCAAAAACACTCTATAAATGTTGCCGGTAAAGAACACAATCCGCAGATGGACGAGGCTTATATGCTTTTAGGTAAAGCGCGTTATCAGGATTTGCGATTTGTACCGGCGGTTGAAGCGTTCAATTACATCATTTTAAAGTATCCCGACAGTGATTTGTTTTATGATGCTTTGGTTTGGAAAGAAAAAACCAATTTAAAATTAGAATATTACGGCTTGGCGATACAGAATATCAAAAAGATTTTCAGAGATAGTGAAGCTGCTTTAAAAAATCAAACAAAAGCCGATGCCTACGCCACTTTAGCACAAGGCTACATTCATTTAGAACATTTAGACTCTGCTAAAATTCCTTTACAACAAGCAATTGATCTTACAAGCGATACCGACGAAAAGGCTCGCTATACATACATTTTAGGACAGTTGAACAGCAAAACCGGTCAGAAAAGTGATGCGGTTAAAAATTTTCAAGATGTAATAGATTATAATCGCAGAATTTCTCGTGCACTGGTTATTAATGCACATGCCGAAAAATTTGCCAATCAGGATATTTCTACTGTTGATACTACCGCATTTGTGCGTCAGTATTTATCATTGTTGAATGATCGCGAAAACCGTGCGTATTCCGATATCATTTTTCATCAGTTAGGTGTAATGCACGAAGCGTACGATTTAAAAGATAAAGCCATTAAAGATTACAACATGTCTTTAAGAGTTGGAAAGACTAATGAATACGTAAAAGTATCCAATTACAATAAGCTGGCAAATATTTATTATCAGAAAAAACAGTTCGAGACAGCCGGAAAATATTACGATTCTACCATGGTTTACATGAACCCTATGTCGCGCGAATATGTTCAGGTAAAACGTAAAAGAAATAATTTGGTTGATATTGTTCGATACGAACAAATCGCCCGGAAAAATGACAGTATTTTGAATTTGGTTGGTAAAGACGATACACAGCGCCGACAAGAAATAGAAAAACTGATCGAAAAACTGAAAGCTGACGATGCCAAAGCACAACAAGTAGCAGCTCAACAGGCAAATCCGCAAATGCCAGGAATGGCGCCAAGTACAAGTGCGTCGTCAAATTTTTATTTTTACAATACCAATACCGTACAGCAAGGTAAAAGTGAATTTAATAGAAAATGGGGTAACAGACCGTTAACCGACAATTGGCGTTGGTCATCAGTAGCATCGAGTAGTGCAGCTACAGTTGCAGCAAATACGCAACAAGCCGAAGATCAAACAGCAGCAGGAACTCCAACGGAAGAAGATCCGAACGATCCTGTGGTGGCACGATACAATGTAGATTTCTATCTGAAACAAATCCCGACAGATCAAACCGAATTAACCAATCTTAAAACAGAGCGCGACAATGCGTATTATCAGTTAGGATTGTTGTATAGCGATCGATTGGAAGAATATGAAGTGGCTGCCGGTAAATTAGAACATTTGCTTTCTATAAATCCGGAAGTTGGTTTAATTGAACCTGCAAAATATCATTTATATAAAATTTATTTAAAGATCGATCCTGCCAAAGCACAAGCAATGTTGGAAGATTTAAAAACGAATCATCCAAACTCAAGATACACGCAGGTGGCAATGAATCCGAATACGGTAATTTCTACAGAAGGATCTCCTGTTGATGATTACAATAAAATTTACCGCTTGTACGCAAATGGTGCTTTTTACGAAACGTTGCAAGAATTGGATACGAAAATACCAACGGTTATTGGCGATGGAATCATCAGTAAATACGAATTGCTAAAAGCAATGACGATTGGTAAGCTACGCGGATTGACCAATTACCGTGAAGCTTTGGAATATGTTGCATTAACGTATCCTACCACAAAAGAAGGAAAAGAAGCAGAACGAATCATTGCGAAAGACCTGCCTAAATTACAAGGATTACAGTTTAAACGTGACTTGTCTAAAAACATAAAAATGGTCTATGCAGTTCCGTATCCGTTGACAGAAGAAGGCAGTGCCTTAAAGTTGAAGTTGGAACAATATGCAAACGACCGCCGCCATACCGGACTTGTTTTTAGTGCCGATATGTATAACGATAATACTATTTTCTTTGTACTGCACGGTGTTAAATCGGGTAACATTGCTAAATCGGCACAAATGTATCTGGAATTAGAATCGGATTACAACATTAAACAGAATCCTGTTTTAATAAGTACCGATGATTACGGTGTGGTGCTTATCAAGAAAAATTGGGAAGAATATATTAAAGATGCCGGAAAATAACAAGCTGCCCAAAAAACAAAGTGTTGCCAGTAAATGGTTGATTTTTACATCGATTCCCTTTCAAATGGGTGCAACAATTTATGTGTTTTACAAGATTGGCAGCTGGTTAGATAAAAAGTATTTAATATATGACGATTGGGGAACAAAAAGTGTAACTTTGCTCGGAATTTTTCTGGCAATGTATCAAGTCATCAGTCAGGTTAATAAATTAAATAAAAATGGGTAAAGCATTAGCTTTTATAGGTCAGTTGGCAATTTTGGCGCTGGTTTCCTTCGGTTTGCACTTTTTGTTACAGTCAATCACCAAACACCTGCCTTTGTGGGATACCGCTTACATGCAGCTTTGGCAAATTTATGCGTTGCAGTTTCTACTGTCTGCATTGTTAATTTTTGCTGTGGTAGGTATTGGGAAAAGCATGCCGCAAAACTTAGGATTTATATTTTTGGGATTCTTAACGCTAAAACTGGTGATTAATTATTTTGCCATAAGCAGTGCGTTGAAAACCAGTGCAGCAGATGATTTTTTTAAATATAATTTTTTAGCCGTTTTCTTTTTGTTTATGTTTTTTGATGTGTACGTAACGTATCGTGTTTTAAATCAATCACATTCATCAGAAAACAAATAAATAAAAAAAGTTTAAAATACTTCTGTGCGGAAACGATAAATTGTGTATTTTTGCACAAAATTTTTGAAACATAAAAAATTTAATCCCGGTATGGTGACTATTAAAAAATCACTTCATTTACTAACAGCTGCTTTATTTGCTTTGATGCCATTGGTTTCAAATGCAGAAACACCAGTTGTTTCAGCGCATGATTCTTTGCACGCTGTTACTACAGAAACGTCACATGAAACTCATGATTCACATGATACGCATGCTGAGGTTGATCCAAGTTCAAAAGAATTTGTAAAAGCTTACACACAGCATCACTTAATGGACGATCATTACTATTCGTTCTTTGGAAATGCAGAAGAGCACAAACATTATGGTTTTGGATTACCAGTTATTTTGATTGATAACGGTCTTAAAGTTTTTATGTCAACCGAAGATTTTGTTTACAAAGAAGCGGTTGTAGAAAACGGTGGGCAATATTATAAATACTACCACGGTAAAATTTATAAAACAGATGCTGCTGGTACTATTTCTTATGATGAGCATCATCACCCAACAAATGAAAAACCTTTCGATATTTCTATCACTAAAAATGTTGTAGGTTTATTATTAGCTACCGTATTATTATTTTTAGGATTTACTGCATTAGCAAAAACATACAAATCATCACCAAACAATTTACCTAAAGGAATTGCACGTGCATTAGAGCCATTGGTAATTTATGTACGCGATGAAATGGCTCGCCCAAACATTGGTGAGAAAAAATATAAAAAGTACATGCCGTATTTATTATCGGTTTTCTTTTTAATCTTCTTATTAAACTTATTAGGTTTAACACCGCTTGGGTTAAACGTTACAGGAAACATATCAATTACAGTTTGTTTGGCATTGTTTACTTTCTTATATGTAAACTTTAGCGGAAATGCAGATTACTGGAAACACATTTTTTGGATGCCTGGTGTGCCGTGGCCAATGAAAATTGTTTTAGCACCGATTGAGGTTTTAGGTATGTTCACAAAACCATTCTCGTTATTAATTCGTTTGTTCGCAAATATTACAGCAGGTCACTCGGTAGTAATGGGGTTAATTGCAGTAGCGTTTGTAATGAAACAAACATTATCAACGCCAGGTGCAGTAGGTGTATCGTTCTTGCTAACTTTATTCTTAACAGTGTTAGAATTATTAGTAGCATTTTTACAGGCGTTTATCTTTACAATGTTATCATCATTGTTTATAGGTTCGGCTGTTGAAGAACACGATCATCATTAATAGAAAATAAAGAGTAGTATTAAAATTTTGTTTAATTATATATAAATCATTTATCATGACAATTCCAAATTTAGTAGGTGCTGGTTTAATCGTTATCGGAGCAGGTATCGGTTTAGGTAAAATTGGTGGTTCTGCAATGGACGCAATCGCTCGTCAGCCAGAAGCTGCTGGGAAAATCCAAACTGCAATGATCATCATTGGTGCATTATTAGAAGGTTTAGCATTCGGTGCTTTAATCTTAGGAGCTTAATTACAATAAACAATATCTGTAACGGTTGGTTGCAGATATTGTTTAATTAAACAAAAATTACAGTAAAAATTAAAAGTTACATTTAAGATATAATGGAAAAGTTAATCAACGATTTTAGTTTAGGTTTATTCTTTTGGCAAGCGATCATCTTAGTAGTTATAATTTTCTTATTAGGAAAATTTGCTTGGAAACCTATCGTTAATGCTTTAGAGGCACGCGAAGAAGGAATTGCAGATGCATTAGCAGCAGCAGAAAATGCAAAAAGAGAGTTAACAAACTTAAAAGCAGATAACGAGAAATTATTGGCTGAAGCACGTTTAGAGCGCGATGCAATGTTAAAAGAAGCACGCGAAATGAAAGACAAAATGATTGCAGAAGCTAAAGAAGAAGCTCAAACTGCTGGTGCGCAAATGATCGCACAAGCACAGGCATCTATCCAAAGCGAGAAAAACGCTGCAATGGCTGATATTAAAAATCAGGTTTCTACGTTGTCAATCGATATCGCAGAAAAATTATTAAAAGGTCAGTTAGCAGACAAGCAAGCGCAAGAGCAATTGGTTGGATCATTATTAAACGATATTAAATTAAATTAATAGTACGTTATGACGGGAACAAGAGCAGCCTTAAGATACGCTAAAGCAATTCTTGACGTGTCTAACGCAAAAGGAAATGCCGAAGTGGTTGGTACAGATATGAAAACAATATCTGATGCTATTTCACAAAGCAGTGAGTTAAAGTTATTTTTAGAAAATCCGGTAATTAAAGGAGAATCTAAATTAGCTGCCTTAAACGAAATTTTTGCTTCGGCTAACGCAGATACTAAAAACTTATTTTCTGTTTTATTACAAAACAAGCGTTTAGATATTTTAGAAGCAATTACAGCACAATACGCTACATTGTATGACGAGTTAAAAGGAACCGAAGTTGCTTATGTAACTACAGCTACACCTTTAACACCGGCATTAGAAGCACAGGTATTGGCAAAAGTAAAAGAACTTTCTACAAAAGAAGTTACTATTGTAAACGAAGTAAATAAAGACATTATTGGCGGCTTTATCATTCGTTTGGGCGATATGCAGTACAATGCATCAATTGCAAACAAATTAAGTCAATTAAAAAGAGAATTTAATAATTAAAATCACACACGGTTAACGTGATAAAATAGTCAAACGCATGGCAGCAATTAATCCTGCTGAGATTTCAGCAATATTAAAGAAACAATTATCTGGTTTTACAGCAGAAGGATCTGTAGAAGAAGTTGGTACCGTTTTAACAATAGGTGATGGTATTGCACGTGTTCACGGATTGGCAAACGCACAGTATGGTGAGTTGGTTCAATTTGAGAACGGTTTAGAGGCAATGGTTCAAAACTTAGAAGAAGATAACGTTGGGGTTGTTTTATTTGGCCCATCTACTGGTGTAAGCGAAGGATCTACTGTAAAAAGAACAGGTCGTATCGCATCTATCAAAGTAGGTGAAGGTATGTTAGGACGTGTGGTTGATACTTTAGGTAACCCAATTGATGGTAAAGGACCTATCACTGGCGATTTATACGAAATGCCAATCGAGCGTAAAGCTCCTGGTGTTGTATTCCGTCAGCCGGTAACTGAACCAATGCAAACAGGTATCAAAGCAATCGATGCAATGATCCCAGTTGGTCGTGGTCAACGTGAGTTGGTTATTGGTGACCGTCAAACAGGTAAAACTACTGTTTGTATCGATACCATTTTAAATCAAAAAGAATTTTACGATGCTGGTAAACCAGTATTCTGTATATATGTTGCTGTTGGGCAAAAAGCTTCTACAGTAGCAAACATTGCAAAAACATTAGAAGAAAAAGGCGCAATGGCTTATTCTGTAATTGTTGCTGCAAACGCATCCGATCCTGCTCCAATGCAAGTATATGCTCCAATGGCAGGTGCTGCAATTGGTGAGTATTTCCGTGATACAGGTCGTCCTGCATTAATCGTTTATGATGATTTATCTAAACAAGCGGTTGCTTACCGTGAAATGTCTTTGATCTTACGTCGTCCACCAGGTCGTGAGGCGTATCCTGGAGACGTTTTCTATCTTCACTCTCGTTTATTAGAGCGTGCTGCAAAAGTAATCGGTGACGATGAAATCGCAAAAAACATGAACGATTTACCAGAATCGTTAAAGCCAATCGTTAAAGGTGGTGGTTCGTTAACTGCTTTACCAATTATCGAAACTCAAGCTGGTGACGTTTCTGCATATATCCCAACAAACGTAATTTCGATTACAGACGGACAAATCTTCTTAGAGTCTGATTTATTCAACTCAGGTGTACGTCCGGCAATTAACGTAGGTATTTCGGTATCTCGTGTTGGTGGTAACGCGCAAATTAAATCAATGAAAAAAGTAGCTGGTACATTAAAGTTAGACCAAGCGCAATTCCGTGAATTAGAAGCTTTCGCGAAATTTGGTTCTGATTTAGATGCTGCTACAATGAACGTAATCGAGAAAGGTAAACGTAACGTTGAAATCTTAAAGCAAACAGTTAACGATCCTTACACGGTAGAAGATCAAATTGCGATCATCTATGCAGGTTCTAAAAACTTATTGCGTAACGTTCCTGTAGAAAAAGTAAAAGAGTTCGAAAAAGAATTCTTACAAGTATTAAACTTATCGTACCGTGATACTTTAAATGCGTTGAAAGCAGGTAACTTATCTGACGAAGCTACAGCTACATTAGAAAAAGTTGCAAAAGAAGTATCGTCTAAATACTAATAAAAAGTTTTGAGTATTAAGTATTAAGATTTTAGATGTCTTGATACTTAATACTTTTGTCTTAATTCAATTAAAATGGCAAACTTAAAAGAAATACGTAACAGAATCAACTCGGTATCATCAACAATGCAGATTACTTCTGCAATGAAGATGGTTTCTGCAGCAAAATTAAAAAAGGCGCAAGATGCTATTACAGCTATGCGTCCGTATGCGGAAAAATTAACCGAATTAATTCAGAATATTAGCGCAACATTAGAAGGCGATGCTGCTGGTGTTTACGCTGAACAACGTGAAGTTAACAAGGTTTTATTGGTTGTAATTACATCAAACCGTGGGTTGTGTGGTGCTTTTAATGCAAATGTAATTAAAGCTACACGTACCTTAATTGATACAACGTATGCAGGTAAAAATGTTGATGTACTAACAATTGGTAAAAAAGGATACGATTTGGTTGGAAAAACCGAAACTGTTTTTGCTAATCGCAGTGATTTGTTCGATGCCTTAACGTTTGTAAATGTTGAAGCTGTTGCCAAACAGATTATGGACGCGTTTATTGAAGGTACGTACGATAAAGTTGAATTGGTGTATAACCAGTTTAAAAACGCTGCTACGCAAATTGTATTAACAGAACAATTTTTGCCTTTAGAACCAATTGAAACAGAATCAAACGTTGCAGTAGATTATATTTATGAGCCTTCTAAAGAAGAAATTATTTTAAATTTAATTCCTACATCGTTAAAAACGCAGCTGTACAAAGCTGTTTTAGATTCTAACGCAGCTGAACATGGCGCACGTATGACGGCTATGCATAAAGCAACCGATAATGCGAAAGATTTACGCGATCAATTAAAATTAACGTATAACAAAGCACGTCAGGCTGCTATTACAAACGAGATCTTAGAGATCGTTGGTGGTGCCGAAGCATTGAATAATTAATACGTTTTTTTAAAACATATTTTAAAAACCTTTATCAATTACGATAAAGGTTTTTAATTTTTTAAAATTACAAAAGATGAAAGCTATAGTAAATTTAAAAGATTCTTCCCTTTCATTGTTTTAATTATTTTAGTCTTAAACTTTTTTGTTTATCTCAACACATACATAAGACAAAAATATGAAGTTCAATTACATGGAATTGTAAAGAATATTGATGAGAATGTTGTAAATGCTGGAATGAGAAGACTTAAAAATGAAAGGATATTTCTGATTGGATTTTCAATATCTTTAATAATCATAGCTGTTGTAGTTGTTCATAAGGATGATAAAAATAGAAAATAGTTTAAAATGATAGGTTTCTTAGTATTATTAATTTTTGCTTTTATACTTGATTACTTTATGTATACAAGATTAAAGTCGTTAACAGTTTTTCGTAAAAAAACAGAAATTTTGTTGTTTGCTCTCGCATTAAGCTTATTAGCATTAGGTTTAATACTTGAAGTATTTAAAATGAATGATATTTTTATGATATTATTTTTGTGTATAGGTATGGTTATTACTAGATTTTTTGATGCAATGAATTTGAGTAAAGAACGTAATCAACTAATTCTTTTTAAGTATTTATTAGAAGTTATGCTCTTATTTTGCGTTATCACTCAATTTGCTTATATATGGAATAAGATGCTTAGCGTATAATAAAAAACCTTTATCTTATTTGATAAAGGTTTCATATTTAGCTTTATAAAGAATTTCTTGATAGCGTTTATTACAATTTGATCTATTTTCTAAACATCGTCGAAATCAACATAAATTTCGTCTGATGTAACATAAGCCTGACAAGCCAAAAGTAATCCTTCTTCAATTTCATCATCCATTAAAATATGATTGGTCTTCATTTCTGCCGATCCTTTCACTGTACGGCACATACATGAGCTGCAAATACCGCCCTGGCATGAATACGGAGCATCAACACCGTGTTTTAATGCAGCATTTAATATATTTTCGGTACGTGGCATGCTAAAGGTTGTTTCAACATCGTCAACCATAACAGTAACTTTTACCATTCCTTCTCCCGTAACCGGAATTTCACCATTGGTAGAACTTGTGGTAAACAATTCGTAATGAATTTGATCTTCGTTAGCTCCGTTTTCAATTAAAACATCGGTAACCTTTTTAATCATATCTTCCGGACCGCACAAGAAATACTCATCAACACGTTTTTCGCTGTGTTTATTCTTAAGCACAAAATTGATGGTAGATCGTTCAATTCTTCCAAACAAAGCACCTTCTGGATGTGTTTTTGTAAAAGTATAATGTACAAAAAATCGACTTAAATATTGGTTTTTAAGTGCATCGATCTCATTAAAATAAATAGTATCTTCCTCCGTCTTATTTCCATAAATCAATACAAAAGTGGTATCAGTAGCACTTTCCAAAGTATCTTTTGCTAATGAAATAATTGGTGTAATACCACTTCCTGCAGCAATACCCACAATAACTTTTGCATCTTTATTCTCTAAAACAAACTTCCCTTCAGGAACGGCAATTTCCAATTCATCGCCAACCTGCAATTGTTGTGTAGCGTAATTCGAGAACAATCCGTTTTCTACCGCCTTCACAACAACTCGTAATTCGTTACTTTTCGGCGACGAACTTATAGAGTATGATCGTCTTATTTCTTCGCCGTTTATAACAGCTTTTATGTTTACGTATTGACCCGCCTGAAACTGATAATCTGCTTGTAAATGGGCAGGAATATCAAAAACAATCGAAACTGCCAAAGGCGTTTCTCTTCTTATTTCTTTTACCTTTAAAGGATTGAATTTTGACATTTGATTTTAATTTCTGCAAAAATACAAAATTACAACCGCTTAATACTGATATTTATCATTTCTGAAACAATTTTATACCTAAAATTTTGATGCATAAAAAAATTATGTATATTTGCCATACCTAAAAGTCATAAGTATATGAAAAAGCAACAACAATTATATAAAGGAAGTTTAAATACCATTATTATGAAACTTCTGGAACAGCACGGCAAAATGTACGGCTATGAAATTACCCAAAGGGTTAAAGAAATTACTCAGGGCGAAATGAATATTACCGAAGGGGCTTTGTATCCGGCATTGCACAAAATGGAAGCCGACGGTTTTTTAGATGTGGAAATGGATCGCGTGGACGGACGTATTCGTAAATACTACAAACTGACAGAAAGCGGCGTGAAAGAAACGGTTTCGCGTATGGAAGAGTTGGAGAATTTTGTACGTAACATGCAAAATATTGTAAACCCAAATTTAAAACTTGATTATTAATGAAGTTATCATCAGAACAAATAGAACAACTCTTTGATTTTACCAAAAAACATTATGTAGAACATTACGATGTTCAGGTAGAATTGGTAGATCATTTGGCAAATTCTATTGAAGATCAATGGAAAGAAAACCCGAACATTTTGTTTGAAGATGCTCTACAAACCGAATTTAAAAAGTTTGGGATCTTTGGTTTTACAGGTTTGGTAGAACAAAAGCAGGTTGAACTACACAAACATTACAATAAAATGATTGTAAACGAATTGCTGAAATTTATTTCGATTCCTAAAGTCGTTGTAACAATAATTCTGTATTTGGCTCTTTTTTTTCTTTTGAAAAGCACAGGTAAATTAGGAGAAATTATTTCATTGGCAATTTTATTATTATCATTTATTTATTTTATGGTCGATGGATTTAGGTTTGTGTCTAAAATTAAAAAGCAACAGAAAATACAAGGAAGAAGTTGGTTAGTACAATCGGTTGCACAATCTGTATTTTCATTGCCGTTTATTTATCTAACAGGTTTTGGGTTTTCATTAATCAGCAATTTTTTTCGAGAAGATAGAACTAGCGAATTATCAGTCTTGGGATTGAATGTATTTATCGTTTTTATATTAATTCACGTGCTTACTCTGTATATATTTTCGGCAATCATTAAACCAAGGTTTTTACAAAGCATAAAAGAGACAGAAAAAAGATTTCAATTTGCTTAAATTTGTAAAAATGTAATTTATGAGTCTTTTTAAATATTACAGAATAGCGTTTGTATTAAGTTTTATCATTTTAATTGTAGGGTCGGTATTTAAAGTTACCCACATGGAATTAGGCTTTTTTAATGGAAATAATTTAATTACCGTCGGACTAATTTCATCGGTTATTTATATTGCATTAGCATACTTTATGATTTTTAAATCAAGAAAAATGCCTGCCGGCGAAAAATTAATCTGGGTAATTTGTTTTGCTTTGGGTTTTATAGTAAACGTTGGTTTTATATCGTTTGCAACAGCTTTAGTATTTTTTATCATTGGTTCTAAACGATTGTTTTATAAGGAAATCATAGACCAAGTTTAAAAAAATATTGATTTTTAAAGACCGTTTTTATTCGAACTCTTTCCCAATTGTATCTACATCTAACGATAAATTAGATTCATAGTCGAAATGCTTTTTAACCACAACAGCTGTTTTAGGAATGCTGTCGTGCCAACCGTTTTCGCCAAAAAACTAAATGCTTCAAAAGGAATAATTCTGCAAAAACTTCTCTTTAAGAACACATTTGCTGTTGGTATTTCGCCTTCTAAAGTAACTACTTTTGTACCTGTAATGAATTTCCCTATTGATCTTCCTTTAGTTAGCGTTTCAAAGCCAAAGAAATAGAAAACCATAATAAAGGCTGTTATTAATCTGTCTAACAAAGGGTGTATGTTTTCTAATTCTACAAGAAATGAAGTATCAAAACCTAATACAATGGCGATGAAACCAATCACAAAAGCAAATATTAAAAAACTACAATAAAATAAGATAGTATCAATTAAAAAATTTGCAAAACGTAAGCCTTTGTCTGCTTTGTTTTTCTGAACAATGTCTGATAAATCCATAAAAATGTTTTTTGTCAAAAATAAAAAAAGCCCCTGAATAAACAAGAGCTTTATATAATTATGTAAAATTTTAGAAATTAGATTTAAACTGTTCTAAAAAGCGAACATCGTTTTCAAAATACATTCTAATATCGCCAATTTGATACAAAAGCATTGCCATACGTTCTAATCCCATACCAAAAGCAAAACCAGAATATTCATCAGGATTAATGTTCGATGCCTTTAAAACATTAGGATCTACCATTCCGCATCCCATAATTTCCAACCAGCCGGTTCCTTTTGTAATGCGGTAATCTGTTTCGGTTTTTAAACCCCAATAAACATCAACCTCAGCACTTGGTTCGGTAAAAGGGAAATAGGATGGACGCAGACGAATTTTCGACTTTCCGAACATTTCCTTCGTAAAATATAATAAGGTTTGCTTTAAATCGGCAAACGATACATCTTTATCAATATACAAACCTTCTACCTGATGAAATATACAGTGCGAACGCGACGAAATGGCTTCGTTACGAAAAACTCTACCAGGAGAAATGGTTCTAATTGGTGGTTGGTTGTTTTCCATATATCGTACCTGAACCGATGAGGTATGCGTACGCAACAAATAATCAGGATTCATTTGAACGAAAAACGTATCCTGCATATCACGAGCCGGATGGTGTGCTGGGAAGTTCAATGCTTCGAAATTGTGCCAATCGTCTTCAATCTCCGGACCTTCGGAAACATTGAATCCAATATTCGAAAACACATCGATTACCTGATTTTTTACTAAAGATATCGGATGGCGTGAACCAATGTTTATAGGAGTTCCCGGACGAGTTAAATCGCCAAAAATACCCGCAGTTTCTTCTTTAGATTCTAACGCATCCTGAATAGATTTAATTTTACCTTCAACCGCATTTTTTAACGAATTGATTGCCTGCCCGAATTCTTTCTTTTGATCGTTCGGAACATTTTTAAATTCAGAAAAAATTTCATTAATCAGTCCTTTTTTAGAAATAAATTTAATTCTAAAAGTGTCTAAAGTGTCTTTATTATCGGTAGTAAAAGCTTCTGCTTCGCCAATTAATTCTTTAATTTTATCTATCATTGTTTTATAAACAGGTATTCTGCAAATTTACGCTTTTTGATTGATGCTGAAAATTAGAATGGTTAAAAATTACTTTATATAACCGTTATCTAAAAAATAATTCACAATAGCATCTTTCATAAGCACAGCTTGTTCCCCAGCTTTTAAATGCGGTAATTGGTCTTTTATAGTGTAATGAGGCCAGCCATCGCTATCGAAATGTGAAAATTCGTAATAACCAAACGGTTCAAGTAAACGGCAAATTGCAATATGCATAATGTTTACTTTTTCATCTTTTTTAAATTTTTTATTGAATTTACCTAATTCTTGTACTCCAATCAAGTAGGTTATTCCGTCCACATCTAAAGTATCTCCGTCAGCAAATTGATCAGACAGTTTTTCAACCAGCAAATTCCATCGTTCTTTTAATTCTTCGTCTCTTGCCATAAATTGTTTTATTGAACTGCAAAGATATTTCATAATGCCGAAACTGCTTTATATTTGCACTTTATTTTAACGATATGATTGTTGTAGATTTAATAATTGCCGTTTTATTGGGATACGCCTTGTTTAAAGGGATAAAAAACGGCTTGGTAGTATCGGTAATTTCATTGATTGCTTTGGTTGTTGGAATTTATATTTCATTGCGATTTTCTTTTTTTACACGTAATTTTTTAACCGAAAACACACAGTGGAATCCAAATACGTTAACCATTGCAGCATTTTTTATAACATTTGTAGCAGTGTTGATTTTACTGTATTTTTTAGGAAAGGCAGTTACAAAACTTGCCGAAAGTTTAGCACTTGGTTTTGTAAACAAAATTTTAGGAGCTGTTTTTGAAGGAATTAAAATGTTGCTGATTATTTCGGTTTTTCTGAATTTATTCCAGAAGATAAATTTCAATAATTTAATTGTATCAAAAGAAACATTAGATGAATCGATTTTTTATGAACCCATTGAAAAAGTTTCTAAAGAAATATTTCCGTTAATGGAAGAATGGTATAAAATAGCTTTAAGCGAGGCTTCTGAAAATATTGAAGTAATGAAAGAAAATAAAAAATCCACTTCGTTTTAAAAGTGGATTTTGTTTGATGTTATTTCTTTATAAATTTCACGGTAGAAACATTCTTGTTTTCAGTTTCTATTCTCAACATATATATTCCAGATTTTAAATCGGATACATCTATTGAATTATTACTGTTGTTTGTAGTAAACGATTTTACAGACCTTCCAGATAAATCATAAACAGTTAAATTAGATATGTTTTCTTTATAATCGATATTTAACCTATCTGAAACAGGATTAGGATAAATACTCAAATTAGCTAAATCTAAAGTTGGGGTAGCAGCAGAAGTAAATTCTAGATCCACTTTAAAATCGTCTATAATAGCTTCCCAATCGCCCGAATTATGAACAAATTTGAATTTTACTCTAAAGTTATTTAAACTTGTAATATACCCTGTAGTAACTTTATGTGAAAGAAGTTGGCAATTGTTTGAAGGTGTAAAGTTTGTACTATTAATAGTTAATCCATTGTACCAATTAGCTCCATTATCAACAGAATATAACATTTCAATCGTTCCAAAATCACCCACGAAAGGCGTTTCTAAATTATAGTCCATTATTTTTAAATTAAAACTAATTATTGGAATTCCTGGAAATATAGTGTTATTTCGTGATGTTGTAATTTCGGTTGTTTCATTTTTATAAATATGAGCATATAAATATTGTGTGCCACTACAAGCGGTGTAATAATCATCTATTCCAATAAAATTATCGGTAAATGTAGTAATCCACCCATTAGGTAATACATAATTTTGAAGTAAATCAAAATTTTCATTGACAAATTGAGCTTGTACATTAAAAGCGAAACCCAATAAAATTATTAATGTTAGTGTAATTTTTTTCATAAAATATTACATTAGTTATCTGATTACTAATGTAATAAAAAATATTCTGTTATTATTTAATAATCAAACAAAAAAGAGGCTATATCAAAATTGATACAGCCTTTTTTTATTTAAATTTTATTGCTTTATAAATTTAACGGTAGAAACATTTTTGTTTTCAGTTTCTATTCTTAACAAATACGTTCCAGATTTTAAATCAGAAACATCCATTGAATTTTTGCTGTTGTTAGTTTTAATCGACTTTACAGATCTGCCCGATAAATCATAAACAGTTAAATTAGAGATGTTTTCTTTATAATCAATATTTAGCACATCAGAAACAGGGTTTGGATAAACGCTTAAATTAGCTAAATCTAAACTTGGTGTTGAAGATGTAGTTGCTTGAACAATTTTAAAATCGTCTAAAATAACTTCCCAATCACCTGTATTGTATGTGAAATCTAATTTGATTTTTAAATTAGAGGTACTTGAAGTTGTTCCAGAAGGAATTGTATAAGTTATAAGCTGGCAGGTGTTAGAAGGTGTAAAAGTAGTACTATTAATAGTGCCTAGTGTTACCCAATTAGTTCCATTATCTATAGAATACCACATCTCCATTGCGCCAAAATCACCAACTACTGGTTGTTCAGTATCATAGTCAAGTATTTTTAAATTGTAACTAATGGTTAAAGCGCCTGTGTTTAAACCAGAATAAGTAGCCGTTGTTAACTCGGTTGTTTCAAGTTCATAAATGTTAGCGTACAAATAAAGCGTTCCACTACAAGCTGTATAGTAGTCGTCTATCCCAATAAAATTATCAGTAAATACAGCATTCCATCCAGTAGGTAATTGATAATTTTGAATCAAATCAAAATTTTCATCAACAATGGTTGTTTGTGCATTAACACTTAAACCAAATAGAGTAATTAATGTTAGTGTAATTTTTTTCATAAAAATTTAGTATTAGTTATCTAGTAGCTAATATAATAAAAAATATTCTACCATTTTTTTAAAGTTAAATAAAAAGGTCATCAAAATATTTTGATGACCT
>CAJYTF010000024.1 GCA_913777665.1 uncultured Myroides sp.
AAAGTTGTATTAAAATTTTAAAAAATTTAAAATTTTTTCAATCACAATGTAAAAATTTTATAAATTAAACATCTTGTTTTATCATAAAAGCATTATATTAATCATTGCTCAATCACAAATAGTTACATAATTATCATTATTAAGTTTAATTGTTCAATTTAAAAGCAATATTTAGGCATTCAATTATAAATCCTGTATATTCTTGTCATAAGGCAATTTACAGCTCCAACCAAATTCATTAAATTAGCTATTCAATTAAAATCAAAAAATTATGCAAAAGATAGTTCCAAATTTATGGTTTGACGGGAATGCGAAAGAAGCTGCAGACTATTATCTGTCTGTTTTTAAAGACGGGAAAATGATCAACACCACTTATTATCCAATGACCGAAGAAGAAGGATTGGCTGAATTTCAGAAAGATCTTGCCGGAAAAATTCTTACGGTTGAATTCGAAGTTTTAGGCATGCGTTTTATCGGGATCAATGCCGGTCCTATGTTTAAATTCAATGAATCGGTTTCATTTATGATTCCTTGTAAAAATCAAGCCGAAATTGATTATTATTGGAATGCGCTAACTGCCAACGGTGGTGAAGAAAGTGTTTGCGGCTGGCTTAAGGATAAGTATGGATTAAGCTGGCAGGTTTGTCCTGAAAATTGGGAAGAACTGAACAAAAAACCGGGTGCTTTCAAAAAAATGATGGGAATGAAAAAACTAATTATTGCAGATTTTTAAACACATAATGAATATGAAAACGTATAAACCTGACAATTATAATTCACTATCGCCTTACTTGATAGTTGATGATGCCCAAAAACTAACCGACTTACTCACTGTAATTTTTGATGCGAAAGTTTTAAGAAGATTTAATCACGAGAACGGAAAAATTGCACATATTGAATTACAGTTAGACGATAGCGTATTAATGATGAGCAACAGCACAGAAAGCTATAAAGCACACAAAACCATGCTGCATATTTATGTACCCGATGTTTTAAAAACATTTGAAAAAGCCATAGCCAATGGATGTGAAGCTATTGAAAAACCAATCAACAAAACAGGTGATCCGGACATGAGAGGATCTTTCTATGATTTTGCAGGAAATTACTGGTCTGTTAGTACACAAACGGAGTAAAATGATTGTAATTTTACCCTTTAAAATCATCTTAAAATAGTAATGCACAAACAAAAAAAGGCAGTATTTAATTGGAGTGGCGGAAAAGATTCTGCATTGGCATTGTACAAAGTTCTGCAACAGAGGGAATTTGACGTAATTGCATTATTAACAACCATAAATGAAGAAACTGGCAGATCATCTGTTCATTCCATTCCTATCGAAATACTTAAGAAACAAGCCGAAAGCATTAGCATTCCGCTTTACACGGTTGAATTTGCAAAAGATTTGAATAATTACGACCATAAAATGTGCACAGCAGTAAACCATTTTAAAGAACAAGGCGTTACACATTTTATATTTGGCGATATTTTTCTGGCTGATATTAAAACGTATCGAGAAAATAAACTTAATCCATTAGGTATTGAAGTAGTTGAACCACTTTGGAACAAATCTCCAGAACAGGTTATAGAAGAATTTTTAAGTTCTGGCATTAAATCAAAAATAATTGTCACCCAAGCTGATAAATTAGGTCGCGAATTTATAGGGAAAGATTTAGATAGATCTACCATGAATCTTTTCCCAAATGATATAGATGTTTGTGGTGAAAATGGTGAATATCACACCTTGTCTTATGCCGGCGGTCCGTTTAGAAATACTGTAGATTTTTCAATTCAAAATATAGAAAAAGAAGTTTATAGTATAAAGCTTAACAACGGTGAAATTAAAACCTACGAATATTGGCAGGCGGGAATAGGTTTATAACTATTATATACTTGCTGTACTTTTTTTGAGTGTTATTACCGAAATTTCTGCCCAAACACCCAGTCTACCTTTGAGCCCCAGAAAACCAAATCCGCGGTTTACATACAAGTATCGACCGAAACTTTCATATAAACCTGCCCAACGTTGGTAGATGTATTTGCTGGGACTCCATTTAATACCCATGAATTCAAAACCAAACTGCATTCCGTGGGTATGTCCTGACAAAGTTAAATGAACTAAAGGTTTATATTCTGCTACAACAGCATCCCAATGTGAAGGATCGTGTGACATTAATATTTTAAAAGGTTCGTTTACTACACCAACAATGGCTTTATTAAGATCACCATAACGATGAAAGTTTCCTTTGCCCCAATTTTCTACCCCTATAAGTCCAATTGAAGCATCATTTTTTTGTATTGAAACCGATTCGTTCAATAACAGTTTAAAACCAATTTCTTTATGAATCTCTTTTAATCGTACTAAATTCTGTGCTTTCGCTGCCGAACTTTCCCAAGCTATATAATCGCCATAATCGTGATTACCCAAAACCGAGAACATACCGTATGACGCTTTCATTTTAGCGAATAAATCTATCCAAGGATCCATTTCGGCGGCTTTATTGTTTACAAGATCACCCGTAAAAATAATGATATCGCTCTTTTGTGCATTTATCAGATCTACACCTTTTTGTACACCTTTTGCATTTGTAAAACTCCCGGCATGAATGTCTGAAAGCTGCGTAATAGTAAATCCATCAAATGCTTCAGGTAAATCATTAAAAAAAATGGTAGTTCTGTGTATTTTGTAATGATGCCTGCTTTGATACAATACCAAAATGAGTAGTACAATAAAAACAAACGACAAAAAAATCAGGCTGCCTGTGAGTGCAATATTTCTTGAATCGGAACCCGAAAACTGCCTAAAAAGATCAACCCCAAGCAATAAAATTCCCGTAAAAAATTTTGAGATGAATGTAAGCAGTAAAATAGTGATTAAACGTGTAACTAAAGCTATCTTTTTCTGCATGAAACCTATTACAGCCAATACTATCAATCCTATATCAAAAAGCCAATAAGCCATGTACACAAGGTAACTGTCTGAAACGGTACGGACAGCCGTGAAGAAAAAATAATCAACAACAAGCCACAGAAAAACAAAGGCTAAAACTCTTAATTTCATAACGTATAATATGGAAAGAAAGGTACATTATTTTTCTGTGGCTTTACTTATTTTTTGAAATAATTTTTATTAAGATATATATTCATTAAATTATAAATACTCAAGTATTTCCATAAAGCAAAATTTAAAAATAAATCTTAAATAATTATTTTTAAATAACTCGCAATAACGGAATATTAAATTTGATTTTATGTTGTTGTTTTATACCGTTTTCCCATTTAACGGTTTGCTTGTTTAATTTAAAATACGGAACATTCTCAGCAATTTTTATTGTTGCTAATGCAGCTTGATTTTGATGGTACAAACATTTAAGGCGGTCTATATCATGTCTTATAAAATACAGCTTTCCGTTGACCAATGCTTCTACAATTTCAACAGAGGCAAGTGCGGCGTACATACCTGCATCTTCATCAACACAATTAAATGTAAAGTTGTAAACTCCATTTGTATCAGTTTGTTCAATTGTTCCAAGTTCTGTTTGCATACCTGCAAGGCATTGTAATTCTGTAGCAATACTATTTATAATGTTTGTAATAGATATTCCGCTATCAACAGATTGGAAAAATTTACCTTGAGTTCCTTCAGAATTTTTATAAGTGTAAAGACTCGGCATTAAAGTTTTTAATCGATCCGAAAAACCATCAATTGTATTTGTAGGCTTTGTTTCTAAATTGCCGATATCAACTTTCATCAATATCACTTTGTTAGAATTTGTATTCAAAACATTTGAATCATTTAGTACTTGTATTTTTTCGATTTTCATAGCTTTTTCTTTTTTATTACTTAGAAAAATATAAAAATTGTGCCAACAATTCTTGTTCATTCAAAATCAAAATTTATAATGAATGTATTATTTATAATATCATTTTAAAAAGTAGTTTGATTGAATGCTGTATTAATAATATTCAAAGTAAAACCTTGATTTTATTGTGATTATTAAAAATATATTAGAGCAGTTAAATTATTATTATGAAATTAAAATATCATTAAAAAACCATATCAAACTAACAATTGTGTATTTATATACCTGAATTTTTATAGAATTAGTTTACACTTTGTAGATATTTTCCAAATGAAGATTAGAATTAATCATATTGAGTTTACAAGAAATATAGTTACAAACCGCTCATTGTAAATTAATGGCACAATATATGCACAATAAGTAATGCTGAATATCAGTGTAACACTTATTTATATTATATTATTATGATGAAAAAGAAATTAAATATTCAATTTTTAGCTATTTTACTTTTAGTTGTTGGCGGATTAGCTATACTAATTTATGCCAGCAATTTTTTATTGAGTTAATTATGATTTGAAATATACCATTGTAAATCTTAAAAATATAGTTATGGAAAATAAGAAAATAGGAATTATTGTAGGATCGATCAGAAAAGATGCTTACACAAAAAAAATAGCCAATTTTTTAATGTCGAATACACCATCGGGATATCAACTTGAAAAAATAGAAATTGCTGATTTACCTATCTACAATCAGGATTATGATGATGCAAACGAACCTGAAAACTATGCTGTATTCAGAAATAAAGTGAAAGGTATGAACGGAATTATTTTTATTACACCCGAACACAACAGATCTGTACCAGCAGCTTTAAAAAATGCCTTGGATGTTGGCTCACGTCCTTACGGAAAAAGTATTTGGAACAATAAGCCTGCAATGGTTATTTCTTCATCAATTAGCGGAATTAGCGGTTTTGGTGCCAATCATCATTTAAGGCAATCGCTGGCTTTTTTAAATATGCCTACCTTACAACAACCTGAAATATATTTGGCCAATGTACAAGATTACTTTAATGAAAAAGGTGAATTGGTTAAAGAAGATTCTGCTAAATTTCTTAAGGATGCATTACAATCTTATATTGATTTTGCTGAAAAGCTTTTCAAGTAATTCATATAAAATTATTCGAAAATTCAACTGATTAAAGTTGAATAAAATCCTGCTTTAGATAGATAAAGTGGGATTTTTTTTGCTGACAAATCAAATCTAATAATATGTATCAGCAAGTAAAAAGAAAATAATTACGACAATAAACAGTATAGTTCCGGTTATTTGAAATGAAACAGGAATTTTTTTGTGATCTTCTATAACACTTTCAACCGGAGTTCTTCCAACCAACAGCTTGATATTTTTCCAATCCCATAAAATCAGTAATGATGCAATGCTCATCATAAATACCATAATAAAGGTTTTATCAATTAAGCCAACACTTAATGTAAAAATAAAAATGTTTGTGCATATACTGAAAAACATTAACGCTGCCAATACCGTGTATCGCTGACTGAATAGCAAAAATGCTGTGAGCAGTTGACAAAATCCTAAAAAAATCCAGTAAAATCCTGTTTGGTGCAGTTCGTTAAAAAAAGTGCCTGAATACATTTCGGGACAAAAGTACGAGAACCGTTTTCCTTGTATTTTAAGTAATCCTGAAGGAATAAATACTGTTCCGCCTACAATTCGAAGGAAAATAATAATATAATAGTAGATTGTTGATTTTTGATCTTTCTTAAGCATTGATTCAAGCGGAAATTGTATTCATATATAAAGATATTACATCCGCAGTTTAAATTGTACTATAAAGTTTAAGTTTTTGAGAAAAAATATTGTATCCCGAATAATTATAATTAAATTTACACCCTCACTTTCTTATAAATATCCCAACCCAACGATACATGTCCCCCTAACGGGGTTTTTTACTCAAGAATTAGAAGGTGAGATTTTTAGTTTGGGCGGGGGACTTTTTTTACTGCTTTATATCCTATAATAAAAAATACCCTAAGAAAAATCTAAAGGGTATTATTATAATTTATTCTTTTATTTCTACCTCCAATTAAAACTAACCGTTTTTTTAATATCTGGATGCAGACTTAAAAACACTGGACAGGTCATAGCTGCTCGTTCTAAAATGATTTGTGATTTTTCATCATCTACCCCCTGCATATCCAACACAACAATAATTTCACTAATTTTTCGTGGTTCTGCCTGCATAACTTTGGTAACATCGGCGTTAGATCCTTCAATGTTAACGTTCATAGCATTTGCTTTAATTCCCATAATACTTAATATACAAGTTGCCAGCGAATTTGCAACCATATCGGTTGGCGAAAAGGCTTCACCTTTACCGTGATTGTCTTTAGGAGCATCGGTTACAATTAAAGAACCCGATTGTAAATGCGTCGATTCTGTTCTTAACTCGCCTTTATAAACTACTTTGCTTGTGCTCATTATTTTGCTTCTTTAATGGTTAAATCTTTATCGTAATACAAAATGTAAACTGCGTTGTTG
This sequence comes from uncultured Myroides sp., assembly GCA_913777665.1. Lineage (GTDB taxonomy): Bacteria > Bacteroidota > Bacteroidia > Flavobacteriales > Flavobacteriaceae > Flavobacterium. The sequence goes on from CAJYTF010000024.1 coordinate 6,361, forward strand.
TACACACCGCCATTTTCATTTATGTAGGCAAATTTATTTTCTATCTGTTGCGATCCGTAATCGAAAATATTAGAATCTTCGTCCGATTCAAACATTCTCGTGATAATATCGTAAGTAACATCATAACCACGAGTCGCAAATCTGCTTGGATTTTTGCCGTAAACCGCTTTATATTCTTTTACAAATTTTTCTTTTTTATTACTAGATGCGTCATTTGTTACAGATGGAAAAGTATATTTTAATGCAATTAAATCGTTCATTTCTACATCAGACGATTCTAAAACATCCAGTTTCTCCAACGATACCAACTGAATTTTAAATTCTTTCTGTAACGATTTCAAGGTATTGATCAATTCTACCGTTGTTGTCAGCGAAGTGGCATCGTAAACTATGTAATTGGTTTCGGTTTCTGACAACAAATTCTTTAAAACCGTCGGACTTACTTTTTCATCTGTTTTAACATTCAAAGTTGTTATTGCAGGATAATTTGTGCTGAAATATTGGCTCGATGTTTTCTTGCCATCGGTAATTGCCACTACACGTTCTTGTTTAGAAATAACATATTCTAACATTTCTTTCTTAACAATTTCGGTATTCGGCATGGTATGAACCTGGCGAGGAAACGGTTTACCCTTTTCGGTTGATAATGGTGATACGATAATAGTTTGCTGATTTTTAAAAGCTTCGGAAACCGCATCTACGTTCTTTTGAAAAAACGGACCAATAATTACATCGGTTGCAGAAAAATCGAAATCGCCTTTTAATGTATTTACATCCAAAGCTCGATTTGTCTCTTTAGAATCGACAAACTTTATGTTTAAATTGTAATTTTTAGACTTCAAATCTTCGATAGCTAATTTAGCTCCCGAATAAAAATCCAGCGTCATATTTAAAAAGACATCTTCTTTTATGCTTTGATTGATCGACGGATTGTTAAAATTATTATTCGCAATATTAAACGGCAGCAATAATACCAAATCTCTTGTAGAGCCATCATTAGGTAAAGACAAATCAATTCCTTTTTTAACCGAAGTTGATGTATTTTCAATAGGTTTAGGAACAGAATTATCGCTAAACGGAACTTTCTCATAAGAATATCCCACAATTAAAGTAGATCCATCTTTTAAACCATTTTTTAAATCAGGATTCCATTCCATTAACTGCTCTTGCGAAACATTGTTTGTTTTTGCAATATTGTAAATAGTCTGTTTTGGTTGAACAACTATAGTTTTTGGTTTTGTTTTTTTAGATGTATCGGCAGTTTGTGTTTTAACTTCTCCATTCACAGGAATATTGATAGGCTGCCCTACCTTTAAACCGCTTTCTAACAAGCCCGGATTTAATTCATACAAAACAGAAACCGTGGTATTATTTTTAACAGCAATACCGTAAATAGTTTCGCCTTTGTCAACAATTACAGTAGTGCTTGCAACATTTTTTAACGATTGATTATTGTTTGAAACCGGTGCCGTATTTTTTGATGTAGTTTCAGCTAAATTTAAAAACTGACCATTTTTTAAACCGTTTTCTTTTAAGCCCGGATTTAAATCGTACAGTTTTTCAATGGCAATATTGTATTGCTTTGAAATTCCATAAACCGTTTCTTTTGCCTGAACCTGATGTTGAACAGACGATGTTGTTGGTATTTTAATAATCTGGTTTTCACTAACGCCGTCAACAGCTTCCGGATTCAGTAAAAACAACACATTATTTGTAGTATTGTATCTTTTTGCAATTTGCGTAATGGTTTCGCCTTTTGTTACGGTATGTGTTTTTGTAGCAGTCTGCGCAAACGAAACAGTCGCACAAAATAAGGTCGATAATGTAAAAAATAATCTTTTCATAGTAACAAATATAAAAACAAAAAGCGTTGGTTTCTATGTCGTTTTAATAATATTATGATATACTTTAAACTGAAATTAGTTTGTTATTTGAAATTTTAATTTCGATATTTAAAGATTGATTTTTTCCAAATACTTAGTAATTTAAAGACTTTATAATGAACAACAAAACGATTTATCACGAAAATAAAGAATTTAAAAATATTGATTATTCCGAGAAATCTTTGCGCGATAGAGAGTTTGCAAAATGTACGTTTATAAGCTGTAATTTTACCAACAGTGATTTACGCGACAATAATTTTGAAGATTGTGTGTTTGAAAACTGCAATTTTTCCATGACCTTAATTGGAAATGTAGGTTTAAGCAACGTTGTTTTCAGTAACTGTAAAATTTTGGGTGTTGATTTTTCTAAATGCAGTAAGTTTATGTTTTCGTTTAATTTTGATAGCTGTATGCTTGATTATAGTACGTTTTTTGGAACGAAATTAAAAGGAACTTCGTTTTTTAAATGTTCTTTGCGCGAGGTTGATTTTTCTGAAAGTAATTTAACTTCTGCTAATTTTCAGGATGCCGATTTAAGTGGTGCTCGATTTTCGAACACCGTTTTAGAAAAAGCCGATTTTAGAAATGCTCGAAATTTTTCGATTGATCCGGAATTCAACAAAATGAAGAATGCTAAATTTTCGGCTCATCAGTTAGAAGGATTGTTACATAAATATAAGTTGGATATTGAAAATTAAAACCTCCAAGCTAAAATCCGACTCTTTTTATTGCCTTGCGCCATATCAATAATCTTGATTTCTTTGGCTGATTTTTTTAATTCGATCTGTAACGGTTTTAAATGATCTTCGTTCGATATTAAACTTGTAAACCAACCAATTTGCATTTTAAACAGAGCGCTTTCTTTTATATAGTTCAACACAAAAGCTAATTCACCGCCATTACACCACAATTCATTGCTTTCTCCCGAAAAATTATTAATCAGTTTTGGAGTTCTACGTTTGTCTAATCCTTTTAATTTACGAAGTGTTTGCGATTGAGCTTCTTTCTTCGATTTAAAAAATGGCGGATTGCATATTACAGCATCAAAATTATCATCTTTTGTAATAATTCCTGACAATATCTGTTTTTTATCAGATTGCAATCGTAATGTGATTTTTGAATTTAAATTAGGATTTTTATCAATAATTTCTTGAGCAATTGCTATTGATTTTGGTTCGATATCGGTAGCGACAAAATTCCAATTGTAAACAGAACTTCCAATTAGCGGATACACCAAACTTGCGCCTGTACCAATATCTAAAACAGTTTTGCGCGAATAATCAACCTTTAATAAATCAGCTAAATAATGAATATAATCTGCCCTACCCGGAATTGGTGGCACCAGATTTTGATTAGGAATATCCCAAAAATTCAAACCGTAAAAATGTAACAACAACGCTTTATTCAACAGATACACCGCCTTTGGATCAGCAAACTGAACCGTATCAACTCCCTCTCGATTTTTTACAATGAACTGCTTTAGTTCAGGAACTTTTAAAATCAATTCCTGAAAATTATAAGGCTTGTTGTGAAAACTTCGAGGATGCAATTTATCTTTTGAATGATTCATTTAGAAACTATCTTATATAAAAACAGCCTTAAAATTAACTTTAAGGCTGCTGTAATTATTTTATTCCCACTCAATTGTTGCTGGTGGTTTAGAGCTAATATCGTAAGCAACGCGGTTAATTCCTTTAACTTCGTTAATAATTCGGTTCGAAACCAATTCTAAAAACTCATAAGGTAATTTACTCCAAGTTGCGGTCATAAAATCAATCGTGTTTGCAGAACGCACAACCGCTGTATATTCATACGTACGTTCATCGCCCATTACACCAACTGATTTTACCGGTAACAATACTACGAAAGCCTGCGAAACTTCGTCGTACAAATTATGATTGTAAAGCTCATCGATAAAAATTTGATCAGCTTCTTGTAAAATTCTAACTTTTTCGGAATCAACTTCGCCTAAAACTCGGATTCCTAATCCTGGTCCAGGGAACGGATGACGGTAAACCAATTCGCGTGGAATTCCTAACTCAACCCCTACTTTACGAACTTCGTCTTTAAACAACTCACGTAAAGGTTCTAACAACTGTAACTTCATGTGTTCTGGTAATCCGCCCACATTGTGATGCGATTTTATGGTTGCAGATGGTCCCTTTACCGACTGAGATTCAATAACATCAGGATAAATTGTTCCTTGCGCCAAGAACGAAGCATCATCGAATTTCTGAGATTCTTCATCGAAAACAGCTACGAAATCACGACCAATTGCCTTGCGTTTTGCCTCAGGTTCATCAATTCCTTTCAAACTGTTTAAGAAACGTTCAGAAGCATCAACCATTTTAATGTTCATGTGGAAGTGCTTGCCGTAATTATCCATTACTTTTTTGCCTTCGTCTTTACGCAACAAACCTGTATCAACAAAAATACACGTTAACTGATCGCCAATGGCACGGTGGATTAAAACAGCCGCAACTGAAGAATCAACACCGCCAGAAAGTCCTAAAATAACTTTTTTATCACCAACAACTTCTTTAATTCTTTGAATTTCGGTTTCGATAAAATCTTTTAAAACCCAGTTCTTCTCTGCCTTACAAATATTAAAAACGAAGTTTTCTAACATTTTTGATCCAAATTCAGAATGCGTTACTTCCGGATGAAATTGAACCGCAAAAATATTTCTGCTTTCGTTTGCCATTGCAGCAATCTCAATATTCGATTTTCCTGAAACAACAAAACCTTCCGGGGCTTTCATTACTTCATC
>CAJYTF010000025.1 GCA_913777665.1 uncultured Myroides sp.
ATAAAAAATAATTTTTAAAAGAGAATCATTTATTTCGATAAATTTTCCAACATAACTTTTGTCATGCTTTCTAAATCGTAATCGTGTTGCCAGTTCCAATCTTTACGAGCCTCAGAATCATTAATGCTGCTTGGCCAAGAATCTGCAATTGCCTGACGAAAATCTGGTTCATACGAAATCTCGAAACCTGGTTTTTCTTTTGCAATAACCGCAGCAATTTCTTTAGGTGTAAAACTCATTGCTGATAAGTTGTACGAAGAACGAATTTTGATTTTTTCTTTATCTGCCTGCATAATTCCAACGGTTGCACGAATGGCATCATCCATATACATCATTGGTAATTCGGTGTTTTCAGATAAAAAACAAGTGTATTTATTGTCGGCAACCGCTTTGTAGTAAATATCAACAGCATAATCTGTTGTGCCACCACCCGGAAGTGTTTTCCATGAAATTAATCCCGGATAACGGATCGATCTTACATCAACACCATACTTATTAAAGTAATATTCACACCAACGCTCACCAGCTTGTTTAGAAATTCCGTAAACGGTTGATGGTTCCATTACCGTATATTGCGGTGTATCATGTTTTGGAGTTGTTGGTCCGAAAACCGCAATGCTCGACGGCCAGAATATCTTTTTAATTTTACCTTCTTTCGCTAAATTTAATACGTGGAAAAGCGAATTCATATTCAAATCCCATGCAAAAGCCGGATTTTTCTCTGCCGTGGCAGATAATAGTGCAGCCATTAAGTAAACCTCGTCAATTTTGTATTTGTCAACCAAAGCTTCAACCTGCTCATAATTCATGGCGTCTACAATTTCAAAAGGACCTGTTTTAAAAACATCTTGTTCGCCTTTTCTAATGTCTGATGCTATTACGTTGTCCGTTCCGTATAATTCGCGTAATTTTAAGGTAAGTTCAGAGCCTATCTGTCCGCAAGCTCCAATAATTAATATTTTGGTATCGTTCATGTTGTTTAATTTCTTTTACAAAGATAGCTTTTGTAACTATTTTTTTTAAATCTTTTGCAAAAATTCCTCAAAAGCATCTTAATATTTGTTGTTTAAACTATTTCATACCATCAATATTAGTAATTTTGTGGTTTGTTTTAGATACCATTTTTATGAAATATATATTTGTTTTAATACTGCTTGCAACATCTACAATCAGTTGTAAAAAAGAGGTAGTAACCACACCGAATACAACCACCAAAATTTCGCAAGATTCTATGGTTAAGAACATTCACGAAAAATGGAAGTTTACCGTAAGTGTTTCAAATCCGGCAATTAGCTCAAAATTAAACAACTGGGAAAACTGGCGAAATTATGTAAACGAATTAACGATTATGCCTAATGCAGGACTTCGAAACTTAATTCATAAATCGAATGCTTTGGTTGAAAGATCGGCAGTTTTGAAAAACGATATTCCCGAAATGTACAACAGACCCGAAACCAAAGCGCGTTTTTCGTTGTTGGAAACCCATATTCAAAACCTGAATATGCAGTTGGAATTAGAACCTTTAAATGTTAAAGAAATAAACACCTTGCTTTTAAATATTCAGAAAAGCACAAATTCGATCATTAATCAGTTTAACGAGTTCGAAATAAAATCAAAAATACCGAAAGAGTCTGGCGAAGATCAACTAATTCAACCGATTGACACTATTAAACGTGCCACTTTAAATGCCTTACCTACAGAATAATGAGTATTAAAAAAGTATTTGAACAAGCAACAAAAACGCAGCAATTACAACAGCAGCTTAACAAGTTAGGCAATAAAATTCATGCAAAAGGATTTATCGGCTCGGCATTGTCGTTTCAAATTCAGGCATTGTTTAAAGAGTCCGATCAGCATTTTTTGTTGATTTTTAATGATAAAGAAGAAGCTGCTTATTATTTGAATGATCTCGAAAATCTGATTTCGAAAGATTATGTGCTGTTTTATCCTGGATCGTACCGAAGACCGTATCAAATCGAAGAAACCGATAATGCAAATGTTTTGTTGCGTGCCGAAGTTTTAAACCGATTAAACGCTCGCAAAAAACCTGTGGTAATAGTTTCCTACGCCGATGCTTTGTTTGAAAAAGTGGTTACACGTAAACAATTGGATAAAAACACCTTGAAAATTGCCGTTAACGATAAAATGACGATCGATTTTGTGAACGAGGTTTTGTTTGAATACAATTTTAAGCGAGTTGATTTTGTTTCAGAACCGGGCGAGTTTTCTGTTCGTGGCGGAATTATCGATGTATTTTCTTTTTCGAACGAAAATCCATATCGCATTGAATTTTTCGGAAATGAAATTGATAGTATCCGCGCTTTTGATGTTGAAACGCAGCTTTCGATCGAAACCAATAAAAAAATCACGATCATTCCTAATGTAGAAAATAAATTTTTGCAGGAAAACCGCGAGAGTTTCTTAAACTACATCAGTCCAAATACCGTTTTGTTCATTCAAAACACTGTTTTAGTAAAGGAACAGCTTACCAAAATGTTTCAGAAAGCATCCGAAGCTTTCGATAAATTAAATAAAGATGTTCAGCATTTGGCACCAGATCAAATGTTTTTGCCTTCGGCAGAATTCCTTCAAAAAGCTGATGATTTTACGGTGGTTGAACTAGCGCAGCAAAACTTTTTTACACCCAATTTTTCGGTCGATTTTCATTTCAATCCGCAACCGTCGTTCAATAAACAGTTCGATTTATTGATTGAAAACCTGAATCAGAATACCGAAAACGGATACACCAATTATCTGTATTGTTCAAGTGAATCGCAAAGCAAACGTTTCGAAGAAATTTTTTCGAGTTTAAAAGATCAAAACAAAAGTATTCAGCAGTATAAAACCGTTGTAATGCCTTTGTTTCAGGGTTTTATCGACAAAGAAAACCAAATTGCTTGTTATACCGATCACCAGATTTTTGAACGATACCATAAATTCAGCATAAAAAACGGTTACACCAAAAAGCAAACCATTACGCTGAAAGAGCTTACCACGCTTTCGGTTGGCGATTATGTAACGCATATTGACCACGGAATTGGAAAATTTGGCGGTTTGCAGAAAATTGATGTGGAAGGCAAAAAGCAGGAAGCCATAAAACTGGTGTATGCCGATAACGATATTGTGTATGTTTCGATACACTCACTGCATAAAATATCAAAATACAACGGTAAAGAAGGTGCACCGCCAAAGATCTACAAAATTGGATCGGGTGCTTGGAAAGCCTTAAAACAAAAAACAAAAGCACGTGTAAAACACATTGCGTTCAATCTTATAAAACTGTACGCGAAACGCCGATTAGAAAAGGGATTTGCGTGTGCGCCAGACAGTTATTTGCAGGCAGAATTAGAAAGTTCGTTTATTTATGAAGATACGCCCGATCAGTTAAAATCGACTATTGAAGTGAAGGCAGATATGGAAAATGAGCGCCCGATGGATCGTTTGGTTTGTGGTGATGTGGGCTTTGGTAAAACCGAAGTTGCTATTCGTGCTGCCTTTAAAATGGTCGATAATGGTAAACAAGTCGCAGTTTTGGTGCCAACAACCATTTTGGCGTTTCAGCATTACAAAACATTTACCGAGCGTTTAAAGGATATGCCCGTGAAAGTTGCGTATTTAAATCGATTTAAAACTGCAAAACAAAAAGCCGAAACCTTGAAAGAATTGGCAGAAGGGAAGGTTGATATTTTAATTGGAACGCATCAGTTGGTTAATAAAAATGTGGTTTTTAAAGATTTGGGCTTGTTGGTAATTGATGAAGAACAAAAGTTCGGAGTTGCCGTAAAAGACAAATTAAAAACCATTGGCGAAAATATCGATACTTTAACACTTACCGCAACGCCAATCCCGAGAACGCTGCAGTTTTCGTTAATGGCAGCCCGCGATTTATCCGTAATTACAACACCGCCGCCAAACCGTTATCCGATCGAAACAAATGTGGTTGGTTTTAACGAAGAAGTTATTCGCGATGCTATTGCGTACGAAATTGAACGTGGCGGACAGGTTTATTTCATTAATAACCGAATTGAAAATATTAAGGAAGTTGCCGGAATGATCCAGCGTTTGGTTCCGCATGCAAAAGTGGGAATCGGGCACGGACAAATGGAAGGGAAGAAGTTGGAAGATCTGCTTTTATCGTTCATGGAAGGCGAATTTGATGTTTTGGTTGCTACCACGATTATTGAAAGCGGATTGGACGTTCCTAACGCAAATACGATCTTTATTAACAATGCGAACAATTTTGGTTTGAGTGATTTGCACCAGATGCGTGGTCGGGTTGGCCGAAGCAATAAAAAGGCGTTTTGTTATTTTATCACGCCGCCTTACAGCGTAATGACCGAAGAAGCACGTAAACGTATTTCGGCATTAGAGCAATTCAGCGATTTAGGTAGCGGGTTTAATATCGCCATGAAAGATTTAGAAATTCGTGGTGCGGGTGATATTTTAGGTGGTGAACAAAGTGGTTTTATTAATGAGATTGGTTTTGAAACCTATCAAAAAATCATGAATGAAGCCATTGATGAGCTGAAAGAAAACGAGTTTAAAGATTTATACGAGGAAGAGCAGAATATCGATACCAAAGAATATGTAAAAGATATTGTGATAGAATCTGATTTTGAGATTTTGTTTCCTGATGAATACATCAACAATGTTTCCGAACGATTAACATTGTATAACGAACTGGCAACGTTGAAAACCGAAGACGAATTAATTGCTTTTCAAAATAAATTGATTGACCGTTTTGGTGCATTGCCAAGACAAGTTGTTAATCTGTTAGATTCGGTTCGTATAAAATGGATCGCATCAAAAGCCGGAATAGAAAAATTAGTGCTAAAACAAGGTAAAATGATTGGTTATTTTGTAAGCGATCAACAATCCATGTTTTATCAATCGGCACAGTTCCGCAAAGTATTACAGTTTATTCAGCTGTATCCAAAACTGGCAACGTTAAAAGAAAAGCAGACCAAAAACGGCTTGCGTTTGCTGTTAACGTTCGATCATATAAAATCAATCAGTAAAGCGTTAGAGAATCTTCAAAAACTACAGCAGTTATGAGAAATTTAAGCATTTTATTATTTTTAGTTTTTAGTAATATACCGGCATTAGCTCAAGATACATTGGTTTTGCCTATCAAACCGGTTGTTAAAGATGCCAATTATGCTGGCGGAAATACCGAAGATTTGTACTATTACGTAAACAATAATTTCAATTACAACAACGTAAAAAAAGAAGACATACCCAAAACGGCAAAAAAGAAACCTTATTTTGTGTTTTATGTGGTGTTTGCTGTGAGTGAAGACGGTAAAGCTTTTGAATTTTCGCCCAAAGAAATTTCGGCAGAAAATAGTTTTTATAAAGAAGCCGTGCGTGTAATTGCATCAACCCGATGGAATGTTGCCACCAAAGACGATGAATATAAAAAACAGTTTATGGTAATCCCGATAAAAGCAAATATTGGGGATTTTTAACTGCTAATTTTCTAACATTTAGATAAATATAAATTCCGTATATTTGATATTAAACAATTTATGTGATGGATTTACAAACAAGAAAATTGAATTTAATCGCCTATCTTGCACAGTTGCAAGACGAGATTTTCTTTGATAAAATCGAAAAATATATTTTGCAAAAAGCAGAAAACTATGTTCCATTAAAGCCTTTCACGCAGGAAGAATTAATAAGTAGAATTAAAGAATCGGAAAGTGATTATGAAAGCGGAAGGTTTAAAACGCAAGAAGATTTAGAAAAAATTTCTTCAAATTGGTAACGGGTGAAAATAATTTGGACTGACTTTGCTATAAAAAATCTAAAAGCTATTTTCGATTATTATTCGGTTAATGGCGGAAAACAAGTTGCGCATAAAGTAAGAAAACAGATTCTTAATTCCGTAAGGCAACTTATTAACAATCCAAATTCTGGTCAGCTTGAATTAAATCTTGAAGAAATTCCTGAAAATTATAGATATCTTGTTGTTGGGAATTATAAATTGATTTACAGAATTGTAGAAAATCAGATTGTATTAATGATGTTTTCCATACAAAGCAGAATCCATTTAAAATGAATGATGAAAACCGAGATGTTTAAATAGCATCATAAAACATTACAACACCAACTGATCCAAAATTTTAATATATAATGCCACACCTTCTTCAATTTCGTTAACATACACAAATTCATCTGCGGTGTGTGAACGAGCCGAATTTCCAGGTCCTAATTTTAACGATGGAATTTTTAATACTGCCTGATCACTTGTAGTAGGCGAGCCGTATGTTGTTCTGCCAATGTTTATTCCGGCTTTTACAATTGGGTGATCTAACGAAATAAACGACGGACGCAAACGAGTTGATCGCGGTTTAATTTCGCATTTGGTATGTGCCTTTATAATATCTAAAACATCTTCGTTCGTGTACGCATCGGTAATACGAACATCAACCACAAAATCGCAGCTCGATGGAACTACGTTGTGCTGTGTTCCGGCATTTATCATGGTAACCGACATTTTTATCGGTCCGAACATTTCAGATTGTTTAGGAAACTCAAACGTTTTAAACCACAAAATATCTTCAATAGCGTTGTAAATAGCGTTTTCGCCTTCGTTACGTGCCGCATGCCCCGATTTTCCAAATGCGGTGCATTCTAAAACCATCAAACCTTTTTCGGCAACAGCTAAGTGCATCTGTGTTGGTTCGCCCACTATTGCAAAATCTAACGCGCCTAATTTTGGTACCACAAACTCCAAACCGTGCAAGCCTAAAATTTCTTCTTCGGCAGTTGCAGCAATCACTAAATTGTATTTTAAATTCGGTTGATTGTAATAATGCAGAAAGGTAGAAATCAAAGAAACCAAACATCCCCCGGCATCGTTGGATCCCAAACCATACAATTTCCCGTCAATTATTTCCGCCAAAAAAGGATCACGTGTATAATCAATATTCGGGCGAACCGTATCGTGATGCGAGTTTAATAAAATAGTAGGTTTTAACGGATCGTAATACTTGTTAAAAGCCCAAACATTGTTTAATTCGCGGTATGTTTCAACGCCGAAACTCTTTATGTAAGTATCAATAATTTCGGCTGTAATATCTTCTTCTTTACTAAACGACGGTGTTTTAATTAAATCTTTTAGCAGCCCAATGCTTTTTTCTATTAAATCTTTCATTCGTATAAATTCGTACTAATTTTTGCAACAACTTCTTCGGGTGTTATACTTTGCATAACATCTTGGTAGCCTGTTACTATTTTATTTCCGTAAACCGATGTCGGCAAAAACGGATAGTTCTCTAAATCGGGAATCAAACTGTTTTCTAACGGTTGGTTAAACGGTACAAAACCTGCAAACGGATGCGTGTTTCCCCACAACGTAACAACTTTTATGCCGTACATTGCTGCGATATGCGCGTTGCCCGAATCCATTGAAAGCATTACATCTAAATGCGGAATAAACTGTAATTCTTGTTTAAAAGTAAGTTTATTGGCAACTAATATAACGTTTTCAAGGTTTTGCTGTAGCTTTTTTAACGAATTTAATTCATTTTTTCCACCAAACAAGAAAATTTTATGATTTTGATTTTTAGAAAGATCTAAAATAACCTTCTGCATTAAATCGGTTGGATATACTTTTGTTTGATATTGTGCAAAAGGTGCAATGCCAATCCATTTATTGTTTGATTTTTCGGCAGTAACCGTCAGAATTTCATCAGACAAAACCGGTTTTTCTGGGAAAGATATTTTTGATAAATCAACCTTAAAACCTAATTGTGCTAATGTATCAACATGGCATTCAACCATTGGTTTTATAGGCTTTAATACTTTTTTTTCTAATTTGGTTAATTCCTTTTTTTCTTTTCTGCCTTTATCTGTAAAAGCTGTTTTTGTTCCGTTTGATTTAAAAAAAGTGCGAAGTATTTTAGATCGCAATACATTATGAAAATCGGCAACAAAATCAATTTTCAGCTTTTTTAGATCTTTAAATAATCTGTAAATTCCAAAAAATCCTTTATGACGGTTTTCTAAATCGACTCCTAAAAAATCAACCCGATCCATATCATCAAAAAAAGGTTTTAAAAAAGGACGTGAAACCACTGTGACTTTTACATCATTATGCTGCTGAATCAACGATCGTATAACAGGAACCGTCATAGCAACATCGCCCATTGCCGATAATCGTATTACTAAAATATGCTTCATTTTAATTGCCTAAAGTCTGCAAAATATTGTACGAAAACTCTAAAACGGGTTTGTAAGCCAATGAAAAAGCCAGCAACGGAATAATTATAAAAACAATCCCTACATAAAACCAAATTGATTGGTTTTGCTGTAAAAGTTTAGCAAAAAGATAAATTAAAAGGTAATAAATGCTTAAAACACCCAGCGGAATAAAAAGTAATTTGGCGTAAGCATCGAAAAACTGCCATATAAACACGGCAATTAAAAGTATTAAAATGGTAAAAACGAATACCTGCGCTATTTTTAAAAGTTTGTTCATAGTTAAAAGTTTAAAAGTCAAATGCTGAAAAGTCTAACGACAAAACAAACATTTGACTTTCGACTTTCAAACTTTTGACTTCAGTACTATTTTTTATTTTGATACAATACCGGATTCAATTCTTCGTCGTTATACATCTTCATTTGTTTGTAAACTTTCATGAATTTGTCGCCGTTTTCAATATCTTCAATCAATTGGCTGATCGATGTAAACATATCTTGTTTCTGCTCTAAAAGAACATCTAATTTAGCCTGACATTTTGCACGGTGATCTGCCGATGCATCTGGGCGTGTAGCTTCCTCTTGCATGTGGTAGATCTTTAATGCCAAAATAGACAAACGATCCATTGCCCAAGCCGGACTTTCGGTATTAATTTTTGCGTTTGGCTTAACCTGAACGTTTTTGTATTTATCTAAAAAATAACTGTCGATATATTCAACCATATCCGTTCTTACTTGGTTCGATGCATCAATTTTACGTTTTAAAACCAAAGCAGCAACAGGATCAATCTGCGGATCGCGAATAATATCTTCATAATGCCATTGCACGGTATCAACCCAGTTTTTTGCATACAGCAAATGTTCAATAGAACCTTTTTCGTAAGGGTTTGCTATTGGTTGGTTAACATCGTCAAATTGGTGGTAATCTTCGATACTTTTTTCAAAAACAGGAAAAGCTAATTCTGCAAACATTGTTATAATTTTTATTTACAAATATACTTTTAATACTTTTACAACAACAAAATTCATTGGTAAACTTATGCATATTCACTACATATCAGAGCAGAACAGTATTTTAAATCATTTTTTGGCGCAGTTGCGCGATGTGAATGTGCAAAACGATTCGATGCGTTTTCGTAAAAATATGGAACGGATAGGCGAGATCATGGCTTATGAATTAAGTAAGAAATTATCGTATACAGAAACTTCGATTACCACGCCGCTTGGGACAAAGGATACCATGCTGATTAAAGATGAGGTTGTTTTGTGTTCGATACTTCGCGCCGGATTGGCTTTACACACCGGTTTTATGAGTTTTTTTGATGATGCTGAAAACGGATTTGTATCTGCCGCCAGAACACACGGAGCCGAAGAAATTCTGGTTGAATATCAGGCAGCACCGTCGTTTAAAGATAAATGTCTGCTTTTGTTGGATCCAATGTTGGCAACTGGGCATTCAATGGTTGCTGTTTTTGATCAGTTAATGAAAAAGGAACATCCAAGGGAAATTCATATTTGCGTTGTTATTGCCGCACCCGAAGGAATTGAATATCTAAAGAAACATTTGCCTGAAAATATTCATTTGTGGGTTGCCAGTTTAGACGATTCTTTAAACGAAAACAAATACATTATTCCAGGAATTGGCGATGCAGGTGATTTGGCTTATGGCGAAAAATTATAATTTTAGTAAGAACAATAATAAACTTACTCCAAGAATTGTTGCCAATACAGCTTCTTTAACCCATTTAATAGGTGTGTTCGCAATGAAATTTCCACCGATAATTGATAACGGAAAGAAGGTAAAAACCAATAATCCATTTGATTTTTCCGGGGTAATGATATAAATCGCAGCTCCGATTACAAAACAAAGTACAATGTTTTTGTAAAGCGTTAGTTGGTTGGTTGCAATACTTTTTAAATTGGTTAACTGATAAACGGTGAACAAAACCGCAATTGTAGCCAGAAAAGAAAGCGCGATGTTTTGATAAACGTTTTCGAAATAACTAAAATTGAAACCAACATCGTATTTATCAGTCCAAAATTCCACCAGATTAATATTGTAAAACAAGCTGTACGTGTAAAATAAAATAGTAACGGTTAACAAGGCAATCAACGGAATAATCCAATTGCGGTAATCTTGATTCACGTACCAAATTATTGCCAGATAGATCATTATAAAATAAAGAATTGTCCATGATTCAAAAAGTGTTGCAACAAAAATCCAAAGGCTGGCATCAAAAATCTTAATTTTTGGTTCGTTTAAGGTTTGTAGCGAAATAATTCTTCGCAAAGCTAAAAGTACCAGCAAGTTTGCAATAATCAGTTGCGCATCATCATAAAAAGTAGGAAACAAAATTAAAAAGCAGGCGTACAAAAACAACGAATACAGGTTGTTAACCGCCAGATAGTTTTTTACGGTGATAAATTGTATCAACAAAACCGAAAAAACCATTACTACAAACAAAAAACTCTTCTCTATAACAACCGTTGGCGACTGTAACCATTTTAAATCGCTTAAAAGATGTAAAATGTAAGTTGCCAAAAGCATTAGCCCTATAACCACATACCCTATAGGTCTGCTTTTAGAAAAAAGATTTGTAAGCATTAATGATATTATTTTGTTTTTGTAAATAAGTTGTTAATAATTTTTTTTACTTTTGTTGCAAAGTTAGAATTAAACTAAAACTAAACATAAATAATTTAATAACAATATTATGTGGACATCTTTCTTTCACGGGATACAATTTTTATTCGTTGATGTTTTGTTTGTACCAATGGACTGGTTTGCGAAATTAGAATTAACAAACTGGTGGGTTGCAAACTTGCTTAATTGGATTTTCATTATTATTTGTACAGTTGCCTTTGTTTACTGGTTAAAACAATTGCGCATTTTTGCAGCTAACAATGAAGACGATCAAGACACTACAGCACATTCGTTCTTAAAATAAAAAGATTAAAAAAGCAGGTTTTAAACCTGCTTTTTTAATGATTATATATTTTTACTTCTTCCTAATACTGTCGTGTGCGTGGGTTTCAATACCGTTGTTCCACAAAGTTAAAATATCGGTTGCTACGGCAGCGCCACTTCCGGCTGCAATTGCTAACTGACTGCGATGTCCTGCTAAAGTTCCGGCAGCATAAATATTTTCAAACACCAGATGATCGTTATTTGCTAATTGAATACGGTTTTTCTGCGGTAGCGATTTTCCATGCGGAATTACATAGGGTTCCAAACAACCGTTAATGGTAAAAGGATTGCTTGAGTTGATAGCAACAACTACACATTTACTTTCGTAAATATTTTCGGTAGTAGTTACTAAAAAATAATCTTTGTGATTAATTATAGAAAGCACCCGTTCGTTTAAAATTTGATTAATGTGCGGGTATAAATTGTTTAAATCGGTCAAGGTTTGTTGTAATAAGTGGCTTCCTAAAGTACCCGGTGCTATTCCGTAGGCGTTGTTAAACAGTGCATCTTGCAACATTGATGATTTCTGGTGGGCAATGATACCTATTTTTTTATCGTTCACAAACGGTTTTTCATTTGCCGATCCTAAAACCAAGGCACAAGAAACCCCCGAAACGCCCCCGCCAATTATTAAACAGTCAAACATTTTACTTGTTTTTATTGTCTATTGCTTTTGAAGTATTAAAGATAAGCAATAAGATTACTGCACACAAAATGGCAATAATACAAATTAAAGCTACAACACTTTCGCCTTGAAATAAGTTGTTAAAATCTAATTTTGTAATGTTTAATACAATCAAAGCAATAGCAATAGCTATAACTATGTATGTAACGTATTTCATTATTGATTTATTTTGTTGAATAGGAAACGAAAGTACAAAATATTTAATTAGTTATGCAAGTCTTTAACAAATAGTACCAGATAATTTAACAGCCCTATTGCAAAATCAACTTGCCCTAACAAAAAGCAGTACACGAATTTACAACAAATTCATGATTCAATAAAAAGAATAATAATTTTTACATTTTTGGTAACAGTTTAAAAACCGTAAATAGTTGTAACTTTGCGGCTGCAAATGAATTGATTTATGTTTCAGATAGGAAAAACAATAGTTTCAGACGATGTTCTTGAAAAAGAATTTGTATGTAACCTAACAGCGTGTAAAGGACAATGTTGTGTGGATGGAGATGCCGGTGCGCCTTTAGATAAGGAAGAAACAGCTATTTTAGAGGAAATTTACCCAATTATAAAACCGTATTTACGTGCCAAAGGAATTGCCGTGATTGAAGAGCAGGGAACGTGGATTGTAGGCGAAGATGGTGATTTGGAAACACCTTTGATCGACAACAAGGAATGTGCGTATGTTATTTTTGATGGAAATACGGCTTTATGCGGTATAGAACAAGCGTATAACGAAGGTTTAATTAAATGGAAAAAACCAATTTCGTGTCATTTGTATCCCATTCGTATTAAAGAATATTCGCAGTTTTCGGCGGTAAATTACAACCGTTGGCATATTTGTGACGATGCTTGTGCATTGGGAAAAGAATTAGAAGTGCCCGTTTACAAGTTTTTAAAAGAACCATTAATTCGTAAATACGGTGAAAGCTGGTATGCCGAATTGGAAACCGTGGCTACCGAGTGGCAAAAGCAATCACTTAATAAAAAGTAATTGTAAGGGGTAATGAATAATTGCTCCGTTGTTTTTAAGCAGATCGCTGCCAATAATTCCGTGGACTTTTGGCAAATTGTATTCCGTTAAGGCAATGTTTACGTGCGTTAAATCAAGCAGAATTAAGTTAATATCGTTCTTTTTCCATTTGCCTAATTGTATGGTATTGTCGGTAGAAATTTCGGCATGCATATCGTTTGAACCCGCACCCGAAGCTTTGGCTTTATGAGCTTTTGACAATAATTTAAAAAACGATTTTTCGTTGCTGTCAATACAGGTGTTTGATGCTCCGGTATCAATCAAAAACAAACCTTTAATGCCGTTCACTTTTGCTTGTACATACAAATGGTTCGATTTTCGAATGCGAAATGGAATGCTATAATAATTTTGCTGTTCTAATACAGTTACAATATCGTTCATTAATTTAATGTCTGTTGAAAAGCAAAAATAGGTAGATATAATTTAACAACATAGAATTTATCTAAAACAGTGTATAGTTTAGTTAGCAAAAATCTATGCGTTCTTTGTGGTAAAAAAAGAAAATTAAAAAGACAAAATGATTTTAATTGATACACATACCCACTTATATAGTGAGGAATTTGAAAGTGACCGAATTCAGATGATGGAACGCGCATTTGCTGTTGGAGTAGAGCATTTCTTTGTTCCGGCAATCGATTCTTCTTATTTTAACGGTATGCAGCAAATACAACAGCAATATCCACAGAACGTTCGTTTAATGATGGGCTTGCATCCTTGTTATGTAAAGCCCGAAACTTTTGAACAGGAATTGTCTTTTGTGGAACAAGAATTAGTAAAAGGATCGTATGTTGCCGTGGGCGAAATTGGTGTTGACCTGTATTGGGATAAATCTACCCTTAAAATTCAGCAGCAGGCATTTCAAACACAAATTCAATGGGCAAAAAAGTTAGGTTTGCCTATAAATATTCATTGTCGTGATGCTTTTGATGCCGTTTTTGAGGTATTAGATCAAGAAAAAAGCGATGATTTATTCGGGGTTTTCCATTGCTTCACGGGCGATTTTAATCAGGCAGAACGCGCATTGAATTTAAACATGAAATTGGGAATTGGCGGTGTAGCAACCTTTAAAAACGGAAAAATAGATCAATATTTAGATCAAATTCCGTTGGAACATATCGTTTTAGAAACCGATTCGCCTTATTTGGCACCCGCACCACACCGCGGCAAACGTAATGAAAGCAGTTATGTAGCCTTGGTTGCGCAAAAATTAGCAGCTATTTATAACCTGCCGGTAGAAGAAATTGCACAACAGACAACAAAAAACGCATTAAACATTTTTAAATTGTAAATTGGAAGTATATTTGTTTCAGTTACGAAAATAAAATCAAACTATGTCTAAATTCGATTCGATACGTTTTTATCACGATGAAGAAGTGCCAAAAGTACTTCAGAATATCGCCCATCATCCTATGGTAAAATCGTTGATAGATTATACATTTCCGGAATATTCAGATACGCAGGTTAACGAATTGGTTAACAGCATCCACAGCATTCGCGACTTTCAATCGAAAATTATTTACCATACCTTACAGCAGGTTTTAAAAAATACATCGGAAGGATTATCGAGTTCTGGTTTTGAAAATTTAGACGATAATACATCGTATCTTTTCATATCAAACCATCGCGATATTCTGTTAGATACCAGTTTTTTGAACGTTTTGCTAATGGAACACGGCAAAATTATGACCGGTTCTGCGGTTGGCGATAATCTGGTACAGAAGCAGTTGTTCATGGATCTTGCCAAGTTAAATCGAAATTTTATCGTAAAACGCGGATTGTCGCCTCGGGAATTGTTAGAAAGCAGTAAGCTGTTATCAGAATATATGCATCATTTACTGAAAGAAGAAAATCGTTCGGTTTGGATCGCACAGCGTGAAGGAAGAACGAAAGACGGAAACGATGCAACACATCAAGGCGTTTTAAAAATGATTGGCATGGCGTGCAACGAAGATTCTATGATGGATTATTTTAAGAATCTGAGTATTGTACCTGTAACCATATCTTACGAATACGATCCTACCGATAAATTAAAAATGCCGCAACTTATGGCAAAAATGGCAGACGAGCTGTATATTAAAGATAAAAACGAAGATTTTTTAAATTTAATGAGCGGGGTTGTAGGTCAAAAAAAACGTATTCATTTGCATGTAGGTAAACCTTTAAATACAGAATTGGATACTATTAAAAACGAAACCACCAACGTAAACAAGCAAATTCAAATGCTTGCAAAAGTGATCGACGAGAAGATTATTTCGAATTACAAACTGTGGCCAACCAATTACATTGCATACGATTTATTGAACGATACCGACCGTTTTGCCAATGAATATACCGACAAGGAAAAGCAATTGTTTTTACGCCGTTTAGAATTAAAATTAGACAAAGGCAATGAACCTATGGTTGATACATTTTTAGAAATGTACGCCAACCCGGTGGTTAACAAATTAAAGTTACAAAATGCATAAACCGGCTATTCTTTTAATTTACACGGGCGGTACAATAGGCATGGTTAAAGATTTTGAAACCGGTGCCTTAAAAGCCTTTAACTTTAACCAGCTGTTAGAGCGTATTCCCGAATTACAGTTATTAGATTGCACCATTGATACGTATTCTTTCGAAGATCCGATCGATTCTTCTGATATGAATCCGGAACATTGGATCACGATTGCCGAAGTTGTCGAAAAAAATTATGAAGATTTCGATGGTTTTGTGGTTTTGCACGGATCAGATACCATGTCGTACACCGCATCTGCATTGAGTTTTATGCTGAAAAATCTTTCAAAACCGGTAATATTAACTGGTTCGCAACTTCCAATTGGCGATCTTCGTACCGACGCTAAAGAGAATTTAATTACCGCAATACAAATTGCATCGCTTCATCAAAATAAAATTCCCGTTATAAAAGAAGTTGGTTTGTATTTTGAATACAAGTTGTACAGGGGGAATAGAACCACTAAAATTTCGGCCGAACATTTCAACGCCTTTACATCGCCCAATTTACCGCATTTGGCAGAAAGTGGCGTGCATTTAAAAATAAACGAACATTTGTTGGACGATTTTTATGAATCAAACCAATTAATCATTCAGAAAGAATTAGACGCCAATGTGTTTATTCTTAAGATTTTTCCGGGGATTACTCAAAACGTATTGGAAGCAATCTTGAACATACCCAATTTAAAAGGAATTGTTTTAGAAACCTTCGGATCTGGCAACGCACCAACCCAGTTTTGGTTTATTAATACCCTGCAAAAAGCCATAGATCGTGGCGTAAAAATTGTAAATGTAACGCAATGTTGGGGCGGCAGTGTAGATATGGGCAAATACGAAACCGGTACTGCTTTAAAGCAAATCGGAGTTATTTCGGGTTAC